>DASROA010000026.1:0-51132 GCA_035647115.1 Thiopseudomonas sp. | reverse complement strand
CTTGCTGTGCTTTAGGAATACGCTGACTGACCAATAAACGCTGCACTTCAGCTAAGTTAAAACTGCGTAGCGCTTGTTCAATTTGCTCATAATCATTGATCAGTAGTTTTTGCTGCTTCGCCCATGTTAGCCAAAAGGTTTTTTGTTGCTCTTGTTGTGGCTGACTCAATAGCGTCAACTGCTGCTCAAACCACAACTGCAACATACTTTGCGTGCCATCTTGCCAAGCCAAAGCTTGCTCATTAGCTGTTTTCTGTCCGTAATTGGCAGCTAACAAATTGAGCCAAGTTCGATAACGGGCTTCTGTAGCGTTATCCATTATGGGGGAGCTCAGTAAAGCGTGGCGTTGTACGAGCGCTGCATCGAAATACTCAGCGCCCTCTAAAGCATCAGCAAACGCAGCCTTCACTAACCAATCTGCAGGGTTGAGCTCTATATAACGCTGATACCAAGCCAACGCATGCACTGATCGATTAAGTAATTGATTTGAGGCTGCAAAAGGAAGCCATAAGCGGCTGTCATCCTCAGCCAATCCTTGCCATTTACTCAACAGCTCTTTAATGGTTTCCCGTTGATCCGTTGCAATATACAGCCACAAAAGGTGCTCACGAAACAGGTTATTAGACGGATAGCGCTCAATTGCTTGCTGTAAAATATTTTCCGCTAATTGATAATCTAATTGCTGCACTGCAAGGCTGGCTCGAGCCAAAAATATAGGCGCTGACTGGCGTAAGTTCTCATCATCGTTGGCGGCATCTACGAGGCTTTGCAACAGCTCCCACTTACTGAGCTCAAGCCCAAGATAGACCACATTCATTAAGTCCTGCTCGTTATGCCACCTCTCCCAGCGCTGTAAAGTCAACTCAAGGGCTTTCTCGGGATTGGTGCGTGCAAACAAGCCAATTAATTGATCTAACTCGGCTCGATAGAGCTTAATATTTTCTTGCTCCATACGTTGATAGACCAATAAAAACTGCTCATCATCTTCAAGTTCCCAAGCCACTGCAGCTTTTAAATGCCAGTAATCAGCATCAGTTATTTGTAAGTCTTGACTGTTATTAAGTACGCGCCATGCACCCTCAACATCATAGTTAAGCATGTGCGCTTCCGCCCAACGCATCAGCTCTTTTGCTTGAAGGGTAAAACGTTGCGCCATGGATGACCACACCGCAATTTCTTCAGTATATTGCCCTAGGTTTTCAAATTTCTGTTGCAAATAGGTCCACGCCAAACGGTGACTTGGATACTGTCCTACATATTCACGCAACCACTGCTCCGCTTCCTCTGGTGTGCCACGGGACCCATGGGAGTAAAATAACGCTTGCAGTTCAATATCAGTCAACTGGCGTTGCTCACGTATTGGACTGAGCAGCTGTAAACTGCGCTCAAAATCAAACAACTGGATCGCTAAACGCCAAGCATGTTCATAACGTTTAGCGTCGTACTCCAGCTCAAGCGCTTTTATCCATAGTTCTAAAGCGTCCGCAAAAGCATGATTCCACTCAGCCAACGCAGCCAATTGCACATAGGTGTCTACATTATCGGGGTGCGCTTCAAGCAGCCAGTGCCGTAATTGCCACGCCTGTTCAACATCACCAGCGGCTAGATTCAGCCTTAAAGCTGCTAAGTGCGCTTCAACATTCTCGGGCTCTTGCTCAATTAACAAACTATTAAAGTACACGGCTTTTTTAAGGTCTCCGGTGAGCATAGCGACAGTCACCGCTTCCATTAATTGCTCACTGGATAAATGTTGTTCAGGCTGCTCAGTGAGCATATGCAAATATTTTACCGCTGCTGCCGGATCACTCGCGGCTAAATAATCGGCAACCACCTTACGTTGATAATCAATACGCTGTTGAGCTGTGTGCTGTTGTGCTAAAAATGCATGTATGCGTGCCGACTGATAGTGTTGATTACCAGCAGAATACCATTGCGCCGCAAGGTCAAAATACTCGAACTGCTGCTGATCGTGATGGTTATTAGCAAGGTTCTCATAGATTTGTGCCGCCACCGGTGTGGCGCCCAACTGCAGCGCTAAATCAGCCAACTGTACTTGCTGCTCAACATTTAAGTCTGCGTAATGCAACTCTGCTACACGCTCGACTAACTCTGGATACTGCGCTTCTAGACCCAACCCTAAAGCTTTTTTACTGTTTATTTTGAATTGATAATAATCTTTTAAATGCGTATCAATGTTGTGTAACAGGTGCCAATGTTTTTGCGCCCGATCAAACTGTGCCAGTTCAAGATATAAATCAATTAAGCTTAAACGCAGCTTATCGTTTTCTGGCGCTTTCTGGAGCAGCAGCTCAGTATAACTGGCAGAAATCTGATCAGGCCGTCCCGCCTCAGGGGTAAATATTTGGTCACTGCTACGTAGAAAAAACAGTAATGCAACAACAGCAATAAGCACAAATAAAGCGGTGCTTGGAGCAATTAAACGCGTCTTCTTATTGGCAGATAAGTTTTGCATCACTCAGCCTCTTAAATGGCATATTAAAGGTGATGAGCATGTTATTTTTTTGACCTTTATAACGTTTACCATCCTTTTTCACGTAGCAATCACCTTGGTAACGCACCGTAAAATTCAGCGGAAACTCACCAGCAAAAGAGAAATCAACTTCATTGGCATTGTGATAACGCCAAGCTAACAATGGAATATTGGCCTGCTCAAGACTGGGTGCAGTGTCGCGCTGTGCTTGTAAATGCAGTACAGCCTGCTCGTCACTCAAGGCGATATAACGCCCCTGTGGTAAATCACGAACCCCGGCCACTGCTTGCGACTTCAGCATGTTGGGCCAACCCATGGCTGGATCGATACGTACTGTTCTTAACTTGTTGAGCCCTTTAATCTGCCAACCACCATCAGTACGCCGCGCCAAACTGGCCGTATGCAAACCTGTAACCCGCTGGATGTATTGTGTAATCCATAGTGATAAAGGCTTCGCATCTTCCATGTACTGATAAAGCTTATGCATGGTTTTTATCGAGGCTTGCTTAGTCCCTGAGTAAAAATGGTAATACATATGCATGCCACGCAAACGGCGCGGTTGATCAGTAAACTGATAGGTGAAAATCAGGTCTCGAAAACCATAATATGGGCCACGCCATAAATTGGTGTACACGTTTTCATTAATAATCGGTGCGTAATACTGCATGCCACCCTCAGTCGGCCGCAGTAAAGGGTGTATGCCTGTTAGCGATGGATTCGAAGGTTTAACAGCTGTGACCGCACCGTTAATATTCAGCACACCTTTATCGTAAGCCAACTTAAGTGTTGCTGGATCTGGCAGCGCATCCCCTGACCAAAAAAATACTTTTACCGGTTTGTCTGGCGTAGTTAAGTGTTCATTAATATAGTCAATTGAGCCCACCACCTCGCGGTTATAGTCCACGGTATCGTAGCCTGGGATATCCATCATATAGCCATATTCCGGATCAAAATCTTCTTCCTGCTGCGCCAGCTCTGGACGCCAGAAAAAGGGATGGCTATAGCTATGACTGGCGATTTCAACGGTATCTAAAGCAAAGATTTCTCGCGCAATATTTTCTAACACAGGCGACAACTCTGGGTATTTACCTTGCGGCCCCACCTCACCTTCAATCACTGAAACCGATGTTAAAAAAGGATAGGGTTTTAAAAACAAATCTAATACTGCCTGCCCTGCATAAGGCGTATTGGCAATCTCCGCTTTTGAAGGAAAACCATCACCATCAATATGCACGGTTGCAATACGCCGGCCGTTTTCAGTGGTGCTATCAACCCGGGGAATTTGCGCAAGGCGTAAAGTCTGCTCTAGGAAGTTAAAGGGATCTAAGATCCAACGGCTATTATCAAGACCTCTTTCGATAATGTAAGGATCAAGCGCATAACCACCCCAAGGTGCTTGTACTACTGGATGATAAACTTTGCCCTGTGGATCCGATAACTGTAACAACACCTGATTGCTGTCATGGGTACTTAATAACGGCTGCAAGCCCCGTGTGCGTACCTGTAGCTGCCCTTCGAAATGTCCGAGCATATGCTCTGCATAATGATCGATACTGAGTTGTTTACTGGTTTCACCTGAGCGTCTACGCAGCCCCATGCGCTCGAATAAAGCAGCATTTTCAATAGGGATACTGCCTAAAAAAACCACTGGAATATTGTCGTCAAAGCGTTGATTAAGCCAAACGTGGAAAGCACTGCTATCGGATGGCGGCCCACTGGTCATCCAGCTGATAATACCCGCATACAACTCTGGCATATTATGTTCTGGCAAAGGCTGTTCAACACTAAAGTAGTCAACTCGATAGCCTAAGTACTCAAGCAGCCCGCCTAAAATAACATGCCCACTGCTACCGGTTAAGTCACTTTCACGCTCATCATAAAGCACTGCTAAACGACGGGGTTGCACCTCAAGACTGCTAATACCTAATGAGTTTAAGTGCGGTGTGCCGACATAAGCGATAAAACCTTCAGCTTGTAACTTGTCAACCAACTGCCGCGCTTCAGCGCGACGTTCGAATGGTAAATACTCAATTGCGATCAGCGGAATATTTTTTGCGCGGATGGGGTCAATATGCTGTTGCAACCAGGCTCGATCTGTATCAGCAACAGGAATATAACGGTTATTATTTGGGTCCCAGCCCGCATAGATCGACTCAATAGCCACTGCCGCAGGTTTTTTGGGCAGTTCATGCATAACCTCAAAACCACGATTAAAAATAAGTTCTAATTCGGGTAGTTCAGTTTGTAATTTAGCAAGCGTTTGGATCAGCCCCTTGCGTTGCCGCTCTTGCTGCTCAGCGGGTAACAGTTGAAAACTATCTAAAGTGTCTAAAAATAAGCCGCTGTAACCTTGCTGATAAAATTGCTGTGCACGGGCCAGTAAATGCGCTTGCCATTTCTCGTCAGCCAAATTCATCACATGGCTGTTCCAAGCAGGGTTCTGGATCTCACTGGTACTCTTATTGAGCCCTGCAGCCTGCAGTTTATGCTGGTCGCCATCAAACTCGCCGATTGATAGATAAGCAAATAAATGCGTATTTTGTGAATTTAAAAACTCACGACTCGAAGCATCAAAATGAGCTGGTTCAAGTACCAAGTAATCAAATTGCGCCAGCTCACTGAGCGGAGGGTTATCTGCATACCAAAATGCAATGCTGCTCTTTAGAGTCGAGTTCGACATCGCAAAAAGGTTGTTGTGCGTGCTATACAGAGAAATGAAAGCGGCAAAACATAAGTGAAAAACTGCAGTAGAACGTATAATTTTTTTCATGAAATGCTCTTAATGAGCCACGTTCCATGTGGTTTAGGACAACCGTTACAGTGAAGTCAAAGTGACATACATCATGCCATCCAACAAGCACTCTGATTGCTATTTGTGACTTAATTTTGAATTCATTTCACAAAGGCTTATTTACTGGCAGTTTTAATTCATAAAGCTTGCAAAACAACCATCAATCCAATGCTGCAACAACAGGTGAATTATTAAGAGCACAACTCCCATATAGAGCAAAGCAGCGCCTGCATGCATGGCTGCTGCGACTTAAATTTGAGCCGCTAAGATCATAAAAAGCCAATACACTAAGCGCTGCACAACCCACTTAATATTTTTAATAGCTTTAACGCATTTGAAAGTACTCTTTATGGAAATGAGTCGCTGGATAGCCTTTTTTAGACATACCTTTTTGAATGGCATCGGCAAAACCCTGTGGGCCACAAAACCACACTTGAGTCTCTTTAGATTGGCCTTGCAGAACCTGCTCAGCGCATAAGAAGCCTTGTTCATCGCTGTAATGCACCCGCAAAGTAATACTGGGCAAGGCTGCTGCTAAACGCTCTAGCTTCTCAACAAACACCGCGTCTTCGGTATTTTCTATACAGTAAAACAGCGTTGCAGTGGGCGCCCGCTCAGGTTGCTCAAGCAAAGATTCCAACCACGCAATAAAGGGCGTGATGCCAATCCCCGCACCCACCCAGACCTGCTGTCCCTTACTTTCCAGATCCATATCAAAATAACCGTAAGGCCCTTCAGCCACGACTTTACGCCCCACGTCCAGCTCGGTTTGTAAACGCGTGGTGTAATCACCCAAAGCTTTAATGGCAAAACTCACCTGACCGTCAGCCAGATCAGCACTGTTCACGGTAAAAGGATGGGCACCCTCAAAGCGATCAAAGGTTAAAAACGCAAATTGCCCGGGCCGATGGGACCACTGCTTAGGCAACTGGCAGGTCACCTCAATAGTTTCAGCAGCATGCTGTTTAACACTGAGCACTGTGCCTGGGTAACGGCGGTTGCGACCAATACTCCCAGTCAACGCAATAATGGCAGCATACACCCCCACTGCAGCAGTCAGCCCTAATACAACGCCGGCCGGTTCTAACCACCAGCCCGCCGGAGCTAAGACAATGCTATGGAATACAATAACTAAATAAATAACCGACAAGGTTTTATGTGTATAACGCCAAATATGGTAAGGAAAACGTTGCCACAGGGTGATCACCAACATAATGCCCAGAATCCATACCGACCATTCACCCACATCCTTAGCGGCACTACGGAATACCTCTAAAAATGTTTCAACCCGCTCCCCTTTAGCGCCACGCTCAAACACCATGCGCAACAGGTCTTTCGATAAATCTAATAGGTAATGCGCAACTGCGAGCCCTATGGCCCAAATCCCCGCCCACTTATGCAAGCGATACATTTTGTCTAAGCCATGCAAGCGCTTTTCCAACCATAACGGCCGCACCGCAAGCAACATCACCAGCGACATTAAAACAAAGGAACCCAATCCGGTAACGTAAATCAACTGCTTACGCCACCACCAAACATCTATTGTTGGCTGGTGCCCAATCACTGTTAAGCCCCAAGCTGCTATTACCAAGACTGCCATCGCATACATTATTTTTTTCATTGCTTTTACCTCAGCAAACGTTATCAGCCAGCTTAACAGGTACGACTTAAGTCTATATTGACCAAAGCTAAGCACAACATATTTTTTGACTACACTACATACATATCGATCAACAGCAAGGATGCTTAAGATGTCTAAACCGCTTATCGCTACGCTATGCCTTCTGAGCAGTTACTTTCTATCAGTGTGTGCTGCAGCTGCTTGTCCAGACTGGACAGCCCAACAGGCTGCTCAAGAAGTTCAACGCTTGCGCCAACACATTAAAGACTGGGATCGCAGCTACCATCTCGATGGTATTTCTAAGATTAATGACCAGCTTTACGACCAAGCTCGCTTACAGCTCGACAGCTGGCAGCACTGTTTTCCTGCAACCGCACGCCCTGAACCTGCTAGCACTGCACTGCAAGCGGCACGCGGCAATCAACCGCTCCCTTACAGTCTGATGGGTTTAAGAAAACTCAATGAAAAAGAATTGCACAGCTGGATACAGCAACGTTCTAACTTGTGGGTGCAACCAAAAGTAGACGGTGTCGCGGTGACCTTAATTTATCAGCAGGGCCAACTGACTCAGATGCTCAGCCGCGGCGACGGTTTAACGGGCCAAGATTGGTCACACCATGCATACGTTATTAAAGCCATCCCACAACAACTACCCACTCAACACGCCACGATTACCCTACAAGGTGAACTCTATTTAAAACAATCCAACACCGTTCAGGCCGAACAAACGGACAGTCAGGCACGCAGCCACATTGCAGGTTTGCTCAACCGCCACAGTTTAAGTGCAGCGCAAGGCGCGCAAGTTGATGTATTTATTTGGGAATGGCCCGACGGCCCAGACAGTATGCAGCAACGTCTCGACACACTGGAGCGCCTAGGCTTTAGTCAAACTAAAACCTATAGCCAGCCTATTCAGACACTTAACGATGCCAAATATTGGCGTGACCACTGGTACAACACCGCACTGCCCTTCACCAGTGATGGCTTAGTTATTAAACAAAGCCAACGGAGCTTTAAGCATGCACGCAGCTCTTACCCGCCTTTATCTGCTGTTGCTTTCAAGTACCCATTGCAACAAGCACTAACCACAGTCAGCAAAATCACCTTTAACATTGGTCGCAGTGGGCGTATCACCCCCATAGCCCATCTAAATGCGGTAACCCTTAATGGCAAAATCATCCGCAAAGTCAGCTTAGGCTCACTCACGCGGCTGAATGCACTTGATCTCAGTCAGGGTGACCATGTCGCAATCGCTTTATCTGGGCATGCCATCCCACAACTTAAACAAGTGGTTTGGCGCAGCCCTCAACGACGCAGTGTGCCACCGCCAACAGCAGACAACTACCATGCATTAAGCTGTTGGCAAGCGAGCACAGAGTGCCAACAACAGTTTCTTGCACGACTCACTTGGCTCAGCCATAAAAAAACCTTGAACATGCATGGGGTGGGTGCACAAACATGGCAGGCACTGATTGACGGCAAACTGATCAATCACTTAACAGACTGGCTCAGCCTCAGCGCAAAAGATTTAGAAAACTTGCCCAACTTCGCTAAAAAACGCAGCGCACAAACCTTACGCGCGTTTACTCAAGCTAAACAACAACCCTTTGCCCGCTGGCTTAAGGCCCTTGGCGCACCCCCTCAAATCACCGTAAAAGCTGATGACAACTGGCAACTTTTAAGCGGCTTCACCCAACAAGATTGGCAGCAACTCAGACACTTAAGCACTGCGAGTGCACAACGCGCCCATGATTTCTTTCAACATGCGGAGGTACAACGGGCCGCTTTGAGCTTAAAAGAACAGGCCGTTGATGGGTTTTAAAAGCACAATATGACCTAAAAAAATAAAAACACTCTCCAAAAGGCGTATTGCGCTAACTTCAACTAACGCTCACTATACGCGCGCTTAATTTGAGCTATCAGTTATGGTCGCTCGATCTACTGCGCCTAGGCGCCCAATAACAATAACAATAAGAAACATTAGCCAAGACAGTCCTTTAACTGCGTTTTACGCAGCGATGCTCTGCTGTGCCTGTCTTTTTCTCTAAAATATATTTATATGAGCAAAAAAATGGCAGATGATGATTCTAAAAGTTACCGCTCTCTACACCGACCGCGTACCGAGTTTGCTTCCCGTCAAGCCTATTTAGATCACGAACTCAGTATCATGTCGCCGCGCCGTTGGCGCATGAACCTACCCTACCGCGACTACCGTTTTGAAGCGGAAGATTGGGTGCCAGCCATGGCCGCCACAATTGGTAAAATTGTCATGGTTGCGGCAATTGTTGCTGCATTTGCTACGCCTTTAGGCCTTTCCGACGCTTTTGTCATTGAAAACGCGCGTTACGAAATGCTCATAGCAGCGCTTTTATTCGTGGTGTTGTTTTCTGGCTTTTTAATTCCCACCGCTAACTTGGCAGGTACTCATGGGCCTATGATCCCACTGGTACCCATTATTGTTGCATCTGGCGGCCACCCTATGGCGCTCGGCATCATGATTGGTGTACTGGGTTTTACCCTGGGTATGTTTAGAGGCGGAAGCTTACTGGCACGATTGACCAGTGACGGGGTCTGCGGTGGTCTGCTGTTATTTCTTGGCTTTATTGGTGTCACTTCTCAAATCAAAAGCCTGTTTGCTTGGGCAAACGGCTTTGATATGGGCTACCTGGCTTTCACGGTTATTTTGGCCACAATTATTATGTACGCCTACTTAGAGCATTTAGGTAAACGGTGGCTAGCAATTCCTTTAGGCTCAGCACTGGCAGCAATCATTGCGTTTGCTTTGGGTGCACCTTTTGAGTTCTCCACAGAGCCGGGTATTCCCAACCTTAACCCTGCTTACTGGTGGGGCGAGGATACCGGCTGGAAACTGGGCCTGCCTGAGCTTAATCAGTTCATTGCAGTCACCCCTTTTGCGATTCTAACCATCGCTATGTGGTCACCTGACTTCCTCGGTCACCGAGCCTTTCAACATCTCAACTATCCACGAGATGCCAAAAAAGTAGTGATGAATATGGACGACACCATGCTGGTGGCTTCCGCTCGTCAGATCGTGGGGACAACTTTAGGCGGCGCTAACATTGCTTCGTCTTGGGGGACTTACATTGTTCCCGCTGCAATTGCCAAGCGCCCCATACCTGCAGGCGCCGTGTTAACGGGTTTGCTTTGCGTGATTGCAGCAGTCTGGGGTTACCCGATGGACTTGGCCATTTGGCCACCTGTACTCAGTGTCGCTTTGATTGTTGGTGTTTACCTGCCGCTGCTAGAGGCGGGTATGCAAATGACTCGTGAAGGTAAAACCGCGCAATCAGCGGCCATTGTGATTTTCTCATCCACTTTAGTGAACCCCGTATTTGGCTGGTCACTCACTGTACTGCTGGATAATATTGGCATCATTGGCGACAAAGAGCGCGGCCAGAAAATGACCCGCACTGACCGTTGGATCATCCCATCAATTGTGTTCATTTTACTCTGCAGTATTATGGCGGTTATCGGCATGTTCCCTGGGATTGAGCCACTGGTGGAGTCCTTCCGCGATCTACAGTAGCGCTCTGCACAACAGCTGAACCACTCAACATAATGCTGCGCTGAGGGTTCAGCTGTTTTCTTTTTTAAACCACGTATTTAGTAAGCGCGAAATTCTTGGTGGCAGGACTCACAGGAATCCTCCACTGCTTGCACCCGCACCGCCAACACACTTTCATTGAGCGGCACTTCAGTGGTGCTTTCCACTAAACGTGCAGTGGTACTTTCCAGATCCCGAGCCAATTCTTGAAAACGCTCCTGACGCAACCAAACATCCTCCCGTGCTGCGCTCTGATCACTTTCTTTTATCGTGGGAAAGTGCTGCCAGGGCTGCTTAGATAAGTCATCCAAGTGGACAGCTTTCTCGATAAACAGTGCTTCATCGTACTTAATACGACCACGCAACATACCGCCTAAATCCTCACTGGTATTGAGCATTTCCTTAAAAATTGCTTTACGTTTACCCAGCGGGGAATCTGGATCTACACCTCCACAAGCGCTTAAACCCATTATCACAACCAGCAATACACCACGCTTTAACACACACTCACCACTTTAAATTTACATGAACGTTAATTTGAACCCTGCCTAGGCAGAGACCACAAACAAGCTGATAATTAAACCCAGCCCAACAAACCACACTAATGAGCGCAACAGCGCCCAGTCAGCTACATAACACAAAGTATACAGCACACGACTGACCACAAAGGCAATCGCCAACTGATCTAACATGCCTTGCTCTGCACCCGCCACCAAATGCGCAATGATCACTGCAGCAGCAAAGGCCGGTGTCGTTTCAAAACCGTTTTGTTGGGCATTATGCGCCCGTTTCGCCATACCTTGGCTGGCGGCTAAAAAAGCCCGTGGATCATGATTATGCTTGGGTGCAAAACCACCAGAGCCTGCTTTAGCTATAACTGTAGATAAGTAAGGCAGCATAAAGGCCACTAAGACACACCAGTAAGCAACTGTCATGTTCACTCCTGCATTGATTATTATTGTTATGGATTTAGCATTTACTTTAATACAAAAAACCACCTGTAAAGTAAATTCTTCAAGACTTACCCCTTGGGCATTTGCCAAAGCCTCGCTATAATCCCCCCCGCATCACGCCAAAAGGCCGTGATCGTCAACAGTTTCGAGGGGCGCTGCAGCAGGATTCTCCTGTCAGGCTCGAACAGTTGCCTTTCAGTTGTCTTTACAACTGCACATTTGCAAACGGCGCCCATTCGCTTATTACGAATGGAGAACTCATTTATGAGCGCTATTGCTGATTTTAATGATTATAAAGTAGCCGACATTGCACTGGCTGATTGGGGCCGCCGCGAAATTATCATCGCCGAGTCGGAGATGCCCGCACTCATGGGCTTGCGCAGCAAATATGCTGGCCAGCAGCCCCTTAAAGGTGCGAAAATTCTCGGCTGCATCCACATGACCATCCAAACCGCGGTGTTGATTGAAACCCTTATTGCACTGGGTGCCGAAGTACGCTGGTCCAGCTGCAATGTGTTCTCAACCCAAGACCAAGCCGCCGCCGCTATTGCCGCAGCGGGTATTCCCGTGTTTGCTTGGAAGGGTGAAACTGAAGAAGAATATGTGTGGTGCATCGAGCAAACCATCCTTAAAGATGGCCAGCCCTGGGATGCCAACATGGTACTGGACGATGGCGGTGACTTAACCGCTATCCTGCACGAGCGCTTCCCTGAAGTTCTAGACAACGTACACGGCATCACAGAAGAAACCACCACAGGTGTGCACCGCCTAGTCGAAATGCTCGAAAAAGGCACGTTAAAAGTACCAGCCATCAACGTCAATGACTCAGTCACCAAGAGCAAAAACGACAATAAGTATGGTTGCCGTCACAGCCTAAACGATGCCATCAAGCGCGGTACCGACCACCTGTTATCGGGCAAACAAGCGCTGGTCATCGGTTATGGTGATGTGGGTAAAGGTTCCGCGCTGTCACTCAGCCAAGAAGGCATGATTGTTAAAGTCTCCGAAATTGACCCCATTTGCGCCATGCAAGCCTGCATGGATGGCTATGAACTGGTCTCTCCATACATTGACGGCATCAATGATGGTACTGACGCCTGCATTGATACAGCACTGCTGGGCAAAATCGACCTGATTGTCACCACCACCGGCAACACCAATGTGTGTGATGCTGGCATGCTCAAAGCACTTAAAAAACGTGCTGTGGTGTGTAACATTGGCCACTTTGACAATGAAATTGACACCGCTTTTATGCGCAAAAACTGGGCCTGGGAAGAAGTGAAGCCACAGGTGCACAAAATTCACCGCACCGGTGCTGGCGAGTTTGACTCGCACAATGATGACTATTTAATTCTGCTCTCAGAAGGTCGTTTAGTGAACTTAGGTAACGCCACCGGACACCCCAGCCGCATTATGGACGGCTCATTTGCCAACCAAGTCTTGGCGCAAATGCACTTATTTGAGAAAAAGTTCGCACAAATGAGCGCTGAGCAAAAAGCAACCGCATTAACCGTTGAAGTGTTACCGAAAAAACTCGACGAAGAAGTTGCTTTAGAGATGGTAAAAGGCTTTAGCGGGGTGATTACCCGCCTTACTGAAGAGCAAGCTGACTACATCGGCGTTGCTGTGGATGGCCCTTACAAGCCAGAAACCTACCGCTATTAAGTGATGAAAGGGGTGTTAAGCACCCCTTTTTGCATTTGGACTTGCCATCCCCTTAATCTTAGGAACCTATTCAATGAGCAACACACCCCGTATTAGCTTTGAGTTTTTCCCTACAAAAACCGAAGCAGGTCATGAGAAACTATTAAAAACCGCTGAGAAGTTAGCCGCCTACAATCCAGAATTCTTCTCGTGCACCTATGGTGCCGGCGGCTCAACCCGTGACCGCACCCTCAATACTGTTTTACAGCTGGATCGTGAGACTAAAATCCCCACCGCACCGCACCTGTCATGCGTGGGTGATAGCCTAGAAGACTTACGGGAATTGCTGCAACGTTACCAAGAAGCTGATATTAAGCGCATTGTTGCACTCCGTGGTGACCTACCCTCCGGGATGGGAATGGCCGCTGGTGAACTGCGCTATGCCAATGAGTTGGTCGAGTTTATTCGCAAGGAAACCGGTGATCACTTTTACATTGAAGTGGCAGCCTATCCAGAAATGCATCCACAAGCCCAAAACTTTGAAACAGACTTGCAAAATTTTGCTCGTAAAGTGCAGGCAGGATCTGACAGTGCCATCACCCAATATTTCTTTAATGCAGATTGCTACTTCTATTTTGTTGAGCGAGCGCGTAAACTAGGCGTTGATATCCCAATCGTGCCAGGCATTATGCCAATAACCAATTATGTTAGATTGGCACGTTTTTCAGATTCTTGTGGTGCTGAGATTCCACGCTGGATACGCAAACAACTTGAAGCGTACGGTGACGATATAGCCAGCATCCAAGCCTTCGGTGAAGAAGTTATTACCAACATGTGTGAACGCCTCATCAAAGGCGGCGCACCAGGACTGCACTTCTATACACTTAACCAAGCTGAACCCAGTTTAGCTATTTGGGATAATCTTAAGCTTAACCGCTGAAATAAGACCTAAAGGTCAACTATAGCAATATACCTCCATCCAGCTTGATGCCCAGCGCAGGACATCATTCGTGGATGGGGTGCATAAGAGCATCTGTGCACCTGTATAAAGCACTTAAAATTTTGCGCCCCAAAGTCGGCGGGTCGCCGGCAAACAGGAAGACTGCATGTCATTTTCTTCCCTTGGTCTATCACAGACCCTGGTTAACGCCGTCGAAGCAGCCGGCTACACAACACCTACACCTGTACAGTTGCAAGCCATTCCAGCTGCAGTACAAGGTCGCGACTTAATGGTTGCAGCACAAACCGGAACCGGTAAAACCGGTGGTTTTGCACTGCCAATTTTAGAATATTTATTTCCTAATGGTCAGCCGGATCGCAAACAGCGCCACCGCGCTCGCCAGCCTCGCGTATTAGTTTTAACACCGACTCGTGAACTGGCTGCACAAGTGCATGACAGCTTTAAGCTGTATGCCCGTGACTTGCCTTTCGTCAGCACCTGTATTTTTGGTGGTGTGGGTCCCAATCCGCAAATTAACGCCATGGCCAAAGGCGTCGATGTTTTAGTCGCTTGCCCAGGCCGTTTACTGGACTTGGTCGGTCAAAATAAAATTGATTTAAGTGCCGTTGAAATTTTAGTGCTGGATGAAGCCGACCGTATGCTGGATATGGGCTTTATTCATGATGTTAAAAAGGTCTTGGCAAAATTACCCAGTAAACGCCAAAACTTGCTCTTCTCTGCAACTTTCTCCGACGACATCATCAACCTTGCTGGACGTTTACTGCATGATCCAGAACGTATTGAGGTTACCCCACCCAACACCACAGTGGAACGCATTGAGCAACGCGTCTACCGCGTTAAGGCACCACTCAAACGCGCTTTGCTAGCCCATTTAATTACCATGGGTGCTTGGGAACAGGTGTTAGTCTTTACGCGCACCAAACATGGCGCCAACCGTTTAACCGAATACCTATCAAAAAACGGCTTACCTGCCGCAGCTATTCACGGCAATAAAAGCCAGAATGCGCGCACTAAAGCCTTGGCTGATTTTAAAGCCGGTAGCATTCGCGTGTTAGTTGCCACAGATATTGCCGCGCGCGGTTTAGATATCAGCGAATTACCCTATGTGGTGAACTTCGAGCTGCCTAACGTGGAAGAAGACTACGTGCACCGCATTGGTCGTACCGGTCGTGCTGGTCGCTCTGGTTTAGCAGTGTCTTTGGTGGCACCTGCTGAAGAGCGCTTGCTGAAAGGCATTGAGCGCATGACACGGCAAACCATTGAAGAAGGTGATAGTTTTGGTTTTGATCCAGACAGCGTAGTTGTAGACAAGCCCGAGCCACGGGCGCCTCGACAGCCACGTGGCGGCAGACGCAATGCCCCGCGCAATGCTAACCGCAACAATCGAAATAACCGCAACAACAGCGACACAAATGCCGCTGCTGAACAACCTAAAGGACAGCGTCCAGCCGCTGCAACCCGTACTTCTCAGCGTAATCAAAGCAGTGACCGCCCTAATAACCAACCAGCCGCAGCACGCAACCGTCGCACTCGCAGACCGCGTAACGAACGCCCTGCTAGCAACGTCGGTGCGCCACCATTGCCAGCTGATCGCGATCCCAAAGTCTTCTTAGATGATGAGATTGATAACTTTGGTAACAGTGTTGATTACGTCAGTCCTTACCAAAATAAAGGCCGCGGCCGCCGCGCCAATAACAATGCGCCTGGTGCTGCCACCCCAAGAAATGCAGGACGTGGTGCTGCTCGTCAAGAGCGTAACAACACTGCAACTCAAGGGCGCAGGCCTGCTCGCAAACCGCGCAACAACCCCCGCCATGCACCACGTCGGGATAGGTTTGATGACGCAGCAGTACAGCAGCGGGAAGCAACGCCACAACCGTTGATTATTCGTAAAGGCGAACGTTTACCCAGCCTTGAGCAGCTTGAGCAACTTGACTCACGCTCACGCAAAGAAAGACCTGCCTTGCTGACTTCACGTACAGACTAAACGCACTTTGAAGCAGCTTAGTCTTGCTTCACACTAAGGCCTCCAGTTGCTACACAAAAGCTCTGGGGGCTTTTTTTAAATAAAAAAAATCTATATATTTTCACAACAGATTTTGTTTTTAATTATAAAACTCGGTTAAAAGTATTAACCCTATAACAACTCCCTGCCGAACTCTAAGGATCACCCATGGATACGGATACTGATACAGCAGCTAAATCCAATAACACAATAAGCCCACCGGTGTTTTATACATCGGCTTTATTGATTGCGATTTTAGTTGGCTTCGCAAGCATTTTCCCTAATACATCACAGGAGTTTTTCACCCAGGGACAAAGCTGGATTGTTGAAAACGTCAGCTGGTTTTATATCCTAACCTTGGCATTAATTCTTCTTGCCATCGTATTTATGGCTACTAGCCGTTACGGGGATATCAAACTCGGCCCTGACCACAGTGAGCCTGATTACAAAAATACCTCATGGTTTGCCATGTTATTTTCGGCGGGCATGGGGATTGGCTTAATGTTCTTCGGGGTGGCTGAACCGGTGATGCACTACATTGCGCCACCAGTCGGTGAGCCCAATACCATTGAAGCCGCCAGAGAAGCCATGAAATTAACCTTTTTCCACTGGGGATTGCACGCTTGGGCTGTTTACGCAGTGGTGGCCTTGATTCTTGCTTTCTTTGCTTACCGACATGGCTTGCCACTCACCTTACGCTCAGCGCTGTACCCACTGATTGGTGATCGCATTTATGGCCCCATTGGTCATGCAGTGGATATTTTTGCCATTATTAGCACAGTTTTAGGGATCGCCACTTCACTTGGTTATGGTGTATTACAGATTAACAGTGGCTTTAACTACCTATTTGATCTGCCGATCAACACCCATATTCAAGTCATTATTATTATCTGTGTCACAGCTTTAGCTACTACTTCAGTGGTGACCGGATTAGATAAAGGCGTTAAGCGTTTATCTGAGCTCAACTTGATGTTAGCGGTGATTTTACTTTCATTGGTCCTGGTTCTGGGTCCAACCGCACTGCTGTTGAAAAGCTTTGTGGAAAATACCGGTGGTTACTTATCAGAAATCGTCAGCAAAACCTTTAACCTCTACGCCTATGACCCTACAGACTGGCTCGGTGGCTGGACCTTGCTGTATTGGGGCTGGTGGATTTCTTGGTCGCCTTTTGTGGGTATGTTTATTGCCCGGGTCTCCCGTGGTCGCACCATTCGTGAATTTATCCTAGGGATTCTGTTAGTCCCCTCTGGCTTTACCTTCTTATGGATGACGGCATTTGGTAACACCTCCATCTATATGATCATGCATCAGGGAATGACCAGTCTCGCTGATACGGTCAGTGCTGACAGCTCGCTGGCATTATTCGCTTTCTTAGAGCATTTCCCTTTTTCCAGCCTGCTGTCATTGGTCGCGGTATTTATGGTGATCTTATTCTTTATCACCTCGGCCGACTCAGGCTCCTTAGTGATTGACATGCTGGCCTCTGGTGGTAAAACAGACACACCGGTTTGGCAGCGTATTTTCTGGGCTTCCTCCACTGGTTTTGTTGCTATTGCACTACTCATTGGTGGTGGTTTAGCTGCATTACAAACAGCCACCATTGCCAGTGCATTGCCCTTCTCGATGATTCTCTTAATCTCTACTTGGGGCTTATTAAAAGCCCTGGATACGGACTCCACCAAGCAGATACTCAAACAACAAAGCGCCACCCACTACTCACGCCAACAACAAAAAACTGGCGGTTGGCAACGTCGCTTGCGCAGCATGGTAATGTTCCCCCGTCGCTCGCACGTGAACCGCTTTATGGATGAGGTGGTCTCACCAGCTTTTGAAGACGTGGCTGAAGAGCTACGCAAACAAGGCTATAGCGTCGAAATTGCCAAACGTGATGATGAAAACAAGCGCTACAAACTTGAAGTACAGCACCATATTGAAGCCAACTTTATCTACGAAGTGCGAGCCCGTGCCTATATTCGTCCTGATCACATCTCGCCAGATGGTACAGAAGAGGATGCTGAAGAACGTGAAGAGCGTAAATACTTCCGTGCTGAAGTACACTTAATGGAAGGCGGCCAAGATTACGACATCATGGGTTGGTCACGGGATGAAGTGATTGACGATATTCTTGACCAATACGAACAGCATATGCATTTCTTGCATGTGGTGCGCTAAGTTTTATGTTCGATCTAAAAGGCGCTCTCATGAGCGCCTTTTTTATTGCCTGCCACCAAGCAACACCCCTAATACTCCCATAACACAGCCACGCTAACCCTGCATATGCAGCATCGCTCCAGCACTTCAATGTTAGAATAGTTTCTTCACTACTTATCGGTTTATTCATGTCTAAGCTTAACCCTCGCCAACAAGAAGCAGTCAATTACATCAGTGGCCCCATGCTGGTATTGGCCGGTGCCGGCTCAGGAAAAACCAGTGTAATCACCCGTAAAATTGCTTATTTAATTCAACAATGTGGCATCTCCGCACGTCACATTGTTGCGGTAACTTTTACCAATAAAGCGGCCCGTGAAATGAAGGAGCGGGTCAGTTCTTTATTACGCGGCGCTGAAGGCCATGGTTTAACTGTTTCCACCTTCCACAACTTGGGCCTCAATATCATCCGCCGCGAGCATGCTTTGCTAGGCTACAAGCCAGGCTTCTCGATTTTTGATGATTCTGACCAAAAAAACCTCCTCACCGATATCATGCAAAAAGAGTACGCCGGTGATGACGGTGTCGATGAAATTAAAAATCTGATCAGCGCTTGGAAAAATGATTTGGTGCTGCCTGACCAAGCCCTAGAACAGGCACGCGGTGCTAAAGAGCAAACCGCAGCTCTTGTTTACAGCCACTACCAGCGCACCCTTAAAGCCTACAATGCTGTGGATTTTGATGACCTGATTTTGCAGCCTGTAAAGCTGTTTCAAACGAACCCTGAAGTATTGGAAAAATGGCGCAGGCGTATCCGTTACATGTTGGTGGATGAATACCAAGACACCAACGCCAGTCAGTACCTGTTAGTAAAGCTGCTGGTAAAAGAGCGTGCACAATTCACGGTGGTCGGCGATGACGACCAATCCATTTATGCATGGCGTGGCGCTCGTCCAGAAAACCTGATGCTCCTTAAAGAGGATTTCCCCTCACTGAAAATAGTTATGCTGGAGCAAAACTACCGTTCTACCAGTCGCATCCTTAAATGTGCCAATACCCTAATCGCAAACAACCCCCATGAGTTTGTTAAAGAGCTTTGGAGTGATATGGGCCATGGCGATGAAATCCGCGTGATACGTTGCCGCAATGAAGACGCCGAAGCAGAACGTATTGCCATAGAAATCCTTACCGAGCATTTGCGCACACAACGGCCTTATAGTGATTTTGCCATTTTATACCGAGGCAACTACCAAGCCAAAATCATGGAATTAAAGCTGCAAGTGCATAAAGTGCCTTACCGCTTATCAGGAGGAACTAGTTTTTTTGGCCGACAAGAAGTCCGTGACTTGATGTCCTACTTCCGCTTGCTGGTCAATCCTGATGATGACAATGCTTATTTACGGGTCATTAATGTACCGCGCCGCGAAATTGGCTCGGCCACCCTAGAAAAACTCAGTGCTTATGCCACCCAGCGGCAAATATCCATGTATGAAGCCTCCGCTGAAATGGGTCTAAGTGAGCACTTAGGTGCTCGTTATGTGGAGCGCTTGGCGCGCTTTAAACACTATATGGATAAACTACGCGAGCGTTGCTTTAGTGATGACCCCATTGCCGCGCTAAAAGAAATGATCCTTGATATTGACTATGAAAACTGGATTAGACAAAACAGCTCCAGCGAAAAAGCCTGTGAGTTTCGCATGGGCAATGTGTGGTTCTTGATTGAAGCTCTACAAAACACTTTAGAGCGCGATGAAGACGGCAACATGACCATCGAGGAAGCCATTGCTAAGCTGGTGCTGCGCGATATGCTAGAACGCCAAGAAGAAGACGAAGACGGTGCCGAAGGGGTACAAATGATGACACTACACGCTTCCAAGGGTTTAGAGTTTCCCAGTGTATACATCATGGGCATGGAAGAAGAAATTTTACCCCACCGCTCCAGTATCGAAGCCGACAGCATCGAAGAAGAGCGTCGCCTGGCCTATGTTGGGATTACCCGTGCACGGCATAATCTAACCTTTACCTTTGCCAGCAAACGCAAACAATATGGGGAAATTATCGACTGCACACCCAGCCGTTTCCTCGATGAATTACCCGCAGAAGATTTACAATGGGAAGGGCTTGAACAAGCGCCTGCAGAAGTACAAGCTGCGCGGGGTAACAGTGCCTTAGCGGATATCCGTGCAATGCTCAAAAAGTAGTCACTTCGCTTACTGAACAACCAACAATACAGCATAAGGAATGGCATTATTAGCAAAGTACCAGTGCAAAAAAATACACTCAGCATTCAGCTGATTATTCTGCTGGCCTCACTCAGCGCATTAGTCGCTGCAGCTATTGATATGTACCTGCCTGCTTTTCCAACCATGGCCAGCAGCCTCGACATTACTCCAGGGCAAGTACAGCAAACGCTGTCTATATTTTTAATTGGTTTAGGCATTGGCCAAGGCTTGTATGGCCCTTTTTTAGATCGCTTTGGCCGCAAACCTCCCCTGCTGTTTGGCATTGCATTATTTACCATAGGCTCGTTAGCAGCAGCCTTAACCAGCAGTTTTGAAGGCTTATTGCTGGCACGCTTCTTACAGGCGGTGGGCGCTGCAGCCGGTTCTGTAGCCTCTAGAGCGGTCGTCACTGATACCTGTGACCCACAAAGCTCAGCGCGTATTTACTCAATGCTCATGCAAGTGATGATGATTGCGCCGATTACTGCTCCGATGCTGGGCAGTTTAATACTACTCTACGGCGAGTGGCATCTGATCTTTTGGGTGTTGGCTCTGATGGGCATGCTAATCGGCATCTCTACCATTCGCTTATTGCCAGAAACCCTACCTGTTGAGCGACGTGTACCGCTCTCCATGCGCAGTATTGTGCGCAATTATGCCATTCAGCTCAGCAACCCCAGCTTTTTATTTTACACCTTAGCCACCAGTTGCACCTTGGGCTGCTTATTTATTTATATTAATAATTCACCGTTCATTTTTATTGAAATGTTTAATCTGACCCCCAATCAATTCAGTTATATCTTCGCAGCGAATGCATTACTGATGATTGGTATCAGCCAAATCAATCTGCGTTTGCTGAAATTTTACAGTGCTGCTCGAATTTTATTTATCGGTTTAGCGGGCTTTATCGTGATCGGCTTAACGCTGTTACTGTTAGTGAACTTTGCTTGGCAAGCGCTATGGAATTACAGCATCTTGCTGGGTTTTGGCATGGCCATGCTGGGCTTAATTACTGGCAATTTAACCGCGGTAACCATGGCGCACACTCAGCAATATGCAGGTATTGCCTCTGCTTTGATGGGTTTAATTCAATTTTTACTGGCCGCTGGTATTGGTTTTCTCGCCAGTATCCTTGCTGCCCCTTCACTCTATACTTTACCCGTTGCACTGCTGGTGCTGGGTTTTATTGCCATAGGCTTTTGTTTGATTGCCCGCCACTTTGCCCAGCGCGGCACACCTGACCCTTAATGTGCCCTTTACAAGCCTAAACTCTGCACATTTGCAGAAAATTGAAACCTGTACAAGTGTATTACGTTTGCTACAGGCCTATACTGCTAAGCCACGCATGGCAGTTAAATATATTAAGCGAGACGTTTATGACCCTTGAGATTTCTCTCGTTTTACTGATTTCACTGGGCGCTATGGTTTTATTTGTGACAGAGAAACTGCGCATTGATGCCATTGCTATTCTGGTTTTAGTCAGTTTAACGTTGCTCGATCTGGTCAGTACCACTCAAGCATTAAGCGGCTTTAGCAATCCAGCCACCATCACTGTGGCGTCCATGTTTATCTTAGCTGCAGGCCTACAAAACAGTGGCGCCTTGGCCGGCATCCAGCGGCTACTGGGTACGGCACGCTCACCGCTGATGTTTATGCTGATGTTATTCGCCTTACTGGCGCTAACTGCACCCTTCGTTAACAACACCGCCATAGTGGCCATTTTTATCCCCATTGTGATTGCTGCCAGCTTAAAAGTTGGCATGGCCCCCTCAAAAACACTGATTCCACTGTCCTATGTGGCACAAATGATGGGGGTGGTAACGCTGATAGGTTCTTCCACCAACCTGTTGGTTAACTCCATTGCTAAAGATCTGGGTCACCGTGGCTTTAGTATGTTTGAGTTTCTGCCTTTGGCAGCCATTTGTGCCGTCGCTGGGTGTTTATACTTACTCACCTTCGGACGTTGGTTATTACCTGAAGTGCGCAGCTCAGACTTAGAAAACCTCTATGAGTTTGGCCATTACATTAGCGAACTGAAAATCACCGAAAACTCAAAGCTCTTAGGTGTCAGCGTTGAAGAAGCGCAACTGAGCAAAAACTATAATGTATTTATTCTGGAGTTGCTGCGTGATGGGGAGAAGTACTGGTCACCACGCTCAGAGCAGTTACGTGAAGGTGATATTTTACTGGCCCGCGGCGTCTGGTCTGACCTTGAAGCTCTAAAAGAAGATCAAAAACTGGAGTTTAATACGCAAACCGACTTTCACCTCAAGGGCCGTAGAAAGGGTAAGTCTGTGCTGGTTGAAGTTATGATTGCTCCGCAGTCCCGTGCCGCCGGGCGTCTCTTGTCTGTGCTCAACCGCAGTTGGCGATACAATGCTGCGGTGATGGGGGTGCAGCGGCGTGGCCAAGTGTTACGCACTCAACTCAACAGTTTACGCCTTAATATTGGTGATATTTTACTCTTGGCGCTACCCGAAAAAGACCTGCCAGCCTTACGCCAAGATAAAAGCATCATTGTCATTTCGCAACGTGAAGCCAGTCAAAACGTAGGCTGGCGCGCACCCTTTGCCGTTGCCACCATGGCCGCTGTGGTGATTATCTCAGCCATTGGCTGGTTACCCATTGCCATATCGGCGCTGACCGGTGCGGTGGCCATGACCCTAGCAGGCTGTATTCATGCTGATGATGTCTACGAAAATACTGACTGGTCGATTGTGATGTTAATCGCCGGCCTACTACCGCTGGGAATCGCCATGAGCAGCAGTGGCGCCGCTCAGTTTTTGGTGGATAACAGTGTCGGGCTGGTCAGCCATCTGGGCCCCCACGTGGTACTGGCAGTGCTCTACTTGATGGCCCTGCTGTTTGGTGAGCTGATGAGTAACTCCGCCGCGGCGGTGCTACTCACCCCCATAGGTTTTTCCACTGCGCAGTTGATGCAAGCGGACCCAACTCCCTTTCTAATTGCTATCACTTTCGCTGCATCCACCAGTTTTATGACCCCTGTGGGCTACCAAACCAATATGATGGTGTATAACGCCGGTGGCTATAAATTTAGTGACTTTATGAAAGTGGGTTTACCCCTCAATAGCATTTTCTGGTTATTAGGGGTTATTTTTATCCCGATTTTTTGGCCGTTTTAAGGGTTGGGATCAGCCGCTGCGCAGATTAATGGCCTTTGAGTTTGGTTGATCTAACCACTGACTGCAGAACAGCACATAAAAGTGCTTCGATTATCTCCTTATTGGTCACCCAACCCGCTCGACTGTGCAGCCTATACAGTCCCCTGATTATCTTTAGTGCAATAAAAAAGGCGACTGCTAAGAGTCGCCTTTTCGTCACCCGAAGACTGTATTACGCTGCAATACTGCCTTTAATTTTATTCATGGCGTTTCTTTCAATCTGACGAATCCGCTCAGCAGATACACCATATTGATCGGCAAGCTCATGCAAGGTGACCTTTTTATCGGATAACCAGCGCTGCTGTAAAATATCCCGGCTGCGCTCGTCCAGCTGGCTAAGCGCCTCATGCAGGCTACTGCTAGCATTTTCAGTGGCATCAGAATTTTCCAACTGTAAAGCTGGGTCTTGGCTGCGATCTTCTAAATAGTTTGCCGGTGACAAGTAAGCTCGATCATCATCTTCATTATCTGATGAGTCGAAAGCCATATCGCTGCCGGTCAAGCGACTTTCCATTTCACGCACTTCGTGCGCTTTAACACCGAGACTTTCTGCAACAGCATCCGCCTCATCATTGGTTAACCAAGCTAAGCGTTTTTTCTTGCTGCGCAAATTAAAGAAAAGTTTACGCTGCGCCTTAGTTGTGGCCACTTTCACAATACGCCAGTTACGCAATACGTACTCATGAATTTCAGCTCTAATCCAATGCACCGCAAAAGACACTAAGCGCACACCTTTTTCCGGGTTAAAACGCTTAACGGCTTTCATTAAGCCTACGTTACCTTCTTGAATTAAATCGCCTTGCGGCAGCCCATAACCTGAATACGTGCGTGCAATATGTACAACAAAACGCAGGTGGGCCATAACTAATTGGCGAGCAGCATCTAAATCTTGGTGATAATACAGACGCTCACCTAAATCTTGTTCCTGCTCAGCGGTCAAAATAGGAAAAGAGTTTACTGATTGAACATAAGCCTGCAGGTTAGAACCTGGGCTTAACATATGAGCAGTTTGTAATGCGGTCGTGGTGGTCATAAATTTCCTCCAACGGGTGACAATAACTTAAAATATTACTATTAAGTATATGATGACAATTACGTCATAAAGTTCCTTTTATTATGCACTTAACACGATGTGCAAGCCTTATCCTAGAAGGCTTAGTAATTAACGCGGGGCTAATTCCCGCAGATGCCGTGCCACAGCTAACCAAGCACCAATGTAACCCAGTAATACTGCCCCAAATAGCAAAGAAAAGCCATCTTCTAAGGGTATTCCAGACAAACTGAACTCACTGCCATACAGTTTTGCAAGACTAACCACTGACTCATTAAGCCATTCCAAACCAAACGCCAGCAGCAGCCAAGCTAGAATACCTCCAGCAAATCCATACATAACGCCCATGTACAAAAATGGTCGGCGCACATAGCCATCGGTGCCGCCAACCAGCTTAATAACTTCAATTTCGATGCGCCGATTTTCGATGTGCAAGCGAATGGTATTGCCCACTACCAGTAACAATGCAGCAATGAGCAGCACTGATAAAGCAAAGATAAAGTTCTCGCCCATCTTTAAAATAGCCGCTAAACGTTCAATCCACAGCAGGTCCAACTGTGCCTGCTCGACCTTGGGCATGTTTTTTAGCTCATCTAGCAAGGCCGCCAAGGCTTCTTTATCAATAATTTCTGGGGTGACTAAAATACTACCAGGTAACGGGTTATCCGGTAGCTCACGCAGTGCTTCACCTAACCCTGACTGCTCTTGAAATTCTACCAATGCCTGTTCACGACTGATCCATTCAGCTTCAGCAACATCTGGACGGGCCGCAATCTCATCACGCAACAACTCACCATCACTGGCCTTGATATCCATCTCTAGAAACAAAGAAATTTGTGCCGCGCGCTGCCAAGAACCGCCTAACTGGCTGACATTATCCAGCAGCAAAGCCAAGCCCATTGGCAGGCTCAAAGCCACTGCCATCACTAAGCAGGTAAAAAAACTACCAATAGGTTGACGTATTAAACGACTGCTGCTGTCTTTAATACTGGCTCGGTGATTAACTAACCAAGCACGCAGCTGATTACGAAAGCCACGGGTGTCGGATAGCTCCGCTTCAACTTGATACTTAGGTGTAGCACCAACTCGCTCGCCGGGTTGATCAGGAGTTACTTTGGCAGAACACATTAAACCGCTTCTCCATCACCAATCAAACGTCCACGTTGCAGGGTCAACATACGATGATGCATACGGGCAATCAGTGCTAAGTCGTGACTGGCGATTAATACTGTAGTGCCGTACTGATTGATATCTTCAAATACCGACATAATTTCTGCCGCCAAACGTGGATCCAGATTCCCTGTGGGTTCATCGGCCAGTAACAAAGCTGGCTGGTGCACAATGGCGCGGGCAATGCCCACCCGTTGCTGCTGACCTGTGGATAAATCGGCAGGCCCTTGCAGTGCTTTATCTTTTAAACTGACTCTCTCTAGAGCCAAACTAACCCGCTGATTAATTTCTTCTTGCGGCAAACCTAAGATATGCAAGGGTAAAGCCACGTTGGCAAACACACTGCGATCAAACAACAACTGATGGTTTTGAAACACCACACCAATCTGTCGCCGCAAAAAGGGGATCTGCGCATTACTGATTTTGGATAGATCTTGCCCCGCCAATAACAGCTTCCCGGCAGTAGGTCGCTCCATGGCTAGCAGGAGGCGCAGCATGGTACTTTTGCCTGCTCCAGAGTGGCCGGTAACAAATAAAAACTCGCCACGGCGCACACGAACACTCAACTCATGCAAGCCAACATGCCCGTTAGGGTAACGTTTTGCGACCTGCTCAAAGCGAATCATGCAGAGTCCTTTTCAGCAAACAGTGCTTCTACAAAGTCGTCGGCAACAAAATCACGCAAGTCATCAATACCTTCACCGACACCAATAAAGCGAACTGGGGTCTGGAAGTGCTTGGCCAAGGCAAAGATCACCCCACCTTTGGCTGTGCCGTCCAGTTTAGTTAACGCCAAGCCAGTGACTGGAATGGTTTCATTGAATTGACGGGTTTGATTGATGGCATTTTGGCCAGTGCCGGCATCCAGCACCAATAAAACCTCGTGGGGCGCATGCTCATCTAAACGACCCATCACCCGCGCCACCTTGCGTAACTCTTCCATCAGGTTGTCTTTAGTGTGCAAGCGCCCTGCGGTATCGGCAATTAACACATCAATACCACGGGACTGGGCCGCCTGTACCGCATCGAAAATAACTGAAGCTGAATCAGCACCGGTATGTTGCGCAATGACTGGAATTTTATTGCGCTCACCCCACACCTGTAACTGTTCAACAGCTGCAGCACGGAAAGTATCACCGGCGGCCAACATGACTTTTTTACCGTCTTTCTGTAAGCGTGAAGCCAATTTACCAATAGTGGTGGTTTTACCAGCACCGTTAACGCCCACGACCAAAATCACATACGGCTTAGTGCCACTGCTAATGGTCAGCGGTTGTTCCACAGGGCGCAGTAATTCAACCATTTCAACCTGCAATGCTTTATACAAGGCACCGCTATCAGCCAGCTCTTTACGGGCTACACGACGGGTTAGATTGTCCATAATGGCTGTGGTGGCTTCCATACCCACGTCTGCGGTGAGCAAACGTGTTTCCAACTCTTCCATTAAGTCATCATCAATTTCTTTCTTGCCCAAGAATAAGCTGGCCATGCCTTCGCCAAGGCTCGAACTGGTTTTCGCCAGACCTTGCCTTAAGCGGGCAAACCAACCTTTCTTATTGTCTTGCGGCTTACTTTGCCCTGCCAAATTAGCTTCCAAGACCGGATCAGTATCCTCCATTGCTGCTTGCTCAGCCGTCTGGGTTGGCTCACTTGTCACAACAGGCTGTTGCAGCTCTGTTGCAGGCTCAACGGATTCAGCCGATGCAACTGGGGTTTGTTCAGCTGTTTGCTGTGCTGTACTAGACACAACGGCTTCAACAGGCTCAGCTACATCGGCGCTTTGCTCTGCTACAGGAGCTGGTTTTTTCTCTGCCTCGGCAGCGTTGCCCTCGGGCAGCTCAGCTTGCTCCACCGCTTCGGCAGGCGTAGTCTCTACTGGGCTGGCTGGCTCAGTTTTCGCTTCAGACTTTTTACGGCCAAACCATGAAAACAAGCCTTTTCTGGCCGGTTTTTCTGATGCCGCTGCGTTCTGCTGCTCTTCAGGTGATTGGGAATCAGCGTTATCCGCTGGTTGTTTTGAGTTTTTATCGTCGCCGGAACCAAACATAGAAAAAGGCTATCTCAGCTATATCACCACACTGACATGCATTTTTAAGTCAAAATATGCCAGTCTGGTTGTTAATTAAATGATTACGTATCCTAGCACCTCTAAGCGCTCGTTAGCGAAACTCAGAGTGCAGTTTAAAAGGTTTAAACATGAATACTTACTTAAGCTACATAGTACTACTTTTTAGCAGTACTTTGCTTGCTCCATTAATGGCACAAGCGACCACCACTGAGTTCAGTTTAGACAATGGACTGAAAGTGATTGTTCGCGAAGATCATCGTGCTCCCGTTGTGGTGAGCCAACTCTGGTATAAAGTCGGCTCCAGTTACGAAGTACCAGGCAGCACAGGGCTCGCCCATGCCCTCGAACATATGATGTTTAAGGGTAGCAGCAAACTTGGACCTGGCGAATCCTCACGTATTTTACGTGAGCTCGGTGCTGAAGAAAATGCTTTTACTAGCGATGACTATACAGCCTACTACCAAGTACTGGCCCGTGACCGTTTGCCCATTGCTTTAGAAATGGAAGCCGATCGTTTAGCCAGCCTGACTTTACCTGAAGACGAGTTTATTCGAGAAATCGAAGTGGTCAAAGAAGAACGGCGGATGCGTACCGATGACCGTCCCAGTGGCCTAGCTTATGAGCGCTTTAAGGCTTTGGCCTATCCTGCCAGTAGCTATCATATTCCCACCATTGGCTGGATGCATGACCTTGAGCGCATGACCATTGATGACCTGCGAGACTGGCATGAGCGTTGGTATGTGCCGAATAACGCCACTTTAGTCATTGTCGGTGATGTGCAGCCCGATGAAGTGAAAACTTTGGTCACCCGTTACTTTGCAAACATACCTGCGCGCCCCTTGCCAGCTGTTAAACAACCAGTTGAGCTGGACGAACCCGGTGAGCGTAGTATCACTTTGCATCTCAAAACCCAGCTGCCTAGCATTATGATGGGCTTTAATGTGCCAAGCTTAACCAGCAGCGATGACCACAAAGAAATCCATGCGCTGCGTTTAATTGGTGCCTTATTAGATGGCGGTAACAGCTCACGTATCCCAAGCAAACTGGAACGCGAACAGGAATTAGTGGCCGGCGCTGCAGCTTGGTATAACGCGTTCACCCGTGGCAGCAGTCTGTTTGTATTATCGGCTACACCCAATGTGCAAAAAGGTAAAACTTTAGCAGAGGTTGAACAGGGCCTATGGGAGCAATTGCAGCAGTTGCAAGACACACCACCCAGTGCTGAAGAGCTTGCTCGAGTACGCGCACAAGTGGTCGCCGCTGAAGTTTATAACCAAGACTCAATCAGCAGCCAAGCCATGCAAATCGGCAAACTGGAAACCATCGGCCTATCATGGCGTGTTCTCGATGAAGACTTGGCCGCATTAACAGCCATCAGTCCTGCTGATATTCAAGCTGCGGCGCAAAAATTCTTTACCCGCTCGCGACTCACCACTGCTTATATTTATCCTGAGGAGACGCGCCCATGATGTCCTTGCGCATATTAAGTGCTGCTTTGCTAGCCACAGCATTACTGATAAATACCGGCTGCAGTTCATTTGAAAAAAATCAGCACACACTCCACAGTCCCGCCGAGCAACGCATTAGCAGCTTAGCGGCACTATCCAATCAAAGTCCTGTAACTCGCCAACTGGACATTCAAGAATGGCAAACCAGTGCGGGTACTCCTGTACTGTTTATGGCTGCCCCTGAACTGCCCATGTTTGATTTACGCTTAACCTTTGCCGCTGGTAGCAGTAAAGACCAACAGCACTACGGTTTAGCCAGCCTAACCAACACGATGCTCAATGAAGGCACTGGGCAATTAGCTGCGGATGATATTGCCACACGCTTTGAAGCCCTTGGCGCGAAGTTTTCCAGTGGTTCCTACCGCGATATGGCAGTTGTTTCTTTGCGCAGCCTGACTGATCCAAAACTGAGCGCGCCCGCCCTTGAGTTATTCAGTTCTGTCGCTGCACAACCCAGCTTTCCCGCTGACTCATTGGCACGGATTAAAAACCAGCTGCTGGCCAGTTTTGAATATCAAAAACAAGACCCCGGTATACTGGCCTCTTTAGCTCTTTTCGAACAGCTCTATGGCAGCCACCCTTACGCTGCTCCCAGTGCTGGCAATCCTGAAACAGTGCCCAGTATTAGCCGCCAACAACTGCAAGACTTCCACCGCACCTACTACACTGCAGAAAATGCACACATTGCCTTGGTTGGCGACTTAACCTTAGCGCAAGCCAAAGCCATAAGTGAGCAAGTGTCTACTCGCTTGCCGCGCGGGCAAGCTGCAGCAAAAACTCCTGCACCAGCAGCAAGCATGGCATCCACAACGCATATTGAATTTCCTGCTACACAAACACAGATTTTTTTAGCGCAACTGGCTATTGAGCGCGGGCACCCTGACTATCCAGCATTGTTTTTAGGCAATCAGATTTTTGGCGGCGGTGGTTTTGGCACCCGCTTGATGGAAGAAGTCCGTGAAAAGCGCGGCCTTACCTATGGTATTTATTCCAGTTTAAGTCCGATGCAGGCGGCTGGGCCTTTTATGATCAGTGTGAAAACCCGTGCGCAGCTCAGTGAAGTCACCTTGGAGTTGATCCAAGAATTATTGCGTGACTACCTTGCCAACGGCCCCAGTCAAGCTGAATTAGAGCGTGCTAAGCGTGAAAGTCTAGGCAGCTTCCCCCTTAGCGCAGCCAGTAATGCTGCTATTGTTGGCCAGCTGGCAGCCATTGGCTTCTATGACATGCCACTGTCCTGGCTCAGTGACTTTATGCAGGACTTGCAAAAACTCTCAGTGAGCGACATCCATGAGGCTTTTCAACGCCATCTAAACCCAGAGCAGCTGGTTATTGTGACCGCCGGGCCAACCGTTGAGCAACTGCCGTTACCTGAAGCCATTGAGCGTTCCACGCAAACCACACTGGAGCGTCAACACTAATGGCTAACAAACCGCGTCAAGCAGCGCGCCGCAACCAAGTGCGCATTATTGGTGGCCAATGGCGCTCCCGCAAACTCAGCGTGCCAGATGCGCCAGGCTTACGCCCTACCCCTGACCGTATCCGAGAAACGTTGTTTAACTGGCTCGCAGCACATATTCAAGGTGCACGGGTACTGGATGCCTTTGCCGGTAGCGGTGCATTATTTTTAGAAGCCCTGTCCCGTGGCGCCACCACAGGTTTAGCCCTAGATTTAAATAGCCAGGCAATTAATAATTTACGCAGCAACCTAACGCTCTTAAAGTGTGATTATGCAGAAGCAGTACAGGCTGACGCCTTGCAATACTTAAGCACTCCAAGCAGACAAGGCTTTGATATTGTGCTGTTGGATCCACCATTCCACCAAGAGCTGTTATTAAAGGCCTGCCAACTGTTAGAAGATAACAACTGGCTCAATCAGGATGCATGGATTTATACCGAGAGTGAACACGCTCCCTCCAGTTTAGGCGTCCCCAATAACTGGCGCTTGCACCGTGAAAAGCATACTGGACAGGTGCATTACGCGCTCTGGCAAAAACAGGATTAAGCCTTGTTTACTGACTTAACCCAACAATTACAGTAACTTATTATTTTTGAATGATGTCATCGGAGTCCTACTTGGAAGCTTTAAAAGGCAAGCTGGCACTGGGTGCCTTAAAACTCATTGCATTATTACCATGGCGCGGCGTGCAAGCTCTAGGCAATGCAGCGGGCTGGCTCATGTGGAAAATCCCCAACCGCTCCCGTGACGTTGCACGGATTAACCTCAGCCATTGTTTTCCAGAACTCAGCGCTGAAGAACTCGATCAGCTCACTGCGCGCAGTCTGAAAGGCATTGGTAAGTCCTTTACCGAAAGCGCCTGTGCTTGGATTTGGCCACCAGAGAAAACACTCAAGTATGTACGCGAAGTGGAAGGCTTAGACGTGCTGAAAAATGCACTGGCCAGTGGTAAAGGCGTCGTCGGTATTACCAGCCACTTGGGCAACTGGGAAGTGCTCAACCACTTCTATTGTGCGCAATGTAAACCCATTATTTTTTACCGCCCACCAAAACTCAAAGCACTGGATGACCTACTGAAAACGCAACGTGTACAACAAGGTAACCGAGTTGCTCCATCCACCCGCGAAGGCATTATCAGCGTCATTAAAGAAGTCCGCGCTGGAGGCTCAGTGGGTATTCCAGCGGATCCCGAACCCAGCCGCAGCGCTGGAGTATTTGTACCATTTTTAGGCACCACAGCGTTAACCAGTAAGTTTGTAACCAACATGCTCAGTGGTAAGCAAGATAAAGTCGCTGCAGTGTTTTTACATGCGATTCGCTTAGCAGACGGCAGCGGTTTCAAAGTTATTATCCAAGCTGCACCTGACGAGATGTACAGCTCTGAAACTGACACCGCAGTAAAAGCCATGAGCGATGTACTGGCCAGCTATGTACGGCGCTGGCCTGATCAATATATGTGGACCATGAAGCGTTTTAAGCAGCGTCCCGATGGCGAGCAACGCTGGTACTAATGAATTCTCTTGATACGCCAGCTAAAAGCAGCTAAATATAAGTCATCATACAACTGAGTGAGTATCTTAATTATGTCTTCACACATCCGACAAAGTACTCGAACAAACTTAGTCTGAAAAATTAAAGTTGAACACTCTTCTTTTGGTGAGATTCTAGCAGAGACAGAAGACTTATCTGATGATGGGGTCTTTATCAAACACCCTGATATGGCTCGTTTGCAACTTGGTGATATTGTCACCGCGCAAGTCCAAGATCTAGCCTGTGAAGCCCCCACTATAAAGTTGGCAGTAATACGTATCAGCAGTAACGGTACAGGTTTACGCTTTTGCCAAGAGTAAACCTGCTTCCTTGCAACCCATCGAGCCTATCAAAGGCACACTCGCTAAGCAGTTAAACTGCGTCTAAAGCGCAGCAAAGCCACCAAAAAGAACGCCACACCAATGGCTGTTAATGCCAGCATTTCTGGCCAAACCAAAGCAATTCCTGCATCTCTAAATAAAATCGCTGTGGACAAACTCACAAAGTGAGTCGTCGGTGATAATTGCATAACCGACTGCAACCACTGCGGCATGCTGTCTAAAGGCGTCGTACCACCGGATAACAAGAGCATCGGCAGCACCACTGGAATTGCCAACAAACCAAACTGCGGAATAGAGCGGGCTAAAGTAGTTAAAAAAACCGCCAAGGACGTACTGGCAAACAAATACAATCCCGTCACTGATAAGTACAACAACATTGAGCCGACTAAAGGCACGCCCAAAGCTTTTTTGACTATCAGCTCAAGAGACAACCACGTACACAGCACCACCACCAAGATACTGGTCCAGACTTTAGCCAGCATAATTTCAAATGCGGTTAGTGGCAGCACTAGTAAATGCTCAAGAGTGCCGTGCTCACGCTCACGTAATAGCGCAGTACCGGTGAGCAAAATCGCTAAAATTGTGACGTTATTGATAATCTGAATAATTGCCAGAAACCAGCCACTTTGCATATTGCTGTTAAATAATGCCCGCGTGGTGAGCTTAATTGGCGGCTCTGCTGCGACACCGCTCATCTGTTGCAGCTCACGCTGGAAAATCCGTCCCATATAACCGGCTCCCATAAAAGCTTGGCTCATGGCGGTGGCGTCCACATTGATCTGCAGCTCAGGCTGTTTACCGGCCAGCAAGTCAGCCTGAAAGCCCACCGGCACATTGATCACAAAAGTGTAGCGACCACTGTCCAGCACCTGATCAATTTGTGCATAAGGCAACCGCACAGGGGTTTGAAACTCCGGCGGACGCAACACTTCGGCTAACTGTCTTGATAAACGACTATCATCTTCATCGACAATAGCCACACTGGCATTGTGCACACCCACTGTAGAACCCGATGCAGGCATATAAATGGCAGCACTGAAGGCATACAGCATAAACAACAGCAGCACCGAGTCATAACGCAGACTGATCAGCTCTTTAATACCTAAACGAAAAACATGCGATAGTTTCTGCATAACTTAAGGCTCCTGCTTTTTCAAAAGAAGCAAACTTAAGCCGGTAAAGCCAAGGAAAAAACCAAATAATGCTAAACATTGCAGCCAAAGATCACGCAAGTTAAGCGCCTTGGTAAAAGTACCCACAGCAATATCTAAGAAATAACCTGCTGGGAACAACACTCCCATAATGGCCGCGCCGCCATCTAACGATGAACGTGGGGTAATCAAGCCAGAGAATTGAACGGTCGGCAAAGTAGTGAGAATCATAGTGCCAAGAATCGCAGCAATTTGCGTGTTCGTCACAGTGGACACCAGCAACCCAAAGCTAGTGGTGGCCAACACATAAAGCACGCCACCCACCGCTAGAGCCACAGCGCTACCTTTCAAGGGTACATCAAACAGCCAGCGGTTAATTGCCACTAACAACGCCAGATTAAGCAAACTCACCACCAAATAGGGCATCTGTTTACCCAGTAAAAACTCTAAGCGGGTTAACGGTGTGGCATAAAAATTGGTGATCGAACCCAGTTCTTTTTCCCGTACTACACCAAGCGCCGTCAGCATTGCCGGGATAAACACCAAAATCAGCGCCATCACCCCAGGCCCTATGGCATTGACACTGATCACGTCTTGGTTATAACGGAAACGTGTTTCTAAGCGTGCCGGACTGACCAGCGGCGGTATTGCTGCGCTGCCTTCATCCCGTAAACGCTGTAAATTATCTTGATGCAGCGCTTCCACATAACCACGGCTGGTTTCCGCTCGGAACGGCATGCCACCATCCAGCCAAATCCCAACTTCAGGGTGGCGACCTGCATACAGATCCCGGCCAAAGCCAGCGGGAATTTCAATAGCCAGCTTAATATCCGCACGCTGCAAACGGGCATGCAAATCTTGCAAACTGGTTAAAGGTTCCCGTTCAGAAAAGTAACGCGAGCCACGAAACCCTTCTAAATACGCGCGGCTTTGTGCAGTATTATCTTGATCAAGGGTGGCAAAGGCTAAGTCTTCCACATCGAGGGAAATACCAAAGCCCAAAATAATCATCATAAACACTGCACCCAACAAGGCAAACCACAGGCGCACCCGGTCACGCAGCAGTTCTTTACTCTCACGCACCACCAAAGCTTGAGTGCGCTTTAAGCTAAATCCACGCCGTGGAACACTGGTTAAGGCTTCAGTGGCCGTGCTTTTAACGTCAAGTTGCTGATTATCTAAACCTTGCGCCTCTTGCAAACAAGCCACAAAAGCATCTTCTAAGGTTTCTCCAGCATACTGTTTTTGCAACTGTGCAGGTGTACCCACTGCCAACACCTGTGCCGCATGCATTAACGAAATGCGATCACAACGTTCGGCTTCATTCATAAAGTGGGTAGATAGAAAAATTGTAACCCCTTGCTCGCGGGACAGCTCTAATAGCAACCGCCAAAAGTCATCACGGGCCGCTGGATCAACCCCAGAAGTGGGCTCATCCAGAATCAATACCTCGGGTTCATGAATCACTGCCACCGCCAGTGATAAACGCTGCCGTAAACCCAGAGGTAAAGCACCCGCTTGCTCATTCACATACTGACTTAAAGCAAAACGTTCAATTAATGCATGCGCACGCTGGGCACCGACCGCCTTAGGAATATCAAACAAATGAGCGTGCAGCTCTAAGTTTTGCAGCACCGTCAGCTCGCCGTATAAAGAAAAGCTTTGTGACATAAAGCCAACTCTTTTACGGGTCGCCAAATCGTTGGCATCCACTGACTTACCTAACAACCAAGCTTCACCTTCGGTGGCAGGTAACAAACCAGTAAGCACCTTCATGGTGGTGGTTTTACCACAGCCGTTAGAGCCTAGAAAACCAAAAATCTCGCCCCGCGCAATTTCAAAACTGACCTTATTAACCGCGGTAAAATCACCGAAGCGCAAAGTCAGATCCGTGGCCTCAATAACAATCTCATGATTTTCTGGCGCAAACGGAGTGATCTGTAAAGCCTCAACCTGTGTTGCACCCGCGCCTTGGAAATAGGTAAAGGCATCGTCCAACTTGCCACTGGGCGTGGCAGCTAATAACTCTTGAGTTAAACCAGCGGCCAATAAACGCCCCTGGTCCATCATTAAACAGTGCTCAAACTGCACTGCTTCATCCATATAAGCAGTAGCTATTAATACGGTTAACTGAGGACGGTCGGCACGCACCTGCTCAATCAAGTCCCAGAAATGACGACGGGCTAAGGGGTCAACCCCTGTGGTGGGCTCATCAAGGATCAACAAATCAGGATCATGGATCAATGCACAGCACAAACCCAGTTTTTGCTTCATGCCGCCCGATAACTTGCCTGCTGGACGGTCAGCAAACTCACTGAGATCAGTCGCCTCCAGCAAGTTGGCCATGCGCACTTCACGCTCATCGCAGTTTAAGCCGAATAAATCAGCAAAAAAACGGATATTCTCGGCAATGGATAAATCAGGATATAGATTGTGCCCCAAGCCTTGCGGCATAAAAGCAATCCGCTGATATAAGGTTGCGCGATGACGGCGCTGGTCAATGGGTCCGCCCAATACCTCCAGCTCACCCTGCTGTAACACCTTGACCCCAGCAATCAAGCCCAACAAGCTGGACTTACCGGCACCATCGGGACCAATCAGCCCGCAACGGCTGCCCGCCGGCAAACTAAAGCTGACCTCGTGCAATGCGCTTTGCTTGCCGTAACTGTGATAAATATTACTTGCCCGTACTACTTGCGTCGTCATGCTTAACCTAACTGATTATCCACTTACCACCCTACCCACAACCGCCTAATACGGACGTATAATTATGGGCTTGTCATGCTACTGCACAGCCGTACTGTTTTACTGTAGCGACTCCGGCCACTCGACACTGGGGTCACGGCGCACATAGGCAGAGCCTGGCATACCTGGCTTAGCTTGCGGCATGGCAGCGGGGTCAGTGAGGCGCAACTTAACGCGAAACACCAGCTTTTGCCGTTCATCACGGGTTTCAACTTCTTTAGGCGTAAACTGCGCTTTAGCAGCAACAAAAGCCACCTCAGCAGGCAACGGCTGCTCAGGCAACGCATCTAAAACAATCCACGCCTGATCCGCTGTGGCTAAACGTCCTGCCACTGCGGAAGGCAAGTACACATGCATGTACTGATCCGATGGGTCGATCAGTAAAAACACCCGCCCACCGGCACCTAAAACTTCACCAGGTTCTGCCAAACGCAGTTGCACCACGCCATCCATTGGCGCACGCAAACTGCTGTCATCAATTTCACTGCTGAGCTGTGCAACCATGGCCTCAGCTGCAGCAATGGCTGCGCGTGCGGCTTGAACTTGTGCTTTAGCAGCATCCAGTGCTGCCGAGGCAGTATTAAAGCGCGCTTGCTGTTGATCAATCTGCTGACCACTGGCATGACCACGGGCATAAAGCTCACGGAAACGTACTAAGTCTTGCTGTGCTAAACGACGCTCACTTTCCCGCAAGTGCACAGTAGCTTCCGCTGCTGCAAAGTTTTCACGAGCACGGGACACTTCTGACTGTGCCTGACTACGCTGTGCCTCTAACGTACGGGTATCAATTCGGGCTAATAACTGCCCTGCAACCACCTGTTCACCTTCCTTCACTAACACTTCAGCAAGGCGCCCCGGATGCTTAGTAGCGACCTGCACCTCCGTGGCTTCCAAACGTCCATTGGCCTCATAAACGCCTTCCGGCAAACGATCTTGCAAAGATTTCCAATAACCAAAAGCGCCTGCGGCAACTAAAGCGATTAAAAGTGGAATAATAAAAAGACGAGACGGACTATTTTGCGTAGACATGCTTGCTCCTAGCAAGGTAAGACAAATCTGTAACTCAATATGAAGGGGTTAATACACAATAAAGCCAACGATACCAACTATAAACCTTTTGCAATACCCAGGAGGCAGATAGTACCATGTGCGCTTTAGGCAAAGCGCACTGTTTTACTCCACGGAGTACAAATAGTTTAGCTCACTCGCCCACCCTAGCAACGCACATCAATCTTTTAATTCATGGCATTATGAACTTTTTATACTGGATACTGTCCAGTATTGTTAGCATCTTGTAATCACTAGCCTCGATAGCAACAGAAGCTGTTTGAACAAGTGCTGGTACATACATATCCATATCACAAATAGCGCAGACTGCAGTTGCCGGAGAACAGCACAGCCATGAAACGCAAACCTGACCTCATTTGGGTCCTCGCCATTATTCTTGGCCTGGGCATCGTCACTACGGGCTATACACAAAGTCTTTGGGAACGCAGCTCAACACCGACTCTGCACAGTCAAACTATGTTGACGCCATATACCACTGCTGATCAGTAACCACGGCATGTAAGGGCACATCCCAGGCCGCCAAGGGGAGCTGCTCCACTCGCTGGCACTCGTGGGCCAAACCAATACGTTGCGGGGTCAGCAGCTGATCACGCTGATGCAAGCTGGCAAAGCAGCGGTCATAAAAACCACCGCCCATGCCTAACCGTCCACCCTGCGCATCAAAGCCCACCAGTGGTAAAAAAACCGCATCCAGAGCCCAAACTGCACGCTGATCTGCTACGCACCAGCGAGGCTGCAAGATGCCAAAGCGGTTTTTTTCCCACTGCTGATTGGCGCGCACTCGTTGAAACAACATGGCCGTTTTAGGCCAACTGGGCAGTACCGGCAAGTACACCTGCTTGCCTCGTCGCCAGGCTTCGTGCATTAAAAAACGTGGATCAACTTCCCCATCGCTGGCTCTATATAAAGCGATATACCGTGCACGTCTAAATATAGGATGCTGTGCTAACTGACGGCACAACTGCAGACTTGCTTGGGTTTGCTGCTGTCGAGAAAGAGCGCTGCGTCGCTTACGTAATTGAGCGCGCAGTTGGGATCGGGACAAAGGTTGATTATTAATCATAAGAAAGGGCTCCCCGGATGTGCCGCTGTCAGCGTAGCCCTTGAACCCGAAAGTCCAAGGCGGAGATCTCATTAAACCTTTAGGCCATCCGCAAGCGGATATGCTCACCAGTCTATGTTGTGATCCCCTGTGTTACACAGTATCGGCTCTGGGACATTGCCGACTGGCGCACACTCTAGGGAGCTGTCTCCAGTATACACATATCTATACACGCCTCAAGGGCAGCTCAATTACTGTCCGCTAAACTCTCTTCAACACGGGCTACCAGTTGCTGAATCTGCTCCGAGGCTTCATCGCTAGCGGCCAACTTGTGCTGCTTGCTGTGCAGCTCGTGGGTGATATTAAGCGCTGCCATTACGGCGATGCGCTCGGCACCAATAACCTTTCCTGTGCGCCGAATTTCTCGCATTTTATAGTCTAAATACTCTGCGGCACGTTCTAAGTTCACACTTTCTGAAGCCGGACACACAATGTGATAGTCCTTGTCTAAAATACGCACAGCTACCGTTTGGGTTTGAGTCATGAATCTTGCTCCAACGCTTTAAGCCGAGAAATCATAGCGGCAACTTTTTGTTGTGCTATTTCATTTTTTTCTATGAGCTGCCCACGCTCTTCACGCAATGCTTTATTCTGCGTACTCAGTTCAGTGTTACGCTGAATTAATCGTTCAACGGCCTGCACCAAGGCTGGTAAATCAGTATTTTTCACGAGCCCTCCTTTTTATTATTGCCATTTATTGCTAGCGCTCGCCCAACGCTCACAAGCATTTCTAGTCAACCCGCCCAACTTCTCGCAGAGTTTGCAAAGATACATCATAGAACCTGTCTATTAATCTTACACTTTGTAGCAGACCGAATGCCTAAGCACAGATAATATTATAGACGGGCTGCAAATATCCGCATTTAGCGCCATACTAAGCAACAGGATATACTTAGCACAGATAGCTTAAACGACCTTGTAAACCACCTATCAGTTCCCTGACTTCGGATTTTTCATGTCTCAATCTCAATCTGCTTATAACGCTTTCGCTGACTTATTGGCCGCCAGCGGCCAGCCTGTATCACCTGCTGAGTTGCAAGGTTTATTACTGGGCCGCTGCTGTGCAGGCGCTGGTTTTTCCGGTGATGGCTGGCTTGCAGAAGCTGGCGACCTGTTTGAAGGTGAGGTACCCAGCAACCTCCATGCTGCCTTACTTGGCTTGCAGGAAATGGTAAAAGCCGAGCTACAAGCCGAAAGCAGTGTAGCACTGACCTTGCTACTACCCGGTGATGAAGATTCTTTAGCTGTGCGCACCATCGCCATGGGACAATGGGCCCAAGGTTTTATCAGCGGTTTTGGCGCCAACATCGGTACCACTAAGCTGTCAGACGATATCCAAGAAACCATTGAAGATTTAATTGATATCGCAAAAATCGAGCCCGAAGAAACAGACGATGAAGAAGGTGAGGTTGCGTATATGGAAATAAACGAATATTTGCGTGCCATCCCCTTATTTTTGTTTACCGCCTGCACCCAACAACCGGCCGCAAATAACGATGATCAAGATACACCAGCAGTACACTAAACAAAGGATTTTCAACGCATGAGTTCAATCAGTCCCTCGGAATACGCCCAGCGCCGCCAACAGTTAATGCAACGCATGACGCCCAACAGCATCGCTGTGTTACCCGCAGCAGCGACCAGTACCCGTAACAACAGCGTTGATTACCCTTACCGACAAGACAGCGACTTTTATTATTTGTCCGGTTTCCAAGAACCAGAAGCAGTGCTGGTATTAATCCCCAAGCGCGAGCACGGTGAATTTATTTTATTTTGCCGTGAACGCAACCCTGAACGTGAACTGTGGGACGGTCTAAGGGCTGGCCAAGCCGGCGCCATGGCTGATTATCAAGCCGATGACGCCTTTCCCATTAATGATATTGACGATATTTTACCCGGTTTAATGGAAGGCCGAGAGCGGGTCTACTATTCAGTGGGCAATAACCTTGAATTTGATCGACAAATGATGGAATGGCTCAATAGCATTCGCAGCAAGGCCCGCATGGGCTCACAACCGCCGAAAGAGTTCGTGGTGCTCGACCACCTGTTGCACAATGCACGTCTGTATAAAAGCCCTGCAGAAATTGCCCTGATGCAACAGGCTGCAGACATTTCCTGCCGCGCCCATATTCGCGCGATGCAAGCAGCTCAACCTGGGCTGCATGAATACCATTTAGAAGCTGAACTGGACTATGAGTTTCGCAAAGGCGGCGCACGCCTACCGGCCTACTCGTCCATTGTCGCCAGCGGCACAAACGCCTGTATTTTGCATTACACAGAAAACAACGCCCCGCTACAGGATGGCGACTTAGTGCTCATTGATGCCGGTTGCGAACTGGACTGCTACGCCAGTGATATCACCCGCACTTTTCCAGTCAATGGGCGCTTTAGCCCAGAACAAAAAGCCATTTATGAAATCGTTCTCAAAGCCAACCTTGAGGCAATGAACTATATTTCACCCAAACACCATTGGAATGATGCCCACGATGCTACCGTGCGAGTTATCACTGCTGGTTTACTAGAGCTGGGCTTGCTGCAGGGCGATTTAAACGAGCTCATTGACAGCGAGGCCTACAAACCTTTTTACATGCACCGTGCCGGCCATTGGCTAGGCTTAGATGTGCACGATGTGGGCGACTATAAAGTTGATGGGCAATGGCGTGCTTTAGAGCCCGGCATGGTGATGACTGTCGAGCCTGGAATCTATATTGCTGCCGACAATCTCGATGTACCTGAGCAGTGGCGCGGGATCGGCGTACGCATCGAAGATAATGTGGTGGTTACGGAAGATGGCTGCCGCATCCTGACCAGTGCTGTACCCAAAACAGTCGATGCTATTGAAGCCTTGATGGCCTCAGTAGCAACAGGAGCTTAGCTCATGAGCCGTGCGCAGATCGCAATTATTGGTGGGGGCTTAGTGGGTGCCAGCTTAGCATTGGCATTACAAGAAGGTGCTCGGCAACGGCAATGGACAATCGTTTTAATTGAACCCCATGCGCCCGGCGACAGTTACCAGCCCAGTTATGATGCACGCTCCTCTGCATTGTCTTACGGCAGCCAACAAATCTATCAACGTTTAGGCTTGTGGGATGCCATCGCTCCACGCGTCACAGCCATTCAAGACATTCATATCTCAGACCGTGGCCGCTACGCCGCAGCACGGATCAATGCTGCTGAAGAGGGCGTGCCAGCACTGGGTTATGTGGTGGAAAATGCTTGGCTCGGTCATTGCTTATGGCAGGCGCTCGATACTGATGTGGTGGAATGGCGCTGCCCAGCTCAAGTTGAACAGATGCACGCCATGACTGACGGCTACCAGTTACAATTGAATGATGGCAGCAATCTGACCTGTGATCTGGCAATTTTAGCTGATGGCGGCCGCTCAGGACTGCGTGAAAAACTGGGTATTCACGCCCAACACACACCCTATGGGCAAACTGCGTTGATCAGCAACATCAGCACTGCCTTACCACACCAAGGTATGGCATTTGAGCGTTTTACCGATGCCGGCCCCATGGCTTTACTGCCCATGCCAGATAACCGCAGCTTATTAATTTGGACCCGTCAGCCTGACGAAGCACAGCGTTTATATGAGCTGGACAACACAACGTTTTTAGAAGAATTACAGCAGTGTTTTGGCTACCGTCTTGGCGCTATACAAACAGTGGGACAGCGTTACCTCTATCCATTAAGCTTGGTGCAAAGCAGCGAACAAGTGCGTGCACATTTAGTGGTGCTGGGTAATGCTGCACACAGTCTGCACCCTGTGGCAGGTCAAGGTTACAACCTATCCTTACGCGATAGCATGACCCTCGCTGAACACCTTTTAAATGGCCCTGACACCCCGGGGGATCTCGCCACCTTGCTAGGCTATCAAACTGCGCAGCAACTCGATCAAACGCTAACCATTGGTTTCTCTGATCGCGTCACTCGCTTATTTTCCACTGGCAAACCCCTCCTAGCCGGTGGTCGTAACTTGGGCTTATTGGGTCTCGATTTACTGCCGCCCGCTAAACGTTGGTTTGCTCGCCAAGCCATGGGACTCGGAGTGCGTAGCACTGAAAACAAAATTTAAATGATGCACAGCTGCCAAGGTAAAGACCGGATCATAGCCACACACCCCCAACATAGGATGCGCATAGCACAGAGTAGGATTTCAATATGCACGCAGATTTAATCATCGTTGGCGCAGGCATGGTGGGAAGCACCCTTGCTTTAGCGCTAAAAGACAGTGGACTCGACGTGCTATTAGTCGATAGCAGCCCGCTAACTACGACACCCTTTCAACCCAGCCAGCCATTTGAACCGCGCGTGGTGGCTCTGTCGATTGCTAGTCAGCGTATTTTAGAACAAGTGCAGGCTTGGCCTGGCATCGCTCAGCGGCGGCTTTGCCCTTACCGACATATGCATGTTTGGGACGGCTCCGGCACAGGTAAAATTGATTTTTCAGCCAGCAGTGTGCATGCCGATGTTTTAGGCCATATTGTTGAAAACCGTATTGTCCAAGACGCTTTACTGGATCAATTACACAACTCCAATATCCAACTACTGGCTCATTCACGGGTTGCACAGCTACGCCGTTCCGGTGCAGGTTGGTTAATGTACCTTGAAGATGGCAACTCTATTCGCAGCCCATTAATTATTGCTGCCGATGGTGCCAACTCAACAATACGGCGCTTGGTCGGCTGTGCCACCCGCGAGTGGGATTACTTGCACCATGCCATAGTGACCAGCATTCGCTGTGAAAAATCACATCAAGACACTGCTTGGCAACGTTTTACTGACGATGGGCCGCTGGCCTTATTGCCTTTACAACACGCTGATGGTCAGCACTGGTGCTCCATTGTCTGGTCCGTACCTGCAGAACAAGCCCAGCAAATCATGGCATTCGATGATGAAGCGTTTTGCGCTGCCCTCGGTCAAGCTAGCGAGCATCGTCTAGGCCGCATTGAACATGCCGACCAACGCTATAGCATTCCACTGCGCCAACGTCATGCTAAACGTTATGTTGAACCGGGCCTCGCACTGATAGGTGATGCTGCACACAGTATTCACCCCTTGGCTGGACAAGGGGTCAATCTGGGCTTGTTAGATGCAGCAGTGTTAGCCGAGGTTATTTTGCATGGCTTAAAACGTGGCGAAAATATTGCCAGCGAACGCGTGCTAAGCCGCTTTGAACGGCGTCGCATGCCGCATAACTTAACCATGATGGCGGCCATGGAAGGCTTCCAGCACCTGTTTCAGGCAGATGCTTTAGCGGTGCGCTGGCTGCGCAATAGCGGTCTTGCCTTCGTCGACAGTTTAGATGAAGGCAAAGCTATCTTTGTGCGCCACGCACTTGGCTTAGGTCTCGATTTACCAGATTTAGCCAAGTCCTAGCGATGCTCAAGCACGCGTAACACGGACCCATAAAAATTATTTTTAGAACAACTCACATATTTTAGTTGCCAGCACAGATGAGACTGACTATCATTTACATATTAACTTTCTAACCAGAGGTCACCTATGTCGATTCGCAAACCCATTCTTGCAGCTATCGCACTCAGCGTTGCTGCAGGCCACGCACAAGCAGCAGACGATATCGTAGTTTACTCCTCGCGTATCGATGAGCTCATTAAGCCAGTATTTGATAAGTACACCGAACAAACAGGTGTCAATATCAAGTTTATTACTGACAAAGAAGCCCCTTTGATGGCGCGCTTAAAAGCTGAAGGAGGCAACACCCCTGCTGACATTCTGATTACTGTAGATGCAGGTAACCTCTGGCAAGCTGAGCAAATGGGAATTTTGCAAACATTCGACTCAGAAGTCATTAAAGAAAATATTCCTAGCCAATACCGCTCCAGTAACGACCAGTGGACGGGCTTATCGCTGCGCGCACGCACCATTGCCTACTCAACCGAGCGGGTTAACCCAGATGAGCTCAGCACTTACGAAGCTTTAGCTAACGATAACTGGAAAAACCGCCTGTGTTTACGCACCAGTAAAAAAGTCTACAACCAATCACTGACCGCCACCTTAATTGAAACCCACGGCGTGGAAAAAACTGAAGATCTAATCAAAGGCTGGATTAATAACTTAGCTACAGATGTTTTTTCAGATGACACAGCCCTATTGAATGCGATTGATGCTGGCCAGTGTGATGTGGGTATCGTGAATACTTATTACTACGGTCGCTTACAAAAACAAAAGCCTGATCTAAATGTAAAACTGTTCTGGCCTAACCAAGAAGATCGCGGCGTACACGTTAACCTGTCAGGTGCTGGTATCACTAAATATGCACCGCACCCCGAACAAGCAGGCAAGCTTTTGGAGTGGATGACCACCCCCGAAGCACAACGTATCTTTGCTGGGGTAAACCAAGAGTTTCCAGCCAACCCCAATGTTGTACCCTCCGAAGAAGTGGCTGCATGGGGTGAATTTAAGGCTGATACCATTCCAGTGGAAGTAGCCGGTAAGCGCCAAGCTGAAGCCATTCGCCTTATGGACCGTGCGGGCTGGCGTTAATTGCTGACTAAGCTCGCTGATTACAACAGACCGCCTTCGGGCGGTTTGTTTTATGAGTTCGCAACTTCTTTTAAAACACTGCCGCCACGGGTTGCTTCACTCAGCGCCTCCTGCAAAACAGCAACCTGCTCGGCAGCTACCGCAAAATTTAGCCAAGCACCTTCAGCATCAAACTCTTCGCTGTTCAGCACACCACCGGCTTCAGCAATACGCACTTTAAATAGATCTAAATACGGATAGGGGCAATGCCCTACCAATGTTGTGCGCTGCACTAATTGCTCGCTGGGCGCACTCTGTAATACTTGGTTGGCACAGCCACCATAGGCACGAGCTAATCCACCTGTACCCAATTGAATGCCACCATACCAACGGGTCACCACCACTAAAACCTGATCAAAGTTTTGGTTTTCAATGGCTGCCAAAATAGGTCGACCGGCTGTTCCGCCTGGTTCACCGTCATCATTGAAACGGTATTGTTCTGCGCAGCGCCATGCCCAGCAATTGTGAGTCGCAGCCGCTGTGCTTAACTGGGCAATAAGTTCAGGCGCGTGTTCAGCATCAGGCAAATAAACCGCTTGTGCTAAAAAACGGCTTTTACGGATATCTTCTTGATAGCTGTGCGGAGCCTTTATAATGCGCATTTATTGAGTCTCACTGTATCCTCACCGAATGCACAATAGAGCCATAACAGCTCTATCGTATTAACACCCTCTATACTGCCAACTGAGTTAAATCAGTGTGAAAATATCATCTTCTGGTAGGCGTGATTTAGGCAGCGTGGCATTAAAATCTGAGTCGGCGCGGTAACCCAGCGCTACTGCCGTGACAGCAGTAAGGTCACGCTCATTCAAGTTAAATTCAGCATCTAATACAGCTTGGTTAATACCTTCTAAAGGCACCGCATCTATATCTAATAAAGCTGCACCAAGCAAGAAACTGCCCATATTCAAATACACTTGTTTTTCCAGCCAGTGTGACACATCTTTTTTAAGGTATTTGTGCTCATTTAAATAGGCTAAACGGGTATTATGGGCTGCTTCTTTCACCTCAGGCTTAGCGGCAAAACGACCGGCCTGCTCTTCTGCAGCTAATATGCTACGTAAATGTGCACCATCAATTTGAGTGCGCGAACAGAACAACACCACATGGGACGCATTGAGAATTTTACTTTCATTGTAGCTGTAACTGCCGGCTGCACCTTTGGCTATACGCGCCTTACCTTCATCGGTACTGGCCACAATGAAATGCCAAGGCTGGATATTGGTACTGGACGGGCTCAGTCGTAATAATGCAAACAACTGATCGACCACGGTTTCTGGCAAGGGTTGCGCTGCATCAAATGCTTTGGTGGCGTAACGACGCGTTAATGCTTCAATTAATTGCATAAAAACCTCTTATGAAAAACCTTCGAGTTTTTGCCTACAAACCCCAATCCGAGCAATCTTGAGCTCATAATCAATCTTTGGGTTCAATAGAAAAAACTGCTGTGCAAAAAGAAGACTGTGCACTGTTCTATAGTCATGCACACTTATTACCAGACTACAGGTATTTCACAGCAAGCTAAAGCCAGCCCCGCCAACAGCTAAGACAAAACCCTCAAGCACAGCAGAGCCAGCTGCACAGGCTTGAGCGTATTTGAGTAAGCCGATTTAATACTTAATAACCTCTTAAAGCCTGCCGCTTTACACACAACTGATCAGCAAATACTAATGGTCTCGGCAGTGTCCCGCCTCTGGTTCCGGCGCTGTGGCAACCAGCTCACCCTTTAAATATAATGCAACGGCCGTTTCTGGATCGCGCTCTTGAGTGACTATTCCCTTAATGTTTTTACGTCCCAAACGCCTGACCATGCCACTGCCCATTCCTGCAGTAATTAACACATCGATATCATCAAGTGGGTGTGGGTCATGTGCAGAACTTTCATGAAATGATTGCTCCCTTGGCAACTCCAACAATTGCTTATCTGCAATGCTACTGTCTTGAACAGTAAACACCCAAAAGTTACGGCAGCGACCTGCGTGCTCGGTAACTTCCCTACGGTTTTGGCTGGTAACCGCTATTTTCATACTTCTTCCTCTTTTAAAGCTAACTGTGATGAGCTTAAGCTCACCTACAAACGCAAATAATACATAATGTTATACCATATCAAAACAGCAAGAGATTCGAGTGCGACACACTGTCGCCTTCTCATTACAGCACGCTATCTCTAGCGTAAGTCGCTTGCCAATAATGACCTATGCAGCTCTGCCAGCATAGCTTCATCAATGCCACCCAGCTTCGGCAGATTGTTAAGCGGTACCCAAGACACAATAAACTCAATTGGCCCTAAGCCTTCAGATGAGTCTCTCTCAAAGTGTCGCCATGATGGCGGTGTGCTTTCTTTAGTGCATAAGTGAAAAAACCAAGCAACAATGCTTTCATTACGGCCGATATCGGTTAAATCACGCTCAAAGCTGCCCAGACACTTCACTAAGCGCAACCCAGTCAAACCGGTTTCTTCCTGAGCCTCGCGTAAAGCTGCTTGAGCAGGCAACTCACCATGCTTAACCGTACCGCCTGGGATTTGCGGCTCAAGATAGCGACCATCCACATACTCCAGAATCAATAATTGATCCTCACGGGTGATATAAGTAAAAACACGTTGACGCATTCTATTTACCTGCCGCAGCTTTACTCACTATTGACATTCAGCCACCTGAAAGAGGCTGTCGCACAGCACTTAACTATTAACAAGCCAAGTCTTTCTTTAAAAGTTTTATCAAAAATTTACAGCCCATTAACGCCGCGCAATGCACCCAGTAATCGGCTTGTTGACAGGGCAATCTATAACGCAAGGGGGCAGCGCTTAATCCTGCCCAGCGTCAATCCCATACAATTCTATGGCTGCTCTAAACTGAACTAAAGCCTTGCTTTTGCTACTCTTAATCAGCCCACTAGGGATTTATTAGACAAGGCAGATACCGTGCACACAGTTCTACCCTCAAAAGAAACCATCACTGTTGAGTTTAAAAGTGATCGTAATGGCTACCCTAACCGCGAGTTAATTGAAGCGCTAACCTGTTTAGCCAATACCGCAGGTGGTGAGCTGTGGCTGGGTATTGAAGATGATGGCACACCCAGTGGCCTGCATAGGGCTCATCGCAACACGCTGCTATTAGCCAAGCTGATCGCCGAGCACACCATGCCACCCTTGAAGGTGGCCATTGAAAAGCATGACATTAATAATATAACTGTCGCTAAAATAGTCGTCCCACGCTCCACCACTTTAACCGCAACCTACCAAGGCGTTTATCTACAACGTCGTTTAAAAGCAGACGGCAGTCCCGAGTGCGTTCGCATACAACCCTAAGCTAAAGTGATTTAGCAGCCCCCGTAAAGTGGACTGCTGACAGCAATTGCACGGACTGACAAACCCCGGCAACTGCCAACTACTCACAACAAAAAACGGCGCGGAATATATCCAGCGCCGTTTGTAGTACAAGCAACCTATAATGACGGTTTAGCGTTAGCTAACCTTCTTCTTACGCTCTTGGCGCTTCTCTTTTCTCTCTTTAATATCGGTCAAGTTCAAAAAGTGATCCAGCGTGTCATCCATAATTTCTAACCAAGGCTTGGGTAATTCAGGGGCCAAGGTGTTAGTTAAAGTGGAGCGGTAGGACCTTTCTCTAAAGCCCATAATGTCGACTTTCTTATCCCTTTGCCATTGCTTGAAAATCTCACCCTGCTTTTCTACGGCAAACTCTGGGTAGTCAGTTACATTGGTTAGATCGCGAATATACAAGGCTTGGAAGTCGATTTCCTCATCAACGGTTTCCACTTGTGCATATTTAGCCAGCCATTTTTTCTCATCGGCTTCACGCTCAGCTAACTCAGGCAGCTTAATGTCCCCTAGGATCACATCCCGTGCATACCAAGCTTGCGCATCAAACATATTAAAGGTGAAGTACTGGTCCTGCATACCTAAATAAATCAGTTTTGGATTCGGCTGCCAGAACACACCTTTGTATAGATTCTCTGGATATAAGCAGTTGTGGGTTTGTAAGCGCAGCTCATCGGGTAAGAACGGGAAGTGGAATAAATACCCCGTGCACATAATCACTGCATCAAACGCCTGACTGGTGCCATCAATAAAATGCGCCACATCGCCTTCAAAATGGCTAATCAAAGGAACTTCTTTAATGCCCTCTGGCCAATCATAGCCCAGCGGCTGACTGCGATAACTGATGGTGACCGAATTAGTACCGTACTTATAGCACTGGGTACCGATATCTTCTGCGGAATAACTGCCGCCGACCAGCAGAATATCTTCACCCTCAAACTCTAACGCATCGCGGAAATCATGAGCGTGCAGGACGCGATTTGGAAACTCTTCCAAACCCTTAAAATACGGCATGTTGGGCGTCGAGAAATGACCTGTGGCAACCACTACATAATCAAATTCGTTGGTTTCTTGCTCACCGGTTTTATGATTCATAACCGTAACAGTGAACATTTCTGTTTCATCATCATAAGTCACCCAGCGCACTGGACACTCAAAGCGGATGTACTTACGGATATCCTGCTTATCAATGCGACCCATCATGTAGTCTTTCAGGACTTCACGGGGCGGATAGGACGGGATGGGTTTGCCGAAATGCTCTTCAAACGAATAGTCTGCAAACTCAAGACACTCTTTTGGGCCATTGGACCACAAATAACGGTACATACTGCCATGGACAGGTTCACCGTTTCTGTCTAACCCTGTGCGCCATGTGTAATTCCACATACCGCCAATATCATTTTGTTTCTCATAGCAGATGATTTCTGGCAGATTTTTAACGCCTGCTAAACGCGCGGCTTCAAAGGCACGCAATTGAGCTAAACCACTTGGACCTGCGCCTAAAATAGCAATTTTTGTATTAGTCAAAAACATACTCCCAAAGATATACATGGGAAGTATTATAGCATTTTAGGGAAATCGCCGCTTTTAGCCGCTTTTAGCCGCTTTTAGCCGCCAATTAAACGCAAATAGCGCTGGATCAGCACCATTTGGCAACCGAGGCTCAGCGTAGGATATTTTCTATGACATCAATCACCACGTGGGTGACCCGGTCAATCAGTAAAATATCATCATCGACTCTGACATAGCGATAGTGATCGTCAGGAACCGATAAGTGTGAGCGCAGTCCACGAGGCAGCTCGTAGTAGCGAATATTTTTAGCAATGGGCTTGCCTCTTTGCCATTTTTTATACTGCCCCGGTGGTAGGCAGTGTTTGTTCTTTTTAGCTAAACCCGGTGGGCATTTTCCGCTACGTTGTACATCGCGATAATAGCGGTGGATGGCCTGCCTATCACTGTCACGGAAACGATAATCACCCGAATGATGGCGCCGCCGACTATTGTAATAGCGCTCGTCATGCTGATACTGGTGGCGATATTCGTGCTTGTCGTGGTGCTTTTTCCGCTTTTTATGATCTCCGTTACCAGCCAACACGCTGCCCGCCACTAGAGATAGTGCTAAACCAAGGATCGCTACATGCAGCGGTGACTTTTTACCGAGGTACGTCATAAATTGTCCTTTTGGAAAAATGCTTTGTAAAAGATGAATAGATGCTCAATACATATTGGTCGGTGGCGCCGTGGTAAAGTTCCTCGGCCCAGCGCTATTACGCTGCTTAAGAACAGGCTCGACTCGATACGCTGCAGTGCGTCAGGGTGTTGTTTAGCTGCTTTCATCAAACTGTCATCAAGCCTGCTTAGTATGCAGTCATCGGATCGCCCAAGCGTCCGTGCTGATGCACATGCATTAGTTCAGCTTGATGAATAAAATCGGAGATAGGTATGACCTCGAAAATGAAAGCACTGGTTG
>DASROA010000025.1:0-24569 GCA_035647115.1 Thiopseudomonas sp. | reverse complement strand
CTCCATCCCACGACACTGTTATTTGCGATCATGCTTAGATTCCTTTTGTGCTGTTATTGGTAGCCTAGCTTCGTCTGACTGAGCAAGCAAACGGGCGTCACCGCCAATCGCCGCAGTATTAATGGTAAGTGTGCGTTCGCTAGCAAAGCGGAGTAAATAATGTGGGCCGCCTGCTTTTGGGCCTGTCCCGGACAGCCCCATGCCCCCAAAGGGTTGTACGCCAACCACCGCGCCAATTGTATTGCGGTTGACGTATAAATTACCAACTCTAAGTTTGTTGGCTAAGTCCGCAACAAAATGTTCGTTACGGCTTTGAATCCCGCAGGTCAGCCCATAACCCATGCGGTTGATACTGGCAATGACCTGATCAATTTCAGTTGATGGGTAGGTGATGATGTGCAAGATAGGGCCAAACTGTTCACTTTCCAGCTCCTCTGCGCTGTTCAGTTTAAGGGCTATTGGAGCCACAAAAAAGCCGCTCTTGAGTTCATCTTTAAGTTGGGTTTCCGCCAACACGCGGCCCTGCTCGCGGAACTTGGCAATGTGCTCGTTAAGCTTACGCATGGCCTGTGCACTGATCACTGGCCCCACATCAGTGGCTGGGTCGCGAGGGTCGCCCAGTTGCAGTTCGGCCATTGCGCCACTGAGCATTTCCAGGACACGGGCAGCAATATCTTCTTGAATAAACAGCATGCGTAACGCTGAGCAGCGTTGTCCGGCGCTGGTAAACGAGGACTCAATAATGTCTGCGACCACTTGTTCGGGCAACGCTGTGGAATCGACAATCATGGCATTTTGCCCACCGGTTTCAGCAATTAAAGTGGGTAGGGGGACGTTATCCCGCGCCGCCAGCGAGCGGTTAATCTGCTGGGCGGTGGCTGTGGAGCCGGTGAACGCCACTCCAGTAACTCGCGGGTCACTGGTCAGTAGTGGGCCCAGCTCAGAGCCTTTACCGGGCAGCAGCTGTAGAACATCACGGGGAACACCGGCTTGATAGATGAGTTCCATGCAGCGACTGGCAACCAGCGAGGTGTGTTCCGCAGGTTTGGCTAACACAGTGTTACCGGCCACCAGTGCAGCAAGGGTTTGTCCAAGAAATATGGCCACTGGAAAGTTCCACGGACTGATGGTGACAAACACCCCACGTCCGGTTAAGGACAGCGCATTGGATTCACCCGTGGGGCCGGGCATGACTTGGGCTTGGCTGAATTTTTCTTCCGCCTGCAGGGCATAATAACGACAGAAATCTACGGCTTCACGCACTTCAGCAATGCCATCGGCCAATTGCTTGCCGGCTTCTCGAGCGCATAAGGCGATGAGTTCTGGCATGTGCTCTTCTAATAAGTCAGCCACTGTATAGAGGCAAGCTGCGCGCTCTTTGACAGGGGTGGCATTCCAGCGTGGAAAAGCTGCTTCGGCAGCGGTTAAGGCTGCCGCGACTTGTTCAGGGCTGGTCCAGTGCATGTCACCCACCTGCTGACTGGGGTCAAAGGGGCTAAAAATCGGTGTGGCAGCTCCAGTCGTTTTAGCAATGGACTCAGCCAGCCAAGGTTTGCCCGACCAGTGGTGAGTGTCGTAGCGATGGATGTCTTTCAGCAGTGGTTGGAGCTGGGCATTGATATTTAAATTCAGCCCGTGCGAGTTTCTGCGCTGCGCACCGTACAGGTCGATGGGCAGTGGAATCTGGGGATTAGCCCAGCTTTGGGTCGTGTCTAGCAGCTCAAGAGGGTGGGCGGCTAAACGCTCAATGGGCACCTTTTTATCCACCAGTTGGTGCACAAAAGACGAGTTGGCACCATTTTCCAGTAAGCGCCTGACCAAGTAAGGCAGTAGCTCTTTATGGGCACCCACAGGCGCATAAATACGACAGTAGCTGCCTTTAGGAGCGCGTTGTAGCGCTTGTTGGTAGAGCGCTTCTCCCATGCCGTGTAGACGTTGAAATTCAATCGGTTGATCGCCGGCCATATCCAGCAAGCTACACAATGTATGGGCGTTATGGGTAGCGAACTGCGGGAAAATACGCCCCTTGGCAAGTGCTGAAAGGGCTAGGCGAGAACAGGCCAGAAAAGCCAAATCAGTGTTGGCTTTGCGGGTGTAGACGGGATAGCCGGCCAAACCCAGCACTTGCGCATGTTTTATCTCAGTGTCCCAGTAAGCGCCTTTTACGAGCCGCACGGGGATTTCATCACCCTGTTGTTGGGCCAGTTTGATGAGCCAATGCAATACAGGTAGAGCGCGTTTTGAATAGGTTTGTAAGGCCAAGCCAAAACCATTCCAGCCTTTGGCCGCAGGGCTGTTATAGACAGCCGCAAAGACTTCCAGTGATAGCTCTAAACGGTCGGCTTCTTCGGCGTCAATGGTGATAGCAACATCCAGTTCACGGGCGCGCTGGGTGAGCTGGCCAAGACGTGTGGTGAGTTCTTGCAAAATACGCTGCCGCTGGCTCGCTTCGTAACGTGGATGCAATGCTGAAAGCTTAATAGAAATAGATGGAGCCGGCGCATCACCTGCCAGCTGGGCACCAGTTGCACCCAGTTGTTCGATGGCTTGTAAGTAAGCATCGTAATAGCGCTGAGCATCTATGGCGGTACGCGCTGCTTCGCCGAGCATGTCAAAAGAATAGGTAAAGCCTTGTTTAAAGAGTGGCTTTCCTTTGCTTAAGGCTTCGCTGAGGGTGCGGCCCAATACAAACTGGTGGCCCATGATTTTCATGGCGTGGACCATGGCGCTGCGAACCATAGGTTCACCAAGTCGGTTAACCAGCTTGTTAAGCATGGGAACTGCTTGTTGATGGTGAGACTCGAAATTAACCATTTTACCGGTCATTAATAGCCCCCAGGTGGTGGCATTCACCAAGAAAGAGTCGCTTTTGCCCAGGTGCTTTTTCCAGTCTGCTACCGAGAGCTTGTCACGAATCAGCGCATCAGCGGTACTGCGGTCAGGTACCCGTAATAGTGCTTCGGCTAGGCACATAAGCTGCACCCCTGCATGGGTGTCTAAACTGTATTGCTGGAGCAGCAAGTCAATAGTGTCCACAGCATCAGCTTGCTGGCGCACATCTTTCACCAGGGCCGCGGTGTGCTGCTTGAGGCGTGTGATATCCTCGGCTGAGTGATTCACAACCTTGACCAGCTCGTCCATAAAGCTGTTTTCATCAGCCAGAGCGTGTTGAGAAATTATCGTGGCCAGTTCGTCTAAGCTTTGCTTGTCTAAATCAGGATGCAATAACGCCTGTGCATCGAGGTGTCCATTGATGTGGTTTTGGCTCGTCATGGCAAGCTCTCCATTCAAATGGCTGATGCCTTGAGTTTAGCTGGAATCAGGGAGGTTTATTAGTGCCGCAAAGACTAAGTGTGTTGTTAGCTCAAAATCAGCTGTTACATCCCCTAGGGCGTTGTCTGTATTGGCTAAAACGTTTCAATAGGGACATAGGTGAGCAAGGTGAGCAGCAGTTGAGTGGGCGTGTAGGGTCATTTATTAGGGATGAGCTATGAGTCAACACTAACTGCATACAAATAAGGTCAGCGACGCAAGGATTTGTTATGATCTGCTTCCAGATGAACACGGTAGGTTGCACATCGAGTGTCACTATCCCGCCATAACTGTACTGTGCTCGCCGAAGCTTGAGGTTGTATTGCGCTGTAAGTGACTTGCTATTGATAGTCAGCATCAGTGCTGCGTACCTGTGGGCAGTGAAACAATGGCAGCATAACAGCGCTTAAGTGGAGTGTTAGGTATCCATAGCTGCGATGCTGACAGCAGTGTAAATGTCGGCTGGGTGAGAGTGTTGTCGGCCCTGCGGGTTAAGAGATTACTCTAATCATGTTTGTACACTGCGAATGTTCGGCAATGGGTGTAGTGCCAAGGCTGTGTGAGCAGTTTGTCGGTGAGCGACCTCCGTTTAATACTTAACTCTGGCTGCAAGCGAGGTATTGCAGCTGCTAACCAAGGAACAACAGCATGGCTTTTAACCTTAGAGATCGTGACTTGTTGACGTTGCGCGATTTTACGCCTGAAGAAATTAGATATTTGCTGAAACTGTCTGCCGACCTTAAAGCAGCGAAGTATGCAGGCACTGAGCAACCACGACTGCAAGGTAAAAATATTGCACTGATTTTTGAGAAAGACTCAACCCGCACGCGGGTCAGTTTCGAAGTGGCTGCCCATGATCAAGGTGCTCAAGTGACTTACTTAGGCTCTGCCGACAGTCATATGGGGCATAAAGAAACAGTGAAAGACACCGCTCGAGTACTGGGTCGTGTCTATGATGCCATTCAGTACCGCGGTTTTGGCCAAGAGATTGTCGAAGAGTTGGCTGAGCATTCTGGGGTACCGGTGTACAACGGTTTGACCGATGACTTTCACCCCACCCAAGTGTTGGCCGACTTGCTGACCATGCAAGAGCATATTGATAAACCGTTGCATGAAGTGGCCTATGTGTTTATTGGTGATACCGCCAATAATATGGGTAATAGCTTACTCATTGGTGGCGCTAAAATGGGTATGGATGTGCGCCTTTGCGCCCCCAAGGCCTGTCAGCCTGAGCAGGCAATTCAGGAGTATGCCCGTGCGGTTGCAGCACAAACCGGTGCGCGCATCACCATCACCGATGATATTGACACTGCTGTAAAAGGTGTGGATTTTGTCTATACCGATGTCTGGGTATCCATGGGTGAGCCACAAGAAAAATGGGCCGAGCGCATTAAGCTACTGATGCCTTACCAGGTCAATGCTGAATTAATAGCCAAAACCGGCAACCCTCGGGTGCAGTTTATGCATTGTTTACCAGCCTTTCACAACACCGACACCACGGTGGGTAAAGAACTTCAAGAAGCATTTGGGGTTGATGCCTTGGAAGTAACCAATGAAGTATTTGAGAGCGCGGCATCAATTGTCTTTGATCAAGCAGAAAATCGTATGCACACCATTAAGGCTGTGCTAGTGGCAACTTTAGGACGTTAATCATGTTAGTTGTTGCAGCATTAGGCGGAAATGCCTTATTACAACGCGGTCAACCGCTGACCGCACAGGTTCAGCGCGAGAATGTTAAAGTTGCCGCAAAAGCGTTAGCTGATATTGTGCGTGCTGGTCACCGTTTAGTGATCACCCATGGTAATGGACCACAAGTAGGGTTATTGGCGTTACAAAATGAAGCCTATAACCCTGAAGAGGCCTACCCACTGGATGTGTTAGGTGCACAAACCGCAGGGATGATTGGTTATTTAATTGAGCAAGAGTTGGAGAATGAGCTGCAGCATGCGCAGCCGATTGTCACTTTGTTAACCCAGGTGATGGTTGATCTTGATGACCCAGCGTTTGCTACGCCGACCAAGTACATTGGACCCGTCTATAGTGAGGAAGAAGCGCAAGCTCGTGCGAGCCTAGCGGGTTGGCAGATTGCCCAAGATGGTGATAAATGGCGTCGAGTGGTGGCTTCACCGAAACCTGTGGATATTCCTGATTTGCAGGTGCTTAAACTCTTGGTTGAGAAAAATGTAGTGGTGGTGTGCAACGGCGGTGGTGGTATTCCGGTGGTGCGTGCGGCAGATAATAGTTTGCAAGGTATTGAGGCGGTGATTGATAAAGACTTATCCAGCGCTTTTTTAGCAGAGAAACTCGGTGCCGATGCCTTGTTATTGCTTACTGATGTGGAATCGGTGTATCAGGATTTTGGTACGCCAGAAGCTAAGCCGATTCATAAGTTAACCATTGCAGAAAGTGACGCAATGAAAGTACCCGCAGGTTCCATGGGACCAAAAATCAAGGCAGCCAGTAGTTTTGCAGCCTCTGGTGGCTTTAGCGCCATTGGTCGCTTGTCGGATGCTTTAGCGCTGCTTTCTGGCCAGGCCGGTACTCATATTGTCGCTGAAGATGACGCTAAAGGGTTGAAGCGCGCGACTGTATAGAGAGTCGTAGGTAAGTGCACTCCGTACTTCAGGGCAGCTGTTGTTCCGTCGCTGAGCCCGTCCGGTGCTACGCCATCCATGGCTGCGCCGGTCACAGCTACCCTGAAGTACGGGTTAACGACCTATAGCGCCTGCGTCCTAATTAAAGAAGCAGCACAGGTGATTGCTCATTTTTCCTGAAGATTCAGGATGAGAGAGTGGCAGTACTTTCCTGTGCTGTGTTATCAGCCATCGATGTGTAGTCTGAGCAGTGAAAATCCAGCTGAACATTTCACTGTATATGTTAAACGATTGTTTATTCTTGCCTTGACCCGTTAAACTGCGCAGCTTTTAAAAACACATAACTAGTGTTTCTAAATTACATTAACTGGGTGGGGTTGATAATGAATGCGGTTGTCGTCGCAGTAGTCTTGATGCTGGTGCTGAGTTTGTTACGAGTGCATGTGGTCGTGGCGCTGATTATTGGTGCGGTAACCGGTGGCTTGCTGGCCGGCTTAGGCATTGACAACACGCTGACTGCTTTTAATAAAGGGCTGGGTGGTGGTGCCACAGTCGCTTTATCCTATGCTTTGCTCGGGGCTTTTGCCGTGGCAATCAGTAAGTCAGGGGTGGCGAACGCCCTCGCAGAAAAAGTCCTCAGTTTAGTGGGGCGTCAGAATGACAAAGGCACTGAAATGGTCAAATGGCTACTGATTATGGTGCTGTTGGTCGCGGCGATTTCTTCGCAAAACGTACTGCCCATCCATATTGCCTTTATTCCGCTGTTAGTTCCGCCCTTATTGTATGTGATGGGTCGCTTACAGCTGGACCGCCGTTTAGTGGCTTGTGTGCTGACCTTTGGTTTGATTACCCCGTATATGTTTTTACCTGTCGGCTTTGGCGGCATCTTCCTTAAAGAGATCTTGCTGGCCAATGTAGCTAAAGGCGGGGTGGATATTGCTGGCTTAAGCGTGATGAAAGCCATGGTGATTCCTGCAGCAGGCATGTTGACCGGTCTATTAATAGCGATTTTCTTTAGCTATCGTAAAAAGCGTGTTTATCAAGTGGTTGAAGAAGGTAAAGTCGGTTCAGCGAGTAGTCATTACAGCCCAAAAAGTTTATTGGCGGCCGGTGTTGCGGTGATTTCAGCGTTTGTTGCACAGTTATGGCTGGACTCGATGATTTTAGGTGCGCTGATTGGTTTTGTAGTGTTTTCCGCCTCTGGGGTGATTCGTTGGAAAGAGTCCGATGATTTATTCACCGAAGGCATGAAAATGATGGCCATGATTGGCTTTATTATGATTGCCGCATCGGGTTTTGCTGAGGTGATGCGCGAGACCGGAGAGATCCAAACCCTAGTGGATTCAGCTGCCGGAGTGATTGGTGATAGTAAGGCCATGGGCGCAATTTTAATGCTGCTGGTGGGTTTATTGGTAACCATGGGCATTGGTTCATCATTTTCCACTGTTCCCATTATCGCGGCGATTTTTGTGCCTTTGGCAATGCAATTAGGCTTCAGCCCTTTGGCCATTGTTTGCTTGGTGGGTACCGCCGGCGCATTGGGTGATGCGGGTTCGCCAGCTTCGGATTCAACCCTTGGGCCAACTGCGGGGCTGAATATGGACGGTCAGCACAGCCATATTTGGGATACTGTGGTGCCGACCTTTATTCACTACAACTTGCCTTTATTGGCCTTTGGCTGGGCGGCAGCGATGGTCTTGTAATGTGAGGCATTGCTTCAATAGCCGCAGCCGCCTGCCTGTGTCTGCGATTGACTGTGTACCTTGTGGCTGTGGTGCTTGGCAAATTACACTGGATAATGAACTCATTGCAAAGGGAAGCGCTGCATATGTTGACCTCGTGGCGGATTCAAAATTTTAAGGCATGGCGCGATACTGGGCGGTTACAACTGGCACCGCTGACAGTGATTTTAGGTGCCAACAGCGTAGGGAAAAGCAGCTTAGGACATTTGCTGACTGCACTTAAGCAAACCACCGTTTCCAGGCAAACTGCGCAGCCAGTGGATTTTGGTGATGGGCAAAGCTTAATCGACTTAGGTTCTTTTGCTCAGTGCTTGCATCAAGGGGATCAGCAGCAGCCGTTAAGTTTTGAGTTGCGCTGGCGATTGCCGGAAACGCTGCAGCTGCAAGTTGCCAGTCAGCAGACACCTTGCACTATTGATGAGCTGAACTTAGCGGTGAGCCTGATTGCTGATCAGGCACAGCACGGGCAATTACAATCACTGTGCTATAGTGGTTTCTTGCACGGGCAAGAACAGCTCAGGATCTCTTATCATTCTCAGCAGGCCACTGAGTTGCAGGTGCAGATTGTGCAGCCGCAGCCGCACCAATACAGCATTGCTTTGGTGGAAGGTGCAACACCTGGACGGTTTTATCAGCTGCCATCCAGTAACCTCGCTGAGGCCCAATTTATTCAGCAGTTTGCTCAGCAAGCGGAAGCATTTCTAGCGCGTTTTCATACTTTAAAAGCTTTACGGGCGATGCCACAACGCAATTACAGTTGGGATGGCGAAACACCGGCTAACGTGGGTGTCATAGGCGAATCCACTGTTGCTGCGCTATTGGCTGCTCAGCTCCAGCAGCGGAACATACAAACCCATAGCGATCAGCCTGAACACAGTTTTCACGAGCTTATAAAAGTTTGGCTTCAGCAACTGGGTATCGCGGCTGATTTTTCCATCACGCAACTGGCAGGCAGTCCTAAAAAGTATCAAGTGTTGCTGAAAAATCACTCTGCAAGCTATCCAGTGAATTTAGCTGATTTGGGTTTTGGTGTTTCACAATTGCTGCCCGTACTGGTGCAAGTATTTTACGCACTGCCTCACTCAACTTTATGGTTGGAACAGCCCGAAACCCACTTGCATCCTCAGGTACAGGCCGACCTAGCTGATCTGTTTATTGCCGCTGTGCAAGCCCGTGAGCAGGGTCAGCCACGTCATGTGCAAATTGTTACCGAAAGCCATTCCGAACACTTTATCAACCGATTACAAAGGCGCATCGCCGAAGGGTTGATCAGTCATCAAGATGTCGCCATATACTACTGCAGCCGAGTCGGCACAGAAGCCAAGATCGAGGCTTTAACAGTGGACACCTACGGTGAAATCGCCAACTGGCCAGAGCATCTGTTTGGGGATGAAATGTCAGACATTGCGGCGCGGGCCATGGCTGCTGTGCGTCGTAAACAACAGTTAAAAAAGGCAGGCCAAGAGCATGCTTAAGGCAGTGATTGATACCAATGTGTTACTGGTGGCCAATCAACAGCATGGGGATATGTCCTTGGAATGTGTTGCTGCCTGTATTGAACACTTGCAGAGCATACAAAATACCGGTGTAGTGGTGCTGGATGATAATTTTCTTATACTCAGTGAGTATCAAAATAAAACCCGTCTCAATCCACCGAAAGGAGTGGGCGATGTGTTTTTAAAGAGATTGTTGCGTAATTTAGGCAATCCAGCGCGGGTTGAAATGGTCAGTATTACCGCCACCGATAACCAGAGTTTTGCCGAGTTTCCTGACCCACAATTACAAATAGAGTTTGATTCAGCGGATCGAGTGTTTCCAGCAGTGGCCAATGCCCACCAAGATAAACCACCGATCTGGCAGGCTGCAGACTGTAAGTGGTTGCTGTGGTGGCCCGCATTACAAAAGAAGGGTATTCAGGTGCACTTTCTTTGTCCGCAAGACACCCAAAGATTTTACGTTAATAAGTTTCCTGAGCAACCCAAACCGCCTTTGCCGGAGAGTAGATAAGTGTCAGATTTTTTCCGTTTTCCCCATACCCCGCATTTAGATTGGCTCGGTGAGGGGATGCCCCGTGATGATAAAGTGCTCAGCGAGGCAGAAGTGCAAGCCTTGTTGGCTCATTCAGTACGGGTTGAAGAAAAACTCGATGGGGCCAATTTAGGGTTGTCCTTGCGTGCCAATGGCGAACTGCGTGCGCAAAACCGTGGGCAGTACCTGTTAGAGCCCTTCGACGGACAGTTTTCCCGGCTCAATGCCTGGTTGGGGCAGCACCAATATGTGTTGTGTGATACTTTACAAAGTGATTGGATATTATTTGGCGAATGGTGCGCTGCGCGCCACTCCCTTGATTACGATAATTTGCCAGACTGGTTTGTCATCTTTGATGTGTATGACCGCAGTGAAGGTAAATTTTGGAGTTGTCAGCGCCGCGATGCCTTGGCAACTGAACTGGGCTTAACTGTGGTGCCCACTTTATACCAAGGCCCAGCGAGCACTGAATCATTAACAGCGTTATTGGGCAGTGCTAAAAGTCATTACCGTGCAGGTGCCCCAGAAGGCATTGTGATTCGTCAGGATTCAGAGCACTGGTGTGAAGGGCGCGCCAAGTTAGTCTGCGCTGACTTTACTCAGGCCATTGGTGAGCATTGGCGCAGTCGAGCCATTGAGTGGAATAGTGTACAGACTCCCGCAGTGGAGGATTTAAGCTGATATGAAGTGTCAGCTAAGCAATAAACGGAGCATGGCATGGCTGAGATGTTAGAGCAGAGAGCAGATACAACCCCGTCCCCTGAGTCATTGGAAGATTCTGTGCTCGGCCAAGGTCGAGTGATTAAGATTCGTGGCGGGGTGGTGGATGTGCTGTTTGATGAGCATATTCCACGTATTCAGGAGCTTGTTTACGCTGGCGATATTGCTATGGAAGTGGTGGCATTGCTGGATCAGGGCACAGTGCGCTGCATGGCTTTAGACCCTGTGCGCGGTTTAGGTTTAGGCATGCCAGTGCGGGCCACTGGTAAGCCCATTCAAGTGCCGGTCGGCGAGTCGGTGCTGGGACGCATGCTCAATGTGTTTGGCGAGCCCATTGATGATAAACCCGCACCGAGCAATACCATGCTGCGCTCAATCCACCAGATGCCGCCCTCTTTAGAAGAGCGGGTGGTGCACAGCGCTATTCTGGAAACCGGTATTAAAGCCATTGATTTACTCTCACCCATTGAGCGCGGTGGCAAAACTGGACTGTTCGGTGGTGCCGGTGTGGGTAAAACTGTTCTCATTACAGAGTTAATTAATAACACTGCATCGCACTATAAAGGCGTCAGCCTGTTTTGTGGAATTGGAGAACGCTCCCGTGAAGCAGAAGAGCTGTACCGTGAGATGGGTGAGGCTGGGGTGCGAGATAAAACCGTAATGCTGTTTGGGCAGATGAACGAAGCGCCCGGGGTGCGTTTTTTGGTGGGTAAAACCGCCTTGACCATGGCGGAGTACTTTCGTGATGACCTCGGCCAAGACGTGTTGTTGCTGATTGATAATGTGTTTCGCTTTGTGCAGGCGGGTTCAGAAGTGTCCGGCCTATTAGGGCGTATGCCATCCCGAGTGGGCTATCAGCCCACCTTGGCCACAGAATTAGCGTCACTGCAAGAGCGCATCACCTCAACCCGTAAAGGGGCCATCACCTCCATTCAAGCAGTGTATGTACCCGCGGATGACTTTACTGACCCTGCAGCGGCACATATTTTCTCGCACTTATCCGCATCTGTGGTGCTGTCTCGCAAGCGAGCCAGTGAGGGGTTGTACCCAGCAGTTGACCCATTGGCTTCCACTTCGGTCATGCTCACCCCAGCAGTGGTGGGTCAGCGCCATTATGATATTGCCCGTGCAGTACGCCGTACCTTGGCTGAATATGAAGAGCTGCGCGATATTATTGCCATGTTAGGCCTTGAAGAATTATCCAGTGCTGACCGTGCAGTGGTGGCCCGCGCCCGCCGTTTAGAGCGCTTTTTAACCCAGCCGTTCTTTTCTGCAGAGTCTTTTAGTGGCCAGGCAGGGCAGCGGGTGTCCATTGAAGATACTCTGGCCGGTTGTGAGCAGATTCTACAACGGGTTGAATTCGATGACGATGAAATGGATTACTATATGGTCGGTGCGCTGCCGAAAAATGAGGAGGCGCTATGAACCCGACGGCAATGATGCAAGTCAATCTGCGTTTACCGACCCGTTTATTGTTTTCCGGCGAGGCACAAAAAGTTTTTGCTGAAGCGGAAAATGGCAGTTTTGCCATGCTGCCCAATCACACTGATTTTGTCACCGCTTTACAGCCTTCAGTGTTATTGGTGACAGACAGCCAAGGCCAAGAGTTGTTTTTTGGTATTGATCAAGGGCTTTTGGTTAAACACGGTTATCAAGTTGACATTGCGGTGCGCCGCGCGGTGCAAGGTGATGATTTAGCCAGTTTAAATGAGACCATCCAAAGCACTTTTGTTGAAGTGGATGAAGATGAGCGGATAGCACGTACCGCGTTGTCGAAACTAGAAGCAGGAATTGTGCGTCGCTTCAGTGATTTGCGGAAGCCGTTAATATGAACAAGAAAGATGATGCATCAAATGCCATTCGCCGTCGTGCCGAGCGCATGGAAGAGTCCCGTAATGCACCTAAGTACAGCCCATTAAGTGGTTTGGGAGTGTTTGGCGTGGTGGGCTGGTCGGTGGCTATTCCCACCGTGGCTGGCGCCTTTTTAGGTATGTGGCTAAACCGTGTTGCCCCACAGGATTTTTCTTGGCCCATTGCTTTAATCCTCGGTGGTGTAGTGGTGGGTGCATTGGTGGCTTGGAGTTGGATTGATAAGAATCAAGGCTGATAATTGAGGCGCAGTGAAATGGAAAAAAGAAAAGGAGAAGCGCAGTGATTGATGTGAACAGCAGTGCAATCGTGCTTGGTTTTGCTGTGGGCTTGCCAATCAGTGCGCTGTTTTTTTGGGGCTTGAATTGGGCTATGCGTTTGGCTTTAGTCTCAGAGCATCCTGGTCGCTTATTACTGTTAAGTTTCTTTTGCCGCATGGTGATTCTACTTGGGATCGGTTTTGGCTTAACCGCATTGAGTGGAACACTGTGGTCATTGGCTGGCTATATGCTGGCTTTTGTAGTGATACGTGTCGTGGTGGTATTGCGTACTAAATTGACATTAGCCTCGCATGTGTCAGAACAACAGGAGGGAATAAATGCAGCTGACTCCAGATGAAACCATTGTCTTTACTTTAGGCAACTGGCCCATTAATGCCACCATTGTTAACACTTGGATTGTGATGGCCTTGCTGGTGGGTATTTCGATACTGGTAACCCGTAACCTACGTGCTGATAAAGCACCGGGGCGCTGGCGCAGTGCCCTTGAGTTGATTGTGACGACGATTCAATCGCAAATTGCTGAAGTGACCCAGAGTGGTGCACGGCATGTGATGTATTTTGCCGGTACTTTATTTTTATTTATTGCGGTCTCTAACCTGCTCACCGTGGTACCTGGTTTTATGCCGCCCACTTCGTCGCTGTCCACCACCGTGGCACTGACTATTTCGGTGCTGGTGGCCATTCCGCTGTTTGGTATTGCCAATGGTGGCGTACGCCAGTACCTGCATAAATTTATTGAACCTTCGCTGATTATGTTGCCGTTTAATATTATCGGTGAGTTTTCGCGAGGTGTATCTTTAGCAATGCGTTTGTATGGCAACGTCATGAGCGGTGCCGTAATAGCAGCCATTTTGCTCAGTATTGCGCCATTTTTCTTTCCAGTGGTGATGGATATGTTGGGTCTGTTAACCGGTTTTATTCAGGCCTATATTTTTGCCATTTTGGCCACTGTGTATATTTCCTCTGCCATGGCAGATCCCTCTTCTAGTCAGTCAAAAAAGGATAAGCAATCATGACCGAACTTGCGATTATTGCGGCGATTTCAATTTTTACCGCTGGTCTCACCGTAGCCATTGGCTCCATTGGCCCTGCATTAGGTGAAGGGCGCGCTGCCGCAGCGGCGATTGCCGCCATTGCCCAACAGCCTGACGCTGCGCCAACGCTATCGCGCACCCTGTTTGTGAGCTTGGCGATGATTGAATCCACCGCTATTTACTGTTTTGTGGTGGCGATGATTATTATTTTTGCTAACCCGTTTTGGGATGCCATGCAGGTGGCGGCAGGAGGTTAATGTCTGATGTCCATTGATTGGGTCACAGTACTGGCGCAAATCGCTAACTTTTTAGTGCTCTTGTGGTTGTTGAAGCGTTTTTTATACCGGCCTATTTTAGACGGTATTGATGCCCGCGAAGCGGAAATCGCTAAACGTATGGCTGATGCCGAGCAAGCACAGCAGGCGGCAAAAGAGGCAGAAAGTCAGTATGTCAAACAACGGGCACAATTGGTGTCTGAGCAAGATGCCTTGCTGGAAAAAGCCTTGGCGGCCACCGAAGAGCAACGTGATGATTTGCTGGCTGATGCCCGTAAAAAACTGCGGCAAGAACAACGGGACTGGCATAAGCATCTGGAGCATGAGCGCCAAGCCTTTAATCAGCGTTTGCAGGAAACCGGTTCCAGCGCATTGCTGCGCTTGACCCGTAAAGCCTTGCATGAGCTGGCCGATGAAAGCCTAGAAGATGCCATTGTTCGCCATGTTGGTAAGCAGCTCGAGCCCATGGCCGCAGAATTAAAGCAGGCGGCAGCGGGCAGTCAGCAGGCGCGCGTCACCACCCGTGATGAGTTGTCTGCGCAGACACAAGGATTATTGCAGCACGAAGTGCAGCAGTGGTTGCCCAATGTCAGTTTAAGCTTTGCCACTGATGCCCAACAGTCGCCGGGTTTGGTGATGCAGGTGGGCGGTGCACAAGTGGCTTGGACTACTGATAGTTATATGGATGAGCTGGCTGAATTACTGACCCAGCATGCATCCAGTGCGGCCTTGGTGCGAAGCACTGCTGATGAGCGTTAAGGAGGTCGTGTGAGCAAGGGTGAAAAAGCGCTGCAGCAAGAGTCTGAGTTGAGTTTTGAGAGCTGGCTTGAGGGACTGGTGAATAGTCCAAGCCCAGCGCCAGTGTTAACCGAAACAGGGATTGTCACTGAAGTGGCCGATGGTGTGGCGATTGTGTCTGGCTTGGCCCGTGCCTTGTCCGATGAGCTGTTGGTGTTTGCCAGCGGCGTGCAAGGCATTGTGCTGGATTTAGAGCCCGGTCGTTTAGGGGTGATATTGCTCGGGCAGTCTGAGCAGATCCGCTTGGGGGAAGCCGTCTACCGCACCCGTAAAGTGGTCAGTGTGCCGGTTGGGCCGGCTTTGCTAGGTCGTGTGGTGGATGCCATGGGCCGCCCGCGGGATAAATTAGGTCCCATTGATGCGGTGGCTGAGCATCCCATTGAAGCGGAAGCACCGAGTATTTTAAACCGTACACAAATTTATCGACCCTTAGCCACAGGCATTAAGGCCATTGATGCCGCCATTCCAGTGGGGCTCGGGCAGCGTGAGTTGATCATTGGCGACCGCCAAACCGGTAAAACCTCGATTGCCATTGATACCATGCTCAATCAGGCGCGCAGTGAAGTGATTTGTATTTATTGTGCCGTGGGTCAGCGTGGTGATGCGGTGGCACGGGTGATTCGCGCGCTACAAAATGGCAATATGCTACAGCGCAGTATTGTTATGAGCGCCGGTGATGAGGAAGCCCCAGGGTTGGCCTATGTAGCACCTTATGCAGCCATGACCATGGCGGAATACTTCTCAGCACAGGGTAAAGATGTCTTAGTAATTTTTGATGATATGACCCACCATGCTCGCGCCTACCGTGAGCTGTCGCTGTTGTTGCGTCGTCCGCCCGGTCGCGAAGCCTTTCCCGGGGATATTTTCTATGTGCATGCCCGTCTATTAGAGCGCGCTGGGCAGTTTGGCTCAGATATTGGCGGTGGCTCTATTACCACTTTGCCGGTGGTAGAAACCCAAGCCGGTAACCTCTCGGCGTATATTCCCACCAACCTAATTTCCATTACCGATGGGCAAATTTACTTATCACCGCGACTGGTGCGTACCAACCAATTTCCAGCGGTGGATTTGGGGTTATCGGTGTCGCGGGTGGGTGCTAAAGCGCAGAACCGTACCCTGCGCGCTGTGTCCGGCAACTTAAGGGTGACCCTTTCACAATTTGAAGAACTGGAAGACTTTGCCCGTTTTGGAACCCGTTTAGATGATGCCACCCGTGCCCGCTTGGCCCGAGGCTCAGCAGTACGTACAGCACTACGCCAAGCGGAGCGTGATCCCATGCCTGCGGTGGAGCAATTGGCGGTGTTGGTGGCGGCCACTGAAGGCTTGTTCGATAAGCTCACTGAAAAGGATATTGGTGAAGCGATGCTGTTCGTGCGTTCAGCCGCTCGGAAAAACTTGGCGGTGATTGAGCAACGCATTACTGATAACCAAACACTTGAGGATGATGATCGGGCTCTTATACTGGCCAGTGCAAGTGATGCACTCGCCGAGTTTGCTGCAGGCGCTGCAGTTAAGTGAGGGCGCCATGGCACAAACCTTAGAGCAGTTAACCCGTACCAATGACACCCTAACCAGCATTAGGGGCATTGTGCACACCATGAAAACCCTATCGGCGATTAATGCGGCGCCCTATGAGCAGGCGGCACAGTCCATTGGTTTGTACCATGAGACTATTTTGCAAGGTTTAGCAGCTTTTGTGCATCGCACCGGTGGTGTTAGTTTGCTCACTGAGGCAGTTAAGCCCAATACGCGATTGTTGGTGGCATTTGGCTCGGATCATGGCTTGTGCGGGAATTACAATGAACTGGTGGCTGATGCTGTCACTGAGTACAGTCTAGCGCAGCCCATAGCTAAGCAGCATATTCTGTGCATTGGTTCGCGTTTGGGCAATGCTTTATTGGAACAAGAGTTGACTCCCGATATGGTGCTGATGCCGCCTGCTTCAGCAGATGGAGTGGGGCGTTTAGCCGGTGATATTGTCACCCGCATAGAACAGCTCGGCAGTGGCCAGCGTTTAACTGAATTGGCGGTGACTTTGATATTTACCCAGCGTGCTGAGCACGGCTATCAAGAGACGGTGAGTCGTGAGTTGTTGCCTTTAGATAAAGCTTTGCTGCGACCAAAACAGCGTTGGGAATCTCGCTCGTTACCAGATTACAGTATGGATGCCGAGGCTTTATTGTCTTCACTGATTCGCAACCATGTGTTTGCCAGCGTGTTTCGTGCCTCTGCGGAAGCTATGGTGACAGAAAACGCCACCCGTTTAGCATTAATGCAGCAGGCTGAGCAATCGGTGGATGAGCAGTTGGATGTGGTGAAGCAAGAGCTGAGCAATGTGCGTCAAGATGAAATCACCAATGAGCTGATGGATATTGTGATTGGGCATTTGGCTTAATTTAGCTCTCTGTTACTCGCGTCTACATTCTGGCATAAGCGCTATAAGCACTGCTTTCGTACGAGCTGGCCATGCCAGCGATTGATTGCCAGTGCGCTGTACTGCAATCTGAATCTGTTTACTCCTCAACGCGCCCGTCCGGGGCTCGATTCGGGCACTACGCCATCCATGGCTTCGCTTGTCACAGACCCAGCGCAGTTCGCGTTGATCATTAGCGTTGTTAGCTAGTTTTACTTAGGTTTCATTTGCGTATTGCTGGTGATGTGTTGTTATTTCAGGTGCGCTTTTAGGCCGACACAGGCGTCAAACCATGCGCATGGGTCGGGCATTTGCAGCGGCCATGCTGTGTTGAAACAGCAACCTAGCAGAAGATATCAGGCATCTATCGAGCGGGTTTGTTGCGTTGTTATGAAGCCCGCCGTTAAGCTTCTGACTCATCGATATTGTGCTGCTGTTGTTGCCAGAGTCTGGCGTAGTAGCCGTTTAATGCCAATAATTCACTGTGGCTGCCGCTTTCGACAATCTCCCCTTGCTCCATAACTAAGATAGTGTCTGCATCGCTGACCGTGGATAAACGGTGGGCAATCACCAGAGTGGTGCGTTGGCGGCTGACTTTGTTGAGTGCGTCGAGGATCACTTGCTCGGAGATGGAATCCAACGATGAGGTGGCTTCATCAAGAATCAACAACGGTGGGTTTTTCAGCAGGACACGGGCAATGGCCACTCGCTGCTTTTCACCGCCAGATAGTTTCAGGCCACGCTCACCCACTTTGGTGTTATAGCCATCGGGTAGGCTGTTGATGAATTCATCCAAATTGGCTTGTTGAGCAGCATAGTGCACTTCTTCTTGACTGGCGCTGGGCCGGCCATAAGCAAGGTTGTTATAGATGGTATCGTTGAACAGTACGGTGTCTTGCGGCACCACGCCAATGGCGGTGCGTAGGCTGTCTTGGGTGATATGGCGCACATCCTGACCATCAATGCAGATACTGCCGCTGTTCACATCAAAAAAACGAAATAATAACCGCGCTAGGGTGGATTTGCCTGCGCCACTGGCGCCTACCACCGCCACAGTATGGCCAGCAGGAATAGTAAAGCTGACGCCTTTTAAAATATTTCGGTCTGGGTTGTAACTGAAATGCACATCACGAAACTCTACTTCCCCTTGCTTGATGCTGAGGGGCTTTGCATCGCTAGCATCTTTAATCAGTGGTTGATCAAGGAGTAGGGCAAAGAGGCGCTCCACATTGACCAGTGATTGACGAATTTCTCGATAAACAAAGCCCAAGGCATTTAAGGGTACAAATAACTGAATCAGATAGGCGTTAACCATGGTGAAGTCACCGAGGGTCATCTGTCCGCCTGCCACTTCGCGCACAGCCATGCTCATAATGACAATCAGCGAGAGGCCAATAATAAAGGCTTGGCCGGTATTGAGTACCGCCATGGAAAGACGGTTTTTCAGTCGCGCCTGCTCCCAAAGGTCCAGTCCAGCATCGTATTGCTCAGCTTCAAAACGTTCGTTGTTAAAATATTTAACGGTTTCATAGTTGAGCAAACTGTCGATGGCGCGGGTGTTGGATTGGTTGTCCCTGTTGTTGGCTTCACGGACAAAGCCGGTGCGCCACTCGGTGACGCGAATGGAAAAAATCACATAGATCACCACCGACAGCGCTATCGCCAACACATAGCTGGCGTTAAAGGCAACCAGTAAGATGGCGGCGACCATAACGATTTCCAGCAGAGTTGGGACGATGTTAAATAAGGTAAAGCGCAATAGAAAGCTAATGCCACGGGTGCCCCGTTCGATATCCCGGGCTAAACCGCCAGTTTTGCGGTCCAAGTGAAACGCCAGTTCGCGGTTGTGCAGATGACGAAACACCTGCAGCGATACCCGGCGCATGGCACGCTCGGCCACGCGGGCAAAGATCGCATCGCGCAACTCGCTAAATAAGGTACTGCTAAAACGTAGCGCACCGTAAGCCCCAACCAGCACCAGCGGCATCCATAACAGCATATCGGCAGCACGGTTTTGATCCAAATAATCAACAATGTATTTAAGGGCAATGGGGGTTGATACAGTGGCCACTTTGGCAAGAATCAACATACCTACAGCCAGAACGACACGGCCTTTGAATTCTGCAAGATAGGGCCACAGACCGGCGATGATTTTCCAGTTGGTTTTATGTTGCTCTGGGTAGTTATTGCCTGAAGAATGATGCACAAATAGTCCCTTAAATTTCAAACCCATGAGGTGTATTCATGTACGACAACAGCGTAGGTCTACAGTGTAGGTCGTTTATTTATCAGCGACAAAGCCGTCAGTCCGCCATCATTAACGGTGCCTGCATGTAGGTCGTCCATTTATGGGCGACATTTCTATGGGCGACATTTCGCAAAATCAACACGCTTGCTCATGGGGGTAAGCGTCATAGGTAGTAGAGTTTACCGTATTGCAGCTCAACAAGCGCATATCAACGGCGCGGCCATTACACAATCGCGGTCATGGACCGCTCCTACATGAAAAGCGCAGCGCTTGTAGGAGCTGGCCATGCCAGCGATGCAACCTTGGTAGGGGCGTGGCTATGGCCCGCTGCAACTAGTTGCCATAGCAACGACGCGACCTTACAAATTTAAGCCAACATCCCACCGTCCACAGTTAAGGTGGTGCCTGTGGTGTAGCTGGAGGCGTCGCTGGCTAGATAGAGCACTGCGCCGGCCATTTCTTTAGGGTCAGCAACGCGATTCAGAGGGATGATTTGCAAGGCGTGTTTGAGAATGGCTTCATTGGAAGTCAGTGCAGAGGCAAACTTGGTATCGGTTAAGCCTGGCAATAGAGCGTTGCAACGAATCCCAAAGCTGGCGCAGTCTTTAGCAAAGGCTTTGGTCATGTTGATCACTGCAGCTTTAGTCACCGAGTAAATACCCTGCATCAGCGCCGGTGAAATACCATTTACAGAGGCCACGTTAATAATGCTACCGCCGCCGTTTTCACGCATCAATTTGCCAGCTTCCACAGACATAAAGAAGTAACCGCGAATATTGACCTCGACGGTTTTTTCAAAAGCATCCAGGCCGGTATCCAAAATGTTGCCAAAGTAAGGGTTGGCCGCGGCGTTATTCACTAGAATATCCAAACGGCCAAACTGTTCGCGAATTTGCGCAAATACCGCTTCAATTTGCTGCATTTCACCAATATGGCAGGCCATGGCAGTGGCTTGGCCACCCGCCGCGGTAATTTGTTCCACCACGGTTTGGCAGCTTTCCAAACGACGGCTGGAGACAATCACATGGGCGCCTTGTTGAGCTAATAATTGGGCAATTGCTGCACCTATGCCGCGGCTGGCACCGGAAACAAAAGCAATTTTGCCATCGAGATCAAATAAGTTGGTTTTAGACATGAAGTTTCCTTGCAGTAAATGGCCTTAGAGTGTTGATTTTTTAATGACATTAAGCGCCACTTGCTCGAGTAAAGCATTAAGCTGGACGAAGTTCGCAAAGCGTTTATCTTTAGTTTGTCCGTGGTAATAACGGTAATAGATTTGCTGAACAATGCCCGCCAAACGGAATAAGCCGTAACAGTAATAAAAATCGAAATTAGGGATTTCAATTCCAGCTTGCTGTGCGTAATACTCAACAATTTCCTGTCGAGTCAGCATGCCTAGAGCGGCACTGGGCTGTTGCCGCATTAATTGCATGGGTTGTGGATCATCGGCTTGAATCCAGTAAGCTAAGCTGCCGCCTAAGTCCATTAAGGGGTCGCCAATGGTGGTCATTTCCCAGTCCAGTACGCCAATGATTTGCATGGGGTTTTCAGGGTCAAGAATGACATTATCAAAACGGTAATCGTTATGAATAATGGCCGGTTTAGGGTGGTCAGCGGGCATTTTTTCAGCCAACCAGGTCTTGACCTCAGTCCACAGCGGCGCATCTGGGGTTAGCGCCTTTTCATAGCGATCAGTCCAGCCTTTAATTTGCCGTGCAACATAGCCCTCAGGCTTACCCAGCTCAGCCAAACCACAGGCTTGATAATCCACTTGGTGTAAATCCACCAGTTTGTCGATGAAACTTTCACACAGCGCTTTGGTTTTTTCTGGGGTGAAGTTCAGCTCTTGCGGAATATCTTTACGTAAAATAATACCTTCCACGCGCTCCATCACATAAAATTCATCGCCTATGATCGATGGATCTGTGCAGTGCACATAAGCTTTTGGACAGTATGGAAAAGCATCGCTGAGTTTATTTAAAATTAAAAATTCGCGGCCCATATCATGGGCGGATTTGGCTTTTCTGCCCAAAGGTGGGCGGCGCAATACCAAGTCCTGCTCTGGATAAGACAATAAATAGGTGAGATTCGAAGCGCCACCAGGGAACTGGCGAATGTGAGGTTCGCCAGTCAGGTGCGGTAAGTGCGGCTTAAGGTAACGCGCAATGACTGTGGCATCCAGTTCTTCGCCGTCTCGTATTGCAATGGTTGGATCAGCAAGTGACATATCTAGCCCTTATGATTATCAATGATTGGGTAGAGTTACCCTGATAATCTAAAGGCCAGATAGGTGATCCTCAAGCACAACAGCAGGACTATGGTTTTGAGTGTTGAACCTTTATAGATGCCGCTTATAGTGCGGTTAGGCTTTAAGAGTTAGCCAGATGGGTGCATGGTCCGAGGGCTTTTCCATGGCGCGCAATTCATAATCAATGCCAGCATCCTTGATACGCGAGCGTAGAACTGGCGTAGTCATAATTAAATCAATGCGCAGGCCCCGCTTAGGATCATCGGCAAAGCCGCGGCTGCGGTAATCAAACCAGCTAAAACGATCATCCACTGTGGGGTGGAGATGGCGATAACTGTCTTCCAAGCCCCAGTCCATCAGGGTTTGCATCCATTCGCGCTCTTGTGGCAAGAAGCAGCATTTACCGGTACGCAGCCAACGTTTGGCATTGTGCTCACCGATACCAATATCAATGTCTTCAGGGGCAATATTAAAATCGCCCATTACTACCAATGGATCTTCAGGGGTGAAGCGGCTTTCTAAGAGTTCTTGCAAGTCCGCGTAAAACTTCTCTTTAGCAGGAAACTTGGTAGGGTGGCTTTGGTTTTCTCCTTGTGGAAAATAGCCGTTCATCACGGTGATGGTTGCGCCATTGCTGTCAGTAAACTCACCCCAAATAAAGCGGCGTTGAGCGTCGTCTTCATCATTAGGAAAACCTTTATGGATCGACAAAGGCTCCAAGCGCGATAACAGTGCCACCCCATAGTGGCCTTTTTGTCCATGATAGTGCACGTGGTAGCCTAAATCGCGTATCATCTGCTCTGGAAACTGCTCATCTGCAACTTTAATTTCTTGTAAGCCAATGACATCCGGTTGATGGGTATTAATAATCTCGCTTAACTGGTGTGGTCGTGCGCGTAAACCGTTGATGTTAAAAGAAATGAGTTTCATGGAAAACCTTATAGAAAAATATGTCAGTAAACTCTGAAGCCTGCTTAGGATAACCAAATGGTTGAGCCGTGGCGATGATCTAGCGGGTGTGATTGGTTTATCTGTATGGTGTGTTTGGTTGCAAAACTAGTTATGGTTGAAAAGAAGCTGCATGCGGAAACTCAATTTATTACATCTTATCCTGCTGTTAACGGTATCAACTGCTGTTTTGATTTTAGGGAATACGTTTTACACCAGCTATCAAACACAGCGGGCGCTGCTAATTGAGCAAACCCTTGAAGCCAATCATGCTTATGCGTCTAAGTTAGCGGCAAATATTGAGGGCTTTATTGTTTCGGCGCAGCAACAACTGTCCTTTGCCGCCCAAGATGTGGTTTTGACTGATCGCAGTACTCAACCCCTTAATCATATCGTTGAACGATTAATTAAACAGACAGATAGCTTTAACTCGGTGGTCATTGCTGATGCAGCAGGCACCATTATCGCTGCTTCAGAAATGGCTAAAAACCTACTCAACATCAAACCCCGCAGCGAAGGTTCATTGCAGGCGCTAAAACAGCGCCGACCTTTAGTCAGTAAACCTTTTCAGGCGGTTGGTGTAGACAATCGCACCTTAATATTTATTACTCACCCAATTTTCGATGGGCAAGACAATTACTTGGGTTTTATCGGTGGCTCGATTTATTTGCAGCAAAAAAGTGTGTTATACGCGCTGCTAGGCGAGCACTTTTACAATAAAGGCTCAAGAGTGTATGCGGTGAGTCAAGATGCTCGTTTGATTTACCACCCGGATACTTTTCGGGTGGGTGAGTTGGTGGATGACAGCACCATTGTGCAAAAAGTATTAGCCAAGCAAGCTGGCAGTGAGCATGCGACGAATACTCAAGGCACTGAAGTGCTCGCTGGTTATGCCTATGTACCCAGTACCGGTTGGGGCGTGGTGACGCAACGCACTTTAGCAGCCACCTTGGCCGGCATGGATAAACAGATGCTGGCAGTGGCGCAATACAGTTTTCCGTTTTTTATGTTGATTTTGCTGGTGGTCTGGCTGGTGTCCCGTTGGATTGCCAAGCCCTTATGGCAGCTGGCGCACAGTGCTGAAGATTTGGATCAGCCTGGAGTTGATAAGATAATTGCCAATGTGCCGGTTTGGTACTTTGAAGCCTCGCAGCTTAAGCGCGCTATGTTAAGAGGAGTCGCAGGGGTTAATAAAAAAATTGGTCGTTTGAATTTGGAAAGCATCACTGATCCACTGACGGGCTTGATGAACCGCCGAGGTATGCAGACGGTCTTAGATGAGTGGCAAGAACAACAGCAAGCATTTTCAGTGATTACTGGGGATATTGACCACTTTAAGCGTATTAACGATGAATTTGGGCATGCGGTGGGCGATGAGGTTTTAAAGTATTTGGCCAAGCAAATGCTAGAGTCATCGCGAGAAGATGATTTAGTCTGCCGCACCGGTGGTGAGGAATTTATAATATTATTGCCCAAGACAGATGCCAGCATTGCTCACAAGGCGGCTCAACGTTTGGGTGAGAAGGTTTCTCAGCAGGATTACCCCACAATTGGGCGGCCCATTACCATGTCTTTTGGCGTGGCCAGCTGGCCCTGTGGCAATCAGAGTATTGCTGATGTATTAAAGAATGCAGATCGTGCATTATATGCAGCAAAGCAAGGGGGGCGTAACCAAGTACAGGGCGGACAGACATACCTTATAAAAGATGGGGAATGAACTGTTTTAGCTGTATGTGAAGGATGCGAGACAGTAATCTGCCTCTTTCATATTTGACTTTGGTGTTGGCACAGCAACCACATTATCGAGGCATACACCACCCAAACCTGCTCGAGTTGCGGCGCTTTGCCCGAGTCGAGGCCGAAAGGTATCGCAGGGCTTGGAATAAGAGAATGGACGTGTGAGTGCGGTGTCACTCACGACCGCGATGTTAATGCGGCAAAGAACATTCTCGCGGTCGGGCATGGCCGTCTAGCAGTAGGAATCCCCGCCCTTTAGGTCGGGGAGGATGTCAACATAAAGATGATGAGAACCATTGAGTGGCTGAGCTCGTCTGTGGGC
>DASROA010000024.1:0-16707 GCA_035647115.1 Thiopseudomonas sp. | reverse complement strand
ATGGTCGGGGTAGGGGGATTCGAACTCCCGACATCCTGCTCCCAAAGCAGGCGCGCTACCGGACTGCGCTATACCCCGATGGCTCCACGACCTGGACTCGAACCAGGGACCCAATGATTAACAGTCATTTGCTCTACCAACTGAGCTATCGCGGAACATTACAGGTTGCGTTGAACTTCTAACAAGTTCGCCTCATCTGTGGTGCGACATTATAGGGCTTTTAAATCTCTTGTCAACACCTTAGTGAAAAATAATTTAAAATCATTGTTTCACTGCCCTAATACGTCCTTGCTTAGCACTTTTAAGGCAACTCCCCATTCCGTTACGAAGTGCCAACTCCTTTAGTGCTGGTGCAGATACTATCAGTTTATTTTTGAAAAGCAATAAGGATAGTTTCATGCATCCGTTTAGCCCTTTCAAATCGATAAAAGCTATTAATAAGCTTGATCACTCTGGAAGTGCTTTTACGGAAAAAGGATTCTGCCACAGTTCCACAGCTTAATTCAAGGACTAGCAAGCAATTATTAAACTCTTTGGCACAATAGGTGCGTTCTGCTTTTAATCAAGCCGAAGACACCTTATTGCAATGCGCTGAACACGCTGAAAACAACCAAGTCCAAGACATGTTTTTTGATAGCATTCGCCAAATTAGGCCTTAAACTTCTAAAAGAGTTAAACTATCCCTTCTCTCTTATGAACGAACAGACTTATGCGCCGCACTAAAAAAGAAGCAGTAAACACTCGTACAGCAATACTCACTGCTGCGGAATTGCTGTTTCATGAAAAAGGTGTCTCGCATACTTCACTTGAGCAAATTGCTCGACAGGCTGGGGTTACCCGTGGCGCAGTGTACTGGCACTTTCAAAATAAAGCGCACTTATTCCATGAAATGCTCAACCAAGTACGACTACCCTCCGAGCAAATAGCTGAGCGCATCAGTCAGTGCGATCCCAACAACCCTATTGCTGGTTTAAGGCATTTATGCACTGAAGCCTTAATCACCATGGGTAAAGATCAACGTAAGCGCCGCATTTTTACGATCTTACTACGCCGCTGTGAATTTACTGACGAGCTGCGTGAAGCTGAACAACGTCACGAAGCTTTTATTAATGAGTTTATTCAGTTATGCGAACAACTCTTTAGCGAGCCTGCTGTTGCAAAACGCCTCCACCCAAGCATTAGCCCCAAACTGGCCGCAGTATCACTACACGCAATGCTACTGGGTTTGCTCAGTGACTGGCTCAGAGATCCTCAGCTGTTTGATGTCAATATGGCTGGACCAATGCTTGATGCATTACTTCGAGGCCTGCTCACCGATTGGGAGCCCGGCAATGGCTGCAACGATGACGATTTGCAGCCTAGCAAGCCTGTAAGCCTGTAAGCCTGTAAGCCTGTAAGCCTGTAAGCAACGGATTAAAGCAAAAACAGCCTTAAGCATAGATACGCTATTGATTAACGGGCATCTGAACTGTTCAACAGCTCTTAACGTAACTCTTGCTGAATACTCTGCAGAGTACGTGGCCAAGGGTTATCTTGACGTATATCTTCCGGCAGTTTACTGATTGCAGCCAGCGCTTGGTTACGGTTCGCAAAAGAGCCGTAGGTCACCACAAACAAGGCCTTGCCCTGATGCTCTTTACGGAAATAATGGTACTCAGCAGTATTACGTTGCTGCAAAGACCGCGCAGTGGCTTCAGATCGAGTACCAAACACCTGTAACGTATAACGCGCCCCCGCTTGTTGCTTATACCATTGCGCATGGCCCGCACTGCCTGTTAAATGCGCAGCAGTTGGAGCTTCTTTTACTACTGGTTTTGCGGTTGGTTTTGGAGCTGGCTTAGGCTTAGGCTGAGCCGTCGGAGGCGCCGGTTTTTCCTCAAGCATAGCGAGCTGCGGCAGCGGAGTTTCAATCACAGCCTCAACAGGCGGTGTGCTAATGGGGACTGGCTCGCTGGTTGCTACTTTAGGTGCAATAGGCTCCGATGCCTGCGGCTCAAGCTCACTGGCCAATAAATCAGCCTCCTCCTCATCGGTGTTCACTGCTTGTGCTAAGGGAGCGCGCAACACGGGCTCTGGCTCAAGCGGCAAAGGCAGCTCAATGGCTGTGCCTTGACTGAGCATCGGCAGCTGTTGCTCCACCTGCTCTCCAGGCAAGGTTTCTGCGATTTGCTCAACATCCGCACTGTGATTTGAGCTCTGCATAAACCAAACGAAGACCAGAGCTACGCCTAGCACAGCCAATACAGCTAGATGCTTATATGGAATATTAAAAACCGGCTTTGGTGCTTGAGCTGCAGTGTGCATTTGCTCGATTAACAACGCTTTAGCAACATCATTGACTTGCCCAGGCCAGCCTTTGGATTGCTGATAAATTGCGTCCAGCTGTTGCTCACTGAACACATCCAATGTTTGCCCTGCAGCTAATAAACGCTGCTCAAGGTACTCAATAACTTCGTGCTGATCCCAAGCTTCAAGGTGAATTATATGATACAAATCCGCGTCATCTGCAACCTTTTCAAGCACGGGAAAGATTGATTCATCTGAGAAGATAAAGACCCGCGCACTGGCATCATTGACGCCCTGAGCAATACGCTGCAAAAAGAGCAATGCTGACTCGTCTATTTGCTCAGCATTTTCCACCAGCACTCGGACTTCTTGGCCATTTGTGAGCAGGCGTTCTATATGCTGTAACACATCAGCTATAGCGCACTCTTCTGTATTCAGTCCCAAGGCTGTGCAAACTTGTTGCAGCATAGACGCCGCATCTGCAGAGGCTGCAGCAGTAATAATAATATTTTTAACATGCTCTTTCGAGCTGGCCACTAAGGCCTGACGTAATACGGTTTTGCCACTGCCATGGGGCCCTGTGACCACCAGCATTAACGTGCTGTAGCGAGCCAGGTAATGCAGTTCTTTTAAAACCGAATGACGCTTAGCCGCAAAGAATTTAAAGCTTGGTCCACGACCTAAAAAAGGGTCATGTGCAAACTGGTAATAGTCTAAGTAATCATCAGCAGCTGATAAGTGACTCATGGCGCCCTCATTTGGTTAGTTGCTGGCTGTTACAGCCGCGTAATCAGCAGTCAGCGCAGCCTGTAAAACTTCTTCTGGATAATCTGCGGTGACCACTGCAGCTCCCAACTCGCGCAGCAGCACTAAACGTATATGCCCATCGACATTTTTCTTGTCGACTGCCATATGGGTTAGAAAGGTTTCGGCGGTCATTGTGGCCGGCGGGATAACTGGCAACTTGGCTTGCTCAAGCAATTGTATGCCTCGGTCACGCTGCGTCTGTGTGAGCCAGCCCAACAGCATAGACATCTGTAAAGCCATAACAGTTCCAGCTGCAACCGCTTCACCATGTAGCCAAGCACCATACCCTTGCTCGGTTTCAATGGCGTGACCAAAGGTATGTCCAAGGTTTAAAGTGGCTCGTACTCCCGACTCACGTTCATCAGCAGAAACAATCTTAGCTTTAGCACGACAGGAACGTTCAACCGCTTCCATTAAAGCACGGTTATCAAGTCCAGTTAATGACTCAATATGTTCTTCTAACCACGTTAAAAATGGCTCATCACAAATCAAACCGTATTTAATCACTTCGGCAAGCCCTGCGGATAACTCCCGGGCAGGCAGAGTATGCAAGGTCGCAATATCAATGATCACCGCTTGCGGCTGATAAAACGCCCCAACCATGTTTTTACCAAGGGGATGATTAATGGCTGTTTTACCGCCCACGGATGAATCCACTTGCGCCAACAAGGTGGTCGGCACTTGAATAAAGTTCACCCCACGCTGATAACAAGCTGCAGCAAAGCCCGTCATATCTCCAACCACACCGCCGCCTAAAGCTATTAAGGTGGTTTTACGGTCATGTTTATCAGCGAGCAAGGCATCAAAAATCAGCTGTAAAGTCTCCCAGTTTTTATAAGTCTCACCATCAGGCAAAATAATTTCTGTGAGTTCATAGCCCTGCAATGCTTCACGTAACTGCTGCAAGTACATCGGTGCGACGGTGCTATTGGTAACCACTGCCACTTTGCGGCCAACGATATGTGGCGTATACAGTTGCGCCTGGTCCAGCAATCCGGAACCAATATAAATTGGATAGCTGCGTTCAGCTAAATCAACAGTAAGAGTGCGCATGCCTACCTCTCGTTATTACGCGTTAAGGATAAAGTTCAAGATCAACCCGCCTATAGCCTACAAACGGATCACCGTGAGTATAACGTAGAATCGGGGGCACAATTAACGATCAGACTGGCTGTTAAGAAACTGCATAATTTCTTGTACGACTAAGCGTGGTGGGCGTGTATCTGTTTCGATAATCAGCGTTGCTATTTCTCGATACAAAGGATCACGCTGCTGTAACAGGTCGGTTAAGACCTGCGCCGGATTATCTGTTTGCAATAACGGCCTATTGCGGTCACGTGCAGTTCGCGCCAGCTGGTGTTCAACAGATGTGTGTAAATAAATGACCACCGTAGCTTGAGCCATGGCTTGACGATTGGCGCGGCGTAAAACAGCTCCACCACCTGTCGCTAAAACAAGGCCGGGTTGATTACACAGCTCGGTAATCACTGCTTGCTCTCGATCACGAAAACCTTCTTCGCCTTCCACGTCAAAAATTAAAGGGATGCTGGCTCCAGTGCGCTCTTCAATCTCCTTATCAGAATCTTTGAAGGGCAAGCCAAGCTCTTTAGCAAGCAAACGCCCGATGGTGCTTTTTCCAGCACCCATCGGACCAATAAGAACATAATTGTGTGTGTGCATTAGTAATTCAGTGAAATAGCCTGATTGTTCATAATACGCGGGGTGATAAATACCAGTAGTTCTGACTTTTGATCAGTCACTGTATCGCGACGGAAAAGACGGCCTAAGAAAGGTACATCACCTAAGAAAGGCACCTTATCCACAGCCCTAGTTTGTGTATTAGAGAATACTCCACCAATCACAATGGTTTCACCATCCGAGACCAACACGTTGGCATTCACTTCATTTTTCTTAATCGGCGGTACACCATTTAATTCATTGGCAAAGTCTGCCTCATCTTTAGTTACTTTAACATCCATGATAATCCGATTATCTGGGGTGATTTGCGGAGTCACTTCCAAAGACAAGGAGGCTTCTTTAAAAGAGGTACTGGTTGCGCCACTAGAACTGGCCTCTTGATAAGGAATTTCAGCACCCTTTAAAATTTTTGCTGTTTCCTTATCAGAGGTCACCACTTTAGGTTGTGAAACCACTTCACCGTTACCGGTTTTTTCCATGGCAGATAACTCTAAATCTAAAATTGCATGGTTAGAAACAAAGCCTATACCCAAGCCTGCCGTAGCGCCACTGGCTCCTAAGTCTACAAATGGAGTGCCTGCACCAGCACTCGCACCGGATGCCTTCCACCGACCACTGCTTCTACTTAAGGTCCCGTCCCAGCTTACGCCTAGGCTTTTACTGTAATCAACGTTCGCTTCCACAATGCGTGCTTCAATCATCACCTGACGCACTGGAATATCCAACTGAGCAACCACGCGGCGCAACTCATCAAGCTTATCTTGAGTCTGGTAGGCAATGATGCTGTTGGTTCGATCATCCACAGTAATTGAACCGCGCACTTCACCCTGATCACTGGTGACCGACTGAAACAGTGCCGCAATTTGCGCAGCTTTGGCGTAATTCACTTGAATCAGCTCACGACGCAATGGCGCCAGCTCGGCAATTTGCTTTTGCGATTCCATTTCTTGTCTTTCACGGGCAGCAATTTCGTCTGCTGGTGCGACTAATAGCACATTGCCAATTTTACGCTGATCCAATCCTTTGGTTTTTAACACCAGGTCTAAAGCTTGATCCCATGGCACATTCTGTAAGCGTAAAGTGATATTACCTTGCACCGTATCACTGGCCACTAAGTTAAGGTCAGTAAAATCAGCAATCAACTGTAGCACTGAGCGCACATCAATATCCTGAAAGTTCAGCGACAGCTTTTCACCGGTATAAGCAAAGCGTTCTGCTTGACGCTTCTCGATTTGCTCTTGGGTAAAAGGTTTAACGCTGACAGTCAAGGTATTATCAGCTTGATAAGCCAAGTAGTCGTAAAAGCCTGTGGGCTCAATAACAATAGCCACTTTGCCATTGGTTTCGCTGGCAGTAATAAACTGCACTGGAGTCGCAAAGTCCTTAACGTCCAAGCGCACACGTAAGGCTTCAGGCAAGCTTGACTTGGCAAAGGTCACGCGGATTTTCCCGCCTTGGTCTTGAATATCTGGCGTACTGGTTGGGTCATTGAGCTCAATGATCACATCGCCCGCGCCTTGTTCGCCGCGCTGAAAATCAATATTGCTGATCCCCGACTGCTTGGCCACATAAGGTTTAACCACTGGGGTATTGGCAATGGGCGCTGATGCTTGCACGCCTTCACCCACCACAATATATAAATTCTTGCCTTCAACACGGGTGCTATAGGGCGCTAAATGTGTCATGTTAATGATTAAGCGTGTTCGATCCTGAGTTTCAACAATACTAACGCTGCGTGCATTGCCTGCACCAAGCTCACGCTTTTTCACTCCTAACTGATTTTTCACACCAGGTAGATCTACGGCAATGCGCGCTGGCTGCTCGATGGTGTAGCCGCGCGGTGCTGTTATAACCTCATCAAATACCAGTTTAAGCTCAACCTTATCGCCAGGCAGTGCTGAAACATCTAGCCCTTGCAGGTTGGCAGCTAGCAAGGCAGGTGCAAAGAGCACTGCTAATAAAGTCATACCGATACGAGATAATTTATTTTTCATTTTCCAGTTCCATCGCGCTGTCCAATAGTTAGTTTTCATAACCAAGCCACCACTCATGAGCGTTCCTGCAAAGCCAGAGTGCGCGGCCGCTCTAACCAGCCACCATCACCATCAGAAACAATTTCTATGACATCTATACTGGCATCAGTAATCGCTACAATGCGACCATGATTGCCACCTAGATAATCACCTATACGTACACGATGCACACCATTACCACCACGAACCAGCGCATAGATACCTGCATCATTTGCTAGGGTTCCAACCATAGTAAAGCTTTCAATACTGAAACCTTCCAGGAACTGCTTAACCCGTGTTTCATCTGGGGCAACTTCCTGACTGCCTTGCTGGCGACTGCTAAACTCTATCTTTACTGGTGGCTGAAATGGACTGCGCAAGGCTGCAGCGATATAAATAAATGGTTCATACACGACTTCTTGAGGCATGGGTTCAATACTACCCTTGGGTCGGGCACGCACTTCATCCATAAACACCTGCAAGTCCGTAAAGTTACTGGAAGAATCGCAACCGACTAAAATTAAAGCAAGTAGCATTACCCCGATAGAATAAGAGCGTTTCATCACTGCGCTCCTTGATCATTGTAACGATAAGTTTTCACTAAAATATCCAAAGCCAATCGAGAGCTATTCCCCGCCGTTACCGGTTTAATTGAGAAATCATGCAAAGTAACAATACGTGGCATTCCAGCAACTGCGCTGACAAAGGTGGCTAAGTCGTGGTAAGAGCCAAACACCTTCACCTGAATTGGCAATTCGATATAGTAAGGTTGTGTTTTCTCTGGTAGCAGTTTGATCTCCTCAAACTCCAACCCTGAATTCAAACCCGCGCTGGTAATATCTTCTAACAGACCAGGCACTTCAGTGTCACTGGGCAACTGACGCAATAAAGCCTCAAAGGACGCCTCCATCAGTTTCATTTGTGCCTTATATTCCTCGAGGTTGGCGGCTTGCCGCACTTTAGTGCTGAACTGCTCTTTTAAAGTCACCTCTTCAGCCTGATGACGCTCAAGAACATCTTTTAAGTTGGTCAAGTGCATAAAGTAACCCAGTGCTAATACGAGCACTAATACTATTACACATGCCAGTACACGAACCGCAGCGGGCCAGGAACCAATATTGTTAAAATCAAGCTCAGCAAAGTCGACTTTGCCTAAGCTCTTAAAGGAGTCCACTAAACTCATTGTTGACCTCCTTGCTGACTGTCAGATTCGCTTGGTACTGTCTGTTGTACCGTGAGCCTAAACGTATTGGCTTGATCCAGACGGTCAGCACTGATAGCTTTCACCTCTGTTAAGTTAGGTGACTTCAACCATTCAGAAGCTTCAAAATTACGCATTAAGCTGGATACTAGGTTATTGGATTCAGCGGCGCCTTCCACTGAAATCAACCTCCCTGTCATTTTCAAGCCTGTAAAATAAACGCCGTCTGGAAGTGTGCGTACCAGCTGATCAAAAACTCGCGCAGCAATGGGTCGATTACCCTGCAAGTCCTGAATAATTTTCATCCGTTCTACCAGCTGTTGTCGACGAGCCCGCAACTCACTAATTTCTTTAATGCGTTCATCAAGTGCGGAAATTTCTTTACGAATAAATTCATTGCGGGCATTTTGCCGGTCTATTGCCGCATTAAAGTATTGATCCCCTAAAAAGACCAACCCGCCCGCGACAATTAGCACCCCGACTAGAGTGGCTAAAAACTGTTGTTTGCGCTCTTCGCGTAATTGCTCGCGCCATGGAAGTAAGTTGATGCGTGCCATCAGTCAAAACTCCTCATTGCTAAACCACACGCAATCATCAATGCTGGTGCATCATCTGCTAAGGCACCAGCGTCGACCTTACTGCTCACGGGCATATTGGCAAATGGATTGGCGATAAGCGTAGGTGTGCCAATTTTTTCTTGCACCAACTGCTCAAGCCCAACAATTGAAGACGTTCCCCCCGCCAGCACTATATAGTCAACACTGCTGTACTGTCCCGCAGCAAAAAAGAACTGTAAAGATCGCGAGACTTGCTGCACCACAGCCTCTTTAAAGGGGTTTAAAACTTCACTTTCATAGTCATCTGGCAAGCCGCCATGCTTTTTTGCTCGACCTGCTTCTTCAACTGGCAAACCATAGCGTCGTTGAATTTCTTCAGTCAGCTGCTTACCACCAAACATTTGTTCACGGGTGTAAATAATTTGCCCGTCATTTAGCACACTGAGTGTCATCATGGTTGCATCAATATCAACCACGGCAACGGTTAACGCTTCATCCTCACTGCCCAACTGCTCAGCAAGCAAATCAAACGCACGCTCTAACGCGTAAGCTTCAATCTCAACCACCTTAGCAGTCAGTCCAGCCAGCGCCAGTGCAGCTTCTCGAACTTCGACATTTTCTTTACGGCAAGCAGCCAGCAATACATTGACTCGATCATTGCCACGGGCTGCTGGGCCTTGCACCTCAAAATCAATGGCAACTTCTTCAAGCGGGTAAGGTATGTACTGATCAGCTTCGATTTTTAATTGATTTTCTAGCTCATCGTCACTGAGCCCCGCATCCATTTCAATGATCTTCGTAATAACTGCGGACCCAGCTACTGCAACAGCGGCATGTTTAGTATTGGTGCGGGCTTTGCTAACGACTTTAGCAATGGCTTGTCCAACCATTTCCAGCTCGGCGATATTCTTTTCAACAACAGCGTTATGTGGGAGTGGTTCGACAGCGAGTGCCTCTACTTTATAGCGGCCACCGGAGCGACTTAACTCGATGAGTTTGACTGCAGTCGAGCTGATATCGATTCCCAGTAATGTATTGGCTTTCTTTTTGAAGAAACTTAGCACAGCCGTATCCTATCCACACCCGCCACTTAATGCGCGGTTATAACTTGATCCACATTCATATAGATTTTTATCAAACAGCGTAAATAGCTTCTCTTGATTAAAAACGTTTATAATGTGCCCTGTTTTATTGTATGACGATGCAAATTCACACCCCTTCTTCTTCGGGAATCCAATAGCCTTGATACACTTGCTGAAATTCCTCTTTGCGACACTGATGGCTGTTATTTGTGGGCTTGCGCTCAGTCTTAGCGGCGCTTTTTTATACCTCAGCCCCAACCTACCGTCTGTCGACTCCTTACGTAGTATAGAGCTACAGATCCCTTTGCGGGTCTATAGCAATGATGCAAAGTTAATTGCTGAATTTGGCGAAATGAGGCGCTCGCCCATTTTATTCGATGAAATCCCCAAAGATTTTATCCACGCGCTGCTCGCCGCTGAAGATGACAACTTTGCCACTCATTACGGTGTCGATCCAGGTAGTTTGCTACGTGCTGCTGCACAAATCGTCCAAACGGGCCAAATCCAAACCGGCGGCAGCACCATAACCATGCAAGTCGCTAAAAACTTCTTCCTTTCCAGTGAACGCAGTTTTTCCCGTAAGGCCAATGAAATTCTTTTAGCCTTACAAATTGAGCGCGAGCTAAGTAAAGACGAGATTTTAGAACTTTATGTCAATAAAATATACCTCGGTCATCGCGCTTATGGCATTGAAGCAGCAGCACAAATATATTACGGCAAATCAATTAACCAACTCAGCTTAGCAGAACTGGCCATGATTGCTGGGTTGCCTAAAGCACCCTCCCGCTTTAACCCCATTGTGAACCCACAGCGTAGCATGGAGCGACGTAACTGGATTTTAGGCCGCATGCTACGCCTCGGACGCATCTCAGAAGAGGCTTACCAATCCGCCATCGCTGAACCGCTGACTGCGCGCTTACACATTACCACCCCAGACCTTAGCGCACCTTACATAGCTGAAATGGCCCGCGCAGAAATGGTGGGGCGTTTTGGCGGACAAGCCTATACCGATGGCTATAGTGTTTTCACCACTGTTCCTGCTGACCTACAAAACCATGCGCGCCAAGCCACTAATCACGGACTCATTCAATATGACCAACGCCATGGTTACCGTAAGCCAGAACAGACTGCGCTTGATAAAAACCAATGGACCAAAATACTCGCCAACACCCCGGCAATCTCAGAGTTTTTGCCCGCCATTGTGACGGCAGTTAACCCTGACAACATCATGGTCATGCTTAACAATGGTGAGCACGAAGCTATTGCTTGGCAAAGTATGCGCTGGGCGCGTCCTTTTATTAGCACCCGCAGTATGGGACCAGCGCCTAGAAAGCCTGCTGATGTTGTGCAGGTTGGCGATTTAATTCGGGTGACGCGCAATGCGGATGACACTTTAAGCTTTTCGCAAATCCCCCAAGTACAAGCAGCACTGGTGTCTATCGACCCCAACGATGGTGCCATTCGTGCCTTAACTGGTGGTTTATCGTTCGCGCAAAGCAACTACAACCGTGCCATTCAAGCTAAACGGCAACCGGGCTCTAGCTTTAAACCCTTTATTTACAGCGCCGCTCTGGATGCTGGCTTTACCGCAGCAAGCATTGTGGATGATGCGCCTTTAGAGGTGTTTGAGCCGGGTATGAAAGAAGTCTGGCGACCAAAAAATGATAACAATACTTTCCTTGGCCCTATGCCGGTTAGAGAAGGCTTGTACCGTTCGCGCAACTTGGTTTCAATTCGCATTCTGCAAGATATTGGTATGCAATATGCTCGCGATTACATTAGTCAATTTGGTTTCGCGCCCAGCGATTTACCACCCAACTTATCTTTAGCCCTCGGTACTGCCACTTTAACACCCCTTGAGATCACCGCAGGCTGGAGTGTGTTCGCTAACGGTGGCTATAAAGTTGAACCCTATTTAATTGAGCGTATTGATAATCGTGACGGTGAAACCATTTTCCAAGCCAACCCGGCACGGGTGCCGAGCAAGCCCGCTCAATCGCTAGATACGCTCAGCGAGCAACTCATTACCGACAGTGATAGCGAGCCACCCCAGCATGCTGAACGTGTGATTGATGAGCGTACTGCTTACATTATGACCGACATGCTTAAAGACGTTATTAAGCGTGGTACTGGACGACGCGCACTCAGCCTTAAACGTACCGATTTGGCAGGCAAAACGGGTACCACTAACGAGTCCAAAGACAGCTGGTTTGTAGGCTACAACGGGGACTATGTGACCACTGTGTGGGCAGGTTTTGATCAACCTATGAGTCTTGGCAGACGTGAGTACGGCAGCACCATAGCCCTGCCCATCTGGATCGATTACATGGGCTATGCACTACAAGATAAACCTATGCACAGCATGCAAGAACCGCCTGGCATGATGACTTTACGTATCGACCCTATAAGTGGCCGCATTGCTAGACCTGGAACACCTGGCGCCTACTTTGAGATTTTCAAAAGTGAAGATGCACCACCCACCATGGATGAGTTTGAAAACAACTGGGGAGCGCCGAGCAGCCCCTACTCAGAACCCGCTGAAATGGCGCCTATTGACCTCTTCTAAAGCCTCAATCCTGCCTATACAAGCAATAAAAAACCCGCCATAAGCGGGTTTTTTATTGCTATAAATGACTTACCTATTAAACACATCATCCACTGACTGTAATGGATAATGCTTAGGGTACGGCATGGTAGCTACGCCACTTTCCACCGCCGCTTTAGCTACCGCATCTGATACTAAAGTGATCAAGCGCGGGTCCATAGGTTTAGGGATAATATAGTCACGGCCAAACTCAAGGTGATCAATGCCACCCGCTTCACAAACTTCGCTAGATACCGGCAGTTTAGTCAATTCACTTAACGCATATACGGCAGCAATTTTCATTTCCTCATTAATCCGCGTGGCGCGTACATCTAAAGCACCGCGGAATAAAAAGGGGAAAACCAATACGTTATTCACCTGATTTGGATAATCCGAGCGACCGGTCGCCATTATTACATCTGAGCGTGTTTTATGAGCTAATTCAGGATCAATTTCTGGGTCTGGATTAGAGCAGGCAAAAACCACTGGATTGTCAGCCATTCTCAGTAGATTTTCTGGGCTCAGCAAGTTTGGACCTGATAAGCCTACAAAAGCATCAGCACCGTCCATTGCATCAGCTAGAGTACGGCGATTTGTCTCATGGGCAAAAACCGCTTTGTACTGATTAAGATCATCGCGTCCCGAATGGATCACACCCTGACGATCCACCATAAAAATATTTTCAACTTTAGCGCCCATGCTAACCAACAGTTTCATGCCCGAAATTGCAGCAGCACCAGCACCAAGGCAAACAATCTGCGCCTCTTCTAAGGTTTTCCCGGCAATTTCTAAGGCATTCAACATGCCTGCCGCGATTACAATCGCAGTGCCATGCTGATCATCGTGAAACACTGGAATATCACACTGTTCAATCAGCTCACGCTCAACTTCAAAACACTCAGGCGCTTTAATGTCTTCTAAATTGATTCCGCCGAAGGTAATAGAAATGCGTCGAACGGTATCAATAAATGCTTGTGGGCTTTCAGCATCCACTTCAATATCAAATACATCGACACCAGCAAAGCGCTTAAACAATACGGCCTTACCTTCCATAACCGGCTTAGAGGCAAGCGGCCCAAGATTACCGAGCCCTAGAATTGCCGTACCGTCTGATATGACAGCCACTAAATTACCTTTACCTGTGTACTTATAAGCAAGTTCTGCATCACGGGCAATTTCACGGACGGGCTCAGCCACGCCGGGGCTATAAGCAAGCGCTAAATCACGCGCAGTGTCAGTGGGTTTAGTAAGCTCAACACTCAGCTTTCCAGGACGTGGAAAACTGTGGTATTCAAGAGCGGCTTTTTTAAAATCAGACATAATGGGCTTGTTCCGCTTGACAATTATAATTAATTTGACGATGTGCGAGCATACTCAAGAACTGCTTTGCTCACAAGAGCAATCCATACACTCGTTTAAAAAAGCTGGAAAAAGGTGCTATTTCAAACCTCTTTCGAAGCTGGCGACTCATTGCACTCTCAGCATACTGGGGTGACTAACCGTTAAACGCCAGCGTGCATATTGAGTATTTTGTGCGCTACGTTCAGCAATCCAGCCGCGAGCTTGTAAATGACGTCCTTGCCAATTTGCAAAATGCTCCGCCCTAAAATACTCCATAGCTTCTATTGGGATATTCACAGTCACCGAGTGTCCCAATTCCAGCCAAACCCCACCGCGATTACGTTGCACCTTTTGAATACGTCCCTGCAATAGAGTGAAGCCACCCTGTTGCAATGTTTGCGCTGGCGTAAAGTGGGCCGTTTGCCACAAACCAAGTTGCTGCTGCCGCGCAGCAGCTTCTGCTTGTGTCAGGCACTCCGTCAATTCTAGATTAGGGGCAATCGCCACATGGTAAGCCAAGCCCTTAGCAACCAACTGCTCTGCTAAGCTCGCACCATTGGCATCATACAAACTAGCCAATACGCGTCCATAGCGGTCATGACTATGCTGACCCACCCGCAAAGCAACTTTACCGTTATTTTCTTTAATCAATGACTTTAAATACCGAGTCGCTTTTACCGCATAAGGTTCAGTGCTACGACCTGAGCCACCGAGCTCAGGTGCATTAATTCCAATTAAGCGAACACTGCGTCCATCTTGCAAGCGCACTGTATCACCATCAACCACATGCTTAACTGAGTACTCCGGCAGTGTTTTCTGCAGCGGACAAAAGCTACTTGCTGCATAAGCAGGTGCAGAAAACAGCAAAAAAAAAGCGCCCATTAAGGACGCTTTTTTTAGCAATGCTACGACCCAATAAAATAAGGCCATTTAACTGCCACTTACTTTGCTGCGCCGAAACCGCCAAAGCGTTTCTTAAAGCGATCAATACGACCACCCGCATCAAGTACTTTTTGCTTACCTGTGTAAAATGGGTGACACTCTGAACACACATCAATACTGATGTCTTTAGCCACGGTTGAACGAGTGTTGATCACGTTACCGCAACTGCAAGTAGCGTTAATTTCAGCATAATTTGGGTGAATATCGGCTTTCATGGCATTTCCTCTAAATTACCGTGCCGCCACCCAACACCATTGTCGAGTACCGCACGCAAACAGGGCGAGAATAATACCAGAGCATGCAAGTGTTGCAATAGTCTTTTTGTCAAACTTGTGCTTAAGGGTATTATTATTCAACCCTATTATACAGTTTGGTCATATAAAGTGGGTGCTAGGTTAATCTTACAGCTTTCGCACTTCTGCATTCTTTTCGCCATACTACTATGTCTATTAATTTTATTACACACCCCCGCCAACGCGGGCTATGAGGAGCAACCTATAGTGAGCATCAATACAGCCAATCGTCTTTTCCCAGCCACTCGCTTACGCCGCAACCGTCGCGATGATTTCTCACGCCGCTTAGTCCGTGAAAATCAACTGAGCGTAGATGACTTAATTTTACCTGTCTTTATTTTAGACGGCACACAACGCAGAGAAGCCGTTCCTTCAATGCCTGGCATTGAGCGCCTATCCATTGACCTACTACTGCAAGAGGCAGAGCAGTGGGTTGAACTGGGCATTCCTGCACTGGCTTTATTTCCAGTGACACCGGCAGAAATAAAATCTTTAGATGCTTCTGCTGCTTGGGACCCTGAAGGTATCGTACAACGTGCGGTGCGTGCTTTGCGTGAACGCTTCCCAGAACTAGGCGTGATCACTGATGTTGCCCTTGATCCATTTACCACCCATGGTCAAGACGGAATTCTGGACGATAACAACTATGTGATGAATGAAGAAACCGTGGATGCTTTGGTTCGCCAAGCATTGTCCCATGCGGACGCCGGTGCGCAAGTGGTGGCCCCTTCCGATATGATGGATGGCCGTATTCAAGCCATCCGTGAAGCGCTGGAACTGGCCGGACATACCAATGTGCGCATCATGGCTTATTCGGCTAAATATGCCAGCGCTTACTATGGCCCCTTCCGCGATGCTGTAGGCTCAGCGGCCAATCTTGGCTCTGCTGACAAATCCACCTACCAAATGGATCCAGCCAACAGCAATGAAGCACTGCACGAAGTGGCCACTGATTTAAGTGAAGGCGCTGATATGGTCATGGTTAAGCCCGGTATGCCGTACTTAGATATTTTACACCGCGTCAAAGAAGAGTTTAGAGCACCCACTTTTGTTTATCAGGTCAGTGGCGAGTACGCCATGCATATGGCTGCTATCCAAAACGGCTGGTTAAGCGAAGCCGTTATCCTTGAATCCTTAATTGGTTTTAAACGTGCTGGGGCAGATGGAATTCTCACCTACTTTGCTGTTCATGCAGCCAAACAGTTGAAAGAAAATGCATAACCCTTATACACAGACAACTGGGTAACGTCAGCCCAGCAACAGCATTGCATTTAGCCCTATAAAGCGCTTTATAGGGCACCCACAAAAAAAGGCAGATACTTTACAGTACCTGCCTTTTTAATGTGGACACTTATTAAGCAGCGCTGCCGCAACGCAGCAACACTGCCCGCAGCCGAACTTAGTCCTGCTTCATAGTGCCTTTTTCAGCAAAGTTGATGTGCCAGGAGAAAGCCTTATCCAGCAGGTGCGGAGTATGACCGCCACGCTGGGCCTTGGCTGCCTCAAAGTAATCACGTGCTTGCTGCTTGTAATCAGGGTGCATGCAGTGCTCAATGATGGCCTCAGCAGCCTGACGTGGTGCTAAACCACGCAGATCAGCATAACCCTGCTCGGTGATAATGACATCCACATCGTGGTTGGTATGGTCCACGTGAGAAACAAAAGGAACAATCGCAGAGATTGCACCGCCTTTGGCAGTCGACGGAGTTACGAACATGGTGATACGGGCGTTACGGGCAAAGTCACCGGAACCACCGATACCATTCATCATGTGGGTACCACTGACATGGGTGGAGTTAACGTTACCGTAGATGTCGACTTCCAGCGCAGTGTTAAAAGAAATCACCCCCAAACGACGGATTAGCTCTGGGTGGTTAGAGATCTCCTGTGGACGGAACATGATC
>DASROA010000023.1:0-29336 GCA_035647115.1 Thiopseudomonas sp. | reverse complement strand
CTGATGCGGTTGAGAATGCCTTTGAGCTTGGCGTTGCTGTTTTCAATTTCTTCTAAGGCGTTATCGACCAGCCATGATGCTGAACGCAGCTTTACATCGTTACCGGCCTCGTCTTGCCACAACACAGAGCCCGTTGGCAGTACCACCTTTTCTTTAAGGGTGGACCAGCGCGCGGCTTTGGGCACCCAAAACACGTTGGCTTCACGGTAGTAATCCAGCTGCTCTAATTCTTCCGCAAGCGCCTCTTGGTAGTCTTCATCACTATCGTAGCCATCGCGGGGCAGGTAATAAATATTATCGTCATCATCATGCTGGAATAGCTCAAGCAGTTCTTCTTGGCGCTCTTCAAAGGCATCCGAGACATATTTCAAGAAGATTAAGCCGAGCACCACGTGTTTATAATTGGCTGCGTCTAGGTTGTTGCGCAGTTTGTCGGCAGCGTTCCAGAGTTTTGCGTCCAACTCTTTAAGAAATTCCTGTTCGGTCTTATCCATACTTACCCCATAGAGCATACAAAATGCCCATGCATATTAAGTTCAATGTTTAGTTAAACAATGTTTGAAATTAGATGACTATAGCAAATACTTCGCTGGTCATGACGACTACTGCTAATAGTTAGGGCTTTTGGGGGTCGCAGGGATAATGTAAGGCTGGATGGGCGGCACGCTTGCTAAAGCATCTGGTATTGCACAGTTCAAATAGTTTTATAGGCGAGTCTAGATACGGACTTTACTGGGTTACGCCTCTTTGCATGGATGTAGCCAGCTTTTAGCTTGTGGTAACCAGGTCTCTGTAAAGCCTGTGTTGGGTGGTTACCTGCTTGGTTGCCATGTTTATCGTTAAGGGCTGTGAAAAAGCGCAGGATCGGCTTGTAAGGCTCCTCTATAACACCATGCTCAACATTGAGATCCATCCACGAAATATACACCTACCCCGTTTGTTCATGCTTCTTTACTCACTACGACAATCTAATTAAGCACTGACCCATAGCGCCGCCTATTGGCTAGGCATAAAAAAACTCGCACCATTAATAACAATGATGCGAGTTTCATTTTATAACAGTAGAGCGTTTTAGCGCTGCTCAGCGGGCTAAAACTCGTCTAGCCCCGCCTCGCCTAAACACTCATGCACAGCCCTTTAGACTAAACTTTCACCGTCTTTTTTAGCTTTACGTATATCCCGTACCAGCGCTGTGCATAAGGTGATCAACACCAGTGTTGAGAGTACAGGCCACATCATCACATAAGCTGTTAACCAAAATGTAGACATCTAAATTCTCCTTAAACTTTTGCTTGTGCTGTTGCACTTGGCGTAGTGGCTTCTTCTTCAACATGAAACTCAATAACGCGCTGATCAATTTTGGCAAAATCAAATCGTGGTGCATTACTGCGTAAGGTCATCATTGTACAAATAAGGGTACTGGCACCATAAGCGGTTAACGAACTCATCAACACTGTGTAGTCACGCAAGAAACCCACTGTAAAAAACACTAAGACAAGTGCGGTTAACGTACCGAGAATCAAGCCCGTCATCCTACCGAAAAAGCCGAAGCTCATTAGGCCAATCACCACGCCGCCACCCACTGCCGCTAAGATTTCAAAAAATACGGCAATTGCACCTTCAATGGGCAACCAATCAAAGCGCACAATTAAAAACAATAAGAAGGACACTGCAACTGAGACCGTAAAGGCGCTATTGGTGACGCGATCCCAATACAGGCTCGCAATCACTGGAAAAACAATTGAGCCCCACAAGGCGCCAACAAAAATCAGCATGGATAAAATATCCAGTTTTAAGCTAGCAAATAGCACTCCTAAGGTGGCTGCAACAACCATGGTTAGACGCCCCACCCAAAGCAGCTTGTTAGGGTCAGGGTTGTTGTTAGTAATGTGCTTGCCATACACATCGGTCATGACAATGGCGGACAGTGCGGACAAGTCTGAATCAGCGGTAGAGGATAGTGAACCAATCACCATAATAAACAGCATGGCTACCATAAACGGCGGCAAATAGGTCGCAGCCATTTGCGGGATCAGGTTATTTAAATCACCATCAATGGGGGTAATACCGGCCAACAGTGCCAGTAAACCTAACATACCTAAACCAATCACAATGGAGCCGTAACCGATAGTGGCGGTTATAAAACTGGATTTAATTAAGTCTTCACGCACTGCAAAGAGTCGCTGAGCAATGGTTTGGTTACCAATGGCATAGGCCAACACCGCCACAAAGAAGGGTGCACCCTGCTCTAGAATCGCTGTGGTTGAAAAGAAATCCTGCTGTTCTAAGCTGAGGTTCGCCATCCCTGTTTCAAATAAAGTAGGACCACCCAGCTTAAAGAAAATCATCGGGATAATAATCACCGCAGCTAAAATCATTGCCACCAATTGCGCAAAGTCAGTAAATACTGAGGCTCTAAAGCCTGACCACAGGGTGTAGGACAATACCCCGAATCCAGCAATCATGACCCCTTGCACAAAGCTCAGTGGCGAAAGAATCGCTACCAATGCCCCAGCTGCGGTGAAATTCACCATCAAGCTAATTACACTGCCCACCACATTGGAGCCGGCCAAGATCATTTGACTGGAAGCGCCATGGCGAGCATGCATAATTTCTGCCAAGGTACTGGCATTAGGGGCCAACTCACGGAAGCGCCGGCCAAAGGGATAAATAAACAAAATCATCAGCGCGCCCCAAAAACCATAGTGGATCGCACCGGATAGGCCGTATTTATAACCAGAACTGGCGGCTGCATAAAACGATGCCGCCCAAATCCAGGTGGCCGTCATGCTTGCCGCAGACATGCCGTAACCAACAGAACCGTTAGCGGTCATATAACCATCTGCGTTTTCTTGTTTTTTTCCTATTCGTAAAGTCAATAGAAAGGTCACACCATAAAATCCTAATAGGATTAACAGTGCGGTCGTTGTTGTAAACTGAAACATTCTTACTCCTAAATGCCGCAGCGTTACAAGCAGAACGTATTTTTTGCACGCGGCGGCGATATACGTTACTTAAACAAGGCCAGCAAGATGAGCCCTGCAAGTAATAAAAGAATTGCTGCTATAACAAACAAGGCGTTGCACTGATATCTGTTGTGCAAGCGGAACAACTGTAAAACCAGTTGGGGAGAAAAATCCCGCAGCGATGAGCCGGATTTTGCCGGAAGGTGCGCAGATGCAATCTGCTTTTTGTATCTGCGACAATGGGCCATTATACCAGCAACCCTTTAAATAGCAAAATACGATCAATCTAGAAAACGCAATAGTTCAAGTCAATAGCTGACCATTTGGCTCGTTACTGTGCGCTTTTTTGAAATAGCGGGCGGGTCCAACGTTCAGATAAAATCACGCCAAATAAAGTAAGGCCGCCGCCAATTGCATGATAAAGCTCTAAGCTTTCCGACAACACGATAGCGGCAATAATAATGGTCAGCACTGGCATTAAGTTGAAAAACACTGCTGTGCGGCTCGGCCCCAGCAAACGAATAGCATGCATCCAAGCTAGCGGAGCAGCAATGGAAGCAAATACGCAGGCAAATAAAACTAAAGGTACATTACTGCTATTTAACCCCGCTTTTTCAGAAAACCAAAACAGCGGAAACAACACCACTATGCCAACCAAGACCTGTAAGTACAGCAACTGCAACGCTGCAATATCGAGCTGCCAATACTTCAATAAAGTGCCGTACAACGCATAGGCCAAGGTTGCCACCAGCATCATGGCATCGCCGCTGCTAATGCCCTGCTGAGTTAAGTTACGCACATCGCCACTACTGACCACGAGCAACACACCAAACAATGACAATACAGCGCCCAATACAGCACCCATGGTCACACGTTGACCTAGCGCAATGATTGCCATGCCCAACGACATTACTGGCATCAGTGACAAAATAATTCCCATATGAGTCGCTGATGTTTTAGGCGCGGCAAAGTACGCTAGACTTTGATATACCGCCATACCCAGCACCCCTAGAATAAAAACTTTCCACCAGTGCGGTTTAATCTTGCGCCAATTTTTCAATACTGGACGCAACATAAATGGGGTGAACAACACACCCGCAAACAGCCAACGATAAAAACCAATTTCCGCTGGAAAGATCACTCCTACGGTCATCTTATTGACTACGGTATTGGCTGCCCAAAACAATACCGCCAGCAATGGAAAAGCGTATTGCACTTAAAATCCCCTACTCTAATAACAGCTGATGATCAGCCGGCTCAACAATTTACTCAAGTCCAACCCCCAGTTTTTAACACAAAACAAAAACGGCTGGAGCATTTGCTACCAGCCGTTATACAAGCATCCTACAAAACTTGTGTGTACCTACATACCCAGCAACCTTGGTAAGCCCATGGAGACACTTGGCACATAAGTCACTACCATCAAGAAGGCCAGCAAGATCATCAACCACGGCATCGCTGCGCGGATTACCGCTGACAAAGGCATACCCGTGACTGCCGAAGTCACAAACAGGTTCAGCCCTACCGGCGGGGTGATCAGACCGATCTCCATATTCACCACCATAATGATCCCCAAGTGAATGGGGTCAACACCCAACTCAACGGCAATGGGGAATAAGATCGGTGCCAAGATCAAAATAATCGCCGAAGGCTCCATAAAGGCACCGGCAATCAGCAACACAATATTAACCACCAGCAAGAACATCCATGGCTGTAAGCCTGCTTCTAACACCATTGCTGTGATTTGCTGAGGAATTTGCTCAGTGGTCAACACATGGGCAAACAGCATGGCGTTGGCAATAATAAACATCAGCATAATGGTCAGTTTTGCTGATTCTAAGACCACCTTAGGCGCCTCACTGATGCGCATATCTTTATACACAAATAGCGCAATAAAAGCCGAATACACCGCAGCAACTGCAGCAGCTTCAGTGGGGGTAAACATCCCTGAATAAATCCCACCTAAAATGATCACCATTAGCAATAAGCCCCATATGGCTTTACGCGCTGAACTTAACCACTCACGAAATGACGCACGCGGCAAAGCAGGTAGATCTTTTTTTAGGGCAACCAGGTAAATGGCCGCCATCAGCACTAAACCCAGTAAAAGACCAGGTACCACACCGGCCATAAACAAGGTACCCACAGAGGTTTCTGTGGCAGCAGCATAAACAACCATGACCACCGAAGGCGGGATCAAAATACCCAAAGTACCGGCATTGGTGATAATCCCTGCGGCCAAGGGTTGCGGGTAGCCTGAGCGCACCATACCGGCAATAGCGATCGAGCCTACGGCAGCTACAGTGGCTGGGCTGGAACCTGACAGTGCGGCAAACAGCATACAGGCCATAACCGCACCAATGGCTAGTCCACCGCGGATATGTCCTACTGTAGCATTAGCAAAATCAATTAAACGCCGCGCAACACCGCCTGTGGTCATAAAAGAACCCGCTAGCAAAAAAAACGGAATTGCTAATAAAGTATAGTGCTCACTGGTTTCAAACAGCTTAATAGCCAAAGAGCGTACAGAGTCGGGGCTGAACATTATGATGGTTACAGAACCGGCCAATCCCAATGAGATAGCCACAGGTACACCTATAAACATCAATATAAAAAGTGCTAAAAACAGAAACAGAATAGTCATTATTTAGACTCCTCTGTTTCAGACAGCTTCATCGCATCGGCGGCCTCATCAGCCAGTCCTAAACCCACTTGTTGATGACGAATAATGCGAATTAGAATTTCAAAAAAACGAATAAAAACTAAAGCAAAGCCAATGGGTACAATCATACCAATATGCCACTGCTTGATACCATATTGTCCCAAATCGTCAGCTCCAATGGATACGTTCATTAAAGTATTAATCCACTCATAGCTGGCAAAACTTAATAATCCGGCGTATCCCAAGCTAAATAAGCATGCAATGATGGCAATAATGCGTTGCGTGGGTCGCGAAGCTAATTTCACCAACGCATCCACTCCAATATGCCCACCGATACGTACTCCGTAAGCTAGACCAAAGAAAATCAACCAAGCAAACAAAGCCTTAGTCAGCGCATTACTCCAAGTCATGGTTTGCACAATGTCTAAAACAAAATCGCCAATGGTGTAAAAAAATTCTGAGACAGCTTCAGAGCGCTCAGCTAGAGCCCCTGCAATGCTATAAAAAAGGGCATAAATATTATTTAAAATCACATACACAAAGGTAACTAGCGTCATAGCCGCCAGCAGAAAAACTATAAAACCTTCTTCGAAGCGATCCCAAATCAGGCGTACAACATTCATTTATATTCCCCAGAAACGGATAGCGAAACACCTATCAGCAACTTACAAACGATTACCACGCAGCCATTAAGCCACGTGGTAATCTTGCGCAGTTATTGCTGATTAGCTGCTTCTGCTGCTTTGATGCGCTCTGCACCAATTTCTTTTTCAAACTTTTTCCAAACCGGTCTGACTTGCTCACGCCACTGATCGCGCTGCTCTTTAGTCAAGTAAATGATTTCAGTTTTACCGCTATCAATGATGGCTTGTTTGTCACGCTGATTAAGCTCTTCAGCATGCAAGTTCACCTCAACGCTTACCTCATCCATAATGCTACGCAGCTCAGTGCGCACATCTTCAGGTAAGCCATTCCAGAATTTAGTGTTGGTGATCACCATATAATCAAGCAAACCGTGGTTAGACTCGGTGATGTACTTTTGAACTTCGTGCATCTTCTGTGAGTAAATATTGGAGTATGGGTTTTCTGCACCATTCACCACGCCTGTCTGTAAACCTTGATACACCTCAGCAAAGCTCATTTTACGCGGGTTAGCACGTAACGCTTTAAACTGCTCATCCAGTACTGCAGACGCCTGTACACGGAATCTCAAGCCGCGCGCATCTCTCGGTGTACGCAGTGGTTTATTGGCTGATAATTGCTTCAAGCCATTGTGCCAGTAGCCTAAACCTGTGATGCCTTTATCTTCCATAGAGGCCAGCAGCTCTTGGCCAACGGGACCTTTTTGAAAGCGCTCAACTGCTTCCATATCGTCAAATAAGAAAGGTAAGTCAAAAATCTGGATTGGTTTAGAGTAATGTTCAAACTTAGCCAGTGACGGTGCAATCAGCTGCACATCACCGAGCAGTAAGGCTTCCATTTCTTTACCGTCACCAAATAAAGATGAGTTGGGATACACCTCAACTTCAACCTTGCCTGGCAGGCGTTCTTCCGCCAGTTTTTTAAACAGCAATGCACCTTGCCCTTTTGGCGTGTGCTCTGCAACCACGTGGGAGAACTTAATAACAATGGGGTCGGCAGCCTGGGCTAAGCCGGCCAGTCCTAGAGATACAGCACAAACCAGTGCTTTAGCGGTCATTTTAAGCATTAAAACTTCCTCTTCTTAATAATCTACGTCGCACAAGGCGCGCATTTTTGTTGTAGGCCCTGGTTACAAAGCCATAAGCCTTAGCTATACAGCAAGTTACATACCAGCCAACAAAAACACGACTAAAGTCTAAGAATAAACCTTGTTCAATGAATATATCAGCTTATATGACCCAGCATTGACTAAATTGACAATCAGTGCCGGCGGATTTCCGCCACTTTTACCCTGCAGATGGCGGATTCCCGCCTGCCCCTTTAAAACTTAATGCATACTTTTTAAGCTTATCGTGTAGGGTTTTACGCGGCATTTGTAAAGCCTCAGCGACCTCACGTAAGGACTGATGCGGATTACATAACTCACTGGCAATTAAGCTACGCTCAAAAGCTTCAACCTGTTCAGACAAGCTTAAATCTGCCTGCGTTAAGTTCTCGCTATGTTGTGTCTGATCAATGGCTAACTCTAAGCCCAATGCAAACCTTTCTGCGGCATTTTGCAGCTCACGCACATTGCCCGGCCAATTATGCTCCAATAAAAGCCCCCGTATGTGCGCTGTCAATATCGGTTCTGAGATTTTGTACTTCTCACAGGCGACACTCACAAAATGCTGAAACAACGGTAAAATATCTTCTGCTCGTTCACGTAGTGCGGGAATATTTATTTGTGCAACATTGAGACGGTAATACAAGTCAGCTCGAAAATCCCCTGCCTCTGCGGCAGCCAACAAGTTCTGTTTACTGGCTGCAATCACCCGGATATCTAAAGGCACCTGTTGATTAGAACCAACCCGTTCCACTACGCGCTCCTGCAATAAGCGTAACAATTTCACCTGCACATCCAAGCTCATACTTTCTATTTCATCAAGAAATATTGTGCCACCGGCTGCATATTCAAACTTACCAATGCGGCGCTTTTGTGCCCCAGTAAAAGCACCTGCTTCGTGTCCAAACAATTCACTTTCAATCACTGTTTCCGCTAATGCACCGGCATTAATTGCCACAAAAGGCGCGTCACAACGCGATGACAAATCATGCAGTGCTCGCGCCACCACTTCTTTACCGCTACCGGTCTCACCCGTTATCAACACATCGGCTTGCACGGTTGCCAAGGCACTGACTTGTTCCCGTAGACGTTGAACACTCGCTGACTGGCCTAGCAAACGCTCACCCAATACACGCTGCTCAGCTAAAGCGAGGCGTAACGAGCGATTTTCCAGCACCAAGCGACGCACTTCTAAGGCGCGCCTTACACTATCGAGCAACTGTTCACTGGCAAAAGGTTTTTGCAAGAAATCATAAGCACCAGCTCGCATCGCTTGCACAGCTAAGGGCACATCACCATGCCCTGTAATCAATAACACCGGTAACTGACTGTCTTTTTGATGCAGTTGTTCCAGTAGCTCCAAACCATTAAGCCCTGGCATACGAATATCTGTCACCAACACCCCAGGCCATTGTGCTGGCAACGCTTCTAATACCCCTTGGGCGCTACCATAGGCTTGCACCTGTAAACCAGCCAAATCAAAGGTTTGTGACAAGGCAGTACGCAAATGCACATCATCATCCAGTAACAGCACATTGGTTTCATAATTAATTTGCATCATGTAAAACGGTCCTCACTGGAATCTAAGTTCACCGTCGTTGGAATCTCGCGCAGATATAAACTGACTTGCGCCCCACCATCGGGGTGATTAGCAAAGACTAAACGCCCTTTCAAAGCTTTAATTAACGCAGCGCTTATCGCCAAACCCAACCCTAAACCCTTAGCGCTGGTTTTCGTCGTATAAAAAGGCTCACAAGCGCGCAACAAAGCCTCTTCACTAAAGCCTGGACCACTGTCCCTTAAAACCAGCACTACCCAGCCCTCTTGCACTTGGGTTTTGAGCCAAATTCGCCGCGGCCTAGCAGTTTCACTCAGCGCATCTAAAGCATTGCTGAATAAGTTGCTCAACACTTGTCGCAAGCGAGTCTCCCCGGCCTCAACCCACAGTGTAGCTTCTGGAATATCGCGAATAATCTCCACGTGCAAGCTCCGTTTATGCCGCGCATTAAGGGCCAAGGCGTCATCAATTGCCGGCTGCAGCGCCACATGCTCAGAAGCTAAGCTATCGCGACGAGCAAATGCACGTAAATGACTAATTATAGATGCCATGCGTTCAGTAAGCTGGCCTACTAAGCTTAAATTATTCTGCACGTCATCAAAGCGCTGCTGCTCCAAGAGGATTTTGGCATTATCTGTATAACTACGAATCGCCGCCAATGGCTGGTTCAACTCATGGCTGATGCTGGCTGACATCACTCCTAAAGCAGACAGCTTACCGGCTTGCACCAATTCATCTTGCGCGCGCACCAATTCTTGCTGGGTGGATTCTCGCTCCAAGACTTCTTGCTTAAGACGGTTATTCAGGGTTTGTAAATCTTGGGTACGGGTGCGCACGTTCTCTTCCAGCACCTGCTTAGCTCGGCTGTCCATAGCAATGCGCTCAAGGTAATGACTGCGACGCTGCATGATTAAACCCAGTATCAACAAGATCGCTAACAAGGAGGCTGCGACCACCGCTATCGCAGTACGTACAGGCTCATTAAGAAGCCGCTGAGGCGCTAAAATACTGACTTGCCAGTCGATTTCATCTAAATGTTTGGTAAATGTTAGCCAATCGTGTTGATTCAGCTTAATACGTTCTGGGTTAACTGAGGTATAGGGTTGGTGCTCAGCCACACTCTGTTGCTCTGCAGCGCTCAACTCTCGAGTTTTGGTAAAGCGCCAGTCTGCTTGTGAGGTTAGGATAATCACACCGTTTTTATCGGTTACTAGGAGCTGCTCTGGGGTGTTTCCCCACAGGGTTTCAGTGAAGTCCAGATCAACCTTGACCACAATCACCCCCAGCACTGCACCATCAATGTACACAGCACCGCCAAAATAATAGCCACGCTTATAGGAAATATTACCTAAACCAAAAAACTCACCGCCACCATGATTCAAAGCGTCATAAAAATAGGGGCGAAATGAAAAGTTATTACCCACAAAACTGCGTTCTTGGTCCCAGTTGGAGGCTGCTAAAGTCAAACCTTGTGCATCCATTAAATAAATCACATCAGCACCGGTTTGCTGCTGCATGTACTTAAGCAATGCATTGGTTGTCTGCAAAGTCGCTTGGTCAGTAGGAGCTAACAAAGCATCCTGCACATTAGGTAAGCGCCCGAGTATTTGCGGTAGCACTTCATAACGCTGCAAGGTGCCTCGCAGGTTAGCCACAAACAAATCTAAGGTTTGCTCATTTTTGCGCTGCAAGCCTTCTAGGTAATAACTTTCCACTATGCGTTGAATGGGCCACAGTAAAATCAAAAAGAAAAATGTCAGCCACACTAAGTAACGCCAACGTAATTTCGTCAACGCTATGTTCCCCCTTATTAATATGCCGAAAAGAGTACGGCGCACTGATTTTCAACAGTGTATTGAAATTAGTTAACCAATAATTTAATTAATGTTTTGACGTACTCAGGCAAGGCATGGGAATCGCGCACAACAATACTGCGCTCACGTAAAGCCCAGCTTTCACTGAGTTGAATAATGTGTAAATCCATAGTTTGCTGATGCCTTAATGCTGAAGACTCAGGCAAGATCCCGATACCCACGCCAGCCTCAATCATTCTACACATGGACTCAAAGCCAAAAACCTGTATGCGCACATTAAGATCGCGCTGCAAATTGTCCACTTGATTTTTTATGAAGCGCAACAGGCTTGAACCTTCTTGCAAGCACACCTGTGGATAATCCAAAGTTGCAGCTAAGTCCACCGCAGGCAGCTGGGCAAGTGGATGCCCTTGCTGAGTTGCCAACACCAAGCGGTCAGTGCTGAAGTGAATCACTTCCAAGCCTGTGGCTTTAATGGGGCCTGCGGTAATCCCTATATCACTCGCTCCATCACTGACTCCGCGCACCACTTCAAGATTGGCTCGCTCTTGCAAATCAATCGTCAACTGAGGATGCTGAACCATTAATACGGCTAACACTTCAGGTAAAAAATCAGTCACCGCAGTGGTGTTGGCAAAAATACGTATATGTCCAACATGCTGATCGCTGTACTCTGACAACTCATTTTGCAAGTGCTGTGCTTGTCGCAAAATAATACGCGCATGCTTCACAAAAGTACTCCCCGCACTGGTTAGCTCAACCCCTTGTGAATCGCGATACAGTAAACGAACAGACAATTGTTGCTCTAGATTTTTAATTCGATTACTGGCCGCAGCAGTGGATATAAATGATTTGCGTGCGGCCTGAGTCAAGCTCGGAGACTCCGATATATTGATAAACAACCGCAAGTCAGCTAAGTCAAAATGCACAGCAGTGCTCCTCCGGCGTTAACCTAAAGTTAACACCCTATTAAAATAAAGCAGATATACAAAACACCAGGTACTTTGTCATGATGCTGTCGGCAACACAAACAGCACGACTGACGTGATTAGCAGATAAGGTAAAGCGAATTACCACAAGCAGTCAGTATTTCTCCTGCATTTTGACTCGCCCTCTACATAAGGCACTGGATAACGTGATTGATTTTATTATTAATATCGCCATTGGCGGCTTGCTAGGTGCGTTTGGTGGTTTGCTTGGTATTGGCGGCGGACTGTTTGCCATCCCGACCCTAAGCTTGCTATACGGCATGGATCAGCAGCTTGCACAAGGGACTGCACTGGCGATGGTGGTGCCTAATATTATGTTAGGTATCTACAAATACAACCAGCGCAATAAAATCAACTGGAAAACTGCCGTTATTTTAGGTGGTTGCGCATTTGCAATGTCGTGGTTTGGTGCATTAATGGCCATCGAACTTGATCGCCGCACCATGCGTGAAATTTTCATTAGCTTTCTGCTTTTTATTGCAGTCTGGAATCTTCTGCAAATGCTTGGCCGGCGTGGTACTACAGGGTTAAAGCCATTGAGCTGGCCCTATTTTGCAGGTTTAGGCAGCGTTTCTGGTTATCTTGGCGGGTTATTTGGCGTAGGCAGTGCAGTGATTGCCACCCCTGTACTGACCATGTTTTTCGGTGCCACACAGGTGGTTGCACAAGGTCTATCATTGGCCATTGCAGTTCCTACCACCATTGCCACTTTGGCTACTTACAGTGCACACGGACAAGTGGATTGGCTAACCGGTAGTGCTATGGCAATTGGCGGAGTACTCACTGTAGGTTATGGGGTACGGGCTGCACACAGTTTACCGCAAAATATTCTTAAAATTATTTTCAGTCTGTTTGTGTTGGTCAGTGCGGCTTTATTATACGGGCAACTATAAATAAAAAAGCGGCTTATGACACTGGATGCCATAAGCCGCGCTGTAAATCTATGGATGGGTTTAGTGGGCTGGTCTTACAAACTTATCATCACTGAAGTAGTCAGCATAGCTATCCAGTGCGCCAAGCAGCTGCACCGCACCATTGCGCTTTTCCTGCATATCACTGTTTTTTTCCATGATCTGCGCGCTATCCATCATACGGTAAATTACAATATGCAATTGTTCATCAGCCGCGGGCTCTAGCTCGCAGTTTTCCACCATATACGCTACTTGCTTATTCACCTCATTAGCCAAGGCTTGGTAACCTTCGGCATCCAGCTGATTATTATGAATCGCATCTAAAGAGCTGCCTACCGCCTCACTAATATCACGCATGGCCTGACGTAAAGGCGCATCTGTTTCCCACTTCTGCCCTGCATTTAACTGCAGCTCAATGCCATCTAAATCGTGGTGATCATGATCTTCAGACATTGCTGGTAATGATGCAAAGCTCATGGATACAGCCAAGCCGACTCCTAAAAGAGTTAACATTTTTGACTGTTTCTTCATAATTATAGTCCTCACTACTCTGTAGTTTACGCAGCGGTATGTATTTGCTGCTTTCAATTACAGCCTAACAAGCAAGCGTTCGTTATTCCTTGATCAGTCTTATGAAACTCTGAGACTGTTTAAACGCTTAAATTAGGGTTATTTATGGGTGTTCAGCATCGCAGTTTTAGAGCGTTCTACTTTAAGTGACTGTTTATGCGTATAATGTGCGCTCACTGCACTACTAGTTAGCAGTTAGTGCCCATGGTTCCCTCACCCCATTCAAAAAGGTGTTTTATGCTTGCTCTATCGAGCCCACGACTCTCTGTGGCGGTTGTCACACTCATTGCATTCCACATTTTTATTATTATTGCCAGTAATTTACTGGTGCAGTTCCCCGTTCAGCTGTTTGGCTGGCAAACCACTTGGGGGGCTTTTAGTTTTCCTTTTATATTTTTAGCCACTGACCTTACCGTACGCCTGCTTGGCAAACAGCCTGCACGGCGGGTCATCGCTTATGTAATGCTGCCAGCATTACTGGTTTCTTATGTTATTTCTGTGCTTTTTCAGGAAGGAGAGTACCGTGGAGTAGCTGCGCTTTTATTGTTTAATAGTTTTGTTTTGCGCATTTCTATTGCCAGCTTTGCAGCTTATGCGGTAGGACAGCTGATAGATATCCATGTTTTTGATCGTTTGCGCCAGCTTAAGCAATGGTGGATCGCACCCGCCACCTCTACAGTGCTGGGCAATTTATTGGATACTTTTGTGTTCTTCTCCGTAGCCTTCTGGTCAAGCAGTAACGCCTTTATGGCTGCGAACTGGGTGGAAATTGCTGTGGTTGATTACGTTATAAAGATTATTATCAGCTTGCTGTTGTTTGTCCCGCTGTATGGCTTACTGCTGAAGTTTTTATTACGCTTTATGGGCGTACCCGTTACTGCAAAACCTAGTGTTTGATGTCAACCGGCTTAGCGTGCAACGGTATAGCTGTTTATCCGTCGATGAACCCATCCAGGGTTCAACTCCGGCGCTTCGCCATCCTTGGCTACGCTCGTCACAGCTACACCGCTGCACGCATTAACCATTTGCAGTGCCTGTAAGATCACCGCAATCCTTTCATGACTCAAAATAAAAGTCCGTGACAAAACGCTTAACTTAACCAGCACTAACTACAATCTTGCTGACAACATCACTGCTCAAGAGTAGTGCGCTGGCGAAGCGCCCGAATCGGAGCAGGATGCTCCGTTGTGGGAAAAGCACCACTAGCGCACTACGCTAGGCACGGTGTTCAACTCGGTCACGATTTTTTACAAGACAGCTTAGGCACACCGCTGGGTACAAGTGTTAATACTGTAACCTGTAATACTGCGCCTCAAACAGCTGAGCGGTTAATTATTAAGCTCACCACTGAACACATCATTTAAGTCCGGCTCACCGGGAATCGAGCGTTCTTCTGCCGCCCAAGCACCTAGATCAATCAACTTACACCGTTCACTGCAAAAAGGTCGCGCTGGACTTCGCTCACTCCACTCCACAGGCTTTTCACAAGTAGGACAGGCCACCTTAGTCACCGTGGTCATGCTTGACCTCCTCTTAAAGTTAAATAAAAGTTATGTAAGCGTAACACTTCACGCTGCAATGCAACTTTATCTGCAGCATTACTCAACACATCATCAGCATGCTTTAAACGCTCATCACGCTTAAGCTGAGCCTGCATAATGGCTTGCAACTGCTCTTCAGATACTTGATCTCGTTGCATCGCTCGCGCTAATTGTAGCTCTGGCGGCACATCCACCACCAACACCCGTTGGACATTTTTATATTGCCCTGACTCAATCAGTAACGGCGAGACTAATATGGCATAGGGTGACTGTGCCGAATCTAAAAACTGTTTTATTTCTGCGCGTATCAAAGGGTGCAGCAACCCCTCTAGCCATTGACGTTGCTCGGGATCAGCAAAAATACGCTCACGTAATGCCGCACGATTAAGCTGCCCATCATCAAGTAATATTGCATCACCATAACGATCAACTATTTTTACTAAAGCAGAACGACCCGGCTCAACCACCCAGCGCGCTGCATGGTCAGCATCAATAACTTCAATACCCAGCTGCGCAAAAGCATCTGCTGCGGCGCTTTTACCACTGCCAATACCACCGGTCAGTCCTAACACCCAGGGTTTACTCAACGCACTGTCCCTTATTCAACCGTTATCAAGCACTGACTACACCCGCCAGTGCACACATTATTTACTTAGGGAAAAACAAGCGCTTTAATTCTGTGCCTGGATCATTGGCGCGCATAAAGGCTTCACCCACCAAGAAAGCATACACATCATTCACTTGCATCAGCTCAACATCAGCACGCTGCAAAATACCGCTTTCAGTCACCACTAAACGATCTTCTGGAATACGTGGTAACAATTCTAGAGTGGTTTCAAGCGTCACTTCAAAAGTATGTAAATTGCGATTATTGATACCCACCAATGGTGTGTCTAGATGACTCAGAACACGATCCAGCTCGTCTGCATCATGCACTTCAGCTAACACATCCATGCCCATCTCTTTAGCTGCTGCAGCCAATTCGCACATCTGCTCATTATCCAAACACGCTGCAATCAATAACACACAGTCAGCACCCAAAGCGCGGGATTCAACGATCTGATAAGGATCAATCATAAAATCTTTACGAATCACCGGCAGCTCACAAGCCGCTCGGGCTTCTTGTAAATAACGATCGGTGCCTTGGAAAAAGTCAATATCAGTGAGCACTGATAAACAGGTTGCACCACCCTGCGCATAGCTTTTTGCCAATAATTCGGGAACAAAGTCTTCTCGAATCACCCCTTTACTGGGTGAGGCTTTTTTGATTTCCGCAATGACTGCCGGACGCTTTTTTTGCACCTGTAATTTTAGCGCTTGTGCAAAACCTCGCGGTGCAGACGCTTCTTTAGCTTGGTTATGCAACTCACTTAAACTCACGATTTGTTTACGCTGCGCAACTTCTTCGTGCTTACGGGCCACAATTTTTTCTAAAACCGTTGGAATACTCATGGCGTTACAGCCTCCTGCTTAAATACGGACGTAAAAGAAACGAGTTCTGTGAGCTTCTCTAAAGCAAGACCGCTATAAATGGTGTCATGAGCTCGCGCGACACCTTCTTTTAAGGTGCTGGCCACGCCGGCCGCATACAAGGCTGCGCCCGCATTTAATGCAATCATTTCTGCTGCCTTATGGGCATAAGGTGACTCACGCTTACCTAATGCGTCATGAATCAATTGGTAAGAGGCTTGTGCATCCTCCACTTCTAAACCAATCAATGACTGACTGTTAATGCCAAAATCCTCTGGCTGGATACGGTATTCAGTGATTTCATTGTCTTTTAATTCGGCAACATAAGTTGGTGCACCTAAACTGATTTCATCCATACCATCTTGAGCATGCACCACTAAGACATGATGGCTACCCAAACGCTGCAAGACTTCGGCTAAAGGGCGGCACAACTGCTTACTAAACACACCAATCACTTGATTTTTAACCTGTGCTGGATTGCTCATTGGCCCTAAAATATTAAATAAAGTACGCAAGCCTAACTCCTGCCGCGGCCCGCTAGCGTGACGCATCGCGCCATGGTGTGTTGGAGCATACATAAAACCGACGCCTACAGTTTCAATACAACGTGTCACTTGCTCAGCGGTTAAATCCAAATACACGCCCGCTGCCTCTAACACATCAGCACTGCCGCTTTTACCAGAGACTGCACGGTTCCCATGCTTAGCTACCAGTCCGCCAGCAGCAGATACCACAAATGCGGCAGCCGTGGATACATTAAAAATATTCATGCCGTCGCCACCTGTGCCACAGGTATCAACTAAATGCTCACCGCTAATGGCCACTGGCTCAGCCAGCTCGCGCAACACCTGAACCGCACCAACAATTTCATCAATACTTTCACTTTTCATGCGCATAGCGACTAAAAAACCGCCAACTTGAGCGTCGGTACATTGACCTGTCATAATTTGGCGCATCACTGATTGCATCTCCGCGGTGCTTAAATCTAAATGACCCACCACACGATTCAGCGCTTGTTTTATATCCATTAACGCTGCCCTCCCCTTTGTTTTAAAAAATTTGCCAACAGAGCATGCCCCTGTTCACTTAAAATTGATTCCGGATGAAACTGCACCCCTTCAATAGTTAAAGTATGGTGCTGCAGTCCCATAATTGCTTCGAGTTCACCTTGTTCGGTTTGCGTCCACGCGGTAACTGTTAAAACAGAGGGTAAATTATCTGGATTAACCTGCAAGGAATGGTAGCGGGTTGCCGTTAATGGGTTGTTTAACCCTGCAAACACCCCTTGATTTTGATGGTACACAGGACTGGTTTTACCGTGCATTGGCTGCTGTGCACGCACCACTTCTCCACCAAAGGCTTGGGCTATACTTTGGTGACCTAAGCACACCCCTAATATCGGCACTACACCTGCAAAACCTTTAATTGCTGCTAATGACACACCCGCCTTATCCGGTGTACAAGGACCTGGCGAAATCACTACATGCTCAGGTTGCATGGCCAATAATTCCGACACACTGTACTCATCATTGCGCACCACCTTAACCTCGGCGCCCAACTCAGCAAAGTATTGCACCAGATTCCAGGTAAAGGAGTCATAATTATCAATCATTAGCAGCATATCAGCAGCTCCTTGAGCGGTATCCTTACATGCGCTTAGAGTAGTTCTTTACGCAGCTGAGCTGGGCTTTTTGGTGAAAGTAAACCCGGTGCAATATCAAACACAGTTTTTGCGCCAATATCATTAAGTCGAGCCAAACGATGCACTGCCCGAGCATAAGCCACCAATACACTTGCGGTGAACTCAGGGTTACTGCCTAAGGCCAGTGAAAACTCCATAGTTTGCGTGTTATCAGCACCCGTACTGCCGCTGCGAATTACAAAACCACCGTGTGGCATGCTGCTGTGTTCTTTATTAAAAGTTGCCTGATCAATAAAATTGACCGTAGTATCAAAATCAGCGAAGTAATTAGGCATATTTACGATACTGTCTCGTACGGTTGCCTCGTCAGCACCCTCTTCGAGCACCACAAAACACTCACGTTTATGCTTCTCGCGGGTTGTCAATTCAGGACGCTCACCGCTGCGCACTCGGGCAATTGCTTCCTCCGATGGCAGAGTGTATTGCACGCCAGACTTCACCCCTGGTACACGGCGCACGGCGTCAGAGTGTCCCTGACTCAGACCTTTCCCCCAAAACGTATAGGTTTCACCTGCAGGTAAGATGGCCTCACCAAATAAGCGATTGAGGGAAAACATGCCTGGATCCCAACCCACTGATAATAGCGCCACACGACCTGCATCCCGGGCAGATTGGTCAAGAGCGGCATAATATTCAGGCACTTTGGCGTGAGTATCAAAGCTATCAACCGTATTAAAAAACTTCGCTAAGTAAGGGCCTTGCTCAGGCAAATCTGATCGAGAGCCGCCACACAAAATCATCACATCCACAGCATCTTGATACTGCTCAATATCAGCCATGGCATACACTGGCGTGCTGCTATCCAATACAGTGACATCCGCAGGATTACGGCGACTGAAGACTCCCACCAATTGCATATCGGGGCTTTGTGCTAGCGCTGCTTCAACGCCACGTCCTAAATTACCGTAACCGGCAATGGCCACTCTAATTCGCTGACTCATGAGAACTACCTTTTACAATTAAAACAAAAAATTCATAGCAATGTTTAGCACTCAATGGCTTGGCTGGCTTTTTTCAGCCAAGGCCACTGCTTTAAACATCGCGCGGCGCTTATTGAGGGTTTCTTCCCACTCCAATTCTGGCTGTGAATCAGAAACAATCCCTGCGCCCGCTTGAACATGCAGCTGCCCGTTTTTGATCACTGCAGTACGGATGGCAATGGCCGTATCCATATTGCCATTCCATGCCCAGTAGCCTACTGCACCGCCATACACACCACGTTTAACAGGCTCCAGCTGATCAATGATTTCCATGGCACGCACTTTTGGTGCGCCTGACAAAGTACCCGCTGGCAAAGTGGCACGTAACGCATCCATGGAACTGAGCTCATCACGCAGCTCACCGGTGACATTAGATACAATGTGCATCACATTAGAGTAACGCTCAATGATCATTTTTTCGGTCACCTTGACACTGCCAGTGGTTGTCACTCGCCCCACATCATTACGACCAAGATCAATCAACATCAAATGCTCTGCCAACTCTTTTTTATCAGCCAATAAGTCTTGCTCAAGCGCTTTATCTTCATCCTCAGTAGCCCCACGCGGACGGGTGCCGGCAATGGGACGCACTGTGACTAAACCATCTTCAACCCGCACCAGCACTTCGGGCGAGCTGCCCACCACATGGAACTCAGCAAAGTTAAAGAAATACATGTAAGGGGTGGGATTAAAACAGCGTAGCGCACGGTAAAGATCAATGGGCGCAGCACTAAACGGCACTGACATTCGCTGTGAGATCACCACCTGCATACAATCGCCAGCAGCTATATAGTTTTTAATCTGCAGGACCGCTTTTTGATAGTCCTCGCGACTAAAACTCGAGGTAAACTGCGGCTCAGGACCTTCAGGCGCATTGAGATCAATCCCTAAACGCGGCGTCAGAGGTTTACTCAGCTGTGTCGCTAATAGATCAAGCTCCACTAATCCACGCTGATAGGCATCAGGCTGACTGGGATCTGCTAAGACAATTAAGTGCAACTTACCCGATAAATTATCAAACACCACCACAGCATCTGAGACTAGCAGTAAGATATCTGGTGTGTTTAATGGGTCAGGATTGGGGCAGTCGGCTAGACGTTCTTCCACATAACGCACGCTGTCATAACCAAAATAGCCCACCAACCCCCCATTAAAGCGCGGCAAGCCTGACAAGGTCGGCACTCGATAGCGTGCTTTAAACTGCTCAACAAATGCCAGCGGGTCATCCACTTCTAAGTCTTCTACAACCCGCTCATTGGTAATCACCCGCACCCGCTTACCATCCACTCGTAGGCGTGTACTACTGGGCAAACCAATAATGGAAAAACGCCCCCATTTCTCACCACCCTGCACAGACTCTAATAAGTAAGAGTAAGGGGCATCAGCCAGCTTCAAATAAATCGATAAGGGGGTATCAAAGTCAGCTAATGTTTCTCGAGCTAAAGGAATGCGGTTATAGCCTTGATCAGCTAAACGTTGAAATTCTTCGTGGGTCATATCAGCCTCGTGGCAAGAGGAAAAAAGGAAACACAAACCAGATCGCCCAAAGGGCGACTACTAATTAGACACGCCAACGCCAACGGCCTGATGCCGCTGGTAATCTGCCTATCAATAGTTTGTGATCAACAACCACGAGCGGATCCCTTGGTGTGGACTGAAAATAAGAGTTAACACTAGCGCAGGCTAGGCTGACACGCAACCAATAGATGCCAGTTTCAAAAATTAATGCTATTTAATTAGCACCTAACTTAAGCTGACAGCTTAAACGTTACTGTTGCAACTCATAAAGAAAAAGGCCTGCACAAGCAGGCCTCAATAGATTGCTATAGATCGCTTTTGATTTATCGAAATAAATCTCGCAAGTCATCCACCACCAATGCTGGATCCTCAGCACTAATTGGCTTGCCGTAATTATAACCGTAGCTCACCCCTACAAAGGCCACTTGCGCAGCACGTGCTGCATGCACATCATTTTTAGAGTCACCAACAAACAAACACTGTTCAGCTGTGACCCCAGCTTGCTGCATCACCCAGAGCAAACCTGTGGGATCAGGTTTTTTTTGGGGGAAAGTGTCACCCCCCACAACCCAATCAAAGTACTGTGCCATGTTTATTTCTGCTAATAAACCAGGTAAAAAACGTTCTGGCTTATTGGTTACCATGGCCATTTTAATCCCCAGATCTTTTAACTGAGCTAAACACTCTACAGCACCAGGATACAGCGTGGTTTGGCTATCCACCTTAGCGTAGGCGTCCATAAAAATAGCCAAAGCTTCAGCTTCTTGCTCCGCACTGACGGCTTGATGGTCATAGTTATCAGCCAAGGCACGACGCACCAACACCGGTGCACCATTACCCACCCAGTTACGTACTTTATCCATGCCTGCTGGGGCACGCCCCAGTTGCTGCAGCATCTGATCAGTGGCATCAGCTAATTCTGGCACTGAATCAATTAAAGTACCGTCCAAATCAAACATCACCAACTTAGGCAATGTTCCACCTAACACTTGCGCCAATGCCGTCACAGCTGCACCTTAGCCAACTCGGCACGCATGGCAGAAATCACTTGTGCATAGTCAGGCGCATTAAAAATAGCCGAACCCGCCACAAAAGTATCGGCACCGGCCTCGGCAATTTGCTTAATATTTTGCACATTGACACCGCCATCGACTTGTAAACGAACCGGCAAGCCACTGGCATCAATCAAGGCACGGGCTTCGCGCAATTTATCTAGGGTACCGGGAATAAAAGACTGCCCACCAAAACCTGGGTTCACACTCATCAACAACACCATATCCACTTTATCCAATACATACTTAAGTACATCCAAAGGCGTCGCTGGGTTAAAAACCAATCCTGCTTTACAGCCTCCCTGCTTGATCAGTTGCAAGGAGCGATCAATGTGCTCAGAGGCTTCCGGATGGAAAGTAATGTAATCGGCACCGGCTTCAATAAAGTCACCAATGATTCGATCCACAGGTTTTACCATCAAATGCACATCAATCGGCGCTTTGATACCGTATTGACGTAAAGCACTGCAGACCATGGGACCAATGGTTAAGTTGGGCACGTAATGGTTATCCATCACATCAAAATGCACTGTGTCAGCGCCAGCCGCCAATACACGCTCAACGTCCTCACCTAAACGGGCAAAGTCTGCGGATAAAATAGATGGTGCAATTATAAACGGCTGCATTTGAGTCCCCACGATAAACAGGTAAATATGAATCAAGTTACGGCATACACCTTAAGTGCATCCACTTATATCCCACCCTAAGGGCGAGGGTTTACGGCGGAATTGCTAACTGCAATCAGCCGCTAACAGGGCTCACCGCCCAACATGACCTGCAAAAAGTCCAACTTTAAGTGCTAGTGGCGCTTGCTCATTTTACCAAGCTTGCACACACGCACTCTGTTAACGATGCAACTCAAGCATCTAAAAGCTTTTCCAGCTCAGTAATCTGTTGTTGCAACTGCTCTGCTGTTTGGCAACGCAAAGTCACATGACCAACTTTACGACCGGGTTTAAAGGCTTTGCTGTAATCATGTAAATGGCTGTTAGCGACGGCCAATACCTCTGCAGTATCTGGAATGCTGCCGATGAAATTCAGCATAGCGCTATGCCCGACTTTTTCGACCGAGCCTAACGGTAAGCCAGCCACCGCACGTAAGTGGTTGGCAAACTGACTGCACTCCGCACCTTCAATGGTCCAGTGTCCTGAGTTATGTACACGGGGAGCAATCTCGTTGGCTTTTAAGCCACCGTCCACTTCAAAAAATTCAAACGCCAAGACTCCCACATAATCCAGCTCGTTTAATACCCGACTGGCATACTCTTGGGCTAGCGTTTGCAGCGGATGTTGATCACTGGCCACCGACAAGTGCAAAATCCCATCGTTATGGGTGTTATGCACCAACGGATAGCAGCTGACTTGGCCTTCACGGCTACGCACAGCAATCAAAGAGACTTCGCCACTAAAATCAACAAAGCCTTCTAAGATACAAGGCACATTACCTAAATCAGCAAAAGCATCTACCACATCAGCTGCTTCGCGCAATACTTTCTGGCCTTTGCCGTCATAACCCAAAGTTCGTGTTTTCAACACCGCAGGCAGACCAATCTGTACAACCGCTGCCTCCAAGTCTGCTTGCGATAAAACATTAGCAAACTCTGTGGTCGGAATACCTAGTTCTTTAAACAGCGACTTTTCAAACCAACGATCGCGGGCGATACGCAATGCATTAGCGCTTGGATAAACAGGCACAAACTGCTCTAAAAATGCAACCGTTTCTGCTGGTACACTTTCAAACTCAAATGTCACCAAATCCACCGCTGCAGCCAGTTTCTTCAGGTGTTCCTGCGAGTCATAATCACCCAGCAAATGCTCACCAACTGCCGCAGCACAAGCATCTGGTGCAGGATCAAGAAAAGTGAATTGCATACCTAAAGGTGTACCTGCTAGCGCCAACATACGCCCTAGCTGCCCACCACCTATTACGCCTATTTTCATGCTTTAAGCCTCTCGCGGATTTGGATTATCTAATACGGTTTGAGTTTGCTTTTCACGGTATGCATTCAAGGCTTCGTGAAACTCTGGGTGCTTATGACCAATAATGCTGGCAGCCAACAAAGACGCATTAATGGCACCGGCTTTACCAATCGATAAAGTAGCGACAGGTACGCCCGCAGGCATTTGTACAATGGACAGCAAGGAATCCACTCCCGACAGCATGGATGACTGTACCGGCACTCCTAAGACTGGCAAATGTGTTTTTGCTGCACACATTCCTGGTAAATGTGCAGCACCACCGGCTCCAGCAATAATGACTTCGATACCACGTTGATGGGCCTGCTCAGCATAACTGAACAGTAAATCTGGCGTACGATGCGCAGATACCACTTGCACCTCATAAGGAATACCTAAGGTTTCCAGTGTTTCAATGCTGTGGCTCATCGTACTCCAATCTGACTTGGACCCCATAATCACACCAACCAGTGGACTCATCAGTATCGCCTCTTCAAGTTTGGACGCTCATTCGCGCTGCAAAAATAACAAACCACGCAACTGGGCGTGGCTTGTGAAAGAAAAATTTAAGTTAAATTATAGCGTACTTGCTCAAGTGTTACTAAGTGCCACGTAAAATTTTACACCGCAACTACAATGATCTTAGTAGCCACCCTGTACCCTTAAGCCAATGCCGAGCTCGACAGCCACCGCCCAAGGTAAAAGCAATGTATCCAGCAAAAAGCTAAAAGGTAAATCTAAAGCGGGGTACTTAGGCGGTTGTGCACCAAAACGCTCCACTGGATAACAGCCGCCTTGCACGCTATACCAGTCCAGTCGAGTACCTGAATAAATAACGGGTGCATCAACTTGCGCAGCATCCAAGGTACGCACACTGGCACAACCGCTGGTCAGTAGCAGAGTTGTCAAAAGCAACACCAGTAACCTACTACTCATCCCAACCTGCCTGATGGTGCTCACCCCAGCGCGGCAACATATCTTGTGGTATTTGTAAAACATTGAGTATCCGCGCAACTACAAAATCAACTAAGTCATCAATACTCATGGGTTGATGATAAAAGCCGGGTGATGCAGGCAGTATCACCGCGCCCATATTGGACAGTTTAAGCATATTTTCTAAGTGAATACTGGAATACGGCGCTTCACGAGGCACTATAATCAGCTGTCGGCGCTCTTTAAGCACCACATCTGCAGCACGTTCAATTAAATTATTACAGGCACCGGTGGCAATCGCCGATAAAGTTCCAGTGGAGCACGGTACGACCACCATGGCATTGGGCGCACCTGAACCCGATGCAACCGAGGACATCCAGTCTTCTTTGCCATACACCCGTACTTGTCCTGCAGCTGCACCGGTGTATTCAGTTAGAAACTGCTGCATAGCCTGCGGCTTAGCTGGCAATAGCACATCTGTTTCTGTAGCCAGCACCAACTGCGCTGCCTTAGAAATTAAAAAATGCACCTCACGCCCTTCTTGAACTAAACAGTCGAGCAAACGCAGGCCGTATACAGCCCCCGAAGCACCGCTCATGGCTAAAGTAATACGTTCTGGTCCTGTCATGCGGTTTTCTCCAAGGCTTCTACCAGCTGTCGATGAATACCACCAAACCCACCGTTACTCATAATCACCACCTGAGTGCCAGGCGTTACCAGCGCCACAACACCTTCAATAATAGCCTGTAAGCTGTTGCAAACCTGAGTAGGCACTGTGGCCTCAGAGACAGTACGTGCCAAATCCCAACCCAGGTTATCTGGCGCATACCAAAACACTTGGTCAGCCAACGCAGTAGATGGCGCTAGACCTTCACGGTGCGCACCTAGTTTCATGGAGTTCGAACGCGGCTCAATCACTGCAATAATCTGCTGCTCACCTACTTGTTTACGCAAACCATCCAAGGTGCTCGCAATGGCCGTTGGGTGATGAGCAAAGTCATCGTAAACTGTTACGCCACGCACACAGCCGAGATTTTGCATCCGCCGCTTAACGTTTTTAAATTCAGCCAGTGCCTGTGCGCCATGCTCCCCCGTCACCCCCACATGACGGGCAGCCGCTAAAGCCGCTAAAGCATTAGCCACATTATGTAACCCCGTGAGCGACCAACGCACCACCCCTTGCGTAACACCATCTAAGGTCACACTAAACTCAGAGCCATCGTCTTTAATTAACTGTGCCTGCCACTGCCCATCGGGCCCTGTGGTTTGCACTGGTGTCCAACAACCCTGCTCTAACACACGCTCAATGGCTTGCTCTTGAGCCGGATAAATAATTAAACCATTGCCAGGCACTGTACGGACTAAATGATGAAACTGTTGCTCAATGGCCGCCAAGTCAGGGAAAATATCTGCATGGTCAAACTCTAAGTTATTAAGAATGGTCGTGCGTGGTCGGTAGTGGACAAACTTGGAACGCTTATCAAAAAATGCACTGTCATACTCATCGGCCTCCACAACAAAGAAGTCGGTTTCACCTAGCCGCGCCGATATGCCAAAGTTTTGCGGCACGCCACCAATCAAAAAGCCCGGAGACATACCGGCATACTCAAGAATCCAAGCCAGCATACTACTGGTGGTGGTTTTCCCATGAGTACCTGCCGCGGCCAGCACCCAGCGCCCTTGTAACACATGCTCGGCAAGCCACTGCGGACCAGACACATAGGGCAATCCTACATCCAACAGATACTCCACCGCTGGATTACCCCGCGATAACGCATTACCCACCACCACCAGATCTGGCGCTGGCTGCAAATGTGCTGCAGAGTAGCCTTCCATCAGCTCAATACCCTGTTCTTCAAGCTGGGTACTCATCGGCGGATAAACATTGGCATCTGAGCCGGTAACTCGATGCCCCAACTCTTTAGCCAAAAGTGCTAAAGACCCCATAAATGTGCCGCAAATACCTAAAATATGAATATGCATACAAACCTCAAATCATTGCTAGCCAGATTAACACAAGCAACTGCCATACATTTGCATCTACGCGCTGCTTTAAGGCAGGATTGTTAATACCAGTGCTGACCAACCACTATATAAGAGACTTGCCATGCACATTGTTCCTGCAGAACTCGAACATCTCGAGCAATTAACTCCACTGTTTGTTCATTATCGCGAGCTGTATGGTGCTATGCCACAACAAGACGCTTCAAAAGCATACCTGACTGAGCGTCTGAAAAAACAAGAAGCCGTTATTTTACTGGCCTTCGAAGAAGACACTTTAGTAGGTTTTTGCCTCGCCTACCCCAGTTTTTCATCGGTATCTTTACGCCCCATCTGGATCTTAAATGATCTCTATGTTGCTGAGAGCAAACGCCGCAAGCAAGTGGCCAAAAAACTTCTCCAAGCGATCTGCACACAAGCTCGTGAGCATGGCGCAGTGCGCTTACGAGTATCCATCAGCACCAACAACCTTATTGCCCAACGTCTGTATGAATCGGCTGGTTTTATAGAAGACCAACATTTTAGAAGCTATATTTCTTTACTCTAAGTCACTGGAACACTCTATCTAGCGTTAACCTTTTATCAGCTCAAGAGTCTGCACCCCAGCAATTCGCTCAACAAATAATTAACTCACGGCAATATTTGGTATAGCCCAACAATTACCCCTATAATTGCCGCACTTTTCACTTCCTACTGGAAACTTCATCATGAGCTTTAGCAAGATCCCTGCAGGTAAAGATTTACCCAACGACATTTATGTGGCGATTGAGATTCCCGCTAACCACGCCCCTATCAAGTATGAAATTGATATGGAAACCGACAGCCTTATGGTTGACCGTTTCATGGCAACACCGATGTTTTATCCTGCCAACTATGGTTTTATTCCTAACACCTTAGCTGACGATGGCGATGAGCTGGACGTTTTAGTAGTCACCCCATATCCAGTGACACCGGGTGCAGTGATTCGCGCGCGTCCGATTGGCGTACTCAACATGACAGACGAAGCCGGTGGCGATGCCAAATTGATCGCAGTACCCCACCAAAAAGTCACTGAACTGTACAACGATGTTCACGAGTACACTGACTTACCACCACTGCTCATTGAGCAAATTAAGCATTTCTTTGAAAACTACAAAGATTTAGAAAAAGGCAAATGGGTCAAAGTTGAAGGCTGGGGTGATGCCGCAGCTGCCCGCGAAGAAATCAACAAAGCCGTTGCTGCCTTTAATAAGTAAGCTATACAGTAGCGGTTAATTGACTCGATTAACCGCTACCTTCTTCCTCTCTAGAGCATCCCACCGCCACAGCTTAAATAAGCTATTCCGATACACTGCTATACCCCCTGCACGCTTTGCTACGCATCAACGAATAACCGGCTTAATAATTTGGCTCAACAACGACTACTGCTATACTTCCAGCACTTTAGGTTCGACACAATAAGCTGAGCCACTGCACAGCTGTGTCTTACCTCAATTTTTATTAATGTGAGGATTGTATGGCACAGCCCAAAAAAGCACCTGCATTTGAGCAGTCACTCAATGATTTACAAACCCTCGTTGAGCGTCTTGAAAGCGGTGATTTATCCCTTGAGGAGTCACTCACAACCTTTGAGCAAGGTATTGCTCTAACTCGTGAGTGCCAAAGCGCATTACAGGATGCCGAACAACGTATCCAATTATTATTGGAGAAAAATGGCACCCTAACCGAACAACCAGACGATGGAAGCCTACTGCCTTGATCTCAGACTACCAACGCTTTTGTCAGCAACATGTTGATGGTGCACTTGAACAGCTACTCACAGCCCCCACGGTAGAACTGCAACGCTTATACTCTGCCATGCACTACAGTGTTATGAATGGTGGAAAACGTGTACGTCCTTTATTGGTGTTTGCCAGCTGCCAAGCACTCGGTGGCAAAATTGAACAAGCCTACGGTGCAGCTTGCGCAGTGGAGTTAATCCATGCGTACTCGTTAGTGCACGACGACCTTCCAGCGATGGATGATGATGCTTTGCGCCGCGGCCAACCAACAACCCATAAGGCTTTTGATGAAGCCTATGCCATTCTTGCCGGTGACGCACTACAGTCCCTGGCCTTTTACGCTTTAGCGGATGAAAAGCTATCGCCAATTAGCAGTCAGCAGCGTTTAGACATGCTGCAAATTCTCGCCAAAGCAGCTGGCGCTTCTGGCATGGTGGGCGGCCAAGCAATCGACTTAAGTGCTGTTGGTATGCAAATCAGCCAAGAAACATTAGAACTGATGCACCGCCATAAAACTGGAGCCTTGATTCAAGCCAGTGTGCAACTGGGCGCAATCGCCAGCAATTCTGCAACAGCAGAAACTTTAGCGGCACTCAAACTGTACGCCGACGCCATAGGTTTAGCCTTCCAAGTGCAAGATGATATTTTGGATATCACCAGCGACACTCAAACCCTGGGTAAGCAACAAGGCAGTGATCAAGCACACGATAAGCCGACCTATCCTGCATTACTTGGTCTTGAGCATGCACAACAATATGCGTACAGGCTTCGCGACCAAGCCCAAGCAGCATTAGCCGACTTTGATCATAAAGCTGAATACCTACGCCAATTGGCTGACTATGTTGTAACACGCAAAAACTAATCTAGAACACACATCGGCTGCAGTATAACGCTCAGCCGATCTTGCTCTGCTAAACACGCATAAAAAAACGCCTAGCAAGCTGACCTGCTAGGCGTTTTATCTGTATATCTCTACACATATACATGGTGGGTCGTGCGGGACTCGAACCTGCGACCAATTGGTTAAAAGCCAACTGCTCTACCACTGAGCTAACGACCCTAAAGATGGTCGGGGTAGGGGGATTCGAACTCCCGACATCCTGCTCCCAAAGCAGGCGCGCTACCGGACTGCGCTATACCCCGATGGCTCCACGACCTGGACTCGAACCAGGGACCCAATGATTAACAGTCATTTGCTCTACCAAC
>DASROA010000022.1:0-2442 GCA_035647115.1 Thiopseudomonas sp. | reverse complement strand
AGCGCAATCGTTTCTGGTTTCATTGTGTCTACTCAATACTGTTGAAATGGTTGCTGCAAAGCATGCCCAGCCAAATGGCTAGGGTCAAGCAGATCGCTTACGGATGTTTTATCATCCCCATGCTCAATACATCTTCTGTTTGTACCACAACACTCTGAGAGTGCGTATATGACTTGGCGCTATATAATTAAACAGCTGGCTTTTCCACCCAGCAGTTTACTGCTGTTACTACTGGGCGGCTGGCTGCTGCGTAAACGCTGGTCACGCCTAGCCACCAGCAGTTTTGTGTTGGGTTTAACGGGTCTGTACCTGATGAGTTTGCCAATTACCGTTGAGTACGCAGCCCGTGCCTTAGAAAGCGAAGCAGCGCTGGCCCCTCAGCATTGGTCATCCTTAGCCCAGCACGCCGATGCCATAGTGGTACTTGGCGGTGGCCGTGAAGCGCACGACCCTGCTTGGCAAGGTGAACAGCCCTCACTCATGGCCATGCAACGCTTACGTTACGCAGCCCGCTTAGCTAAAGCATCACAGCTGCCTATTTTGGTCTCTGGTGGATTGCATTACGGACAACCGCCCAGTGAAGCACAGCTCATGGCCAATAGTTTGCAGCAGGACTTCGCAGTAACCACCCGTTGGCTAGAAGGTGACAGCCGTACCACTTGGGAAAATGCTCAGTTCACTGCCAACATACTCCAAGCAGAAGGCATCAATCGTATCGTACTGGTGACCAATGCTTGGCATATGCCACGCTCGCGTTGGAGTTATGAACAATTTGGCTTTGCCGTGACTAGCGCACCTGTCGGCTTTTTAAGCGGTCCCAACAACCGCCCCCTAAATGGCTGGATGCCGGAAAGCAAAGCATTATGGCTTAACACAGCACTGTTTAATGAAGCCATTGGCGCACTGCTCTACCGTTTAAGCTATCGTGCGCCATGACACTGGCTCTTAACACTTTAAGAATAGATCTGCAGATGCTGTTTCCCTGAATGGGCTCGCCTCATGTATGCTAGACAGATATTTTCATTGATGGGCTGTTACCCATCATCCTTATGACTTTCTCGACGATAATCACATAAAATCATGCACGAACAGTATCAACCTCGCGACATTGAAGCCGCCGCTCAGCAGTATTGGGATGAGCACAAATCATTTGAAGTGACCGAGCAACCGGGCAAAGAAACCTATTACTGCCTATCAATGTTCCCTTACCCCAGTGGTCGTTTGCATATGGGCCATGTGCGCAACTACACCATTGGTGATGTGATTGCTCGTCACCAGCGTATGCTGGGTAAAAATGTATTACAGCCCATGGGCTGGGATGCTTTTGGTATGCCGGCAGAAAACGCCGCCATGCAACATAAAGTAGCACCAGCAGCCTGGACCTACGAAAACATGGCCTACATGAAGGCGCAGTTTACCCAATTAGGTTTAGCCATTGACTGGTCACGGGAAATCACCACCTGTCAGCCCGACTACTACCGCTGGGAACAATGGTTGTTCACCCAACTGTATAAGAAAGGCATCATTTACCAGAAAGTTGGCACCGTTAACTGGGATCCAGTGGACCAAACGGTATTGGCCAACGAACAAGTGATTGATGGCCGCGGCTGGCGCTCAGATGCGCTGGTGGAAAAGCGCGAAATCCCCATGTACTATTTCAAGATCACGGCTTACGCAGAAGAACTGCTCAGTAGTCTAGATGACTTGCCAGGCTGGCCTGAACAAGTTAAAACCATGCAACGTAACTGGATCGGCAAAAGCTACGGCGCTGATATCCTCTTTGATTACGACATGGACTCTATTGGCAGCGAAGGCCAACTCAAGGTGTACACCACCCGCCCTGACACTTTAATGGGTGCAACCTATGTGGCGGTTGCGGCAGAACACCCCTTAGCGGAACGTGCAGCCACTGACAATCCAGAGCTAAAGACCTTTATTACTGAATGCAAAGCAGGCTCCGTGGCTGAAGCCGATATGGCCACCATGGAGAAAAAAGGCATGCCCACTGGGCAGTTTGTCATTCACCCACTGAGTGGTGACAAACTACCAGTTTATGTCGCTAACTATGTATTGTGGGGCTACGGCGAAGGCGCAGTCATGGCAGTTCCTGCTCATGATGAGCGTGATTTTGAATTTGCTAACGCCTACCAACTGCCCATCACGCAAGTGTTTGCCTCAAACGATGCCAGCAATAGCTTTGATGCAACCCAGTGGCACGATTGGTACGCAGACAAAGACCATGTGACTGCGGTTAACAGCGGCAAATACGATGGCCTCAGTGTGCAAGATGCTTTTGACGGCATTGTCGCTGATCTGGAAGCCAAACAGCGTGGCGAACGCAAAACCCAATTCCGCTTGCGGGACTGGGGCATCAGCCGTCAACGCTACTGGGGTTGCCCGATTCCCATTATTCATTGCCCCAGCTGTGGCGATGTGCCTGTC
>DASROA010000021.1:0-7243 GCA_035647115.1 Thiopseudomonas sp. | reverse complement strand
TTTAAGTTGCTCACCGGTAAAGATGGCATGGGCTATGGGGATTTTAAACTACTGGCCATGCTGGGGGCTTGGGGGGGCTGGCAAGTACTGCCGTTGACCATTTTATTATCTTCTGTGGTGGGCGCGGTGCTGGGCGTGATCATTTTGCGCCTACAACGCAGCAGTTATAGCAAGCCCATTCCCTTCGGGCCCTATTTGGCGCTGGCCGGCTGGATAGCATTGATCTGGGGCGATGCCATTACCAGTGGCTATCTGCAGTTTGCAGGTTTTTAAACTCTACTTGGTGTTTGCGCGCGGTACGTGCTGCGGTTAATAGGGTTGGTATGCCGGTAATCGCAGCCATGGCTGCTGTTGCAGCGAGTGGTCATGACGATGCATTGCGCGCTCTTGTAGGAGAAGGCCATGCCTTCGATCTGGGCGGTTAAAATTCTGCTGATCCTGCACCTCGATTGAGGTTGGTGTAGGGTGCATGTGGATTATTTATGTGGTCTGCACATTGTGATCGCGGTCATGGACCGCTCCTACAATTTGGCGGCATGCCACCAAGTCTCTAATCGGATTTAACCAACCGCGTGGGCATAAATGCCCACCCTACAAACTGGGCTTACTGGCGGCATGTGACGTGTTGTTTGCGCAAACTACAACGCGCCTAGAGCAGGCGCGTTTTAGTGATCAGTCTAGATCAAAATCATAGTCGGCCAGCTGCTTTTGCAGGCGGCGTTCTTCGAGTAAATGGTCAATGATACGACGCTTTGATAAGGTGCTTTTGGCCGCGGTAGCTACTGCTTCCTCTTCAATCTCATCGGCGTCCTCAACATCCTCTGCAATAAAGTCGTCGTCATCCAACTCTAACTCTTCGTCACTCATGCTTAGAACCTCGCAAACGGGGATTTCCGTAGGCGAACCTTATACCTACAAATGAGGTTTTGGTAAAAGCATTTTTTATAATGGGTAAAGCGTTTCTAATACAAAAAACTAATCGTCGGATGTTTTGTCTTTATATTCACATAAATCTTCGATTCGGCAGCTGCCACAGCGGGGTTTGCGGGCCTGACATACATAGCGACCATGTAGAATTAGCCAGTGATGGGCATCCAGTAAAAATTCTTTAGGGACAAATCTAAGCAGCTTTTTTTCAACCTCGAGAACGTTCTTTCCTGGGGCGATTTTGGTGCGATTGCTGACCCGGAAAATATGGGTGTCCACTGCCATAGCGACTTGGCCAAAAGCTGTATTAAGCACCACATTGGCAGTTTTACGACCCACGCCTGGCAGGGCTTCCAGCTCTTTGCGTGTATCTGGAACAATGCTGTTGTGCTTTTCGATCAGCAGGCGGCAGGTTTCAATGATATTTTTGGCTTTGGTGGGGTATAAGCCAATGGTGTTGATGTATTCGCATAAGCCTTCGTAGCCCAGCGCGTAAATGGCTTCTGGGGTATTGGCTACCGGGAATAGTTTGTCGGTGGCTTTGTTGACGCCCACGTCTGTGGCCTGTGCAGATAAGATCACGGCAATCAACAGCTCGAAGTTGGTGCTGTAATTTAACTCTGTTTCTGGATTGGGGTTGTCTTCACGAAGACGACGAAAAATCTCATAACGCTTAGCAGCATTCATGGTGAAAACTCAATTAAATTAATGATTAAAGCGAAAGAGCTCATAATACAGGATTTGCTCAGGTGCTGTTTTTAGGTGCAGCGCTGCTACGGGCAGCCCTTGGTTGAGGAGGCTTGCAGGCCTGTGCGCGCGGTCATGGACTGCTCTTACGGGAGGTGGCTGGTTTTCTGCGTGAGAAAATGTGCTCTGAGTAAAGCAGGCATGCCCACGGTTAACGCCGTGGGCAGCATGTAGGCAATAGCAAGTTTACTGGCTAATTTGATTGATATGCACTGTGCGTTGTGGGTAGGGAAAGTTAATACCTTCACGGTCAAAGGCTTCTTTCATTTGTTCTTGAACAGTAAAGAACACACCCCAGAAATCCGCAGACTTGGTCCACATCCGTAAGGATAAATTGACGGAGTTGTCACCCAATGAGGTCATATAAACCACAGCTTCAGGGGTTTTTAAAACGCGTTCGTCCGCTGCAGCTAAGCCCAATAAAATTTCACGGGCCTTTTTCAGGTCATCTTCATAACCAATACCCACATTAATATCCACTCGGCGTGTGGGCTTAGTGGAGTAGTTGGTGATGCTGCCATTGGACAGCGAGCCGTTGGGTATAATAATGGTTTTGTTGTCTGCGGTACGCAGCACTGTGTGGAAAATAAGGATGCTTTCCACCGTGCCAGAAATACCCTGTGCTTCAATAAAATCGCCAGCACGGAAGGGGCGTAAAAACAGGATCAGTACGCCACCTGCAAAGTTAGCCAAGCTACCTTGTAAGGCAAGGCCCACCGCCAAACCAGCCGCACCAATCAGGGCGATAAAGGAGGTGGTTTCAATGCCCAGCATGCCGGCAACACTGAGCAGCAGCAAAATGCGCAGCAAAGCACTGGTCAGGGAGCTGAGAAACCCTGTGAGCATGGCGTCAGCGTTACGCTTTTGCAGTATGCTGGTTAACCCATTGGTTACACGATTGACCAGCCACCAACCAATAGCAAGGGTGATGAGCGCGAAAAGAATACTCATACCGTATTCAAGCAGCAGGGGTAGCCAGTCGCTTTGTATGTTTTTCAACCAAGTTTCAGGCGAAATCTCTTGCATGGTATATCTCTTCCAGTTGTGAGTATGCGGCTATTCTACAGAGCCGGCACTTGCATTTGAATCTTGATTTTTATCAAGAATGAGGCACTCATCACTGTTATGGGGTGGCTCCTACCTGAGCCTGCTCTGTGGTAAACTGCCTAGATTAAATGCATGACACAGTAAAGTTGTAAAAACACTACTGGAATCAGCGCCTATCTCTATTAATTTGAACGCCTAAACTATGTCCTTACCTCTGCATCACCTTGAGTTACTCAGTCCTGCCCGTGACATCACTATCGCCAAAGAAGCCATTTTGCATGGCGCCGATGCGGTTTATATTGGCGGGCCAAGTTTTGGTGCGCGACATAATGCCAGTAACAGCCTCAGCGACATTGCCCAGCTGGTGGGGTTTGCTCATCTCTTTCATGCCAAGGTGTTTGTTACCATTAACACCATTTTGCACGATGATGAGCTGGAGCCTGCGCGGCAGTTGATTTGGCAGCTGTATGAGGCCGGTGTCGATGCGTTGATTGTGCAAGACTTAGGGGTGATGGAAATGGACATTCCACCCATTGAGCTGCATGCCAGTACTCAAACGGATATCCGCACCTTGGAAAAAGCGCAGTTTCTCTCTGAGGTGGGTTTTTCTCAGCTGGTATTGGCCCGCGAGCTGAACCTGCAAGAAATTCGCCAGATCAGTCAAAGTGTTGATGCCGCCATTGAGTTTTTTATTCATGGTGCGCTGTGTGTGGCCTTTTCTGGACAATGCAATATTTCTCACGCGCAAACGGGGCGCAGTGCTAACCGCGGCGATTGTTCACAAGCCTGTCGTTTGCCCTACACCTTAAAAGACGATGAAGGCCGGGTAGTGGCCTATGACAAGCACTTGTTGTCGATGAAAGATAACAATCAAAGTGCTAACTTGCGTGACTTGGTGGATGCAGGGGTGCGCTCCTTTAAGATTGAAGGGCGTTATAAAGACCTGAGTTATGTAAAAAATATCACCGCCTATTATCGCCAGCAGCTGGATGAGATTTTATTGGAGCGTCCTGAGTTAGCCCGTTCATCCAGTGGTTTTACCGAGCACTTTTTTGTGCCGGATCCCGATAAAACCTTCCATCGCGGTAGCACCGATTATTTTGTCACTGATCGTAAAATTGATATTGGTGCCTTTGATTCACCTAAGTTTGTCGGTTTGCCGGTGGGTGAAATTCTTGGTGTGGGTAAAAAAGACATCAGCGTGCAAACCTATGAACCGCTAAGCAACGGTGATGGTCTAAATGTGCTGTATAAGCGGGAAGTGGTAGGGTTTCGTGCCAATACCGTGCAGCAAACCTGTGAGTATGAGCAAGACGGACAGATGTTGCGCCAATACCGGGTGGTGCCCAATGAGATGCCTGCTGAGTTAAAACAGCTGCGGCCGCCAGTGGTGTTAAATCGCAATCTGGATCACAACTGGCAGCAAGCGCTGCAGAAAAAATCTGCCGAGCGGCGCATTTTAGTGGATTGGCAAGTGCAACTGGATGAGCAGCTACTAACGCTGATTGCAACCAGTGAAGAAGGGATCAGTGTCAGTGTGCAACTGGCAGGGCCTTTTGCGGCGGCCAGTAACCCTGAGCAAGCCTTGACACAACTTGAAGATAATTTAAATCGATTAGGCAACACGATTTACCATGCACAAAGTATTGATGTGCAGGCGGAGCAATTGTGGTTTGTGCCTAATTCACAACTGCGTGCATTACGTCGTGAGGCCATTGAGGCGTTAACCGCAGCCCGCATTGCAGCGCATCCGAAAGGCAGTCGCAAGCCGGTGAGTGATCCGCCGCCCGTGTATCCAGAGTCGCATTTAACGTTTTTGGCCAATGTTTACAATGAAAAAGCCCGCCAGTTTTATCACCGTTATGGGGTGCAGCTGATTGATGCTGCCTATGAAGCCCATGAGGAAAGCGGCGATGTGCCGGTGATGATCACTAAACACTGCTTACGCTTCTCATTTAATTTATGCCCAAAACAAGCAAAAGGTGTGACTGGGGTGCGGACCAAAGTGCGGGATATGCAGTTGATTCATGGTGATGAAGTGCTGACTTTAAAGTTCGACTGTAAGCCATGTGAAATGCACATTATTGGCAAAATGAAAGGCCATATTCTGAATATGCCACCGCCGGGCAGTGCCCAGGCTAATCGCAATGTTGTCGGGCAGATTACCCCTGAAGATTTGCTGAAAACCATTAAGCGTAGATAAGGGTCTATGCAGCGCTAAAATTGGCAAGATAGATTGATTTTGGCGCACCCGAGAAGATTTATGAATCTGCTCCCGTGATGCAAGCCTAGGGCGGTATGCTTCAAACAGGGGGCTTCAATCATACCTATGGAAGGTCGTCCATTTATGGGCGACAAAATGTCAGGCCGTACTTTTGCAGCAGGACCTTGCTAAGGGCTGTGTCGATCTTAAAAGATCGAACTACAGGCGACCAGCAGGGGACTACAGGGCAGGAACGTTTATTGGCTTAATAATAGCGGGCCTTTGATGGGGATGAATGTTGTCGCGGAGCGTATTAAAGAGAAGGCGGTAAATTCTTCTACGCCATAGACTTCGGTTTTAACCCCAAACAGCTCCTGTATACGGGCCATTAATACATCAAAGTCACCATCCCCTGAGGCAAGCACCAGCACATCGGCTAAACTAGCAAACTGCATGGCATCCACGGCAATACCCACATCCCAATCGCCTTTGCGGCTGCCATCGCTGCGCTGCACATAGGGTTTAAGTTTCACTTCAAAACCTATAGCGCGCAAGATATTTTGAAACTGTTGTTGCTTGGTGTCGCCGCGATCTGTGGCGTAAGCAATGGCTTTGACCACCTCACGACCTTCAGTGGCTTGCTGCCAAAAACGGTTGTAATCAAATCCCGTAGCAAAACCTTGGCGTGTTGTGTGATATATATTCTGTACATCCACTAAAATTACGACACGTTCCATTGCACACTCCGCACGTTAACTGACATTATTATGTCAAAGCCATAGTATCATTTAGATTAAATAGGTGACCTGAGCAGGCATTTGCCTGATAATCAAACACTTGTATCAGAGCTGCGTCATACATGCAGCAATCACTAGTAGTTTAATAGTGTTCTGCTGCGGTCCACATTATGTAATGCGGACAAGAATGTCATTTAAATAGTAGTCCTAAAGGAGAAGATATGAGTTTTTTTAACAGCATTTTGTCAAAGTTAGGCATCGGTAAAGCAGAGGCTGCACAAGCACAAGACAGTCCTGCAGTAGAGACAGCAGAAGTGGCAACGCCCAGTGCTACACAAACCGAGGCCATCGCAGTGGTTGATGTGGTTGCTCAGTTGGAAGAGCGGGCTGCGGCCAATCCACAAAAGCTCAATTGGCGAGTATCCATTGTTGATTTGCTCAAACTACTGGATCTAGACAGCAGTTTCGCTGCCCGCAAAGAACTGGCTAAAGAGTTGAATTGCCCTGCAGAGTTGATGGACGATTCCGCACAAATGAACATCTGGCTGCACAAAACAGTATTGGCCCTTATTGCAGAAAATGGCGGCAATATCCCGCAAGACTTGCTCAACTAGGACAGGTTTTTTGAAAAGTAGAGTTGGAGGCGCTTTTCTACTAGTATGGCTTCTGACTCTACTAATTTGGCGAGTTTCGTTTTAGCACATTTTATTGTGCCATTTATTTTCCTGAATCCCAGTTAATGGGCATAAATAGTGTATAAACGAGTCTATGGCAGGGTCTCGGTCCTTGAGTCTGCCTTAAAACATTTTAAAGGCTTCGGCGATGTTGCAGTAAAACAGCGACATCACTAGCATTGCTATTGGTTGGCACACTCACAGAATTAATCACACAGGTTTAAAAGAATGACGCTGTACTTAGCTTCCACATCGCCCAGACGTCGCGAGTTATTAGCGCAAGCGGATATTAAATTTTCAACCTTAGATGTTGAAATTGATGAAACCCAGCGTCCCAACGAGTTGCCCACCGCTTATGTTGAGCGCTTGGCGAAGGAAAAAGCTGAGGCCGGCTTTCAAAGCGTGCAGGATGAGCAAGGGGCGGTGGTGTTAGCGGCTGACACCATTGTGGTGCTGGAAGATGATGTGCTGGGTAAGCCAAGGGATCAACAGCAGGCACAGGAAATGTTACGGGCTTTATCGGGCCGTTCCCATGTGGTGATGACGGCTTTTGCGATCAAAACCGAGCAACAAATTCGTGTGCAGCGAGTCAACACCACTGTGTTTTTCAGAAACATTAGCAGCAAAGAAATCGAGTGGTATTGGAATAGCGGCGAGCAGCAAGACAAAGCCGGTGGTTACGGTATTCAAGGTAAAGGCGGCGTTTTCGTAACAGCCATTTCTGGCAGTTACAGCGCAGTGGTTGGCTTGCCTCTTGCTGAGGTGGTTAGCGCATTAAGTCAGTTGAATATTCATCCGTAATCGTATCAATGCCCTGTGGTAGAGCTAGCGCGTGACAGCGGTTGTAGGAATTAAAGTAAAAAAAAGGATGCCGGTCGGGCATCCTTTTTTATTGCGCAGGTGCAAAT
>DASROA010000020.1:0-8183 GCA_035647115.1 Thiopseudomonas sp. | reverse complement strand
TAAGTTAATCCGCAGCCGCCCGACGGGCAGGGTGCTTTGGACGAGTTGTGTAAGTTTTAGCCGCTTCGTCCACAACGTACTACGCGGCGATTCTGTTCTATCTGACAATCATTTCGAGTTTACAGACATCCTCTGATGATTGCTGGAGCCGAAGCTACCAGGGGAGCGACTCGGCTGCTTACGCAGCTAGAGCTTGTGCTCCGTAGTTTTCGTCATTGGCAACTATGAAAGTTGCAACAGTGGATTTACGAGTTCTGTTACCAACTCGGCATGCACCTAAAGTTTTGCAACCGGCGTCGAATCCTAATCGGCCCCAAGTTGTTCACTTGGTAGGTAATGACAAGCATCATACCTCAAAAAGTGCCTTGTGTCTATTTTTTATCCAGTTCTACCACAATATACACAGCACTTTATCGCTTGCCTGACTATAAGATGGGGATCAAAAAATCCTTTTCAAGGGTTTACCAAACAATAGTTCACTTCGCACTTAGGTTGGCGAGCTCGCAGCTGCAAACTCGCTACGCCCTAGCCTTTACACAAGCAATCCGCGGCTAAAACCAATGCACACTTAAATGCACGCCCTGGGATGCCCTGCTGAGTCCAGCTACGGCTTGCACTAAATACTTAACGCAATTGTGGCCCATGGAAGCCGGCCCAGACCGCGAGGCGCTCGGCAACGCTGGCCCCGAACTTTTTGGCGAAGCGATCAAAGGGTGATTGCTCTAAAGTGAAGTCCACTATATTTTCTTGACCAATCACCTCGCGCGCCACATGACTGCTGTTGCCTAAGGCATCCACCAGACCAAGCTCTAAGGCTTGCTCGCCCGACCACACTAAACCGGAAAACAGCTCTGGGTGTTCAGCATCTTTCAAACGATCGCCACGGCCTTGTTTAACGCTGTCGATAAATTGCCTATGGGTGGTTTGCAGCACAGTGTTCCAGAACTCGGTTTGCGCTGGATTTTGCGGCTGAAAGGGATCTAAAAAAGCCTTGTTTTCACCGGAGGTGTAGACACGACGATCGACCCCGAGCTTTTCCATGCTACCAACAAAGCCAAAACCTGCCGCGGTAACGCCAATGGAGCCCACCAAACTGGATTTATCAGCATAAATCTCATCGGCAGCACTGGCGATATAATAAGCACCGGAGGCACCGAGATCGCTGATCACTGCATAAACTTTAGTGTTTGGATGCAAAGTGCGCAGACGACGGATTTCATCGTAAATATAACCGGACTGCACCGGGCTGCCGCCTGGGCTATTGATGCGCAAGACGATGCCTCGGGTGTTTTTATCGGCAAAGGCTTTGCGCAGCGCTGCCACTATATTGTCGGCGCTGGCGGTTTCTTGATCGGCAATCATACCGCGCACATTAATCAATGCGGTGTGTGGGCCGCTGGTAACGCTTTTGCTGCCGCCCGTCAGCGGTGAGAAAAACGCTAACATGGCCAGCAGGTAGGCAAAGGTCAGTATTTTGAAAAAGATGCCCCAACGCCGCGAACGACGCTGCTCGCTAACACTGGCCAGCACGGCTTTTTCAAGCAGCTTCCAGGTTTTACTATCTAGGTTATTGCTGTCGGTCACGGACTGCTCCTTTGCGCTGGATGGAAGGCTATCTAGATCGATATCGAGGGTTAAGTGCTCTGCGCTCTTGTCTGAACGTTCCACCTTGGGGTTGTCGGTCCAAGGATCATGGCTGTGCTTATCCTTGCTATCGGTCATGGCTGGGTTCCTGTGAGTAGGGTTTTGGGTTGTTGCTGTAACCAATCGGTTAATTCTGAAAAGTGATCAATGGCGAGCACTGGGTTTTCTTTGCGCAATACGCTGAGCGGTTGAGCGCCGTAACTGACCGCAACACTGGCCATTTGTGCTTTATTGGCCATGCGCAGGTCAAAGGGTGAATCGCCCACCATAATGGCTTGCTGTGGCGCCGCTGAACAGTGCGCGAGAATTTCGTGCAGCATCAGTGGATCGGGTTTGCTACGGGTTTCGTCGGCGCAGCGGGTGATTGCAAAATAGTCGAGCATGTTGTGTCCGCTTAATACGCGATGCAAGCCGCGGCGGCTTTTACCAGTGGCCACCGCCAGTTGATAGCCGGCGCTGCGGTAGTTTTCTAGGGCATCCATCACACCTGGATAAAATGGCGAGGGCTGCGCTTCCAGTTCGATATAGTGATCACCGTAGCTTTGAATAAAACGCTGTTTGAGCGCGGCATCAGCGGCGTCTGGATAGAGCTCATCATAGGCTTGCGGCATGGCTAAGCCAATAATGGCGCGGATATCAGCATCCTTGCAGCGCGGCACAGCGCAGGCATCAGCTGCCATGTGCATCGCCTCAATAATGCGCCCAATGGAATCCACCAAAGTGCCATCCCAATCAAAAATCAAAACCCTAAGTTTATCCACCTATGTCTCCTGTTGCTTAATTTTACTCTGCGCTTCACTTTCCAATTGTTCAATCACCGCTTGCCATTGCTCATCGGGGTCGGCGTGCACTTCAAGCACTTCGCCGTTGGGCAGGGTCACGCGCAGATCACTGGCATGCAAAAATAATCGTTTGCCGCCCCGCTCACGTATTTCTTTAGAAAACTCATCATCCCCATACTTTGTATCACCAGCAATCGCATGCCCTGCGTACAATGCATGCACCCGAATCTGGTGGGTACGCCCAGTAATAGGGCTGGCCTCCACTAAGGTGGCGTAATCGCCAAAATGGCGCAGTACTTTATATAAAGTGCGCGCGTGCCGACCTTCGGGGTTCACTTCCATCAATCGCTCACCGGAACGCACATTGGCTCTTTGTAATGGTGCATCCACCTGTCTACGGGATGTCGGCCAACGACCGCGCACCAAAGCCATATAGCCTTTATCCATGCTGTCATTGCGTAACATTTCATGTAAATGACGCAACATGCTGCGTTTTTTAGCGATCATCAGCAAGCCTGAGGTATCGCGATCCAAACGGTGCACCAGTTCCATTTCTTTATTGTGCGGACGGATCTGGCGAAACGCTTCAATTACCCCATAGCTTAAGCCACTGCCGCCATGTACCGCGATACCGGGTGGCTTGTTGAGCACGATCAACGCACTGTCTTCATAGACAATGCTGCGCTCAAGACGATCCAATAAGCCTTTGGCAATGGGTGTGGGTTCGTCAGCTTTATTCATGCGCATCGGTGGCACACGAATCACGTCACCGGCTTTGATGCGGTAATCGGGCTTTATTCGGCCTTTGTTTACCCGCACCTCACCTTTGCGCAAAATGCGGTAGATCATGGTTTTGGGCACACCTTTTAGGCGCGCCATCAGAAAGTTATCAATGCGCTGCCCCGCCAAACCTGGGGCAACTTCTAAAAACTGTACCGCTGCCAAAGGTTGGGAATCTTTGTTGCTCATAAATATAAACGCCTAAAAACCGCTGATCTGTTATTAATGCAATGGTAACAACAAAGCTACCAGCCCTGCAGCTGATATATTAGTTATGAGCGGCCTGTGACTGCGATTGCAATGGCACCGAGCACAGCCATGGCCGGTAGCGAGCATGCAGCAACAGCAACCTGCGCGGTGCAATCTGCAAGGCGAGCATGGGGCTAACCGTCAAGCTCGAAGACAAGGTTTTCTCCGACGGGAAATCCGTAAGGGTATACATATCCATTGAAGCATGGTGCGCATACTGCTATATTTGATGCGCTGCCAAAAGCAGCCAGAATTAAGTTGATGCTAAAAGAATTTAAAACAAAACATAGGCTTAAAGTCTGCAGTAAAGTTTTCACAGGTCACAGACCACCTCGCTAAGCAATGAATAGACTTAGCCAAAGCTGTGCTGATACATAATCCGCGAACGCATACGTGCGGTCGTATTTTTTAAACCCGCTCACGAACACGACGAGCGGCACCCGATTTTTCAAGGGATACATGTAGGGTGGAGATGCACAGTGTGCTTGTTCTGCGTAGCCATGCGCTTTGATTCAGACGTTTCATCACGTCCGCGGCCAAGACCTGATTCCTCCTCCTATAATACAAGTGCTGTCATTGACTTAAGATTCACTGCAGCCTTCTGGAGACGCTGTCGCGCCATTGGCTTATGACCCTTATGCGCTAGACACGGTTAATATTGCATTAATAGCATTAACTGCGCGACCCCAACATCGACCCTATAATTGTCGAGCGTGCCAATTAAAGTGTTCCGTGAACACGGAAATTATTGGTAAACCATGAAAAGAATGCTCATCAACGCCACTCAACCCGAAGAGTTGCGTGTTGCACTGGTCGACGGACAACGTCTATTCGACCTTGATATTGAATCAGGTGCACGAGAACAGAAAAAATCCAACATTTACAAAGGCCGTATTACCCGCGTAGAACCCAGCCTAGAAGCTGCTTTTGTTGACTTCGGCTCCGAACGCCACGGCTTTCTCCCCCTCAAAGAAATCTCCCGCGAATACTTCAAGAAAAACAGTGACCAATCTGGCCGAATTAACATCCGTGACGTGCTCTCGGAAGGTCAAGAAGTCATTGTTCAGGTTGATAAAGAAGAGCGCGGTACCAAAGGCGCAGCACTGACCACCTACATCAGCCTGGCCGGTCGCTACATGGTGCTTATGCCCAACAACCCCCGTGCCGGTGGTATTTCTCGCCGCATTGAAGGTGAAGAGCGTAACGAATTACGTGAAGCGCTAAATGCACTCAACGCCCCCGCCGATATGGGTTTAATCGTGCGCACCGCAGGTTTAGGTCGCAGCAGCCAAGAGCTGCAATGGGATTTAGACTACTTAGTACACCTGTGGACAGCGATTACAGAAGCCGCCGAAGGCCGTAGCGCGCCGTTCTTGATTTACCAAGAAAGTAACGTGATTATCCGCGCCATTCGCGACTACTTACGCCAGGATATCGGCGAAGTTTTAATTGATAGCGCCGATGCGCAAGAAGAAGCGTTGAGCTTTATTCGCCAAGTGATGCCGCAATACGCGAACAAAATTAAGCTCTACCAAGACAGCGTACCGTTATTTAACCGCTTCCAAATTGAAAGCCAAATTGAAACCGCTTTCCAACGTGAAGTGAAGCTGCCGTCTGGCGGTGCTTTGGTGATCGACCCCACTGAAGCGCTAGTGTCCATTGATATCAACTCGGCCCGTGCCACACGCGGCAGTGATATCGAAGAGACCGCCCTGCAAACCAACTTAGAAGCGGCTGAAGAAATCGCTCGCCAATTACGTTTGCGTGATATTGGTGGTCTGATTGTGATCGACTTTATCGATATGACTCCAGCAAAAAACCAGCGCGCTGTTGAAGAACGCATGCGTCAATGCTTAGAAGCCGACCGTGCCCGCGTGCAAATTGGTCGTATTTCCCGTTTTGGCTTGCTGGAAATGTCCCGTCAACGTCTACGTCCTTCGCTGGACGAAAGCAGCGGTGGCGTGTGCCCACGCTGTAAAGGACAAGGCATTATCCGCGACATTGAGTCTTTATCATTAGCAATTCTGCGCTTAATCGAAGAAGAGGCCTTGAAAGACCGTACTGCAGAAGTGCGCGCGCAAGTGCCATTACAAGTGGCCGCATTCTTATTAAATGAAAAGCGTAATGCCATTACTAAAATTGAGCTGCGCACCCGTGTGCGTATTTTCATCTTGCCGGATGAGCAATTAGAAACACCTAATTTCGAAGTTATTCGTTTGCGAGATGACAGCCCGGAAGCCTTATCCAGTCAGCCCAGTTATGAAATGGCACCGGAGGAATCCGAAGATCTACAACCGATCAGCGCCACCCGCTCCTTAGTGCGCGAAGAAGCTGCAGTGAAAATGACCAATGCCGAGCGTGCTACACCACCGCCGGCGCCTGCTGACTCAACGCCAGCTCCGGCAGCGCAAAAAACTCAGCCGAGCAAATTCAAAGGTTTAGTTAAATCTTTGGTCAGCTTGTTTGCCAGTGAAGACGCGCCTGTAGAGCAAACAGATCAAGCGCAACAACGCGAGCGTACGCCACAGCGTAATAACCAGCGCCGCAATGAACGTCCGCAACAACAGCAAAGCCGTCGTCGCGATAACACCCGCACCCGTGATGACGAACGTGCTAGCCGTGACACCACTACTGAGCGCGACAATAATCAGCGCAACAACGAGCGCAATAATGACAGCCGCCGCGAGCGTCCACAGCGTGAAGACCGCCCACAACGGGAGGAGCGTCAACCACGTCAGCGTAACGAGCGCAATCAGCGTGACAACCGTCAAAATGAACGTAATGAGCGCCCGACCCGCGAGTTGCGTCCGGCCCGTGAAACCCCAGAGCGCAACACCCGCGCCGAGGGTCAAGAGCAAGCGCAAAGCAATGATGAGCAAACTCGCGCCAACCGTAATCAGCGCGATAATCGTCAAAACGAAGAGCGCACACCTCGTCCTGAGCGTCAAAACCGCGCCCAGCAAAACAGAGCGGCTGCTGAGCAAGACAGCGATCAGGATAAAGCCGAATCTGTAGAGCAAAACCATCAGCAAGGCGCAAGCCCGGCCACCGAAGAAGAGCGTCCACGTCGCCGTTCACGGGGTCAACGCCGTCGTAGCAATCGTCGTGAGCGCCAACAGGTGGAGGTTGATAACAGCGCAGTAGAGCAATCTGCTGACAACGCAACAACCGCAGAGAAGCCGGCAGACACTCCAGCTAAAGATGCAGCACCGGCAGAGCACGCTAAAAGCCCTGCGAGTAAACCCGCAGCGCAACCTGCAACCCCTGCAACTGATGCCGCAGCACAAGACAAACCTGCCGCCAAAGCTGGGCAACCGTTATTTGCCAACGCCGCAGCAGACTCTGGAGCTGTTGCTACAGTTGATCCAGCACAGGTTGCAATGCCACCTGCTGCGCCGTCTTTAATGCAAATAGCTGAGCCGACTAAGCCTGCTGAAACAGCCAAGCCTGCGCCTGCAGCAAAAGCAGCAACTGCTCAAGACAGTAAGCCTGCCGCACCGGCGCAAGAGCGTAAACCTACTCCTGCAGCTAGCCAAGCAGCTCCAGCTGAGACAGAAAAAACTGTTAAGCCTGCCCCTGCCGCTAAGCCAGCAGGGCTGCAGAAGAGCACCCAAGCTGTACCGCCACGCTTAGTGGGCCGTGCGCCAAACGATCCACGTGAACGCCGCCGCTTAGCCCGTGAAGCAGAAGCTGCCAAGAAAGCTGCTGCAGCCAAAGCAGAAGCTTCTCAAGCAACTCAAACTGAGCCAGCTGAGCCTGTAAAAGCTGCAGAACCTGCTAAAGCAGCGCCCAGCTCTGGCGATACAGAAAAACCAAACCAGGCCAACCCAGCTGAGCAACAAAAACAGCCTCAGCCTGAAGTAACAGCAGCACCACAGAAGTCTTCAACCCAACCGGACGAACCTTCTGCTGCCAAGCAGGATGAGACTAAGCCACACGCTTAATTTGCACCTGCGCAATAAAAAAGGATGCCCGACCGGCATCCTTTTTTTTACTTTAATTCCTACAACCGCTGTCACCCGCTAGCTCTACCACAGGGCATTGATACGATTACGGATGAATATTCAACTGACTTAATGCGCTAACCACCTCAGCAAGAGGCAAGCCAACCACTGCGCTGTAACTGCCAGAAATGGCTGTTACGAAAACGCCACCTTTACCTTGAATACCGTAACCACCGGCTTTGTCTTGCTGCTCGCCGCTATTCCAATACCACTCGATTTCTTTGCTGTTGATGGGTCTAAAGAATACCGTGGTATTGACCCGCTGCACACGTATTTGCTGGTCGGTTTTAATCGCAAATGCCGTCATCACCACGTGGGAACGTCCTGATAAGGCCTGCAGCATTTTTTGCGCTTCCTGCTGGTCGCTAGGCTTACCTAACACATCATCTTCCAGCACAACGATGGTGTCAGCCGCTAACACCACGGCACCTTCCTCATCTTGCACGCCTTGAAAGCCTGCTTCAGCTTTTTCCTTCGCCAAGCGCTCAACATAAGCGGTGGGCAACTCGTTGGGACGCTGGGTTTCATCAATATCAACATCTAAAGTTGAAAATTCAATATCCGCTTGCGCTAATAACTCGCGGCGTCTGGGCGATGTGGAAGCTAAGTACAGCGTCATTCTTTTAAACCTGTGTGATTAATTCTGTGAGTGTGCCAACCAATAGCAATGCTAGTGATGTCGCTGTTTTACTGCAACATCGCCGAAGCCTTTAAAATGTTTTAA
>DASROA010000019.1:0-14150 GCA_035647115.1 Thiopseudomonas sp. | reverse complement strand
GGTCTTTAAGGGCTCCGAGGTGTTCTGGGTAATTGAGCAACTTGTTTGGCGCATGGGCCACGCTTACTTGGTATCGCATTGCTCTGCATGATCCGCACGACCAGCAAGCTGTATCTTCATTTACCACAGGCTTATCATGCGTGCTACAAATTTATGAGGAAGGCGCTGAGCAGCTGATCAATCAAGCAACAGTGGACTGGGATGACGCCAGTGATCATCTGCTGATGTACCGTGGCACAGTAAGATTCCCCTTTACTGTGAGTGTTTCGTTGCTGCGCAAAGGTAACAGCAGGAGTTCAGCTGTTGAATTGAACTTAAAATAAACGGGCTAATAGAGCTGGAACAGCGTTTTCCACCCGTAAAATACGCTCGCCCAGTTGCACCGGCTGCAAGCCAGCGGCAGTGCGCAGCAAGTCCACCTCATAGGGGATCCAGCCCCCTTCTGGGCCAATGGCTAAAGTGACCGGCTCGCTCAGGGCCCGCGGGCACTCTGGGAAATCACCTGGGTGGGCAATTAAACCGCGCGTATTAGCGACTAGGGCAGGTAGCTGATCTTCTACAAAGGGCTTAAAACGCTTGGCTAAAATCACTTCCGGAAGCACTGTATCTCGTGCTTGCTCTAAGCCCAAAATCAACTGCTCAGTAATGGCTTCAGGCTGTAAAAAAGGTGATTGCCAAAAACTTTTTTCGACGCGATAGCTATTAATTAAAATCAGTTTATTGACGCCCATGCTGGCAATGGTTTGCAGAATGCGTCGTAACATTTTAGGGCGGGGCAAACCCAGCACTAAGGTGACTGGCAGTTTGGCAGGGGGTGGTTGCTGAAAATCAACCTGCAGCTCGGCTGCTTGGTGGTCGATGGCGAGCAGCTTTGCCTGGCCTTGTAAGCCGTTTAACAAGCCAGCTCTTAGGCTTTGCCCAATGCTGGCTTGATGCACGTTATTCAGGTGCTTGAGGCGGCGGTCGCTAATACGAACTCGGTCAGGGGCAACAAAATCTGTTTGTTTTACCAGCAGTAGATTCATGACTGTGTTGGATCTGCATTGCTGCTGGTTTCAGCATCTTCTTCTGCGGCCTTAGCTTCACGTTCTTTCTGTACTAGATTGCCAAAGATCACGCCCACCTCAAATAAAATCCACATGGGAATGGCCAGTAGAGTTTGTGAAAAGACATCCGGCGGGGTCAGTAGCATGCCCACTATGAAGCAACCCACAATCACATAAGGACGGCTTTTACGTAAGGTGGCGACCTCCACCACACCAGCCCACACCAATAAAAAAGTGGCGATGGGGATTTCAAACGCTACGCCAAAGGCAAAAAATAGGGTCAGTACAAAGTCTAAATACTGGCCAATATCGGTCATCATCTCCACCCCTTGCGGAGTGACGCTGGCAAAAAAGCCAAACATGATGGGGAACACGACAAAATAGGCGAATGCCATGCCCGCGTAAAATAAGATCACACTGGAAATCAGCAGAGGGACAGCGATACGTTTTTCATGCTTATACAGGCCTGGTGCAATAAAGCCCCAAGCTTGTTGCAGAATCACCGGCACACTGAGAAATACCGAGACCATCATGGTCAGTTTAAAGGGAGTCAAGAAGGGTGATGCCACCCCAGTGGCAATCATGGTGGCACCTTCTGGCAGGTAGGCACGTAATGGGGCGGCAACTAAGGCATAAATGTCTTGGGAAAAATAAAATAACCCAGCAAATAACAGCAACACAGTGACCACGCAGCGCAATAAACGCGTGCGTAACTCCGTAAGGTGGGCAACCAACGGCATATGGTTTTCTGGTTGTTGGGATGTGCTCATTTAGCTTGCTCTTGTTTGGTAGTATCGCTGTCTGTTGGTTGAGTGATGTCGCTGTCGAGTATTTTCTCGATCGGTTTCACGGTGTCTTCAAAAAGATTCTGCATAGGTTTATCGCTGAGCGCTTGGTTGGCCTTATCAGCGGTTTCTTTCAGCATTTTACGTTCTTTTTCTAAGATGCCTTCGTTATGCAATTCGCGACGAATTTCATCAGCGCCCAGCTCCCGTTCTACATCTTCCTTGATTGAATTAAAACCGCGTTTGATACGACCCAGCCACAATCCAGCAACCCGCGCGGCGCCAGGTAAACGATCAGGACCCAGCACCAGCAGGGCAACAATGCCAATCAGTACCAGCTCAGTAAAGCCAATATCAAACATGGGTTAACTCATTTCTTAGTAGAATGTTCTTCGCTGCGCTGTGCAGTCGCATCAATGGTTTCACCGCTCGCTTCAGATCGCTCAATACTTTCTGTCGGTTTATCGTCATTGCTATCAATTGCTTTGCGGAAGCCTTTGATGGCATCCCCTAAGTCGGAACCCATGCCTTTGAGGCGCTTGGTGCCAAATAGAAGGATCACAATGACTAGAATAATCAGTAATTGCCAAATGCCAATACCACCCATGATGTGTTCTCCGTAGTGCCAATAATTAAGAGTTGGTCCGAGACGCTTTTTCTGCGTGTCCGGATAAGCCAAAGCGCCGCTCCAGCTCATTGAGTACTGCTTGTGGTTCTAAGTTTAAAGCAGACAGCATTACTAAACTATGAAACCAAAGATCTGCCGTTTCATAAATAACGTCGTCAGTATTGCCGGAAGTGGCTGTATCTTTTGCTGCTAAAATAGTTTCAATCGCTTCTTCACCGACTTTCTCTAAAATTTTATTTAAGCCTTTGTGGTGCAAGCTTGCCACGTAGGAGGTGCTGGCATCAGCATTTTTGCGTGATTCAATAACCTCAGCTACGCGGTGAAGAATATCGTCAGTCATATTTATGAGCCTTGATAGATGTCATGTGGATCTTTAATTACAGGTTCTACCGTCTGCCATTGCCCGTCATTTAACACACGATAAAAACAATTGTGGCGACCAGTATGACAGGCAATACCGCCAATTTGCTCTACGCGCAGGATAATAACATCTGCGTCACAATCAAGACGTACTTCATGGAGCTTTTGCACATGGCCTGACTCTTCGCCTTTGCGCCACAGCTTTTGTCGTGAGCGTGACCAGTATATAGCCCGTTGTTCTTTGACGGTGAGCGCTAAAGATTCGCGGTTAAGCCAAGCCACCATTAAAACTTGGCCGGTTGCATAGTCTTGAGCAATGGCGGGAATTAAACCATCACTGTTCCATTGAATTTCATCTAGCCAGTTGCTCATCTCACTCTCACAATATTGCGTATTTGAATCTTTAAAAGGTTTGTACTCTAGCGGCGCAGCACCAAGCATAGGCCGGCTGCCAACATTAGCCAAGCAGGCCATGCTTGATATTCAAAAATTAGCCCCTGCTGTGTTCCAGCCACGATTAAACCTGCGCCAAGTAACTTGACCAGCCAAGCGTATGGTGCGGCGGTTGCTGTTGGCTGCGTGTTGAGCTTTTCCAAGCTATCACGGGCCATGTTGGCCAAGTGGGGCAGTTTTTCAAACTGTTGCTGCAAGTTACCCAGCACATGTTTTGGCATATAACGCTCGCGCATCCAACGCTCTAAGTAGGGCTGTGCAGTGTTCCACAGGTCCAAATCAGGGTACAGCTGACGACCTAAACCTTCGATGTTGAGCAAGGTTTTTTGTAAGAGGACCAGCTGTGGCTGCACTTCCATGTTAAAGCGGCGGGCGGTTTGGAACAGGTTAAGTAGTAAATGGCCGAAGGAAATTTCTTTTAATGGCCGCTCAAAAATAGGTTCGCAGACCGTACGAATCGCTGCTTCCAGTTCATTGACTCGAGTATCGCTGGGCACCCAGCCGGAATCAATGTGTAGCTGCGCCACTTTACGGTAATCGCGCTTAAAGAAGGCCAGCAGGTTGCGCGCTAAGTAGTCTTGGTCCTCTGGAGTGAGTGAGCCAATAATACCGCAATCAATGGCGATGTATTGCGGGTCCCACGGGGTGTGGGTGCTAACAAAAATATTACCTGGATGCATATCGGCATGGAAAAAGCAGTCACGAAACACCTGGGTGAAAAAGATTTCCACGCCCCGTTCAGCCAGTTTCTTTAAGTCAGTGCCTTGATCCACCAGTGCGGCCATATCGGTCACTGGAATGCCGTAGATACGCTCCATTACCAATACCCGCGGACGGCACCATTGCCAATAAATCTGTGGCACATAGAGCATATTGGAGTCACTGAAATTACGCCGGAGTTGGCTGGTATTGGCGGCTTCGCGGAGTAGATCCAGCTCATCATAAATGGTTTTTTCGTAATCGCTGACCACTTCTTTAGGACGCAAGCGACGGGCTTCGGGAACCACGCGCTCGGCAATACTTGCCAGTAAATACAGCCAAGCTAAATCTTGGGCAATAATGGGTTTTAAACCTGGGCGGATAACTTTGACCACTACATCTTCGCCGGTTTTTAACTGAGCAGCGTGTACTTGAGCGATGGAGGCCGAGGCCAAAGGGGTGCTGGAAAAGCTTTTAAACACTTGGTTAATTGACGCACCCAGCTGTTCTTCAATCAGTTGCATGGATTTTTCAGATGAAAAAGGCGGCACCTGATCTTGTAGCTTGGCCATTTCATCAGCAATGTCTGCTGGTAATAGATCTCGACGGGTGGAGAGGATTTGTCCGAACTTGATAAATACTGGACCGAGGTCTTCCAGCGCTAAACGTAAGGCTTCACCGCGGCTCAGCTCACTTGCAGGACGGGGCAACCAGCGCCAAGGCATTAAATATTGCAGCACATGCACATGCCAAGGTAAAGGCAGGGCAAACAGCAAGTCATCAAGTCGGTAGCGTATGCTGACACGTAAAATACGCCAGAGTCGGCGAATGGCAAGCAGCTTCATAGAGGCGTTTGGTTCCGTTTCAGTAAGAGCGCGATGCGAGCATCCAAGCGGTCTAAATCAAGTTTGAGCTGGTCTATTTCAGTAAAACGCGTTTCCGCTTCAAGGCGGCCTACCAAAGCACGAGATTCTTCAGTTAAGTAATCAGTCGTGTTGCTGTGCAGGCTCTGCATGCTGTGTTGCAGCCAGTCTTGGCGACTGCGTAAATGGTTAGCCAACACTGCAGTTGGCACTGGGCCAAGCCAACGTGACACTTCGTACTCCCAATCTAACTCAAGGTCTTGCAGAACGCCTGCCAGCTCCATTAAGACGCCGCTGTCACCATCAAGATCCACTTCAGGCAGGTGCAGCACAGTGGTTTTATCTGCAGTGATGGCCAGCTTAAACAATAAATGTGCCGGTGCAGTTAAAGTGCAGTCCACGGGGGCATGCCATTCTTTGGCGAGCTGTAAACTGTCTTCCAGAGGAATTAAATACAGGGTGAAGTTGGGTTGACTGCAAGCAATGGCAATGACTTTACCGGCTAAAGGGGCAAGACGTTGTTGCGCGGTGCTGTCTAATTGCAAGACGGCATTAATCGCTGACTCCGCACTGGCGAGTGCAAACTGGGTGAGCATTAAGGTTTAATCCCGCGGTGTAGAGCGACAATCCCGCCAGTCATATTGTGGTAGGTGACGCGCTCAAAGCCGGCTTCACTGAGCATGGCTTTTAGGGTGTCTTGATCAGGGTGCATACGGATTGATTCAGCTAAATAGCGGTAACTGTCTGCATCATCAGTGATTAACTTGCCGGCTAAAGGCATAAATTTAAATGAGTACGCATCGTAAAATTTAGACAGTAATGGGTTTTTCGGCTTCGAGAATTCCAGCACCAATAAGCGACCACCTGGCTTAAGAACGCGCAGCATGGAGCGTAACGCATCTTCTTTACGGGTAACATTACGTAACCCGAAGGCAATGGTCACGACATCAAAATAATTATCCGGGAAGGGGAGTTTTTCTGCATCGGCTTGGACAAAGCGAATATTATTGGCCACACCTTTATCCAATAAGCGGTCGCGACCTACTTTAAGCATTGAGGCATTGATATCTGCCAATACCACTTCACCATCAGGGCCGACTAAGCTGGAAAATTTACGGGACAAATCGCCAGTACCACCTGCAATATCCAGTACCTTATTGCCACGCCGCACTCCAGACAGTTCGATGGTAAAACGCTTCCATAAGCGGTGCATGCCGCCGGATAGCACATCATTCATAATGTCGTAGCGGGCCGCTACGGAATGAAACACTTCAGCAACTTTTTCGGCTTTTTGACTTTCCGGTACGTTATTAAAACCAAAGTGTGTGGTTGGCTCGTTATTATCGGGCCGCTGCGAATTACTCATAAAACTTCACCTTAAACAAATTATCCAGCATTCTAATACGCACAGCGGAGTTTGTCTTGACGCTGGACAGATTAGCGCCATTATCATTGTTTAAAACCGTTAGGTAAACGTACAACGTTGATTATTGAGGGAAATCTATGAGCACAGTGGTGGTTGAACGGTCGCACACCTTAGGTCGCGAGGCAGCACGGGTTAAAGCGCAGCGCATCGCCGAGCGGCTGGCTGAGCAATATGATGTTCGCTATGAGTGGCAGGGGGATCGTTTGCATGTTCATCGCACAGGAGCCCGTGGCAGTATTGCTGTGGAAGAAAACCGAGTGCGGGTTGAGCTTAAGCTGGGTCTGCTATTGTCAGGCTTGCGTGGAACTATTGAACGTGAAATTGAGCAGGCTTTAGATAAACGATTGAGCTAGCGGCTATGGCATAATGCGCACCACAGACTCGTCAGGGTCACGGGACTGCCCTGCAGCGCTGAGAGCATCTAAATAAGCTTGCCACATGCTGTCCTGCTCAGTGGCCAGCTTGTACAAATAGGCCCATGTATATAAGCCCGTGTCATGACCATCATCAAAGGTCAGTTTGAGTGCGTAGTTGCCGACTGCTTGTACATGACTTATGGCGACATTGAGTTTGCCGTATTGCAATACTGGGTTGCCATGGCCTTGCACTTCAGCAGAAGGTGAGTGCACTCGTAAAAACTCCGCTGGTAAGGAAAACTGCTGACCATCGGCGTAGCCCAAATCAAGTGTTTTCGAGCTTTTATTGAGTTTAATGCGTGTTGGTATGTGCATGGCATCCTCGCAATAAAAGGTTGTGTCAGCGTTTAGTGGCGCTGACACAACAAAAGTGGCTTATAGAATGTAGCGCGATAGGTCTTCATCTTTGGCCAGTTCACCAAGGTGCTTATCCACATAAGCCTCATCAATGGCTAAGGGACTGTTCTGGTACTGTTCAGCCAGCTGGGCGGCGTCAAAGGACACTTCTTCCAACAGACGCTCCAATAACGTATGCAGACGACGGGCACCGATGTTCTCGGTTTTTTCGTTAACCTGCCAGGCAATTTCAGCAATGCGTTTAATGCCGCATTGGGTGAACTCTATATTAAGGCCTTCAGTGGCCAATAGAGCAATGTATTGCTCGGTCAGCGAGGCATCGGGCTCGCTCAAGATACGCTCGAAGTCTTCTGGGGTGAGCGCTTTTAGTTCAACGCGAATGGGTAAACGACCTTGCAGCTCAGGGACTAAATCGCTGGGTTTGCTGAGATGGAAAGCACCTGAGGCAATAAACAGAATATGGTCGGTTTTCACCATACCCAGCTTAGTGTTCACTGTGGAACCTTCAATCAGTGGCAGTAAGTCACGCTGAACACCTTCCCGTGAAATATCAGCACCACCGGTATTGCCGCCTTTAGCGATTTTATCGATTTCGTCTAAGAACACGATACCGTGTTGCTCAACCGCTTCTAGGGCGCGAACTTTAATCTCCTCTTCATTAACCAGACGTGCAGCTTCTTCGTCACTGATCAATTTAAGAGCATCGGCAACCCGCATTTTGCGGCTTTTGGTTTTGCCTTTATTCATTCCAGAGAATAGGTTTTGCAGCTGACTGGTCATTTCTTCCATGCCCGGTGGGGTCATGATTTCTACGCCCATTGGCGCTTCAGCTACATCAATTTCAATCTCTTTATCATCCAGTTGGCCTTCACGTAAACGTTTACGGAATAATTGGCGGGTGTTGGAGTCAGTGCGCTCTAATGTGTCATCGGTACTCTGTCGCGCCGGCGGCAGTAACGCATCGAGGACGCGCTCTTCGGCGGCATCTTCAGCACGGTTGCGCATTTTTTTCATTTCTTGCTCGCGCAGCATTTTGACAGCGGCGTCGGCTAAGTCACGAATAATGGACTCAACATCACGGCCCACATAACCCACTTCGGTAAACTTGGTGGCTTCAACTTTAATAAAGGGCGCATTCACTAAGCGGGCTAAACGGCGGGCAATTTCTGTTTTACCAACACCGGTAGGACCGATCATTAAAATGTTTTTTGGAGTGACTTCATTACGTAATTCTGGGGATAATTGCATGCGCCGCCAGCGGTTGCGCAAGGCAATCGCTACAGCGCGTTTGGCATCATCTTGGCCAACGATATGGCGATTGAGTTCATGCACAATTTCACGGGGTGTCATGGACATAATATTCTCCGAGGTGCGCTTAAGTTGCGCTATCCTGCTCTTCGATAGTCAAATTATGGTTGGTAAATACACAGATTGTGGCGGCGATTTCGAGGGCTTTTTCGGTGATTTCCCGCGCAGACATATCGCTGTTTTCTAGTAAAGCCATGGCTGCTGCTTGAGCAAAACCGCCACCTGAGCCCATAGCAATCAGGCCATGCTCGGGTTCTACCACATCACCATTACCGGTAATAATTAACGACGCATCTTTGTTGGCTACCGCCAGCATAGCTTCTAGGCGGCTCAGGGAACGGTCGGTCCGCCAGTCTTTGGCTAACTCCACCGCGGCGCGTACTAGGTTACCTTGGTGCCTTTCCAGTTTGCCTTCAAAGCGCTCAAATAAAGTGAAAGCATCTGCGGTGGCGCCGGCAAATCCCGCCAGCACTTCGCCGTGATACAGACGACGGACTTTTTTGGCATTGCCTTTCATGACGGTATTGCCAAGGGATACTTGACCGTCACCACCCATAACGACTTTGCCGTTGCGACGTATTGAAACAATTGTGGTCAAGGGAATTCTCCACGCTGATGGGCATCTGCCCGGATTATTAGTATATGGGGATGGATGGCGCTGCTTTCAAGGGATGCCCCTTAAATTTTTTGTAGAGTTTGCAGCTCTTGTAGGGGCGGGCCACGCCCACAAACGGTAGGGCGGGCATGAATGCCCGCGTCAAGAGCATCCGACAACAGCGCGGAATAATTTTAAACCATGTTTGATACCGAGCCCGCGTGGGCACAAGTGCCCACCCTACGGTGCTTAAATTTTTTGTAGAGTTTGCAGCTCTTGTAGGGGCGGGCCACGCTCACAAACGGTAGGGCGGGCATTTATGCCCGCGTCAAGAGCATCCGACAACAGCGCGGAATAATTTTAAACCATGGTTTATACCGAGCCCGCGTGGGCACAAGTGCCCACCCTACGGTGCTATGTCGCGACCATATCATGAACGCTTCGCCAGCATGGCCGGCTCCTACAAAATTGCTGGCAACCCGCTGCCTGAGCATGGTCTGTAGGAGTGGGCCATGCCCGCGATCATGCCAAGGTGATGCCATGATTGTGGGAGAAGACGGTAGGGCGGGCATTTATGCCCGCGCTAAGATTTAGCCCAGGCTTAGCGGCCTTTACGTTGTTGTAATAACAAGTTGTTAAAGCCATTACTGGCCAACTGTTTTTGTGCAACGTCTAATTGTTCGCGGCTGACAAAAGGCCCCACCAACACCCGGTGCCAAGTTTTGTCAGCCACTTGGCCCGGCTCGATGTGTACCTGCTGACCGCTGAGCAGTAACTGGGCACGCACGCTTTCAGCTGCGGCACGCTCAGAAAAAGAGCCGGCTTGCAGATAAAAAATCATGGTTGCTTCTTTTTTCACTGCGGGAGCCGGTGGTGTTTTGCCCTCAAGAATGGCTTGCGCTCTAGCAGCATCGGCTTTTTGCGCGGCTGCCACCTCTGCAGGGCTCGGCGGTGGTGGAGTTTTTTCTGGCAGTGCTTCGGGGGCGACAAGGTCTTCAGACTCCGACAGCAAGGTATAAAACTCAAACTTAGGTTTGCTGATACTGCTGTCTTTTTCCGGTTGCTTAGCAGGCTTTGTGCTTTCCGCAATGGATTGGCGCTTAATAGCCTCATCACCAGGGTTCAGCTGTAGCAGTGTTGAGATAAATACCCCAACAATCGCACCAGAGAGAAACCAGACCAGAGCAGGCAATGGTTTTTTATTTGAGGATTTATAAGGGCTGGCGCCTCTTTTGGGCGCAGCTTTTCTACGAGCAGCCATTTACATACGCTCCAGCGTTTGCAGTCCCAGTAATTCGAGTCCTTGCTTTAGCGTGCGGCCGGTGAGGGCAGCAAGGCGTAAGCGACTTTGACGGGTGCTTTCATCTTCGGCAGATAAAATGGGGCAGTTTTCATAAAAGCTTGAGAACTGGCCGGCCAGCTCATACAAGTAAGTGCAAAGCGTATGAGGTGTGCCTTTATCGGCGATGCTGTACAACACTTCAGTAAAGCGCTGCAGGGAAGCCGCCAATACTTGCTCAGGTTCGCTGTTTAAGCTGATGCTGCCGGGAAGCACGTCATCCATAGTAAAGTCGGTGCGTCTAAATACGCTTGCGACACGGGTGTAGGCGTAAAGCAAATAGGGTGCAGTATTACCTTCAAAACTCAGCATTTGGTCAAAATCAAAGCTGTAGTCACTGCTGCGATGCTTGCTTAAATCTGCATATTTAACAGCACCAATTCCCACTGTATGAGCAATTTTCTTGAGCTCGCTTTCGTCCAGCTCAGGGTTCTTTTCTTTAACCAAAGTATAGGCGCGCAACTCGGCCTCATTGAGTAAATCAATGAGCTTTACGGTGCCGCCATCACGGGTTTTAAAGGGGCGACCATCGGGGCCGTTCATGGTGCCAAAACCCATGTGTTCAAGTTGCATGTCTGGGCTAACAAAACCTGCTTTGCGTGCTGCAGCAAAGGTCATAGCAAAGTGCAGTGCTTGGCGCTGGTCGACAAAATACAAGGCGCGATCAGCTTTTAAGGTTTGGCTGCGGTAACGCATGGAAGCCAAATCCGTAGTGGAGTACAGGTAACCACCGTCGGCTTTTTGTACAATCAGTGGCAGTGGTTTGTCTTCTTTGTTTTTAAATTCGTCTAAAAATACGCATTGTGCGCCGGCATCTTCGGTGAGCAGGTCTTGCTTGCGTAGCTGCTCAATAATGTCAGCTAAATCATCGTTATACGAGCTTTCACCGCGCACATCTTGCATGCCCAGTTTAACGCCTAAACGGTCATACAGTTCTTGACAGTGGCTGAGTGAGACATCATTAAACTGTTGCCAAAGGCGCAAACACTCTGGATCGCCCGCTTGCAATTTGACCACTAAACTACGCGCATAGTCAGCAAACTCGCTGGATTCATCAAAGCGCTGCTTAGCTTGACGGTAAAATTCTTCGAGGTCAGCCAGTTGAGTTTTTTTGGCGCTGGGATTTTCTTGCAAGTAGGCCAATAGCATGCCGAACTGAGTGCCCCAATCGCCCACATGGTTCTGGCGGATCACATCGTGACCTAAAAACTCTAAAACACGGGCCACTGCATCACCAATAATGGTGGAGCGTAAGTGGCCCACATGCATTTCCTTGGCGAGGTTGGGTGAAGATAAATCCACCACCACGCGTTGCGCAGGTTGCTGATGGGGAACACCTATTTGCGGGTCATTTAAAGCGTTGTCTAAACGCTCTGCCAATGCCGCATGGTTCTGGAAGAAATTTAAAAAACCAGGACCGGCAATAACCACTTCACTGATTTGTGGGTCAGCGGGTAGCGCATCGACCAGTCGTTGGGCTAATTCGCGGGGGTTCTTTTTCGCAGGCTTGGCCAGCATCATAGCAATGTTACTGGCGAAATCTCCGTGGCTTTTATCCCGAGTGTTTTCCACCTGAATATTAGCGACAAATTCTTCTGGAAGGATACCTTCACTAATCAGTTGATTGACGGCGTGTTGGATCAGAGTGCGGATACTGTCTTTCATAATGTCTCTTAACGAAGGTGGAATGCGAATCTATCGCTTAATAATTGATCTATTATCGTTGCCCTGCACGCTGGCATCAAGGGTCAAACGTCGGCAAGGGCTGTTTAGAATAAATCTATGGGATCGACATCCAGTGACCAGCGGCATTGCCGTGCACTGGGTAAGTTTTCTAAATTGTTGCACAAGGGCGTCAGTAAACGGTGCAGTTGAGCACGGCTGTTGGCTTGTAAAAGTAATTGCGCGCGATAACGACCGGCGCGGCGCTCCATGGGCGAAGTCACAGGCCCCAGTAATTCAACACCCTCGATAGCCAGCAGCTCTATAAGTTGTTCAGCAATACTATACGCATCTTCTAAAAATATATCGGCCAACTCAGCTTTTAACGCATCCGCTCTAAGTAATGCTAAATAACTGAAAGGCGGTAAACCTGTGGCCCGTCGTTCGCTGAGCGCTTGTTCTGCAAAGGCAAAATAACCTTGCTCGCTGAGCTGCACCAGTAATGGGTGGTCAGCCAATTCGCTTTGAATAATCACCCGGCCGGGATCACCAGCGCGGCCGGCACGGCCAGCGACCTGCACAATCAGTTGCGCCATTTTTTCACTGGCGCGAAAGTCCGCAGAAAATAAACCGCCATCGGCATTTAAAATCGCTACTAAGGTTACCCGAGGAAAGTGGTGCCCTTTAGCGAGCATTTGCGTGCCTACCATAATACAGGGCTCGCCACTGCCAATGGTGGTGAGTAATGCGTCCATAGACCCTTTACGGGTGGTACTGTCGCGGTCAATGCGCAGCACGGGGGTGTCAGGAAATAAAATCTGTAAACGTTCTTCGGCCCGTTCAGTGCCGGCACCAATGGGCCGTAAATCCACTTTATTGCAGCTGGGGCAGTTATGGGGGCGGGTTTCAATATGACCACAGTGGTGGCAGCGCAGTTCGTTATAGCGTTGGTGTAGGGTCAAGCGAGCATCACATTGCTCGCATTGGCTCATCCAGCCACAGTCATTGCACATCAATACGGGAGAAAAACCGCGCCGGTTGAGAAAAACTAAGACTTGCTGACCGGCTTCTAACGTTTTGCGAATTTCTTTTTGCAGTGGTGCGCTGATGCCTGAGTCTAACGGCAAACTGCGCACATCCAAGCGAATAAACTTTGGCTGGCTGGCGCCACCAGCGCGCTTGGTTAAACGCAGTAACGCAAAGCGGCCACTGTGGGCGTTGTGTAAACTTTCTAATGAGGGTGTTGCTGAACCTAAAACAATAGGCACATTGGCACTGCGTGCGCGTACCAAGGCTAAGTCGCGAGCATGGTAGCGCAGGCTTTCTTGCTGTTTATATGAGGCGTCATGCTCCTCATCAATAATAATTAAACCGAGATTTTTTAACGGGGTAAACAGTGCCGAGCGGGTGCCAATAATAATATCCGCATGGCCAGAGCGCGCTGCCAACCATGCTTCGAGTCGTTCACGATCATTAACATTGGAGTGCAGCAAAGCAATCCGTGCATTAAAACGCTTGGTGAAACGTTCGAGGGTTTGTGGGCCTAAATTGATTTCTGGAATCAGCACCAGCACTTGTTTGCCCGCGTTTAATGCTTCGCGGATCAGTTGCAAGTACACCTCGGTTTTACCGCTGCCGGTAACTCCAGCTAACAAATAGGCTTTAAACTGCTGCAAGTTTGTATTGATGGCATCAAATGCTGCTTGTTGCTCACTATTAAAAGGCAATTCAGGTTGCGCCAAGCTGGGTGTCTTATGGGGTTGGTCTTGTAGTTGGCGAATGTGTTGGCTGACAAGCTTTTTTTTAAGCAGTGCTGCAACACTGTCTTTACTGATACCAAACTGCTCCAAGCGCTCATGGGCAATCCCCTGTGGGTGTTGCGCTAAAGTTTTTAATGCTTGGCGTTGCCGTGGCGCTCGACTTAATAGAGGGTCTTCGAGATTAACGGGCTGCTGAGCTAACCACATTTTTTGTTGCCGTGCTTCAGCGGGTTCACCTTGACGCAGTAGAGTGGGTAACGCCCAGCTAAAGGTGTCGCCTAAACTGTGCTGGTAATATTGGGAGGTCCAAGTGCACAAGCGCATGATGTCGTCGGGCAGTAAGGGCTGGCTGTCTAACAGTTCCAGTGCGTCTTTAAGCTTATCAGATGGCACCTCTGTTGCGGTGGCGGTTTCCACCAGCACTCCTACCATTTCACGTCGCCCAAAAGGCAC
>DASROA010000018.1:0-9107 GCA_035647115.1 Thiopseudomonas sp. | reverse complement strand
CACCCCTAAACCACCCCACACTGAGTAGGCCACGCCTAAAGGGATATAGCGCACGACAAAGCTCAGCAGCACAAAAGCTAAGATAATCGACAACAAGCCTACCAAACCCCACACGGCCTTTTTAAAGCCTTTAGAGCGCTTAATGCAATAACAAGCCACCAAGTCCAGCGAGACAGAGCCCAACAATAAAGAAGCAGGCAGGATCATAATGCCACCTCCCCTAAAGTTGTCTGCTCTGTTTTACGACTAGCAGCTGTCACTGGCGACGCAGCGGTATGTCCTTGTGTTTTAACCGTTACAGTTTTTTGCTGCTTTTTATTCTTTTCAGGCTGGCCTTTGTCAAAGGTCACCAGCAATAAGCCAAACAACATTAAAGCAATGGCCAGTATTTCAACCAGCGTTAAGTACTCGCCAAACAGCACCACACCGGCGATACCAATAAAGAACAAACCTAAACCTTCCCAAACGGCGTAGGACACCGCCAACGGAATCCGCACTACAGCACGGGAAAAGGCATAAAAGGATAAAGAAATCATAATTGCCATGATCAGATAACCAAAGATTGGCGAACCGCTCGAGGCATACTTCATCCCCACCGTACTGATCACCTCTGCGACCACGGCTAAAATCAACATAACCCAATAATACATTTGAAACCCCTTAGGGATTCTCTGAAAAAGCGCTTAAGCCATTGAGTGATTTGGCTTATTACCAGCAGCTCTTTTAGAGCGTCCTTAATTTCTAGACACACTACAGTGTTAGAGCCTTGAGCTACTCAAGAAGCTCTTAGCAAAACGTTAAGTTCGGATATTTCAGCGTTGAGAAGAAGCCAGCTAGAGACTACTGCGCCAGCATTTCTCGAAGAGATGGGGCATTAAGAAGGGTGAAAAACTTGAGTCTGACCTAGACATAAACCACTTTAAAGTGACTGCGACCAAGAGATTTTAACATAATAAAGCAGCAGGCGCGAATTCTACGCCGAGCTTGCTTGACAGTCCGCTCAGCCTAGGGGCTCAGAGATTGCCGCGTCGCGTCGCTCCTCATAATGACATAATTAATCAGCGCCTCTTTAAAAATCCCGCTTATAAAATATATCTAGCGAGTTGGCCAAGCCGCTGGCCGCCTCTAAATACGTGCGCCGACTCAACTCATAGCGCAGCGCCAAACTGCTGGCAGGCTCAAACACCCCAACCCCATAGCGCAAGCTGATTTTCTCACTGATTCGACCTGTGGCCACCACACTGGACGTCAAACCACTGCCTTCGCTGTCCAGCGTAAAGTCCTGCACGCCAAACACTTCAGCCACTTTACTGGTGATGGGTGCCGTGCCCATTAAACCTAACGCCAATGCTGCTTGCGCCATGGCATTACCGTCCCCCTCACCGCCTTGTAGCGGCCGGCCCAGCAACAGCCAAGACAGTGCTTGCTCCTGGCTCATCGCCGGCCGGGAAAAAATCTCACTTTGCGGCTGCGCAGCAGGCCCCGATAAGCGCAAGCCCGCAGTCACATCACCGGTCACCCGCACCGCTTCAATGTCTAAAAATGGCTGACTGAGCGGCCCGGCAAATAACAAGCGCGCCCGACGTAACTGCAAACGCTGCCCATAAGCACGGTAACGGCCATTGAGCAGCTCCAGCAAACCCCGCCCTGCCAAGTTATCACCGACCTGTAAATGACCGCGCAAATCAGCATCTAAACCAAACGCAGAGAAATGCAGCTTATCGGTGCCAACATTAAGCATGATATCCATCCCCACCTGCAATCCGGGCTCTGGCTCGGCTTGTCCCACCACCCGAGCGTCAGAAGAAATACGTACCGCCTGCTCCGGTAATTGCGGAATAGTAATAGCACCCTTGGGCACCGCCACCTCACCACTGATAAACAGGCGCTGTTCTTTTAAGCTGATTTGCAGCTCAGGAGCAATTTCTAGATTGGCATAAGGTTCCACCAGTACAGGCAAGTGCTGGCCTTTAATGTTCACATCAACCAGCAACTGATTGCTCCAGTTCAGGTCACCGCTGATGACCGCGGTCCCCTGCTCACCACTGCGCCAGCCACCGTTAAGCCGCATACGTTCGCCTTTAATGTCCGCACGCAGTTGTAACTGTTCAATTGGCGTAGGTAGGTCGCCACCACTGATGTGTCCTTCACGCAGCTGAAAATAGCCATTGATACTGGGTTTCAGCAAAGTCCCCGCTAAGTCGCCACGCCCTTCCAGTCGTCCTTCCAGCACTGCAACTTGGCTCACAAAGGGTCGCAAAACCGATAAATCCACCTGCTCAATTGAGTACCGACCGCTGAGTTTTTTATCTGTGCTACGGGGATCAAGATTGGCGCGCAGCTCGAATTGACCACTTTCAGCACCTATTAATTGCAGCTTAGACTGAATAGCCCGAGCCGTTAAATCACTATTGAGTTGTAATGTTTGCCAAGCAAAAACCTCCCACTGCTGCTCATGCCGCACCCGCAATTGTCCTTGCCCAGCATCTAAATAAATTTTGCCCAGCGGACCTTTATCTGATATGGCTAATTGCAAAGTGCCATTGAGCAACCCTTCAAGCTGTGCATCCGCTGGCAACCAAGGCTGTAAAGAGGCCAAAGGAAAATCACGTAACTGATAATCAATTTTTGGCTGCGGTAATAATTGCTGCTCACCAGCACATAGACTGGACGCGCCACTTCGCAAGCAATGGGCGCCAAGCTGCAACTGACCATCGTGCAAATAGCGCACAGCGGCCGGCTCAGCTAACGCCCAGTGTTGCTGATGACTATCAATCACCAGCTGCTTGATGTGCGCCAGCCAATCACCTTTTTCTAAACCACCTGTCAGTTCCAGTTGTGCTTCAAATACAGGTCCGGTTAAAGACAAGTGCCCCTGATGCGCAGCCAGTGTGCCTTCACCAGTCAAGTGCAGGACGCCCAGCTCAGTATCCCCCGTCCATAAACGCTCAGCCTCGAAACGCAGTTGCCCGTGCTGTTCTGGCAATAACTCACCGATTAAGCTGAACTCACCAACACGCTGTCCTTGATAAGCAATACCTTTGCCCTGCAATTGTAAGTGCGCCAAGGGTTCAGCCAGGCTGCCCGAGACATTGACTGCGCCACTGGCCTCGCCAGCTAATCCTGGCCACAGCTGTACTAAGCGCGGCAAATGTATATCCAATTGGCCCGCTAGAGCTTGATCAAGTTGCCCATGACCGGAAATGTGGTTATCACCAAAACGCAATTCAGTCTGACTCAACTGCCAAAGCCCAACTGCATCGGCTGGTTGAGCGCCCTGCAACTGCGCCTTGAGTTGAGCTAAGGAACCACGCAGTTTGCCGCTTAAATCGACACTGGCCGCCACTTGCAAGTCACCGTCAACCCACTGCCCTTGGCTGTGTAAGCTGCCAGCCAGCTCGCCGGGTAATTCAGCCACCCAATAGGCTGGATTGAGCTGACTCACTTGAATATCCGTTAACCAGTCTAGGCCATCGGCAAAACCCAACGTAGCACTGCCTTGCAGCTGGCCCTGGCCCGCTTCGAGCAAAAGCTCATTTAATTGCACCTGTTGCAGATCACCGGTAAAGGCACTGCTTAAAGTAAAATCACCGGCGGGCCCAGTTAAACTGCTGTCTAAACTGCCTTGATAATCACCTGCGCTATAACTGAACTGCGCTGATAAGTTTTGCAGTTGCACCGCTATATCTTCTTGCGCTAGCAGGCTGTACCAAGGAAAAGCCTGCCATTGCAGTTGGGCATTCGCGTGTAAATCGGTTTGCCAGTTCACAGTTCCCTGCAGAGCAACAAAGTGTTGTTCAGCAGCGGTTAAACGCAAGGATTCAAGCGCTGCACCATGGCTATCTATAACTGCGGATAAATTAAGCTGCATGCGCTCGGGCGTCTTGGCCAAGAGCGCTCGTCCAGTCAGCTGATAACCGTTATCCAAATCACCTTGCAACTGAAGATCTAGATCCGCCAAGGTTAAGCGCTCAGGTAAATCTGGAGTGGCAATAAACTCAGCGGCCTGAATAGCAAGCTGTGCTGGCAGATCAACGGCCAATGGTTGCAACTGGCCGTCTAAACTTGCCACTAAATAACCTTGGGTGTTTGCCTGCAACAAAAGCTTATGCACGCTACCTGTGAGCTGCGCTTGTATTGCTAAGGCCTGTGCATCGGGAATGGGAATATGGGCATCCAATTGCAGTTGCAGCGGCCATTGCCCCTGTGCAGTGACGGTGCCGCTGGTTTGCAAGCGATAGTCTTGATACTGCACATCCAGCTTAGCAATCTGAATCGCATGCTCTGCCCAATGTGCGCTTAAGTTGGCCGCACTGAGCAGTGACTCACCGTTCAGTAACAGCTCGCCAATAAACAGCTGCTGCACGTCTAAACGGCCGGGTAACTTTAAATCGGGCAGTTCAATGGCTTGCCGCGGCTCTTGGGCCGGTTCACTTTCGGGCAGATTCAGTTCAATACGTTGCACAGACAATTGATCAATGCACAATGCACTGCGCAGTACACAACTGAGTCTAAATTGCATATGCACAGTATTAAGCTGCACAGACAAATCATCTTGCTGCCAGTGCAGCTGTTCTGCACGCCACTCAGAGAGCAGCGCCCCCTGCCAACCCTCAACATGCAAGCCGGGCACTTGCTCCAGTAACCAGCGGCTACCACTTTGAGTGTTCAACATGGAGACGACAGCACCTAGCAGCAGCCCCAATAACAGCAAAAAACCCAGTAAGAAACGAGTGCCAATGCGCCTCATAATTCAGGTCCCATGGAAAAGTGAATACGCCAGCCTTTACCCTCATCTAGAGCCTGCGCTAAATCGAGCCGTATCGGTCCCACTGGCGATACCCAGCGAATGCCAACACCTACACCTGTATTCAGGTGGTCCGTCAACGAGTTAACCGCATTTCCTTTATCCACAAAGGTTGCCACACGCCAACGCTCGGCAATGCTGTACTGATACTCCACACTGCCAGCAAACATATAACGCCCCCCTTCACGATTACCTTGCTGATCACGGGGCGACAATGTTTGGTAATCATAGCCACGCACGCTTTGGTCACCACCGGCAAAGAAACGCAGCGAAGGTGGAATTTTTTCGTAGTTGTTGGTACCAATTGCACCTATTTGAGCGCGCCCTAATAAACGGTGCGTGTCGGCAAAAGTATACAAGCCACGGGCTAAAGCTGTGGCATGCAATACATCGGCATCGGCTAAAATATCTTGCTTAGCACCGCGCACATCCCACTGCAAACGGTAACCCTGGCTGGGGTCTAAAGGCGAATCACTGCGCAATACTGAATAACCTATTCCAGGCATTAAAAAGCTGCTGCGACCACTTTTACTGCCACGACCAAAATCATACTTCTCTTCTGCCCAACGCAAAGTCACCACACGTAGCCATTCATTGGGTAAACGAGCATGCCATTGCACTGCTAAATTGGTTATACGACTGTCGGCATCCACCAGCTTTTCACGCTGATACCCTGTGGCAAAACGCAGGTAATTGTTGAGTGGATTAGATAAGGGAATCTGATACCAAGTGGATACATTTTGCCGTGGTTGAGACACTTCACTGTCAAAACCCAACTTATGCCCTCGCGTATTAACTCGATGCCGCTCCCACCCAATACGTCCACGGGGCCCCACGTCGGTGGAAAAGCCTGCACCCAAGCTTAAGGTGCGCGGTTTAATGGGCTCTAAACTAACCTGCACTGGAATGTCTAAAGGGCCGTCAGCCTCACCCACTGCGTCCACCCGCACCTGCTGAAAATACCCTGTGGACTGCAAGTTATGACTGAACTTAGCCACCAATGCTGAACTATAGGGAGTACCTGGGGTGAAGGGTAATAAACGTTCCAACACATCTTTTTCAATTTTTGCATTGTCTGAAAAAGTCACCGCACCCAGCCGGTAGCGCGGGCCACTGTCAAAAATCAGATGGATATCCGCAGCACCGATTTGCGGATCAATGATTAATTCATTTTGCGTGAACTTTGCAGCAAAAAAACCAAAGCGCAACGCCTGATTTTGCAGCAGGCTTTTTACATCGTCATAGGCACTGTGATCGAGGCTCGCACCAACTGCTAAACGCTTATCATCTGATACCGCAAAGGCAGGTAAATCTGCCGCCTCACCAATGACTTGAATGTTAACGGTACGCAAACGCACGGGTTCGCCACTGTCCACTGCAACTTGCAAGATGGGCTCAGCATCATCACTGATTTGCACAGTGATCTTACTTTGGTAATAACCCAAAGCCTCACTGGCCTCACGCACTTGTTGTTGTACACGACGCTTAATATTACTCAGGGTTTGACCGTCACCTTCATTAAACACATGCAAATAGGCTTCGATATTTTTTTGCAGCGCCGCATTTTTAGGTGTGACTTGCACTTGCAAGCGCTCTGCCGCTAGACCTGCGGCCGAGAACACTAGCAATAGCACTGTAAAGCAATAAATTAAGACACTGTGCTGAGTTTTCATATGCATTCAGGCAGCGACCTCATCGCAACACTCACTGCTGCTTAGTTGCACGAAAGATGGTTATTTAATTTTATTACGGTTAGCTTGCTTCACCGTACTTGACATCCTCACCGCCCTAAAGAGGCGGTGATTCCTACTGCTAGACGGCCATGCCCGACCGCGAGAATGTTCTTTGCCGCGTTTACATCGCGGTCGCTGTGCGTGACACCACACGCACTGCACGTCCATTCCCTTATTCCAAGCCCTGCGATACCTCTCGGCCTGCTATCGGGCAGTGCGCCACAACAGCTACAGGATTGGGTGGTGTATGCCTCGTTCACTTCCTTAAAAACAATGCCTGCGTGAGCGCATTTATAGTCCAGCATTGTTTTTAATTGACCCCAGCCAGCATCCAACACTGACTTGGCCATCTTGGTTTTAACGAGCTTTAAGCTACTGACATTGCCGACATAGATTTCACCGCAGCGGTTGACCAGCTCGCGGCTGAACTTGTGCAATGCGTCTTTTCTACGATTCGCGATTTTGGCGTGAATGGTTTTGACTTGGGTTTTATTTTTAGCCCGTTGTGCTACGGCTAATTTCTCTTCAAGGTCACGGTAGAAACAACCCGCCTCCAGCTTTGTGCCGTCCGAACACGTGGCTGTGTCGGTTAAGCCAAGGTCAATACCGATACGGTCTTGTCCTGCTGGTATCTCGGCTTCTACATCCACCACCACATTGAAGTACCAGCGGCCACGGGCATCTTCATTGAAGCTGGCAGAGCGAAACGTATATTGGCTCAAGCCAAAACTGTCCCACACGTTGAAGTAGTGGCCGTTGTGGTAGACCTGACCATTTTTCCACTGTGCCGCAGCCGTATTAACTGGAATCCAGCCAAGTGAACGCCTGACACCACCCGATTTGCGCCAGTTCAACCGTGCTTTTTTAAACTGCTTACGGCGCGTGACATACTCAACTGCAATACGCTGCACTGTTTGGCTGTGTAGCCCTAAGTCCTTACCTGCGCCATTGGTATACTTCTGAACATCATAGGCCGACAAAAACACACCACGCTCTTTAATCGAGCGTTGACTTAATTCATTGACAAAGTTCCAGACGAAATTGACGCTTCGTGCCATGCTGTTTAGCAGCGGCACATGCTTATCTTTCACTCGAACTTTGAGCGTTTTGGTGTGCTTTATCATGCTGTATATAATACCAGTACGCGCTCGCACTGCAAAGACTTTAACGACCTGTTCAGGGGCAGCTTACGCCGCCCTCGCTATTCATCCTCGCACTCATGAGTACGAGGCTTTTCGCGACTTTGGTAATGAACTGCTATAAATATCTTTTTAGAAGCCTAAGGGCAAAACCGCAAGAGCCCATAGGCTACGCCATTAGTAATACGGACGCACTTGTCTCATTGTTCAAGGGGGTTGGCTTGCCTGCTCGATACCAGCTTGCTCGGCTCATTCCTAATGCTTCCCAAGGCTTCTGTCGGCTCAATGACTGTCTTTCATAAGTCTCCCTATCAACTGCACCCGCTGCACGTCTGGCGGCCTGCTTGCGGTTTTTGTCGCGCTCTAAGGCCATACCCTTACTGATAATTGTCTTTAGTTCGCGCTGTTCGTCATCGGTGATTTCAAACAGATTAATTAGAGTGTCGTTACGGGGCGTGTAGAGCGCTGGGTACTCTTTATCGCCAAAGCTAACTTTTTCCCCAGCCTCAAACTGCTTAGCCTTACTGTAGAGCGTCATTAATTCCTTGCTGTTGTGTCCCCAAGCACCATCAATGGCACGGGCTAACGTGGCGGCCTCTTGGTACATCAAACGGCTGTTGGTTGCACCTGATAGCAGCAAAAAGTTTAGCTGCCAGTGCAAGTGGCGCATTCTGTCGCCCTCTGCCACACCACCGCGCAACGTCATTAAGGTTCTTAAATCCTCTAGCCGGTGCCAGGCCAATTGGCGACCACTAAAGCCGCGTAAGTTATTGGACTTACCTCCGTCGATTAACTTTAGTTGCCTACGTTCATTGCGCTCATCTCGTTGAGCTTTCTGCTTTTCAATATCCCATCTAGCTACGGGCAAAAGCATTTCAGCTAAATACTCAAAGTTGTAGCGTACAGGTTGACCGTCTGCTCCATTTTCAACATGAACCACACGACAAATCTGACTGCTTTTACTATTTACTGTTTCGACCAAACGAAGTACCCGACTAGCGTCTTTAGCGCCCACGTCTGCACCTACTGGCTTTAATCGGTCGATTAGATAACGCTGGCAAGCGTTCCAGCGCGGCAATGCGGCTCGGGGCAACGTGCCATCTAACAACCATTTAGCCTGAATACCACGACCACTAAAAATCAGCATCGAGGGTGTTGGGATACCCTCTTGATGGCAGTGATATAAAACAGACTCAGCTAATTGCTCAGGGCTACGGCCCACAGCCCAGTCCATGCGGTATGTGTCTAGATCCGCAAAGAGCAAACCAATGCGGGCAAGGTTGACTACGCGACGATTGGGGCTAGTAAACTCAGCCTGGCTTATCCATGTATCACGATTTTTATCTATGAGGTTCAACACTGTTGGCATTTGGATTAAACGGTGTGATGACTGTCGTTTAACACCGTGCACATCTACCAGTATCGAGA
>DASROA010000017.1:0-2814 GCA_035647115.1 Thiopseudomonas sp. | reverse complement strand
ATTGTTTTTAAGGAAGTTAACGAGGCATACACCACCCAAACCTGTAGCAGTTGTGGCGCTTTGCCCGACAGCAGGCCGAAAGGTATCGCAGGGCTTGGAATAAGGGGATGGACGTGCTGTGAGTGTGGTGTCACTCACGACCGCGATGTTAATGCGGCAAAGAACATTCTCGCGGTCGGGCATGGCCGTCTAGTAGTAGGAATCCCCATCCTTTAGTTAGCTAAAGGGTGGGGAGGATGTCAAAGTGGGTGAACTTCAGGCAGGATGGATACAAAACTCGATGGGTTAATTGTGCTATTAAGACCCTTGGCTTTGCTGGTTATTTTAGTGGTGCGCAGCCTATTGAGTCAGTGCAGCGGTACAGTGTTTTTTAATGGTTACTTCAGTTGCTGACTCATGGGTCAGTAATGCAATTTAAGTGTACAGATCGGCTGGTAATGAACGCTGAGGCGCTTCAGGGCTTGTCTGACAAGAGTATCAGCGAATTTATTAAGCTGCTGAGCAGCATAGGGGGTTTTGATGATTACTGTCCTTATTATTGTTGGGCTTATTGCATTAGTGCTGGTGTATGTGGTTTTTCTTTACAACGCACTGGTGCGAGCACGACAAATGGCCCGTGAGGCATGGTCGGGCATTGATGTACAGCTTAAACGCCGTGCAGATTTGATCCCTAACCTTATTGAAACTGTTAAAGGCTATGCCAGCCACGAACGAGAAACCTTGGAAGAGGTGGTAGCAGCGCGTAATAAAGCCATGGCCGTCAGTAGCACTGATGTAGAGGGACGGGCGCAGGCAGAAAATATGCTCAGTCAAGCGCTGGGTAAACTATTTGCTTTATCAGAGGCCTACCCAGATTTAAAAGCCAGCAATAACTTTTTAGAAGTGCAGAGCACCCTCACCGAGCTTGAAAGTGAAATTCAGATGTCCCGTCGTTATTACAACGGTGCTGCCCGCGCTTTGAATGTTCAAGTTGAAAGCTTCCCCTCAAATCTGGTTGCTGGACGATTTGGTTTCACAGAACAGCCTTACTTCGAAATTGATGACCCCACCGATCGTGTCGTGCCTACGGTGAGCTTTTAGAGGTTGCCATGAAACATACTCTTAGCCAGTTTTTGCTCGGCCTGACCTTTGCGCTATTGGTCGGGCTGACGCCATCGGTGGAGGCGCGCGAAGTCATCCGTTCTTTTGCTGCTGAGGTGGTGGTGCAGAGCAATGGTGTGCTTGATGTGACCGAGACAATCACCGTGCTGGCTGAGGGTAAGCAAATACGTCACGGTATCTATCGGGATTTTCCGCGTTATTTTCTTGATGAAAATGACAACAGATCTAAGGTGTCCTTTAAGGTGCTGTCTGTGCAGCGCAATGGTAACAAGGAGCCTTGGAAGACCGAAACCATTAAGGGTGGAACCCGGATTGTTATTGGTGATGCGGATGTCATAGTGCCCAACGGGGAGCAGGTGTACCAGATTAACTATACAACGGATCGGCAAATTACCTTTGCTGAAGACTATGAACAGTTGGTTTGGAACGTCACAGGTGACGGGTGGGCTTTCCCGATTTTAACTGCATCAAGTCACGTGATTTTGCCAGCTGGGGTTAAACCTTTAGATGTCAATTTTTATACCGGGGTTAGAGGGTCCACAGCACAAAATGCATTGGCCACTATGACCGCGCAGGGTGTTGAGTTTACCACCACACAAACCCTCAATACATCCGAGGGATTGACCATTGACGTGCAGCTTCCTAAGGGGACGGTGGCGGCACCGAGCAGTATGCAAAAAGTGCGCTGGTGGTGGCGCGATAACCTCGCTGCACTCATTGCCTATGCTGGCTCTACAGGGGTTGTGATTTACTTCATTGCTGTTTGGTTTAGGGTCGGTCGTGACCCAAAACAAGGTGTCATAGTGCCGCGTTGGGACTTACCTGAGGGTATTTCACCGGCTTTAGCCAATTACATTGATATGCAAGGCTTTCCCAGTGAGGGTAGGGTGGCACTGACTGCCTCGTTTATTGATTTAGCCGTTAAAGGCTATGTGCTGTTGGATAATCTGTCCAAGTCAGTAACCATTCGTCGCACCGACAAGTCTATTGACGAACCGCTGCCGCGTGGGCAAGCAGCATTGATCACTGCAGTGGGCGGGCCAGGCTCAACCCTGACTATTAATAAAGCCAATCAAAAAAGAGTGCAGCGGATGGTCAACGGTTTTAAAACAGCGATCAGACAAGAAAACGCAGGTCGTTACTTCAAGCTTAATTTACTTTACTCCATGGCCGGAGCGGTTATGTCCTTAGTGGTGGCAGCAGCTTGGTTTAAAAGTGCCGGTGTTATTGCTGATGGATTGGTGCTGCTGCTCATGACAGGTGCATTTACAGTGGCCTTAGCTCTGTTTATTCAGCACCAATTGACACAGTGGCAGTATCGAGAGCGCGCCCTTGCCCGGATTTTTTTCTTACTGCTGCTCTTGGCGGTGTGCGTTCTTCTGCTGTTGCTGGTTCCGGCCGCTATTTATTTTCTACGGCAGTCTTTAGGGTTCGCTGCAGCGCTGCAGGGCGTTTTAATAGTGTGGGGGCTGCTACTGGTCAATATGCTGTTCTTCAACTTAAATACAGCGAACACACCGGCAGGTTTGCAAGTAAAAGAACACATCGCAGGTCTGCGTCAGTATTTGAACCTAGTGGAAAAGGATCGCATGAATCTAGGTGGTGCGCCAGAGATGTCACCGTCCCATTACGAAACCTTATTGCCCTATGCCATTGTCTTAGGGGTGGAACGACGTTGGAGCCAGAGCTTTGAAAGCTGGTTTAAGCGCGCCA
>DASROA010000016.1:0-34416 GCA_035647115.1 Thiopseudomonas sp. | reverse complement strand
ATAAGCATTACCGCTCTCATCCATATCCACCACTGGCAAGTTCAGGTCATGACTGAAAGGTAGGCCATTTTTAAACACACCTGAAAACTCTCCAATCTGTGCGCCATCCGAGCGAGTAATAACAACGCTACCTTCCCCGTTCAAATAGCCGTTTTCACAGCTTGCGCCACTGGAGGCCACGGTATAGTCTTGCTGCCCAAGATCTATATCGTTTCTAATAAACGCTTTACAACCGTGCTGGTCTGTTATGGTTCGCAGTGCTTGATGTTCAGCTAGAAAGTCACTTGACTCTCTTGGCTGCCAGCCATTCACACTAAACAACACAGCGGGTTCTGGTTTTGCTTCAACAACAGCGACTGGACCCGCTTCTGCTTCGATAGCTGCAGTAGCTTTTGTTTCAGTCTCAGGCTTGGCTGAAGCCTCTGTAGTCTCTGTAGTCTCTGTAGTCTCTGTAGTCTCTGTAGTCTCTGTAGTCTCTGTAGTCTCTGTAGTCTCTATAGCTTCTGCAGGTTTCTCAGTCAAAGCTACTGTTTCGGCTGTTGCAGCAGCGGCTTGCTCCACCTCAGCTACAATGTCCCTCTGAGCAGCACTGACTTCTTCTATTTCTGCGGCCGGTGCTGCGGCCGCTTCTACAGTGCCATCAGTTGCAGGTGCAGACTGTGTCGCTGCGCCTAGTTGTTCAGCTGCTGCAACAGCAAGCTGCTCCGCTTCAGTGGCAGCCGTATCTTGAACAGAAGAGTCTGCAGCAGTCGTCGTGTCATCAGCAGCGACTGTTTCTTGCGTGCTGGCCGCTATAGCGGGTTCAGCCGGAGCATTTATCTGCTCTGCCGTAGCCTCTGCAGCGGCAATAACTTGATCTGTGTGCTCCTGACTCATTAGCCACGCTGCTTGCTTATTCGCAGTACCCTCCGCTTGAACATCCTTATTTTTATTCAATGCTTGCCAAGTTACTTTTTCAGCCTCTGGGCACTGCTGGCTAAACAGCACGCCTAACTTAGGCAACAGATTTTCCACAGCACTCAGGTTTGCTTGCTCAAGGTCAAAGGCAAAACGCAGAGCCAGCTCTTCTTTACACCAGTTTGCCCCTTCGGCCTGGTCGACAAAGACTTCAACTTGCTGGCTTTTTGAAAACGCTAAGCGGTGTTCTTGCGCTTGCACTGACGCGTGAATACTTAACGCTAAAAGTGTGCAGGAGATAAGAGAAATTTTCTTCATAATTCTGCCTTAAATTAATTCCCAAGCACCATCAGCGGCCTGACAGGCTTTGACTTGTTGCTGTTCAGTAGCACCTTTTGCAGTCACTTTATAATCTAAAGTTTTACAGGCCGTTTGCGCCTGAACTGTTTCCATTTGCACGCTATCAAGATCAAAGCCTTGCTGTTTAGCAACGGCATCTGGCATCGCGTCTAAGTCTGTGGCTGCTAGCAGCTCTGCATTTTGTGCAGCTGGAGTCTTTTTAACAAAAGGCTGCGCACTCACTAATGGTGCATACACATAACCTACAGTGACACCCTTACGGCCCACGGCAATCCAGTTATTATCTGTTCTGCCTAGCGCAGTAAATGAGCTGCCTAAAGCTAAACCACCGACCTTACTCCCTGATGTCGAAGGTGCATTACGCACATTGGCAGACTTGTGCGCATAATAGGTCTGGTTCAATAAAGTCATGTTGGATACTGCTTGAACTTGTGCGGTGCGCTGTACCTTGACTGTTTGAGTTTGCGTTGTAGTTGCTACAGGGGTAATAGTTGCTTGCGCACCTGAGTGATCCGATGTCCACTGCACCGGCTGCGAAGAGTCCTGCTCAAGCATACGCTGGGTTTGCAGGGCCAATGACTGGCGGTCACGTTCATCTAAGCGTGATCCTATAGCTTTACCCAAAGCACCACCTGCTAAAGCACCAACCAACATTGCCGCGGTACGCCCACTACCACCACCTATTTGGCTGCCAATAGCTACACCAGCAACAGCACCAATGGCCGTAGCGATGTTTTCTTGGTTGAAATATTCATTTTCGGCCAGATTGGCACAGCCTGAGATAGAAATAATAGCAGCAGACAAAGAACCAATTAGAAAAGGTTTCACGTTGCGCATGAGCAGGTTTCCTTACATTGCATTAATAATCAACTTTGATAAAGCAGGCCATTAAAGCAAAGTGCTGTGCAATAGTCACCTTAGCTTGAAGTAAAATGTTAAATTAAATACTTTAGTAGTGGTTTATAAGCATTACTATATATAAGCAATCTACTTGCTTTTTTAAAGCCAACCCTGCCTTACCGTCAAGTCTCGCATGATTAAAGCATGGTATTGAAATCATGCTATTTTAAATTAAATCACTGGCCAGCTCGCACAAAGCACCGTAGCCGCGACAATCTCTGCGCCTATAGCCTGCGCCTGCCGTCTATATCGGCCGTATGCACCCTCCACAGATTTACGATCACTGGTCGGCGGTTCAAGCAGAGTTTTTATCATCTAACTTCCGCCTCAGTTTGTGTGGGAATACGGAAGATCACCACGTAAAGCAAGGGCACCACCACTAAAGTCAGTACCGTAGCAAAGGCCAGACCAAACATAATGACCACCGCCATACTCTTAAAGAAGGGATCCCAGAGCAAGGGGGCCACTCCGAGAATAGTGGTTAAAGCACCAAGAAACACGGGCCGTGCACGGCTCACAGCGGCATCAATCACCGCAATCAAGCCGGCCTTGCCAGCGCGCATTTCAGCATCGGCTTGGTCCACCAATACAATAGAGTTCTTCACCAGCATCCCCACTAGACTTAAACAGCCAAGAATCGCCATAAATTCAAAAGGCACTTGGAAAATCACCAGTCCCAAAGTGACGCCAATAATCGCCAAAGGCGCGGTTAGCCAAATCACCAAAGGTTGGCGCAACGCATTAAACATCAGCACCACCGCCAGCACCATGGCAGTAAAACCATAAGGCGCTGAAATAGCTAAGCCTTCATTGGACTCTTTAGAGTCTTTATACTCCCCGTGCCACTCCAAGCTATAACCTGGCGGCAACTCAATGGCTTCAATGTGCGGCTGCAACCGAGCAAATAAAGGATTGGAAAGCTCCCCTGGCAAAGGGTCGGCCTGCGCTTTAATGGTTGGAAAACGGTCCACCCGTCGTAAAATCGCATCCGTCCATTGTACTTGCACGTCGCTAACCAATTGGCTCACTGGCAAATATTTTTGCGCAGTAGGACTATAAACCTGAACGTTTTCAATGTCCTGCGCCAGCGAACGCTCGCTATAAGGGGCGCGGGCAATAATCGGAATCAGTTTGTCTTGTTCCCGATACACTCCCACCCGCTCACCGGTGAAGGTACGGTTTAGCGCTTGACTGATTTGGCTAATGTCCAGCCCAGCACGACGCGCGGCCACTTCATTGATGACTGGCCGCAACACTGGGGTTTTATCGCGCCAGTCATCTTGAATGGCAATGGCGCCTGAGTCAGCTGCCATAATGGCCTTGGCCTGCTCAGCCAACTGACGTAGCACACTGGGCTCAGGACCTTTAAATGCCACTTCAATCTTTTTTCCACCGCCACGGCCTAACATAAACTTCCACACTTTAAGGGAAGCTAACGGATGACGCGCCGCCAACTCGTTCTGCAACTCATCGACCAACTCGGCAATACCTGTTGCATCATCGACATCCACCAACAGCTGCCCATAGCTGCTATTCGGGTCTTCGGGGCTATAAGTCAGCATAAAGCGCAAGCCGCCCTGCCCAACAAAGCGGGTCACGTGGGTGACGCTGTCTTTGCCGTGCACATACTCAGCCATTTCTTCCAATACTTTGGCCGTTTCACGAATATCAGTACCTTGTGGCAAGTACATGTCTACCACAAACTGTGGCCGCGCTGAGTCCGGCATAAAGCCCGGCTGCACCCAGTTAAAACCGACGATGGCACTGGCCAACAAACTCAACATTATAACGCCGGTGAAGAGACGGTGACGTAAGGCGATATTTAATAAGCGGCGATAACGGTATAAAACACCACGGGTTTGCTCACTGTTGCTATCCGATGTTTGCTTAACCTTCAAAAAAGTCACGCATAACAATGGGGTTAAAGTTACCGCAAATAGCCAGCTCAATAGCATCGAATACATAATCACCCAAAACAGTGAGCCGGCGTATTCCCCCATATCGGTTGGCGATAAACCAATAGCGCTGAACGCCAAAATGCCCACCACAGTACCGCCCAGCAGGGGAAACTGAGTACTCTTAACCACCGCAACTGCAGCACTTTCAGCCGCCTCGCCTTTTTGCATGCGCACTAAAATACCATCAGTGACCACAATGGCATTATCCACCAGCATACCTAACGCAATAATCAAAGCACCGAGCGAAACTCGCTGCATGGCGATGTCATCCAGATACATGGCTATTAAGGTACCCGCTACGGTTAGCAATAAAACACCGCCGACAATCACGCCGCTGCGCCAGCCCATAAATAGAATCAATACCAGCACGACAATGGCCACTGCCGCAGCCAAGTTGGCAATAAATCCATCCACTGCCTCGCGTACCGAGTCCGATTGATAAGACACAATCTGTAAATCAATACCAATGGGCCGCTGCGACTCCAGTTCTTTGAGTCGTGCACGTACTGCATCACCCATTTCCACTACGTTACCGCCAGCCACTTGAGATATACCTAAGCCTATCGCCGGTTTCCCGTCATAACTCATCAAGGCCCGTGGTGGTTCAACACTCGATCGAGTGATCTTTGCCACGTCTTTTAGAAAAATAACCTGCTCACCGCTGGCCGAACCTAAGGCGATATTGCCCAAAGCCTGTACTGAGTCGACCTGGCCTTGCGGACTGAAATGCACTCGCTGTGGGCCGATTAATAAATGCCCCGAGTCGGTAATCACATTTTGCTGACGTAATGATCGATAGATATCTTCTTGTGCAATACCCAACTGTGCCGCTTTTGCTGAGGCAATCTCAATAAAAATAGCTTCTTCGGGCTCCCCCAAAGTGGCCACTCGAGCCACCCCAGGCACCTGTAGCAGCTCTCGTTCTAAAACATCCAAATAATCCTTGATGGCTTGCAAGCTGTAGCCTTCACCAGTGACGGCAAAAAATAATGCATACACATCGCCAAAGTCATCATTAACAATAGAGGGGCCAGCCCCCGGCGGCAGTTTATGCTGTGCATCATTAATTTTACGTCTGAGCTTATCCCAAACCTGTTCCAGCTCAGCTTTACTGGAAGCAAATGCTAACTCGATCTCCACTTTCACCAACGAGTTGCCCATCCGTGAAACGGACGTCACTTCTTTAACTTCCTGCAGCTGCTGAACTGCCTCTTCGATGACTTCTGTTACTTCGTCAGCAACTTGCTGCGGCAACGCACCAGGATACAAAGTGGTGATCGCCGCTTGGCGAATAACAAACTCTGGATCTTCAAAACGACCCAGCTTTTCATAACTGATTAAACCGCCCAGCAATACTAAAACCGTAAACATCCAGGCGATGGTGCGCTTGGCAAGTGTTAACTCAGCAATATTCACTGTATTTAAGCCCGATAATAATTGATTATTTTGCTTATAAAGCTCTGACTAGCATTGCTTCACGCAGCTGGCTCACACCTGCTGTCACAACCGTTTCGCCACCTTCCAAACCGCTTTCGACAACGACTTCAGTGCCCAACACTCGACCTAGTTGCACAGCCTGAAACTTGACCCGTGAGCTCTCAGGATTAAATACCCACACTCCTGTAACACCTTCGGCATTGGAGTAAATAGCTTGCAGTGGCACGCGTACCTCGCCAACGCCGAGGCTGATAAGATTTTTCTTTGGAATCACATCCGCCGACATACCTGGCAAGACTTTAAGGTCATAACCCGGATCCAGCGCGAGCACCACTTCATAGCTTTGCGTTTGCTGATCACTGTCCGCAGAAAAGGACTTTAAAGTCACCGGTAGCAATTGGTCTGGCTGGTCTGCAAATATTGCATAACCTGCCACTTGTTTCGGTGTGCTGCGCACAATGCGCTCAGGTACGTTAATGACAATTTCTAGATTGTTCAGATCTTGTAAACTGACAATGGCTTGCTTGTCTTGTACATTGCTGAAGTTTTCTACGTAACGCTTAGTAACCACACCACTAAAGGGTGCAACAAGGCGCGTATCATCATAATTCTTTTTCGCCAATGCATAATCTGCTTGGGCAACATCCATGGCGGTACGCTGGCGATCGACTTCAGCCTTAGCCACCGCCTGACTGCGCTGCCATAATTGCTCTACGCGCTGATAATCAGTGCGTGCTTTATTGTATTTGGCTAACGCTGAACGCATTTGAATTTTATAATTGGCGTCATCGAGCTGAGCAACCAAACCACCTTTTTCAATTAACAGCCCTTCTTCAGCAGGTAGCTTGATCACTTGACCGGGTACATTAAACGCTAAATCAGCGCGCTGTGCCGCACGCACGCGACCTGGGAAGCGTAAATTTTAAATTTGCCCAGCGCTACCCACCACCATCATGGGTACTGGCCGTGATGTTTCATCCTGTACAACCACCGCCTCGCCATCACCACAACCAGTCAATACTGCAAGCAGCATGGCACTGAGCAACCCGATCATAGGCTTCATTAACTTTGTACTTTTGATAACGACCACCATCACCACCATTTCTGCAGTATTACAATTAAAAAATCATTAAAAATAACGCTAAACCCTTAGCGAAGCCCAGCACTGAGCAAGGCACTTTATACGCAAAACTGGCAGCATTCAAACGGTTGTTTAAGCTTAAATAATGTGGGAATTAAGCATGCCCCTGCAGTAAAAACAATGGGTAATCACGACCATTTCTATGCTTGAGCCAGAAAATTTCACGGTAGCTTAACGCTTTAAAACCTGCCTGAGCCGCGAGTTCTAATAACTGCTGTGGATCAAAACCCAAGTGCTCTACACCTTTACCCGCATTATCACCATGAAAGCTGCCATCTTCGCTATACAGGTCAACCAATGCCAGCTGACCACCCTTTTTTAAACATTGATGCAGACACCTTAACAACTCAGGAATGTCCGCCACATGGTGCAACGCCATGCTGCTGATCACCCCAGAGTAACTTTGCTTGAGACCGCAAAAAATATCATGTTTAAGGATACTGATATTGGGTACTTTTTTATCAGCCAATTTAGCCAACATCGCTGCCGAGGTATCCAGTGCAGTCACTTGCCCAACTTGGTCAGCTAAAGGGACACTTAATGCGCCAGTTCCCGCCCCAAAATCCAGCCAGTGCTGGTTTTTATCCAAAGTTAATAATGGGAACAGCTCATTCGGTAATAAGGCCAACTGCTTCGACATGCTGCTGCGCTCAAATCTGTCAGCAGCTTGTGCAAAGTGCACCTCAGATGAGACACGCAATTTCTCGTTCATGGTGAAATCCTTTAAAAATCATCAACTACACAAAGTATATTACTATGTATATTCACACACCTAGGCTCGTTTGCGCGAATAAATCGGAGCACAAAACTTTTAGCATCCACGCAATGCATTTGAGTTTTTGAGTATTGGTTGAGAGTCACCCAGAACGGGATAAATAAGCGCCTGCTCAGCTGTTTTATTGGCGGAACATCAGGATGATGCACCGCGCCTCGATTGACTTGCCGAGCTAGCGAAGGCTAGGCCATCAACTTAAGTGCCCAATATGGCACCACGTTAAGCATAATAATCGCCAATTTATAACGCCCCAAGAAGCTGAAATAAATGCTATTTAACTCAGCCTGATCAATGGCGATATATTTTATATGCAGGGCTTTCACCTGCGGATTGAAAACAATCAAGATAATGGCAGCTAATATCAGCAAGCCTATATTTAAGACTGCGCACCAACCAAAGAAGCTTATAAGTGCCGATAATTCAAACATTGCGCATACTCCTGTTTGTGCTCTAGCAGTTGAATACTACTTTACCACATCAGTCATCCAGTCCGAGAAACCATCTGGAACAATCAGCTCATGTTGTGCACGGGTGCACGCAGTGTACAGTTTAGAAAACAAGCGTGCGCGACTGTCTTGACTATTTGCTGCGCTGGGAGCAGTTAATAAATCTCTTGATAAATAGACACTGGCAAACTCCATGTTTTTGGTGTCGACAACCCGCGCTAAAGTAATCTTACCGCCACCTTTACGCATATGCCGATCGACCGCAGTTTGCAAGTCAGTTTGCGAATAGCCCTTCTCCAGCATCCGCTCAATGGCTTGAAAAGATGGGTGACTGGCCATTGCTGCGCTTAATGCATCCCAGCTGGCATAACGGAAAATCAAACCATGCCTGGGTCGTGTGCCATTGCTATACAGCTCAATGCAATCTTGAGCAAAGGTCATAAAATCTTTAAAAGTGGCTCGAGCCAAGCGAAACGATGCGCCGGCATGGGTTAAACGCTGAAACCACGCAAACAAATCAAATTCATCGGCAACCACTATGGTGGTTGCGTGCTGCGGTAACTGCCAGCCACGGTAATGCTGAACATGTGTGCAATGATCAGCACGACCAGCAAACAACTCTTTAGTGACGCCAGGGTGTGCTTGAATCAGCGGGTTAATCAAGCTTTCAACCTGCTTACCAAGACGCACTGACTGGGTGATATATCGCTGCCGAATCATCGCATTACGCGTCGGTGCCATACCGGTTAAGTTTTGCAGTTCATCACTTAAGGTAATCACCGCTTGGGGGCTGCGGTCTAAAATCTGCAACATGGGGGCCGGAATATCGTGCGCTTCATCGACAATTATATGGCTATACTGCGGATCCAGAACTTCTTCTGTCAGTGACATCAATTTAATGCGGTGATAACCACGGATTGGCAAGCGTATACGGGCTTCTGAGGGACGTAGCAACTCACTCCAATATTGATGAACAGCCTCCAATAAAACGGCTCTATCCAGCTCGCTTAAATGCTGAGCAATGCCCGCGGGCAGATGCATAACATCAATCTGCGACGCAGTGCTGTAGCAAAAACTGGCTACGGTTCGCTGACAAATACTGGCCACTTGCGCTGGCGACAAAGCACCAATGGTCGGCAGATTTAACCACTGTGCTGCCTGTGAATGAGACACTTGCCACGTATACTGACCCCGCGCCCGATCGATTAAACGCCAACTGTTGGACAGCAAGTTACTGTCCAACACCTGCGCCACGGCTTGCGCAAAGGTCATGGCTGGAAAGTGCTGGCCGGCTCTGTTTTTCAATGCCTGCAACTGCCCGCCAGTCTGCGCTAACAGCAAGGTGCGCTGCGGGTTTAAACGCTCGGCAAAGCGACTGATCAAATGAGTTTTGCCTGAGCCTGCATAACCTTGCAAGTTAAATGACTCATCAGCAGCGGCTAAAAACTCCCGCAATGCTCGGTTTTGCGGGTCAGTCACTGACAGCTCTGCTTGATACTCATTGAAGTAATGTTTCTGCAAAGGTTGCACTTCTTGTTGATATTCAGCGCTGAAATTAAATACCCACTCACCCTCATTATCCAAATAACGCTGTTCATCGGCTGGATGCTCATCATCTAATAAGCTGACTTTGAGCGGTGCCAATTGCCCTAAGCCTGCAGAAAACTGCTCACGGGAAAACTGTTCAGCCAGCAACTTTTGAAAAGCTTGGGGTATGTTTTGATTAGCCTGCTGACCCGCTTGAATAATTTTCGCCAACTGGCGCTGCATGCTAGCGACTGACAACTGCTGCTCAGCCATTTTTTGCGCATTCTGTATAAACAGCACAGCAGCCAACTGCGGCACAGTGGCTGAAGCAAAAAACTCAGGCCAATCGCCGTCCGACAAACGCTGGGCGACTGTGCGATATAAGGGTAAGAAAATCATTCGGCTCTCATTGCAACTCTAGTTTGGATAAAACTGACACGCCGTTTTAAGTGGGACGGCTACTAACCCTCTAGTATAGTAGCCCGTTTAGCACCCTGTGGTTTACCTGCGCTTTATAAAGCACTGGCCACCTTGTGCGGCTTACTTAATGCCAAAGCAGCGCTGGCCGCATCTGTTACCCGCTCAATGATTAAAGCAATGCCCTGCCCGCCACCAATACACAAGGTGATTAAGGCGTAACGTCCATTACAACGCTCCAACTCATATAAAGCCTTGACGGTTAAAATCGCCCCAGTTGCCCCCACTGGATGGCCCATTCCCACTGCACCACCATTGGGGTTCACGCGCTCACTGGGCAGTTTAAGTTCCTGCGCCACTGCCATAGCTTGTGCAGCAAAAGCCTCATTGGACTCAATCACATCCAGATCAGCCACACTTAAGTCAGCTTGCTGTAAGGCTTTTTGTACCGCAACTACTGGCCCCATGCCCATCAACGCAGGCTCAACCCCTGAAAACGCATTGGCCACTAAACGGGCACGCACTTTCAGGCCTTGTCGTGCTGCAGTTTGTGCATCAGCCAACAGCAATGTGGCAGCGCCATCGTTAATGCCTGAAGCATTACCAGCTGTCACTAAACCATCTTTTTTAAAAGCAGGTTTAAGTTTAGCAAGATCGGCCATACTCACTTGCGGACGCACATGCTCATCATGGCTAAAAAACACCTCCTCACGACCTTTAGTCACCACCAGAGGTACAATTTGCTCTGTGAAGCGTCCACTTTCAATAGCAGCAGCGGCTTTTTGATGGCTGGCCAAAGCGAATTCATCCAGTTGCTCGCGGGTAAAAGCATATTGGTCAGCAATGTTCTCCGCCGTCATACCCATATGTCCGGTAGCAAATGGATCACTTAATATCCCTAAGGTTAAGTCCTCTATTTTGCCGTCCCCCATACGCAAGCCAGTCCGCACTTTAGGTAATAGATAGGCCCCTTGACTCATCGACTCGGCACCACCCGCCAGCGCTAACTGACTGTCACCTGCTTCAATCATCTGTGCAGCTGAAATAACCGCTTGCAAGCCAGAACCACATAAACGATTGACATTAAAAGCCGCGGAACTTTCAGCCAAGCCTGCATTGAGCGCGATATGCCGTGCTAAGTAGGCATCTTGCGCAGCTGTGGTAATAATGTGCCCATACACCGCATGATCAATCTGTTGGGCATCCACCCCACTACGCTTGATCACCTCAAGCGCAGTGGCAGTCCCCATTTGCGCTGGGCTGAGTGCCGACAAACTTCCGGCAAAACCGCCAATCGCAGTACGCACAGCCTCAACAATCACAACCGAATTAAATTTCATACTTTAACCCTTAACGCTGACTTAACCATTTTAAACTACCGTCCTAACTTATACGCAGTTAACCGCGGCAGAGCTACAGTTTTATTGGACTCACCTGGCCAGTCACCACCACAAACTTTGCTGGCAAAGTGTGCAGTAAAGCCTGAAGTCAGTGCTGGGGCTTTCACACAAAGCTGAATATACTGCGTACACTCTCATACCGTCAGCGTGATTCTTCCGCTGTACTTAAATGGCCGGCTATTTTGAGTAGGAGTTATAAATGATCAGTTATGTCACTTTAGGGGTCAGCGATTTAGCGACAGCCAAAAAATTCTATTGTGAATTGTTTGCAGATAAAGGCGTCAAGCTGGTGATGGATGGTGAACGCATCTGCTTCATCGGTAAAAGTATGGCTGAACAGCCCTTACTGGCCATTTGCACGCCCTTTGATGGCGAGCCTGCCTCGGCTGGCAACGGCAGCATGGTTGCCTTTGGCCAATCCAGCAAAGACGAGGTTGATGCCCTGTATAATAAAGCCCTTGCTCTAGGTGCAACCTGCGATGGCGCGCCCGGTGAGCGTATTGCCAATGTGTTTTATGGTGCTTACGTAAAAGACCTTGACGGCAACAAATTATGCTTCAACCATTTTATGAAGACTTTTTGATATGCAAATCAATAGCGATTTTAGCCAGCGGGTTGTGATATTGCCCAAACACTATCAATTTATCGACTCACCGCTTGCCGGAGTGAGTCGCATGCTGCTCGATCGAGCTGGCGGTGAAGTCGCTCGCGCTACCAGCATTGTGCGCTATGCAGCGGGCAGCGGTTATAGCGCACACACTCACAACGGTGGCGAAGAAATTCTGGTGTTAGATGGGATCTTTGCCGATGAACACGGCGATTACCCTGCTGGTACTTACTTACGTAATCCACCGGGCACATCCCACCAACCCTTTACTATAAAAGGCTGCACATTACTGGTTAAACTCTGGCAGTTTACTGAGGGTGATCAGACACAGCTGGCTTTCAACACCCAGCATGCGCACTGGCAACCCGGCTTAGTCGAGGGTGTATCAGTGCTGCCCTTGCATGAGCACGCAGGTATCAATACGGCACTGGTACGCTGGGACGCTAATACGCAGTTTAATCAACACAGCCACCCTGGCGGTGAAGAGATTTTAGTACTGGAAGGTCTGCTGTGCGATGAACACGGTGAATACCCTGCCGGCAGCTGGTTAAGAAACCCCATCGGTAGCAGCCATACACCTTTTACCCGAGCACAAGGTGCGCTGATCTATGTCAAAACCGGTCACCTCGCTGCCAACCTGCTGGGCGATAAATTTTTAAAATCAGCCGATGTAGACCACTAAACTCGAGCGTCGCGCGCGGTGAATGTTATAGTCTAGGTATTGAAACTCTCTTTTCGTATAACGAGCAGCTTCTGCAAACTGCAACTGTATGCCTTTTAGCAACTGACTATTATCAGTTAGACAAAAGCCATACTGCTGCACGCTTTGCCAAGCAATACCGCTCTTTTTTATTTTTGGTGTATTCCTTGGACGATGAATTAGATTTTAATTTTGATGATTACTCCCTCGATGAGCTTGAAGAATTAGATTATGACTCTGAAGAGTACTTCTTGTCAGACCCCGACTTTAGTGGTCTAGATTTTGACGACTACTCCGTAGAAGAGCCGGATATTATTTTAGATGTGCCCTATGTGCCTACTGATCTAGATATCGTACGGGCCATGTTAGAGCTTGGTGAAGTCACCAGTGACGATGTGCTGTATGACTTAGGTTGTGGCGATGGCCGCATTGTTGTTGCTGCCGCATTAGAGCGCAACACCCGCGGCTTTGGAATTGATATGGATCCAATGCGGATTGCCGAAGCCATGGAGTATGCAGGCAATAGCGGTGTTGAATTTCTAGTGGATTTTATTGAGGACGATCTGTTAGAGGCTGACTTCAGCGATGCAACTGTAGTCACCCTGTACTTACTCGACCTGGTTAACGTTGAGCTCAGACCGCGCTTGCTAAATGAACTACGCCCCGGCACACGAATTATCTCTCACGCCTTTGATATGGGTGACTGGACGCCAGATGAGCGCAAACGCCATGGCAGTACGCACCTGTATAAATGGATTGTACCAGCCAAAGTAGCAGGTCTTTGGGAGTGGCAAACAAACAGTGGCGAAACATACCGTGCTGAACTGCAGCAAAAATACCAAGACGTCACAGGTAAAGCTTGGATTGACGGTGAGCCCGCACAACTGACCAGAGCTTTCCTTAAAGGGGATTTACTTGGCCTAATCATCCAGGGCAGTGATCCTGACAGCCGCCCTGTCAGTTTTGTAATGCGCCACGACGGCCAACAACTGGTTGCTGCCGACGGTGACCGACAAGCCACCCCAGCCATCAAATTGGATGTCTCAGCAGGCAAAGAACAAATCAATTGAAACGGTCTAGGCATAAGCACACCCATTGCACCTCAGGAGCGAGTCGTGTTTATTAACTGTACTCGCTCTGCCTAGCCAGCTCACTGCAGTTGTTCATGTGGGTTTGCGCCAATCAGCGACCCACAACGCTTACGTTCAATTAAATACCGCCAAAACCTTTACTTTTCTTGGCAACCGCCGATACATAGAGTAATCAGCATCATTCCAGCCCATGCTGGTATGTTTTCAGGAGATACTCTATGGCTATGCCCATCAACCCTATGCAAACTGGCACCAGCAGCTCGATCAAGAGCAGCTCAGCCAACCCAACACAGGTTGAAGCTCAAAAAAGCTGATGCCAGTCCGGAAAATCAACACACTCAACTTAGTGCGCAGATTCTGCAGGCTAAACACCGATGTCTGCTTAACAAAATATCAATTAAAAGTGTAGAATGCGCAGTAAAATTAGATAAGTATGCCAGCTTTATTGATGCGCTCTCTATATACGTTCGACAATTAGACCCAATCCACCTTGGGTACATCAGTAATTGGTTTTTTAGTGGAACCATTACTCAATGAAAGAGCTCATACTGCAGTACCGCTACTGGTCAATTCCACTCATATTGTGGACCGCTCTAGTGCTGTCGTCCTTACTATGGAATCAGTCACAGTTGGACAATAAGGTCTTTGCATTAGCCAATGACCGTGCTCACTTTGTTTTTAAGACCGTTGAAGCATTGCGTTTGTGGAATACAGAGCACGGCGGAGTCTACGCTCCAATTGACGCAGAAACACAACCCAACCCTTATTTGGATATATTCGAGCGTGATATCTCCACACCCTCTGGCAAAGCGCTGACACTCATAAATCCAGCTTATATGACGCGCCAGCTGATTGATGTGGTCATCCAAAAAAGTGAGCTACGGATGCATTTGACAAGCCTGCAGCCACTGAACCCAATCAATGAGCCAGATGCCTGGGAGCGGGTCCAACTCGAAAGCTTTGCACAGGGCGAATTAGAAGCAAGCGAAATTCTCGGAGAAGGTCGTGATGCTTATTTTCGTTTTATGGCTCCACTGTTTGTGGAAAAAGCATGTTTAGACTGCCATGCGCACCAAGGTTATAAAGAAAACGATGTGCGCGGTGGATTAAGCGTATCTTTTGCAATTGAACCGCTGTTACTCGCAGAACAAGCTCAACTAAAAAGTATCATATTCACACATATTTTAGTGTGGATAGCCTTAATAGGACTGACTTTAATTACCTTGTCACGCTACCGCTGGCAGCTTTTAACCCTAGAAACGGCCAAAGAGCAAACCGAGCAATTAGTTGAACAACGCACTGCTCAATTACGCACAGAAGTCGATGAGCGGGCACAAGCCGAAGCACAGCTGCGCTTATTTATTGAGTCTACGGGTGAAGGCATTATTGGTATGAATCGCCAAGGCGTGTGCACTTTGGTTAATCCAGAATCATTACGCTTACTGGGCATGAGCGATACTAAAGAGCTCATTGGTAAATCTGTGCATGATGTGATTCATCACAGCACGCCAGATGGCAAAGCCCATCGACTCGAAGATTGCCTAATGCAAGAAACCCTACGTACAGGACGCATTGTTCATGACGATACAGATGTGTTCTGGCGCAAAGACGGCAGCAATTTTCCAGTTGAATACCACTCTCGCCCACTGTTTGTTAATGACCAAATCATAGGTGCAGTCATATCTTTTAGTGATATAACTGAGCGCAAGAAAGCAGAGGCACAGCTGCTCAAAATTTCCAGTGCGGTCGAGCATATTCCTGCGGCTGCAATTATCACCGATGCAAAAGGCAGTATAGAGTATGTAAACCCAAGTTTTGTTTCACTAACTGGCTATTCTGCAGATGAAGTGATTGGTGAGAATCCTCGTATTTGGCAGTCTGGAAAAACTGCCCCAGCAACCTATAAACACATGTGGAAGACCTTACGAAGCGGTCAAGTATGGCAAGGTGAGCTACTTAATAAAAACAAAGATGGACAACTGTTTTGGGAAATGGCGTGAATTTCCCCCATACAAGATGACGCTGGAGTTACCACTCACTTTGTCGCTGTAAAAGAAGATATCACCGCGCGTAAAGAAAAAGAAAATCAAATGTGGCATCAAGCCCATTACGACAGTTTAACCAACTTGCCCAACCGTAAGTTCTTTATTAAAAACCTCACACAAGCACTTACCTTGGCTGCACAAAATGACTCTTTACTCGCGATCCTCTATATCGATCTCGATGGGTTTAAAGCGGTCAATGATGACTTTGGCCACGCAGCAGGTGATGAGTTATTGATTAAAGCTGCACAACGAATCAATAAAAACATCCGCAGCACAGACCATGCCGCACGTCTGGGTGGCGATGAGTTTACGGTTATCTTAACCAATATCCGTGACAGTACCGCAGCACGCACAGTGGCTGAAAAATAATCCATGCACTCGCACAACCTTTTACACTGCAGCAAACCACTGTACGCATTTCCGCTTCTATAGGAGTGGCCCTATACCCTGAAGATGCGCAAACGCAGGATGAGCTGATTCAATGTGCAGACAGCGCTATGTACCATAGCCAAGCAGTCTGGACGCAATAATTACCATTGCTACACGGCTCAAACTTGATGCCCGTACCCTAACAACATTACAACGGTCGGGCATCGCCGCCTAATAGTAGCAAGCACTATCTTTTTAGAGCCGTGAAGATATTAATGAGCTCGCCTCTTAATATCTTCAATTTTATTATCTCGACGCTCTTGCGCCGTTTTCTCAGGCACTAGGCTGATCAACGTAGCATCTTCAGAAAGCTCAATGTCACTGATCGACTTCACTGGAGTAATGTGCTTTTTACTGTCCAAGGTGAATAACACTAGAGCTTGATTCTGATGCTTATCAACAAAATCTTGATAGGAAAACTCTTCGCTGAGCTGTGTGGTTTTCACTGTATAACCTTGACTGGCTAAGCTGGCCAGCTTGGCAAAGCTCACACCACCAAATAAGCCGCGGGTGCGTTGTATTTTCTCTGCGGGCTGATAACGCGCCTGTTGATCCTGCTCACCTTCGGAAAGACTGAACACGCTGTCATGCTCACCAAACCAATCCAAAAAGTGATATGTGGCCAACGAGTTCATCTGTTTATACGGCGAAATAATTAATAAATTGCCAATGCCTGTGAGATCCAATTGATTGGCCGCATGTTCAGACACAGGATTACCAAAATAAACTTGCAAGTTATCCATGCGTGCTTGACGCACGTTTTCCCAGTTACTGTCAGCTAATACCACCGGCACTCCATGCTGGGTCAGCTCACTGGCAATCATTCTCGCCACTGGGTTTGCCCCTAAAATCAGGAAGCCGTGCTCTGGCGGTTGGGCAACATTTAATAATTTTGCCAAAGGGCGAGCGGTTAAACTTTGGATAATCACTGTCGCGATAATCAACATAAACACCAGTGGCACCAAGGTTTCACCACCAGCAAAACCACTGTCATGCAACTGGAATGCAAATAATGCAGAAACAGCTGCAGCAACAATACCGCGCGGTGCGATCCAGCTTAAAAACAGTTTTTCACGCCAATTGAGTGTAGTGCCAATGGCCGAGATAAAAATACTCAAAGGTCGCGCCACCAGCATCAAAATAGCCAGCAGCAATGCCAAGCCCCAGCCCAACTCAGCAATGGCAGAAAACTCAATACGCGCCGCTAAAATAATAAACAAAGCCGAAATCAACAGTACGCTTAAGGATTCCTTAAACTCTAAAATACTCTCAACTTCGACCTGTTTCATATTGGCCATCCAAATCCCCATAATAGTCACTGTTAACAGACCTGACTCATGGGCGATTTCATTGGATAAAGCGTATACCCCTAACATAAACGTCAGGGTGCCAGCGTTATAAAGGTATTGTGGAATCCAATGCTTGCGCAGCACAAGGCCGTTTAAATAGCCAGCTGCTGCTCCCAGCACTGTGCCAACCACTAGAGTGGTACTGAAAATATACAAAGAATGACTAAATACATTGCCCTGCCCCCAGGAAACAATGCCCTCATACACCAGCACCGCTAACAGCGCACCAACTGGATCAATAATGATGCCTTCCCATTGCAGAATATTGGCCAGCCGAGCGCTGGGGCGTACTGAACGCAGTAAAGGGGCAATCACCGTTGGCCCCGTTACCACAGAAATTGCCCCAAACAACAAAGAAATCTCCCAGGAAATATCTAAAACCCAGCGCGCCGCCAAAGTGCCGATCACCCCGGTGACTATAGAGCCCACCGCAATGAGATTACGCACCATTTTCCCGTGACCGCGTATTTCTGAAAAACGCAGGGTGAGACTGCCTTCAAAAAGAATAATTGCCACTGACAGCGACACCATAGGGAACAGCAAGTCAGCGAACAACTCATCCGGATTTAAATAATTTAAAACCGGCCCACAAGCAATCCCCGCCGCCAACAAAAACACAATGGCTGGCATACGCACCCGCCACGCCAACCACTGGCAAAACAATGATAGAACACCAATCGAAGCCAGCAAAAATACGATGCTAATGGGCATAAAGAACACGTCTCCCCAAAGGATATTACGCAAGTTACAGAATTTTGAGCCAAGGCGCTTCAGCTCAAACTGGGCATACAAACTGCCAGCGGCAGCTTTCAAAACAACTTGCTTCTCTCAAATTAATAAATAAACCCGCAGAAGAATACGTGAGCTGCTCACGGGAGTATAGGGTCTTTAACCTATCCACGCTGATTCATTAACAGCACTCCTCATGCGACCCACTCTTATAACCCATTGGCGCTGAACATGCTTTTAACTACTACCCAAGGTAATATCAATTTAGCCATACAGCGTTGTTAACAATGATTTTTAAAACGCCACACTCAATAAAACCGCTGTAACCCATTTATTTTTGCTTAGCATAAATGACTTTAATTTATGAATTTTTTAAATTTCGGAAAGAAAAATAGATACGGCAAGCAGCGCCGTATTGAGCACCGTGGTAAAAACCTGCGGATCAGTCGTACGGGCGGTGCAGCGCTACGTACTCAAGCAAAAGTAGCTGGACTAAATGTGACAGCAAACACTCGACACGGTTTGCGAATTTCCAGTCGCGTCGCAAAAAACACCCAAATAGCCCTACAAAATGGCCGCCCAGTACTGCGCGGACGTTATGGTCGCGGTGCCACTCGAATGAATTTATCAAAAAGTGGCGTAAGCGTATCCACCCGTAACGCGCTGGGCACTTTTAACTGGGTTAAACCCAATCGCAGCTCAGTCAAAATCGCAGGTATTCAATTGCGAGGTAAAAAAGCCGCAAATATTCAATTGGTTTATCTGCTCCTAGCAGGCGCTGCTATGGTATTACTGGTCGGCTGGCAGGTTTTGAGCTTTTTATTGCGCATACTGGGCCGCTTATTCTCTACAGCACTGCATTTAATTGCCAGCACGCCTTATCTATTGGATTCGGCACGGCAACGGTTGCGCAACACTCGAATTAAAACTCGGCTAAAACATAGCAAGCAGCTTTTCGAGCCACCCCTAAACAATTGGACAGCATCTGATTTGCAAAACGCACTGCTTCTTGTTTTTAATGGCTGGGGACGTGGTTTAACGGCCCAGCAGGCCGCTGAAAAAATCATTCAACGGCATCAACAGCACAAAGCAACAACGCCTACTTTGCAGACCAACAGCCACGAGCTTAATAATATCGCACAACGTTTGGAACACATCCGTAATCAAGCTACACCGCCATCCATTACCAGCCCAGAAGTCATCACTGCTTTACTTGCTCAGCAGCACCAAACACTCACTCAAGAGCAAACCGTGGACAGTTTTCTTAACGCTGATGACTGGGCCGTGGCATTAGGTGGGCGTACTGTACTGCAAGAGCAATTGCTGCAGATTTTTGCAGACTTTGCCCAGTTACGTTTTGAAGTGGCTGAAGCAGAGCAGCGCGAAACGAACTTGAACACTGAGCAAGGCGTGTCTGCAGCGTTGCAGCAACCGTTTTCACAGCCTGTGCAGCCGCACCAAAAACCCACTCAGGCTGTGGTTAATCTCAATACTGCCAGCCATGCACAGCTGCAAACATTGCCACACATCGGCTTTGAACGTGCCTTGGATATTATGGCTATGCGGCCCATTACTGATGTGGCGCAGCTGACTGATATTCACGGCATCGGCCCAGCGCGTTTAGCAGATATTCAGAGGGCTGGTGTAGAGCTTTAACGCCTTCTTTTTTGAGTTTAACTGCCCTTGCTCCATATCGTTTACTGTTATGCTAATGCCTTCTTGGCTAGCCAGTTCTGCTCTGCTCATAATGTGTGGTGGTGCCATCTTTTTAAAAATCACTTCTTTACGCTCAAGTGAATAACGGGCCATGATTATCCTCTGAAACATTCAGGCGACAACTAGGCTGACACATAAGGATTGCTTCGTGGTGGGCGCTCTGTCTTGTGACCCAGTTAAGATACACCCCACTAGGCAGGTGATAAATCTGGGATAGAATTTGTCGGTTGGGCGGTAGTTTTTTTCACGACTGTGGTACTGCAGTGCTTCTGGGTTGGCAAACTTAATATGGAAGTCAATATGAGCCGTCGCGGCAATTGTTAGGATAATGCAGTTGCTGAAAGCTTCTTTGGCAACCTTAAAAAAGAAAAGATACGCTGCCACAAGTACAAAATAGGGGAAGAAGCAAAGCGGGCTACATTTTATTATATTGAGATGTTTTACAATCCAAAACACAGGCAAATGTACAATCGGCGGGTGTCACCAATGCACTATGAAAAGCAGTGTTTTATAAATCTAAAAAGTGGCTGAGAAATTCAGACATTACCAGTAGTATCGCTCTAATCAAAAGCACTAAGAATCACATCCAAGACTTGCAACACCTCGAAAATTTATGCATTACAATGATTATTGTAGTTTAGTTGCCCTAAACAAGGAGAATAAAGATGGAAAACCGAATTACATATAGGCACCTACAGTGTTTTATTGAAATTACTCGCCAAAACAGCTTTACTCGTGCTGCCGACGCTTTAGCATTAACTCAACCAGCAATTTCTAAAAGATTTAAAGAACTTGAGGATATTCTTGAAGTTAGACTAATGGAGCGCAGTAATAAAGGTATTGAACTAACTCAGTTTGGTGAAGTGTTTCTCAAATATGCAAGTGCCAGTCTAGCTGCCTTACGCGAAGGTACCGACAGCATAATACAAGCACAAAAGAAAGGTTGTATGCGCATTAGCGTGGGGGTGTTGCCCACAGTGGCTGCAAGTATTTTGCCTCGTGCTGTACTTAAATTCAGACAATCCGGAATGGATGTCACCTTAAACCTCAGCTCTGGCCCTAACAGCTTGCTATTGGGGCAGTTGCGTGTGGGCGAACTCGACCTTGTGGTAGGGCGTTTAGCTGAACCCAAGCTAATGTCTGGGCTCTCTTTTGAACATCTATATTCAGAAATAGTTACTTTTATCGTGCGCCCTGACCATCCATTGCTGAAACGCAGCCCATTTAATATTCAGGATATTCGTGAGTTTAATGTACTATTTCCTACCAAGGATTCAATTATTGCTGCCGCTGCAGAACGCTTTCTTATCTCTCAAGGTATTGGCTTACTACCTGACCAAATAGAAACAATTTCCGTACCTTTTGGTAAAGAGTTTGTTCGACAATCAGACGCCATTTGGATCATTTCACGCGGTGTTGTGGCACGCGAGATAGAAGAAGGTGAGCTCATTGAACTACCCATTGACACTAAAGAAACTTTAGGTGCTGTGGGCCTAACGAGCCGCGCAGACACAATTCCCACGCTAACAGTACAGATGTTTATGAACTGTATTCGAAAGACCGCCGAGCTATTGGATAAAACGGGCTAAGCATATACTCAGCCCGCTATAAAAACCTCGACTTAATTAATAACTACCAGCCTTTAAAAGTGTCTAGGTCTATCCCCGACTTTCCAGGTGCCAAAATATTATTCGGGTCTAAAGCTCGCTTCAAAGTGTGCTCTAAGCGACGTTTTACCGGGCCATAACTATCAGCAACTCGGTCCATAAAACGAGTATTTACACGATATACCGCGTATCCTTCTTTTTCGAACTCATCCAATAGTTCGTTGAAACACGCATCAGCCCGCTTAACTTCATCAGGGTCGGTACGATCATACAGCACATCAATCACATGGTGCATATCACGCCAACCGACAATAAATTCTCCTACATAGTCTAGACCATGTTTATTGAGAATCTTTTTCGCGAGCGTTTTTTGCTTATCGCACTCACTACCTTTAGCTTGGCTCACTGGTGCAAACCACATCGAGCCACCGCCACCACGCCAATTGTACAAACCAAATTCGCGTAAGTTTGGTACGCCTGACATTAACTGGGCACGGTAATTAAAAGGCTCTGTACCACCCACATCTTCTTCAGTAAGAATTCGCCCTTTACCTAGTTGCTTAAGCGCACCAGTTACAATATTCCAGTTAACTTCAACCTGTTCTTTAGTCCCATATAACGCACAATATACGTTCCATGCTCCTAACTTATGATCCTTCTGGATTTTTTTCAGGATTTCATCTGATGTCGCCCCGGATTCTGTAGTGTAATCTGAACGCCTCACACCAGCAGTAGCAGCCTCCCACAATACTCCCGCGATCACCACCGAGTTTGGAATGATCTGTGCCAAACGTAGAGGTCGAATAAACTCAACAATTTCAGAAATATCCGAGTCTTCATCAAACTGAATTTCAAAGGGTTTGATTACTGGTGGTTTTGGCATCAACCAAAAACCCATTTTGGTACAAATACCATAGTTGGCCTGAGTAAACATGCCGTCTAATGTCGGGCCATAGCCCCACTTAAACACCTGCCAAGCGTTATCGCCTTCAACACCCCCCATACCTGTGCGATAAACCTCACCATTTGCTAGCACTAATTCCATGCCACACTGCATCAAAAAATGCTCGCCATATGGGGTGTAACCTACCCCCCGATCCATGGTGTTACCTAAAGGGCCTGCAAGAGCTGATGGCGCAGAAAATGACAACATCAATGGAATATTATTATCTTCCAAATAGTCATACAACTGCTGGTAAGTCACGCCTGGTTCAACTAAAGCTGTGCCAAGGTCTGCATCCACATGCAGTATTTTATTCATTTTTTTCAGATCGAGAATAACCTGACCACGATGATGTGGTGCTGCAGAGCCGTAACCATAGTTGCGGCCCGTAGATATAGACCAGACGGGAATCTTGTATTTATTACAAATAGCAACCACACCTTGGACTTGCGCAACAGTCGTTGCAGTAACTGCAGCTGAAGGTGCATGCGCCGCATTCTCAACCGGCATCATAATTTTTTCGTAAGGCTTCAACTGCCCTTCTTCGATTAAAACATTTTCTTTACCCAATAAGGCACGAAACTCATCCATTGCCTTATCAAACTCTAGCTGTGTAATGCCTTTGGGCAAGACTGTATTATTTTTTTTAGTCATGAATAGAATTTCCTTCAAGTTTCAATGGAAAATGAAACAAAGTGGCCATCAACTGCATGGTTATGTTTGGGCGGCGTGGTGCGCAAATAACGGCGGCTAGGATCAAGAGATGCTAAAGCAAACCCTAATGATGACGCCCAGTGGCGATTAGCGGCTAAGGTTTGTTCAGTGATTGCCATTGGCCTGCTACAACCTTGAGCAAATTCAGCAAACTGTTGCACACAACTGCTAGTTTTTTCCGTTACTGACACTCGGTGGCGTGAGTTTCCTTTCTTCGTGACATGCTGGCCAACCCAATGAACTTGCACACCAGCACTTCGTGCCAAATCAAGCAGCAAAATACCGCTGGCATCATCAACCAAACCCACTATACGCTCACCTTTTGAAGTACTTAAACGCTGTTGAAGGTCTGCGATACAACTTAAGCTACTGTCTACTGTTAATAATGATGTTTGCGCAACACTTGGGTTAGCTTTAACCCCATCGACAAAAGCACTTTGTGCAGTTGCATCACTAACTAAAACCAATATGGGTTTTCGTAAATTCACAGTTGCTTGAGCTGCCTGCGATAATCCAGCCTGACCTAGAGCTAAAGCGGCACTTCCTAGCGCCATACCTTTCAGTACAGTTCGACGTTTAATACTCATAATTACTCCTTATTTAAGGCAGGCAGTTTCTGAATATATTCGCCGACTTGTTGCAAAGCTTCGTCATCAATAAAAGAAGCTGCAAATGCAGGCATTGCAAGAAACCCATTACGTACGATGGAAGTTATATATGCCGGTGGTAATTCACGACCCGCTAATATTGGACCTATATCACCAGCGGTTTCATGACATAAGCTGCATACTTTCGTATACACATGTTCACCACTTTCCCACTGACCGGCACTTGCAGCGCTAGCAACTAAACTAGTAAACATCGCCGATACGACAAAACTGCCAAGTGCTAGATTTTTAAGCTTAAGACGAGTAACTGACATAGTTAAGCTCCCTTTTTTGTTATTAGAATGACTAAAACGGATAATTGCGCGGCTCGTGCTGAACGGTTATCCAATGATCACGAGTAAACTCTTGAATCGCCCACTCTCCATTAAAACGACCTAATCCCGAACCCTTTTCACCACCAAATGCGGCATTTGCTGCATCATTAACTGGCATATCATTAACGTGGGTCATACCTGCGTGAATACCTTGTGCAAAGCGTACGCCACGCTCTAAACTACCGCTAAATACAGCGCTCGATAGGCCATACGCACTTTGATTCGCAAGCTGCAAGGCATGCTGCTCATTTTTTGCGCTTTGAATGCCAACTAAAGGTCCAAATATTTCTTCACGAGCAATTTCCATCTCTGCTGTTACATTGCCAAAAACATGGGGGGGCAATACATTGCCCTGTGGCTCTCCACTCACGAGTACTGTTGCTCCTTCTTTTTTGGCAGTTTCAATTTTATCTAGCAAGCCCTGTAACTGTTTTTCATTAATTACAGGCCCTACAACAGTATCTGGGTGGCTTGGGTCGCCATATTTAAGCGATTTTACTCGCTCTACATAGCGATGAGTAAACTCATCAAGCAATGGTTCCTCAACAATAATACGGTTAATGGCCATGCAAATTTGCCCTTGATGCAAAAACTTACCGACCACCGCAGCATTCACTGCTTGTTCAATATCAGCGTCTGCCAGTACTACAAATGGGCTGTTACCGCCAAGCTCTAGTGCTACATGCTTTAGATACTGACCACCGCAAGTAATCCGGCCAATATTTAAACCCACTGCAGTTGACCCAGTGAAAGAAATAAACCCAGGAACTTCATGAGCAACAAAGGCATCGCCAATCTCTGAGCCTGCACCTACCACAACACTTAGGACGCCTGGCGGCAAACCAGCTTCCGCAAAAATATGTGCCAACAATAAACCGCCAGTTACAGGTGTATCACTGGCCGGCTTGATCACCACGGCGTTACCTAAAGCTAAGGCAGGTGCAACAGAGCGCTGGGATAGATGTAAAGGAAAATTCCACGGACTGATTACGCCAACAACACCGATCGGTTTACGGTACACACGACTTTCTTTGCCAGGGATATCATTAGGTAAGATACTGCCTTGTACACGACTGGGGAAGCTGGCAGCTTCTAGAGTGATGGCACGAGCTGCACCCCATTCAATCTGCGCTTTAATACGCGTACTACCTGACTCTTTAATCAACCATTCAATAATTTCTTCGCGGCGCTGATCAAAAATATCAACGACCTTTAAGAGGATTGCAGCACGCTCAGCTGGGCTTGTTGCAGCCCACTCGACTTGCGCCTCGCTAGCAGTATAAAAAGCCTCATTCATATCCTCCTTGGTCGCTAAATTGAGCTTCAGCAATTCTTCGCCTGTATACGGATTTAATACCTGCAGCTTAGATAGCGAACCGCCTAACCGCCACTGTCCTGCCAAAGGCTGAAGCGCTAAGTTTTGATAGGGTGTAGGTGTCATAAAACAAGATCCTTTCTTATTAATAATTTCGATTTATCTTGCTTGTCTATTCAAGATCTCTATAGCGAGTAGCGAGCATATGCTGCGTTACCAAACAACGTTTCTTGAGATTAGTTGTTAAAATCCCCAATGAATAATGAATTTTAAGCTTATATGTATATCAAAATAGGCATGTGAAAACTATTGATCACATCAATGCCTTTCTACAGCCCTATGATAATGTACACGCCTCAGAAACTTGCTTAGATATCACGACCTAGATCCAGCATGTTTCAAAATTTATATGCCCGTGCAAAGTGAAAAACAGCCTCTTCCGGCATAACCATTATTAATTACAGCAGATTTCTGCAGTGCAACCTTAGGCATGCATTCCTATTTTGATATACCAAGCTTTCAAAATATCATTTTACATACTGAATAACTTAAGCATGATGAATAACAAATAAATTTGCATAAAACTAAGGCTAACACTATGGCTCAGACCAAAACAGTCAATGGAACCTTGCTTCACTACAAGCTGGACGGCCCGCAGCATTTACCGTTAATAGTCTTTTCAAACTCGTTAGGTACCGACTTTCGCATCTGGGATACGCTACTACCTTTGCTCAGCCCCCACTATCGGTTTCTTCGCTATGATAAAAGAGGTCATGGCTTGTCAGCCTGTCCACCTGCCCCTTATCACCTTGATGATCATATAAACGACTTAATCGGCTTACTTGACTCACTCGGCGAGAGTAATGTTGCCCTATGCGGACTTTCCGTAGGCGGCATGATCGCACAAGGCGTAGCTTCACGCCGTCCTGATCTAGTCAACACCTTAATCTTGTCTAACACTGCTCACAAAATAGGCCAACCTGAAGCCTGGGAGGATCGTATAAGCACGATTCGTCAGCACAACCTTGAACACATTGCTGATGCAGTTATGGAGCGCTGGTTTGCTAAAGAATATAGAAACAACCGACCTGAAGACTTAATCCTATGGCGCAATATGATGACGCGTACGCCCGTAGATGGCTATATAGGCACTTGCGCTTCAATCCGTGATGCTGACTTAACCGATAGCAGCTCCCTGCTGACACAACCCACTCTTTGCCTAGCCGGCGCTCAAGATGGTGCAACACCGCCCGCCCTAGTAAAAAGTACTGCCGAACTCATTCCGAACAGCCATTTTGCAACAATAAATAACGCAGGTCACTTACCATGCATTGAGCAACCCGCGCAAATGGCAAAATTAATCTTACAATTCCTCAAGCAGCACACCTTGCAAGACTCCCGCTTTGAGCAAGGCATGCAAGTGCGCCGCTCCGTATTAGGTGACGCCCACGTAGACCGTGCCACAGCAAATAAAACTGAATTCGATGAACCCTTTCAAACTTTTATTACTGAAGGTGCTTGGGGTTCAGTCTGGAGTCGCCCTGGATTAAGTAAGCGCGATCGCAGCTTAATAACTATTGCCTTATTGGCAGCACTGCATCACGAGGAAGAGCTTGCAATGCATATTCGTGCTACAGCCAACACGGGTGCAAGCAAGCAAGAAGTTCAAGAAACCCTACTGCATATCGCAGTCTATGCAGGGGTTCCTAACTCCAATGTCGCATTTCGTGTTGCTAAAGAAGCTTATAACGAACTTGAATCACAAAAGGTATAACAAGATGACTAAATTAACTAAAAGAGACTGGTCAAGCCACGCGGCTTTTATCTCTCCTGAATACAAATCTTCAACCTTGCGCGGTGTTTCACAAAACCTAGTGCAAATTGATCCAGAGCTAGCTGAGCTCACAGGCCCTGCATTTGGCCAAGAAGTCATTGGCCCCTTGGATCATGATCTAACTAAAAACGGCCAAGTTAATGGTGAACCTATTGGTGAGCGCATTGTAGTTACAGGCACTGTTTATGACGAGTTTGGTAAGCCTATTCCAAATACTTTAGTTGAAATTTGGCAAGCCAATGCTGCAGGGCGTTATGTGCATAAAGTTGATCAGCACGATGCGCCACTGGATCCAAACTTTCTCGGTGCTGGCCGCTGCTTAACCGATGAAAATGGCCGCTATAAATTCTACACCATCAAGCCTGGTGCATACCCTTGGGGCAACCATCCCAATGCATGGCGACCCAACCATATTCACCTGTCCTTGCTTGGACCCTGCATCAGCAGCCGCTTGGTGACGCAAATGTATTTCCCGGGCGACCCGTTGTTGGACTATGACCCTATTTATATTGCCACACCTGAACAAGCCCGTAAGCGTCTAGTCAGCGAATTCTCACTGGATGTCACCGAAGATGGCTTTGCACTGGGTTACATTTTCAACATTGTTGTGCGTGGCGTTAACGCCACCCCTATGGAGGTTTAAGACATGACCATGAAACAAACTCCCTCACAAACCGTTGGTCCATATTTCGCTTACGGTTTAACTGCCCAGCAATATAGTTATGGAAATACACAAGTTGCTGATAATCAGTTGGTAAAAGGCGGTGTTACTGGCGAACGTATTCGCATCTGCGGTAAAGTTTTCGATGGTAACGGCGAAGCTGTTGATGATGCTCTGATTGAAATTTGGCAAGCCAACGCTGCGGGGCGCTTTAACCACCCGTTAGATCAACGCAATAATCGTGCATTAGAAGCTGACTTTCTTGGTTACGGTCGCTGTGGCACCGGTACCAGTGATGACCTAAGCTTTCGCTTTGATACCATCAAGCCCGGCGCCGCTCAAGATGGCCACGCACCATTTATTACCGTTGTGGTTTTTATGCGCGGCCTATTGAGCCATGCATATACACGTCTATATTTCTCTGATGAAGTCAGCGCCAACGCCAACGATCCTGTTTTGAGTAAGGTTTCAGAAAAACGCCGAGCTACTTTAATTGCACAGCGCAAAGAAACTGGCACTGGCCCTGAGTATCATTTTGATATCCATATGCAGGGCGCTCTAGAAACTGTATTTTTCCAAGTATAAAGAGGCATCTTGTGAAAAACCTATTTCTTAAAAGACGTTGCTAAAAATTATTTACATGGCGGTGGCAGACCTGTATCCGAGGAGTTTACTCACCTCTCATGTCACCGCTCATAAGGTAGCTCGTTAGCCAAACAGATACTCATATCAGCTAGGCGTGGGACAGCTACGCCAGCATTGCCCGACAGTAGGTCGAAAAGCATCGCAACACTTGGTATAAGAAAATAGACGTGCGGTATCACACACGATGACCGTAATGTGAATGTAACTAAGAACATTCTCACGGTCGGCGCTATAGGAAGCCTCTGTCTTTAGCTCGAGGGGGCATCAAAGCTATATATCACACTAATCAAACACTATATAAATATTTCTTGTGCTTTCTCTAGTGAATACTAACCCCATAATAGCGAGGCAAATATGTTGACGATATCCCCTTTCGACTCAGAGCTATATCACTCGCTCTTGTCTGATCCCGAGGCAGGCCATTATCTTGGTGATAACGCACAAATCAAAGCCATGTTAAAGGTTGAGGCTGAACTTGCGTTAGCCCAGGCCGACTGTGGACTCATCCCAGAGAACGCTGCTCGTGCCATCGCTCAAATGGCTACTGATATTGACTTGCCTGCTTCAGCTTTAGCCGCTGAGACGGGCAATGCTGGCGTAGCTGTCCCTGCCTTAGTAAAAGAGCTAAAAAAGAACCTACCTATAAAATACGCTCGCTGGGTACATTTTGGTGCCACCAGCCAAGATATTATTGATACCGCTCTAGTACTTAACTGTCGAGAACTGCTTAACCTCTATGAGGTTCGCTTGCGGGATGTGATTAAACAGTTGCACAAACTGGCAATAGCTCACCGCAACACTCTAATAGCAGGTCGCACCCGCACACAGCAAGCAGTGCCTATGAGTTTTGGACTTAAAGTTGCCAACTGGCTGGCACCTTTACTGCGCCAACAAGAGCGCTTAAAGGAGCTAAAACCGCGCTTCCTTAAACTGCAACTTGCCGGCGCTGTTGGAACACTGTCTGCTATGCAAGAGCAAGCCACTGCCGTTACAGAAAGACTAGCAAAACGTCTCAACTTAACTGCTGGCTACAACTGGCATACGCAGCGTGACAGTGTTGTTGAGCTAGCCAATTGGCTAGGGCTGACTACTGGCCTCCTAGGCAAGATGGGCCAAGATTGGTTATTATTGGGGCAGTCAGAAGTCGGTGAACTCACCTTTACTAATGGCGGTGGCTCATCCACCATGCCGCAAAAATGCAACCCCGTTAGCGCTGAACTGTTAGTCACCTTAGCGCGCCATAATGCAGGACAGCTGGGACAAATGCATCAAGCTATGCTGCATGAGCATGAGCGCAGTGGCAGCGCTTGGACTCTAGAGTGGCTAGTTTTACCTACTATGTTAATGGCCACAGCTGCGGCCTTGCGTCACAGCAATAACGCATTAACTCACATTCAAGTCAATGCAGACAATATGTTAACCAACTTAGAACTGTACAACGGTGTTATTTATGCAGAAGCAGCTACTTTTGCTTTGGCTAAAAGCATGTCGCGCGATGAAGCCAGTGAATTGGTAAAAACAGCCTGTACAAAAGCCTTAAATGGGAAAAAACATTTACTTAAATTGATACAAGAACAATGCGGCATTAAATTGAGTTTAGCTGACCTACAAGAGCACCTCTTAACTGGCGGTGCTACCCAGCCATGGCTTGATAGTATTTTACACGCAGCAGAGCAAACATAATGCGCTTGTACTTTAAAAATACCAGCTGGTATCTCGCATAACGTATCGTTTTAAAAAACCAAATGTCTTTAATCTATAAACATAGATATTAAAATTTTACTACTCAAACGATCTTAGCAAAGTGCTAGGAAAAGAGTCATATATGCTCGCTATTGTGTCGATTACGACCCCTATTTTCTTACTTATCGGTCTTGGCTATGCATCTGTACGCTGGCGAATCTTATCCCATGAGGCAATTCCAAGCTTAGGCCGTTTTGTTCTCTACTTTGCTATGCCTGGCTTAATTATCCACACCTTGAGTTCAATGGAGTTCCATGAGGTTATTGATCTAAACTTCATACTATCCTATGGCCTTGGTTCTCTTTTAATGCTGGGAATAGCACTATTTTTAAGCACTAAAGTAATTAAGGACGAAGCTGTATTAGGCTCACTAAAAGCTTTAGGTGTATCCATGTCGAATACACCATACTTTGGCTTCCCTGTACTCTTACAGGTAGTGAGCGACAGCGCTGGACAGGCCTTCTCGATGGCATTGCTAGTCGAAATAATCGTGATTATTCCAGTCTGCATGGCGCTTTTAGAATTTAATAGTTCCCGTGGCAGTGGAATGAAACTCGGTCCTATTTTAATTCGTCTACACAAACGTATGCTGCGCAATCCATTATTAATAGCCATTGTTACCGGCATGCTAGTTTCAGCCCTGAACATCCAACTGCCAGACCCAGTCAGTATCACCTTGAAAATGCTTGGTGGCGCATCAGCCACTATTGCGCTGTTTGTAATCGGTGGTTCCTTAGTAGGCAGCCCACTTAAAGGTGAGCTCGGTAGCATCATTCCAGTATTGCTCGGCAAACTGATCATGCACCCTCTCCTAGTTGCCTTACTAATCTGGTTGCTTCCACCGTTCGACCCCCAGCTACAGTTAGCAGCCATTCTACTTGCGGCTATGCCAATGATGAGTATTTATCCAATTTTCGGAAACCAATTTGGTTATAGAAACTTCACTGCAAGCACTTTGATGTTAACTACCATCTGCGCCTTTTTTAGTATTTCTGCTATTTTATTTTTTATTCAGTAATAATTTCACCCTTCCTCATAGCACTCTTATCCATATCAAATTCGATATGGATAAGAGTTGATTATTCATTATGACTCATCAGTTCCTTGCTCTATATTCAAAACAGAGGTGAACGGCTTAGCGCCTACACCCACAGATGTAACGACCCCCACACACAGCTAATTAAAACAATAAGGGTGAGTTCATGCACAAGATTATAGCCTTGTCACTGATTGTTATATTAAGCAACGGCCTGGCCCAAGCAGCAGAATATACACTAAGATTTTCACATTTCTGGCCGGCCACTTCAGAGGTGCATAAAGGTTTTGAAAGCTGGGCAAGCTCATTAGAAGATGCCTCTAACGGCCGTATTACTGTTGACTTTTATCCAGCCCAAACACTAACTAAAGCACCTAAAAGCTATGATGGTGTAAGAAAACGTATTACCGATATCACTGCCACCGTACAGGGTTATAATGCGAATCGGTTTCCTCTTACGCAAATTATTGAACTGCCTAATATGGCTGATTCAGCCGCCCATGGCTCCTGTATATTACAATCGCTTTATGATGAAAAGCTTATTTCCCGTGAGTATAGACACACACAAGTCTTATTCTTATTTACCCACGGCCCTGGCTACTTACACACACGCAACAAAGCTATCCAGCAGCCCCAGGATCTTGCTGGCTTAAAAATCCGTCGCCCAACTACTGTTGTAGCCCAGCTTCTGGAGTCACAAGGGGCACAACCCGTGGGAATACCTGCACCAGAAACCTACCCTTCTTTACAGCGCGGCATTCTCGATGGCGTCGCCTTTCCATGGGAAGCAATGAAAAGTTTTCGCACTAATGAGCAAACTTCTTTTCATAACGAAATTAATCTATATAACTTGTCCTTCGTTGTAACAATGAATAAAAGGCTCTACGAGAGCATGCCCAATGAATTACAACTCATCATGCAAAAGCACTCTGGAATGCATTGGTCACAACAATTGGCCAAGGTGTTCGACGATCTCGATACTGCTGGGCGGGCTGAAGCTGTTTCCGTCAACCACACGATCAGTGAACCTGATCACCAAGCTTGGCAGCCGATTTTCAAGCAAGCCACCGACGACTATCTCGACAAGTTAGAGAAGCGTGGCTTACCTGGCCGTCAAGTTTACGCGCGCGCCCTTGAGCTCAGCGTCAACTGCAAAATCTAAACATAAAAGGATGAGAATAAAATGGAAACTTTAACTCAGTTTACAGACCGTATTGCCAAACTGATGTACCAGTTCAGCGGTGTACTGATCATTGTGATGATGATGCTGATTGTCGTTGATGTTGCTGCTCGTCTCCTATTTTCTCTCAGTAACGGCAATATCGATTTAACCTTTACTGGTGGTATAGAGCTGGTCAACTTCAGCTTGCTGTTTTCCATGCTATTCGCTTTTCCCCATGCGGTGGATAAGGGACAAATAGTTGTGGATTTATTTACCCAGCAAATGGATGCTGCGCGTCTACGTTTCTTTACCGGTGCGTATACGATTTGTTTTGGCTTTCTCGGCGCGGCCTTATGCTGGCGCTTTATTGCAGGTGGCCTCTGGGCTGCAGAAAGCGGTGAACAGAGTCAAGACCTACTGATCCCTTTATCTTATATCTATTACATTGGCGCTGCAGCGCTCTCAATACTTGGCATTCGCGGTTTATTAACCGGTTACGCCATTATTTTTCGCTACACAGCGCCTGCCAGCGATGCGCAAAAAAAATATGAGGTACAGACATGACTCCAGCAATTCTAGGCTTACTATGTATTGCAGGCATGCTGGTTATGATCGCCTTGCGTTGTCCTGTAGCTCTAGCTATGGCCTTAAGCGGATTAGTTGGCTTTGGCCTAATCGTTGCTTTTGAACCGGCTTTTGCATTGCTTGAAGCTGGCCCTTTTGAAACACTCAGCAACTACAATTTCAGCCCCATCCCAATGTTCTTGTTTATGGGGGTGCTGGCTTCAAAAGCTAATATGTCACAAGAGCTTTTTACTGCTGCTCGCTCATTATTTGGTGGCTGGCGCGGTGGAATGGCTATTGCTGCGGTATCTGCTTGCGGTGCGTTTTCAGCCATTTCCGGTTCTTCAGTTGCCACCGCAGCCAGCATGTCGCGGGTTGCTTTGCCTGAAATGCGTAAGCACGGCTACCTTGATTCTTTAGCTACAGGAACTTTAGCTGCAGGCGGTACACTGGGTATTATTATCCCGCCCAGCATTGCTCTATTGCTATATGCGCTAATCGCTGAACAATCCGTCAGTGATATGTTTATTGCTGGCCTACTGCCGGGGATTCTAGGTCTATTCTTATACTGCATGACCATTGCTCTATTGGTGCATTTCTTTCCTCATCTGGCCAAACCAGGCTCAGTGACAAATTTAAAACAGAAACTCATAGACATGCGCGGTTTTTTACCGTTTATGCTGGTATTTGCGCTGATTATCGGTGGTATTTATGGCGGTTTATTTACTCCAACTGAAGCTGCGGCAATTGGGGCGTTTATTACTCTAATTATCGCACTGCTGCGTGGTATGCGCTGGGGCGGCCTAACCTCTGCCCTTTCCGAAACCCTAGCACTTTCAGCCATGATATTTTTTATGATTGTCGGCGCTGATATTTTTGGCTATTTTCTATCAGTCTCCCGCATCTCTTTCTTCCTTGTCGACCTCGTCAGCGCATGGCAACTATCACCCTATTTAGTGCTTCTTGCCGTGCTGGTGTTGTTTGTTTTACTCGGCTGTGTGATGGACAGTTTAGCTATGCTTTTACTAACGGTCCCCGTAGTCCTGCCACTCATTATCAATGCAGGTTTTGATCCAGTTTGGTTTGGTGTTATTGCCGTAGTTACAGTTGAGCTAGGTTTAATGACTCCACCTGTCGGGATGAATGTCTTCGTTATTAAAAGCGTTGCACCTGAAGTCCCTATTGGTCAAATTTACAAAGGGGTTTTACCTTTTGTGTGTGCAGATATTATTAGACTAGCCATACTCATTGCCTTCCCTGTTTTAACTTTAGGTTTATTATAAACC
>DASROA010000015.1:0-19530 GCA_035647115.1 Thiopseudomonas sp. | reverse complement strand
TGAATTGGCGTAGATCAGGTGGTGTTAGGCGCTCACTGGGCTGGATACCTGTTAATACAGGTGCAGCGCAATGGAAAAATGGGCAGGTCTATCACAACGGCCACTACTTTAAAGTGTGGGACAGTTACGGCTTGAGCCAATACAAATTCCGCTCAGCCAGCTTCAATGAAGATGCCCGTGGCCGCTGGTACTTCAATGTGGTGGTGGATGTCGAGGTCGAGCCAACCAAAGGCCAAGACCGTATCGGTATTGATCTTGGGTTGACCGATACCGCCACCTGCTCGGACGGTACAAAGTTAGAAGCTGGCCGCTTCTACCGTGGGCTTGAGGAAAAATTAGCCATAGCGCAACGGGCTAGGAACAAAACCCAAGTCAAAACCATTCACGCGAAAATCGCCAATCGTAGAAAGGACGCATTGCACAAATTTAGCCGCACGTTGGTCAACCGCTGCGGTGAAATCTATGTGGGCAATGTCAGCAGTTTAAAACTCGTTAAAACCAAGATGGCCAAGTCAGTGCTGGATGCTGGCTGGGGGCAGTTAAAAACAATGCTGGACTATAAATGCGCTCACGCAGGCATTGTTTTTAAGGAAGTTAACGAGGCATACACCACCCAAATCTGTAGCAGTTGCGGCGCTTTGCCCGACAGCAGGCCGAAAGGTATCGCAGGGCTTGGAATAAGGGGATGGACTTGTGAGTGTGGTGTCACTCACGACCGCGATGTTAATGCGGCAAAGAACATTCTCGCGGTCGGGCATGGCCGTCTAGTAGTAGGAATCCCCATCCTTTAGTTAGCTAAAGGGTGGGAGGATGTCAACAGTTAATACATGATTGCTGACGCACTGCCTTGTGCATCTTCAACGAGCATTGCTTGCTCTGCAATGGCCACTGGTATGCCCTGTTCCCCAGCAACGACTTCACGCACCCGCTGCCAGTCTATGAGATGAGTGTTTTGCACATCACCTCGTTCCAGCAACACATTAACCACTGCCGCATGCCTATCCACCACAGAGATGCCTTTTTCACTGTTTGCTAAGGGCTGATGGGCTTCTAGATACAACTTACCATTGGCAAAACCGAACTTATAAGGTTCATCAATAATGCGCACTTGAGTGCCAACAGGCACCAAATCTGCTAACTCCAGGACATTATGATTAAGCATCCGAAAACAGCCATGACTGACTCGCATGCCAATACCAAACTTTTTATTGGAGCCATGAATTAAATAGCCCGGCAAGCCTAACGTCAGCTTATAAGGCCCTAAAGGGTTGTCTGGCCCTGGGGGCACATAAGATGGTAAAGGGCTGCCTGCTTCCTCAGCTTCGCGCAAAATAGATTGCGGGGGTGTCCAGCCAGGGTTTGGCGTTTTCACCGCAATTCTGGTGGTACTGACAGGTGAATCCCAACCTTCACGGCCAATACCTAATGGATAGGTGTACACCACTGGCTTATCTTTTGGGTAATAGTACAAGCGGTATTCAGCTAAATTAATCACCACGCCCTCACGGGGGCCAGGTGGCAAAATATAGCGGGTCGGCAGAATGATTTCTGTACCTTCACCGGGCAACCAAGCATCAACCCCTGGGTTGGCTGCCACCATTTCTAAATAGCCTAAATCATGGGCTTTGCCTAAATCAGCAAAAGTGTCTTCATAGCGCGCCTGAATCACCTGCACCTCACCCACCACATCTTCGCCAGGTGACGGCAAAGGCAGCTCTAAAGCAAACGCAGAAGGCGCTGTGCACAATACAGCAAGCAGGCAGATGCGCAGCAGTTTAGATGTAAACATGTCTAACAACATCACAGTGACCCACAAATAAGATTTTATAATGTCGCGATAGTACGGGACACTAAAAACCCTTCCCATACATGACAGTATTTTACGCTGACTTCCATCCGGGCTGAAAGTGCTTGCGTTGCGCTTGGATTTCTTCACGGCATAAAGGGCAAAAATGCGCAGTACGCAATAAGCGCCGCTCTAAGGTTTGCCAATGGGGTTGCGCAGGCAGCAAGCTACCGCACAGGGTACGGTCCACATGGCTGTCCAGTTCCAGCTGACGCTTCACCGCGTGCACCCGCTCCTTTTGACAGGCAAACAGATCCATTTGCTCATCCGGCAAAATCATTTGATATACATGTAAAGACCAAGCTATGCGTGCCATACAGCGCCCCAACAAATTCGCGCGCCACATTAGCCCAAAGCGGCGCACTATAACAGTGCCTAGAGAAAATATTCTTCGCACAAATATCGATATCTTTAATCTTCAACCAATAAAGGCTGCAGTCCCTGCCAAGCATTTTCGAGCAGTATGGGCTGTGCTTCGAGCGTTGGATGAATACCATCTTCTTGCATCATGCCTTCCACACCGCCGACGCCATCTAGGAAAAAGTCCACTAAAGCCACCTTTTCCTTCTCAGCAATATGCTGATACATACTATAAAATGCGCTAGTGTACAGTTTTCCGTAATTACTCGGCAAACGCATCCCCAGCAACAGTACCTCAGCATTCTGCTCTTGGGCTTGGCGAATCATAGCTGTGAGATTAGAGGCAATATGGGTCAGTGTTAATCCGCGCAAACCGTCATTCCCCCCCAGCTCAATGATTACATACTCAGGCTGGTGTTCAGCCAACAGGTCTGGAAAACGCGCTAACCCGCCGGCAGTCGTTTCACCACTGACCGATGCATTTTTTACGCTTATACCTATACCTTGCTTAACTATTTTATCTTGCAATAAGGCCACCCAGCCTTGCTGGGTTTCCAGTCCATAGGCTGCGCTGATACTATCACCCACCACCAAGAGTGTTGCGGCTTGCACAGTAGTTAAAGAACTCAGCACAATTAAGCATATCGTTGCTATCCATTGACGCATTGGAACCCTCATGACTCAAAGTATTCTTAATGTTCAGCACCTTAGTAAAAAGGTTTCTTCTGCAGAAGGCGAGCTGACCATTGTCGATGATGTATCTTTCACCTTAAATGCTGGTGATTCATTGGCTATTGTAGGCCGATCCGGCTCTGGCAAATCAACTTTATTGGGACTTTTGGCTGGCCTTGATTTACCCAGTGCCGGCAAAGTCATTCTAGCAGGACACCACCTCAACACGCTTGATGAGGATCAGCGCGCTGCAGTTCGCGCCACCCATGTGGGTTTTGTTTTTCAGGCGTTTTTGTTACTGGACAGCCTAAATGCCTTAGAAAATGTCATGCTGCCCTTAGAACTGGCCGGCCATCCAAATCCGCAACAACGCGCCCGTGAATTATTAACCCGAGTAGGGCTCGCACAGCGCTTGAAGCACTCGGTTAACTTACTCTCTGGTGGAGAGCAGCAACGGGTCGCCTTAGCCCGTGCATTTGCCAGTGAGCCGGATGTGTTATTTGCCGATGAGCCCACGGGTAACCTAGACAGCCAAACCGGCGAAAATATCAGCAACCTGATGTTTCAAATGAATAAAGAGCTGGGCACCACTTTAGTGCTCGTTACCCATGACGAAAAACTCGCTGCCCGCTGCCAACAACAGATGCGTCTAGAAGGCGGTCGTCAAGTGGAGCGCACATGCAACTGACTTTTTTCAGCTTCTTTAAACTAGCCGCCAAACAACTGTATCGTGAGCGCCGTACTGCAGAATTACGCATTCTATTTTTTGCTCTACTGATTGCGGTCGCCAGTAGCAGCACCATTGGCCACTTTGCTGAGCGCTTGCAGGGTGCGATGCAGCTCAGTGCTGGCGAGTTTTTAGCCGCTGACTTGGTGTTATCCAGTAGCGAAGCCCCCTTACCTGAACAACTTGCTACCCCCTACAGTAGCGCTCTAAGCAGTGCACAAACTCTGCAGTTTGCCAGTATGCTGGCCACTGCCAGCGGCTTACAGCTGGCCAGCGTTAAAGTGGTCGACGATGACTATCCACTGCGCGGCAGTTTACGCAGCACCACCACGTTGCATGGCGAAGAAATCAGTGGCGGGCGCCCACAAGCCGGTGAAGTGTGGCTCGATGCAGAACTGCTTAACAGCCTTGCTGTGGAGGTGGGTGATCGCGTTGAAATTGGCGCGGCCCAGTTCACAGTTGCGCGGATTCTCACCTATGAACCGGACCGCGCCGGTAATTTATTAAGCTTTACCCCACGGGCAATGATTCATCAGGCCGATTTGGCCGCTGCTGATGTATTGCAGCCCGGCAGCCGGGCGCGCTACCGCCAACTCTGGAGTGGTGATGCAGAGCTGATCCAACAGCAGCGCCAAGCTCTACAGAGCACCTTATTAGCGCATCAGCGCTTGGAAGGTCTTGAAGACGGCAATCAACAGGTCAGCAGTGCCCTTGAACGTGCCGCCAGTTATTTAAATCTAGCCAGTCTCGCCGCTATTTTGCTGGCTGGTGTGGCAGTGGCGCTATCCGCTAATCGTTATGCGCGGCAACGTTTTGATCAAGCAGCCTTACTGCGCTGCTTCGGTTTATCCCGTCGACACACACTATGGCTATTTTGCTTGCAGCTGCTGGTACTGGCTTTATTGGCCAGCTTGCTTGGCACCCTACTGGGTTGGTTAACCCAGTTTGCTTTATTTGAATTATTGGCGGATTTATTGCCGGAGGATATTCCGGCCGGCAGTTTAAAACCTTTTATTACAGGTATCGCCACCAGCGCGGTGATGCTGGCGGGTTTTGCTTTACCGCCTCTGATTTCTCTGGGCCGTATTGCGCCACTGCGCGTGCTGCGCCGCGATTTGATTCCAGTAGCGCCAGCCACTTGGCTGCTGTACGCCAGTGTACTGTTAGCTCTAGCCGCATTGATGTGGCAACTCAACCTTGATGTACGCCTGACCAGCGCCCTGCTGCTTGGCGGTGGCGGCGCTGCATTAGTATTGGGTACGGGGTTATTTTTTAGTTTAAAAAGCCTACGTTTTTGGCTGGCCAAACGTAATTTGGCGTGGCGCTTAAGTTTGGGCCACTTACTGCGCTATCCACTCAATAGCGTTGGGCAGATTATGGCCTTTGCGTTGATCTTGCTATCCATGACCTTAATTGTCCTGCTACGCAGCGAACTGCTGGATAACTGGCAGGCGCAACTGCCGGAACAGGCGCCCAATCATTTTGCAGTGAATATTTTACCGGCACAGCAACCTGAGTTCAGCGCCCAGCTGGATAAGATCAGTAGCAATTCAGCACCACTCTACCCTGTAATACTGGGACGTTTAACCCAAATCAACGGCCAAAAAACCACAGATTTATTTAATCCCGACGCCCGTGTCATGCGTACCTTGCAACGCGATTTAAACCTAACCTGGACAGATCAACTGCCTGACAACAATGATATTGTGCAAGGTGATTGGTGGCCTACGGCTAAACCGCTCAACAGTGCAGTGGCTGTGTACCAAGTGTCTATGGAGAATGATCTCGCTAGGGAACTGGGTGTTACAGTGGGCGATCAACTGACTTTCCATATTGGCGGCACGGACTACCCTGCGCAGATTAGCAGCTTGCGCACTGTGGACTGGAACAGCATGCAGCCCAACTTCTTTGTGATTTTTAATCCTCAGCACATGGGTAGCGTTGCTCATACCTATATGACCAGCTTTTATCTGCCAGAGCATTCGGAGCAACAGCGCATTGATCTGGCAAAAAACTTTCCCAGTATCAGTATTTTGCAAGTGGATGCGGTACTGCGGCAGCTGCGTGATATTTTAGCGCAAGTCACCTTAGCCATTGAACTGATTCTGCTGTTTGTCTTGGCCGCTGGCGTTACCGTATTAATTGCTGGACTACAAAGCACCCTCACTGAGCGTGTCCAACAAGGCGCCTTACTTAGGGCCCTAGGTGCTTCGCGTCAATTATTAGTGCAGGCCCAGCGCAATGAGTTTGCCTTAATCGGCGCCTGCAGTGGCCTACTGGCGTGGCTAGGCTGTGAAATCAGCAGCTACATTCTCTACCGCTTTGCCTTTAACTTGGTATGGCAGCCGCATCCGTGGCTCGTTGTTTTACCCATGATTGGCGCGTTGTTGATTACCACAGTGGGCATGCTGGGCACCCGCCAAGTGTTAAGCAGCAGTCCGCTGCAGATCTTGCGCAACGGTTAATAAAGTGTCGAAAAAACATTGTCTAAATAAAAAAGCGGCAGCAAGATCACACGCCTTGCCGCCGCCTCAAATTGTAAAGTGTCTCGCAAGCTAGCCCTTCTTCACTAGCCCAATCAAATACAAGAGTATTATTGCGCCAATTGTGCCCATCACCACAGAGCCTAAAAATCCACCAGCAGTAATACCTACTAGGTTAAATATAAAACCACCTAACACGGACCCAACGATACCGACCACCATATTGCCGATTACGCCAAAACCACGACCCTTAACGATTTTTCCCGCTAACCAACCGATCAGCGCACCAATGGCTAGAAACACTATTAAGCTAATGATATCCATGTGTTCTCCTGTTGTCGTTCGAAATAAAAGATAACCTGTGATGACACAACCAACAGCAAATAGGCGTACAGCTACGCCTCTATTTGCCGCTGCTTAAAGCATTTTTGATCCAGCAAAGCCAAAAAGCTGACTTCCTTTATACTGCAAGAACACCCCCACAAGCCACAGGTAAAAACTCATCGATCCCATCACCGCCGCGAATGGTGCGCAGCACAATCCAGCAATAGGCAAATTGCATTTGGCCTGGCAGCGTCACTTCGATGCTTAATGCCTAGATACAATGCTGCAATTAGACCTCTACTGCCACAGTTTCAGTTAATAGATTAACCCCCTCAACCAATAACACCACGGCAAAAATCGCTAATAACACAGCCAAAAACCGCATCACATAACTGTAAGCCCGCCCGCTTAACACATCTCGATGCCTGCCCAGCAAAACTGCCAGAGCAACCTTGGAGCCTACCAAAGGTAAATAAAACCCCACCAAAAAAACCACTGGGGCAAGCACACTGACACTGCTTGCCTTAATAATCGTTGGGGCACCGACTGCCAACCAAAATACATAAGGGTGTGGGTTGAGCACATTGGCTAAAATACCTTTAGTGACTGATTTAGATGGCCCTGTACTCTGCTGTTGATCGGGTGGTTCATGCCTTAGCGTGTCATAAGCAATGTAAAACACATAGCAACTCCCCAGTAGCGACAGCACGCCAATCAGAACATTAAAACCTGACAGCTGGTCCACAACTAATAGCATCACAATAATAATAGGTGCATCTGAAATGACTGGTGCCAAAGCAACCTTAATGCCTGCTTTGACACCATGCTGTAACGACTCAGTGATGACTAACGTTAATAAAGGTCCTGGGGAAAGACCTGAAGCCAAACCCATCACCAGCCCAAAGCTCAAAAAATACTCCACAGTGATTTAAGTCCTATCAAACATCTGAGTCCACCATTATGAAGCAACGGCGGGCCAACAGTATAAGCCTAACTGCACAGCTGCAAGCTTAAGTCATGCCCCAGCATCTTCAGGCTTAATCGAACTCAGGAAACATTTACATTTGCGCTCTTTGCATATTCTAAAATGTTATAGATAGGGCTCTTGTTATATCAAGCTGCTGAGAATAGTCTAATCACATGCTTAACCATGACCTTCAAAGGAATACCTAATGTCTACAACATTTAAACGCTTCGGTAAGACCATACTGGCCTCAGGCTTAGCCCTTGCTTTAGCCAGCCCATTCGCTTCAGCAGCAGATAAGCCCACTTTATTAAACTCATCTTATGATATTGCCCGTGAATTATTCGCCAGCTATAACGAGCACTTTAACGCGTACTGGGAAGAGAAAACCGGACAGCAAGTCGAGATCAAACAGTCTCATGCCGGTTCTTCACGCCAAGCGCAAGCTATTATCCAGGGGTTACGTGCAGATGTGGTCACTTACAACCAAGTCACTGACGTGGATATTCTGTATGAAAAAGGTCAACTGTTACCAAAAGACTGGCGCGACGCGTTTCCCAATGCCAGCTCACCTTACTACTCCACCATGGCCTTTTTGGTACGCAAAGATAACCCAAAAAATATTAAAGACTGGGACGATCTAACCCGCGAAGATGTTCGCTTAGTGCTCCCCAATCCAAAAACTTCGGGTAATGGCCGTTACAGCTATCTCGCTGCTTTAGGCTACGCCCAGAAAAAATTTGCCCGTGATGAAACCCAAGTAGATGAGTTTTTAAAAGACTTTCTAGGGCAAGTGGCTGTTTTTGATACCGGTGGACGTGGTGCGACCAACACCTTTGTGGAGCGTGGTATTGGTGATGCCCTACTGACGTTTGAATCAGAAATCCAAGGCATTATTAAGACCTTCCCTGAGCAAGAGTTCCAAATCGTTGTCCCTTCAAGCAGTTTTTTAGCTGAATTCCCGGTAGCCGTGGTTGAAAAAGCAGCCAAGCGCAACGGTAATCTTGAGTTAGCCCATGCTTACCTTGAACACCTTTACAGTGAAGATAGCCAACGCTTATTGGCCAGTTTTAACTACCGCGTACACGACCCAGTGGTTAAACAAGAAACAGCTGCGCAATTTCCTGAACTGCAGTTATTAACCATTGAAGAGATTGCTGGTGACTGGAAAAACGCCATGGAACTGCATTTTGCCAGCGGCGGTAAACTCGACCAATTACAACGTCGGTAACTCAAAATGACTGCTGCTAGCCTTATTGGTAATCGCTTGCACATCTCCGGCAGACAGGTTCTGCCGGGCTTTGCATTAAGCCTAGGGATATCTCTACTGTTTATTAGCTTGGTGTTGCTACTGCCTCTCAGCGGCCTATTGATTCAGACCGCTGAAATGAGCTGGACAGAATACTGGGGCGTGATCAGTGATCCACGGGTAGTAGCATCGTATAAAGTAACCCTACTGATGGCCTTTACAGCATCGCTCCTAAACGGTGTTGTGGGTTTATTGCTGGCTTGGGTGCTGGTTCGTTACAGTTTCCCAGGTAAGCGTTTAATTGATGCCTTGGTGGACTTACCTTTTGCTCTTCCCACAGCGGTAGCCGGTATCACCTTAGCCACTTTATTTTCAGAAAGCGGCTGGTATGGTCAAGGCTTAGCCAAGCTTGGTATTGAAGTGGCCTACACACCCTTAGGCATTATGATTGCCATGCTATTTACCAGCATTCCTTTCGTGGTACGCAATGTGCAACCGGTTATGGAAGACCTCAACTCTGGTGATGAAGAAGCCGCCTTAAGCTTAGGTGGTAAAGACTGGACAGTGTTTAGACGGGTGATTTTTCCTAGCCTGTGGCCGGCCTTAGTAACAGGTGTAGTTTTATCCTTTATTCGCAGTTTAGGTGAATTTGGCGCGGTTATTTTTATTGCCGGCAACATGCCGTATTTAAGTGAAGTGACCAGTTTAATGATTTTTGTGCGCCTACAAGAATTTGATTACGCAGCAGCCAGCGCCATTGCTTCAGTGATCTTACTGGCGTCGTTATTATTGTTACTTGCCGTAAACATTTGGCAAACCCGTTATCTTAAACGTTTAAAAGGCAGCTAGTTATGGCCCATACAAACACCCGTCACCAACAACGTATCGGTGATCAACCTTGGCTCAGACGTCTCCTTATTGGTTTGGCTTGCTTCTTTGTTGCCCTCTTATTAGTGGTGCCATTATTTGCTATTTTCGCCCAAGCCCTAAGCGCCGGTTTAAGTGTGTTTTGGACTAACCTAAGTGACACATACACCTTACACGCCATTGCTTTAACCCTTTTTGTCGCGGCTTTAACGGTTCCCTTAAACTTGATTTTCGGGGTTTTCTTAGCTTGGTTGGTGACCCGTTTTGAATTTCCCGGTCGCCGTATTTTAATGACCCTGATCGATATTCCTTTTGCCGTGTCCCCAGTGGTTGCTGGCCTGATGTATTTACTGCTGTATGGCAATAACGGCTGGATTGGCGGTTGGTTGATGGATCATGATGTGCAATTAATGTTCGCCTGGCCGGGCATCGTCATGGTTACCGTATTTATCACCTGCCCTTTTGTGGCCCGTGAGCTCATCCCTTTAATGCAACAGCAAGGCAGCTCTGAGGAAGAAGCCGCTTTAAGCTTGGGCGCCAGCGGTTGGCAAATGTTCCGCCGCGTCACCCTACCTAATATCAAGTGGGCACTGCTGTATGGCGTTGTACTCACCAATGCTCGAGCGGTCGGTGAATTTGGTGCAGTCTCTGTGGTTTCAGGCAATATTCGTGGCGAAACCAACACCCTGCCATTGCATGTGGAACTGTTGTACCAGGATTACAACCTAGTCGGCGCCTTTACCAGCGCGACCCTTTTAGCAGCTTTAGCTTTACTGACTCTGGTGGTCAAAACAATTTTAGAATGGCGCCAACAGCAACACGCCAATTAGCTTTTAGGTAGACAGCATGAGCATTCAAATTAAACAAGTCAGCAAGCAATTTGGTGATTTTCAGGCCCTTAAGCCACTTGACCTAACCATTAACCAAGGTGAAATGGTTGGCTTACTCGGCCCCTCAGGGTCTGGAAAAACCACTTTATTGCGTATCATTGCCGGCTTAGAAACAGCCGACCAAGGGCAAATTCTATTCAGTAACAAGGATGTCACCCACTTGCATGTGAGAGACCGCAAAGTTGGTTTTGTTTTCCAACACTACGCCTTATTTCGCCATATGACAGTAACTGACAATGTGGCATTTGGGCTAGACGTATTGCCTAAAGCACAGCGCCCCAGTAAAGCAGCCATCAAACAACAGGTCGCTGAACTGCTCGACAAAGTACAATTGGGCCACCTTGCTAAACGTTATCCTGCACAGCTTTCGGGTGGACAAAAGCAACGGATTGCCTTGGCCCGCGCACTGGCCATGCAGCCCCGTGTCTTATTGTTAGACGAACCCTTTGGTGCCCTAGATGCCAAAGTCCGTAAAGAACTGCGCCGCTGGTTACGTGACCTGCATGATGACTTGGGCTTTACCAGCGTGTTTGTCACCCATGACCAAGAAGAAGCTTTAGAAGTATCCGACCGTGTGGTGGTGATGAGCCAAGGTAAAATCGAACAGCAAGCCACCCCGCAAGAGCTTTACCATCAGCCAGCCAGTCGTTTTGTGTATGACTTTTTAGGCGGGGTGAACGTGTTTGAAGGCCAAGCACAGCACAATCGTTTACAGCAAGGTCAAGCCTGGGTCGCTTTTCCTCACGCTGAGCAGGCTGAATCCGGTCAATTATATCTGCGCTCCCATGAATTGAGTTTAAGCACGCAACCTTCTGCGCACGCACATTTACCATTAACAATTAAAGCAGTGAGTTTAATCGGTGCTGAAGTACGCCTGGAGCTGGAGCCCATCGGCTGGCAGAGCCAAGATCTATGGGAGGTTTCCATTAGCCACGCACACTACAACAGCTGGCAACCACAGCGCGGTGACACCTGCTACGCGCAACCGCATTCTGGGCAATTATTTAGCAGCGCTACAGATAACAACCTGCGCGCACTAAATTGGGCTGACCAGCAGCTCCCAGTAAAAAAAAGCCTACTGAATAAAATAGCCGTTTAACCACGGCTAAAAGGCCTCTGTTACATCAACCTCACAAAAAAGGTCGAGCCACTGCTCATGCACACATATTATTTCTGGTTTAAGGCGCATCGATTTCCATCCACTGAATCAACTCGCTAGAACTCTGCAAAGCACGCTGCTTGTTAATCAAGCTCCCAGAGGCATCGAAAAGCAAAAGCTCAGCTATGCGCGCCGCTTGGGCCGCCACCTTTGGGATACTTGTTAGCAGGCTCTGCAGCTAGATTGTATTCAATCTTTACCACATACCAATGCGCATCACCCGCTGGAGTGCATACCAATACATCCTCATCAACTGTTTTACCTAAACAAGCTTTAGCCATGGGGGAGCGCAAGGAAATGTAGTCGTTACGGCCATACACTTCCTCATCACCCACGATGCGGAAACGCAGGTTTTCACCTTCATCATTTTCCAATTCAACCCAGGCTCCAAAGTAGACCTTACCTTCTTGAACAGGGTTATAGGGTACTTCTTCTGCCACTTCAAAAAGCTTAGTTAGATGGCGAATTCTTCGGTCAATTTCGCGCAGTTTGCGCTTATTGTATTGATAATCAGCATTTTCCGAACGATCGCCGAGACTGGCCGCCCAAGATACTATTTCAGTAATTTCTGGGCGCAAGGTGCGGTGCAGATACTCCAACTCGTCTTTAAGTTTTTTATAGCCTTCAGCAGTCAAAAGTTTTCTATTCATCATTAACGCTCAACGATTGAATGATTTTTTCAAATATGAAAAACAACTAAGCCGCTTATCCGGCAATGCGATAAGCGGCTTAGTGACAGTGTTAATTTTAAATTAATTATTTTGATCAATGAGCAGCGTATGGCGTCCCTCTTCTGTGCTATCCACTGCTACTGAGTCACTGACCCATTGCGCCTGCATAGCATCACCATCACTGGAAATACTGGCTTTAAGCTCTAGATGTCGAATACTTGATAGCTTTAGGTTTGGCATTAAAGAATCAGCATCGGTCAGCGCAAAACGAGCTGGCAAGTCGGCAACTGTAAGACGCTTGGCGGCCAACGGCATAGGTGGGCCTTCTTGCGCACGGGCAAATACGTATACTGTGTCTGTTGCAGACACCTGATCTACCAACGCATCACTCAAGCTCACCTCAACCAACAACTGATAGTCATTGGCTGCGGCGGGTTGACGGGTTGATGATTCTGTTGACGAATCGCTCTTCAACTGCGCGTCAGGACTTGCCGCTAAAGCCGTGCGCGCACGCTCAATACCAGTCTGAATTGCTTGATAAGATGGGTCTTGTGGGTCCAGTCCTTGGGCAAGTTGTGTCCAAGCATTAATCGCTTCTTGGTAACGACGCGCCTCAAAGGCAGCAATGCCCAGCAAACCTAAGCTGGTGGCTTCATTAGGATCTTGCGCTAAAGCTTCATCAACTAAACCTTGTAGTTGATCACTCCACTGATTGTTATTGGCAAAGTATAACGCCTGTGCCCACTGACCTAATAAATCTGCTTGGCGGCCCGCCAACTCAACAGTTTTCTCGTAGGCATACGCCGCTTCTTTTGGACGCTGTTCGACCATATAAGTACGTCCTAAAAAATACCAAGCATCTAGGGATTCTGGCTGCAAGCGCACAGTTTCCTCTAGTCGTTCGATAGCTTCTGCAGCAGTTTTAGGCTGTTCAGCAAGACTTAAAGTCAAGGCAACTTTATCACTCGAGCCCCAATGAAAGTACAATGCTAAACCCGCCACCGGCAGCATTAATGCCGCAATCAGCGGTACTGCCGTACCTAACTTAGCACTTTGTTTAGGTCGCCCCATATCAGTGTCATCGAGCAACTCACGACTGGCTTCCAGCCGTCCTTCTGCTAACTGATCGGCGCTGAGCGCACCATTGGCATGCTGCTCTTCTAACTCAGCAATATGCTCTTCATAAAGCGCAATATTTAAGGCTGTGCGGTCTTCTTCTGTCTGATCTTTAATGCCGCGTAAGATCGGCCAAAGCAATAAAAGCAAGGCTGCTACTAAGAGCAACACTGAATAAATCCAAAATTGTGTCATAACCAAAGGGCGTCCTACTTATATTGCTTAAGAATGTCTGACAAGCGATCTTGTTCTTCACCTGACAAGGCCTGCTCACTCGAGTGAGCTGGTGCTATGCGTCTGCGGCGCATCACAATAACAGCGACCATTACCAAGCCAAACAATAGAAAACCAATCGGTGCATACCAAAGCACCAACGTCGTTTTATTGACCGGCGGCTTATAACGGACAAAGTCACCATAACGCTCTACTAGGTAGTCAACAATTTCTTCATTGCTCTCACCGCGCTCCAGCTTGTTAAAGATTTCCACGCGCATATCCATGGCAATCGGTGCATCAGAGTCTGCAATATTTTGATTTTGGCACTTAGGGCAGCGCAGCTCTTCAACTAAGGTGCGGTAACGCTCTCGCTCCGCTTGGCTTGAGAACTCAAAGGTATCAATGGAAGCGTGCGCGCTGCCAAACACAACAAGACTCAAAGCTAAAGCATAAATAAAGCGTTTCATTGATCCACTAACTCCTGATACATGGGCGCAAATTTCTCACGCCACATGCGCTCATCAATGGCACCTGTATGACGGTGCACAATATAGCCATTTTTATCAATCAAGAATGTCTCAGGCGCACCATACACACCCAAATCAAAGCCCAGCGCGCCTTGCGGGTCACTGATATTGAGCTGATAAGGGTTCAAGAAGTCACGCAGCCAACGTTTAGCAGCAGGTGTATCATCTTTATAGTTGATACCATGAATCACTACCCCTTGCTTTGCCAGATCATTGAAAACCGGATGTTCAATCTTGCACTCTGGACACCACGTTGCCCAAACATTTACTAGCGCTGCACGACCAATGATGTCCTTATTAGTAATTTTAATTTTAGGATCATCTAATGACGCAGCAGTAAACTCAGGAAAGGGCTTGCCCACTAAAGCAGAGGGCAGCTTACTGGGATCATTATGCATCCCAAACCACGCCATAGCAGCAAACAAAACCACCCCTAAAATCACAACAATTAAAGCTATTAAACGTGTTCTAGACATGTGCACTATTCTCTTTTTCAGCCATCCCTAAAGCGTCTTTGACTTTCTTTTTAATTTTCACCCGATAGCGCCGGTCCATAGCCGACAAAACGCCACCGAATGCAGTCAAGAAGCCACCAATCCAAATCCAGCGCACAAAAGGCTTAATATGAATTCGAATTGCCCAAGCACCATTGTCTAAAGGCTCACCCATCGCCACATAAAGGTCACGGGTAAAGCCTGGATCAATTGCTGCCTCGGTCATGGGCATTTGCTGCACTATATAGAGACGTTTTTCAGGTTGCAGCAAAGCCATTTCGCGATCACCGGAAAACACTCGAATACTACCTTTATCAGAGATGAAGTTTGGCCCTTCATAGTGCTCGGCACCTTCAAACTTAAAACGGTAACCTGACAGCTCAACTGAGTCACCTGGGCTCATTTTCAAGTCCAACTCATCACTGTATTGACTGGAGAGGACAACACCTACCGCCATAAACACCATGCCTAAGTGTCCCAAATGCATACCCCAGTAGCTGCGATGCAGTTTACGTATGCCTTGCCACAAGCCACGGTGACGGGTTTTATCCAAGATGTCGCGCACACTGGCCAAGACGACCCATGCGCAAACAAAGAATAGCGCCAGCACAGCACTGTTAAAGTCACGGTAGACAACACTACCAATTCCGCTTAATACCGCACTGAGCACCAAAACCGGGCCTAACATGCCGATTAACCACTTCGCCGGGGTATTTTTCCAACGTGTGATGATGCCCGCACCCATGGCTAACATTAATAAGCCCATAAGCGGTACAAATAAGGCATTAAAGTACGGTGGGCCCACTGATAACTTGGCGCCAGTTAGAGAGTCGAGCACCAGCGGATACAAAGTTCCCAATAACACCATGGCAGTGGCCACCACCAAAATAATGTTATTGATGAGTAGTAAGGTTTCTTTTGACCAAAAGCCAAAGCCTACTTTACTTTTAACCTCAGGCGCCCGTATTACAAATAGAATCAACGAGGCAGCCACAACAATTAACAAGTAAATTAGCAAAAAGACCCCACGATCTGGGTCAGCAGCAAAGGCATGCACCGAGGTCAACACCCCTGAACGAACCAGGAACGCACCCAGCAAACTCAAAGAAAACGCAGCAATGGCCAGCAATACTGTCCAGTTTTTAAACACCCCACGCTTCTCGGTGACCGCCAATGAGTGAATCAGTGCAGTTCCCACAAGCCACGGCATAAAGGAGGCGTTCTCTACTGGGTCCCAAAACCACCAGCCACCCCAACCCAGTTCGTAATAAGCCCACCATGAGCCCAGTGCGATACCCACACCTAAAAATGCCCAAGCCACCAATGTCCAAGGACGTGACCAACGCGCCCAAGCCGCATCCAACTTACCACCTAATAGCGCTGCAATGGCAAAGGCAAAAGCCACCGAGAAACCCACATAGCCCATATACAGCATAGGTGGGTGAACGATTAAGCCAAAATCTTGTAATAATGGATTGAGGTCACGACCATCCATAGGCATTTGCGGCAGTAAACGGTCGAAAGGGTTTGAGGTCATAATCATAAACAGCAAAAAGCCGATACTGATCATGCCCATCACAGCCAGCACACGTGCCAACATTTCTTCTGGCAATTGCCGCGAAAAAACTGCAACCGCAAAAGACCAGCCCCCTAAAATTGCTGCCCATAATAATAACGAGCCTTCATGCGCCCCCCAAACCGCACTAAATTTATAGTACCAAGGTAGCGCGCTATTTGAGTTCGATGCCACATAGGCGACAGAAAAGTCATCCACCATAAATGACCAAGTGAGGCAACCAAAAGAGAACAGTAGGAACAAAAACTGCCCCCATGCCGCGGGTCGCCCTAAACTCATCCATTGATGATCGCCACGCCATGCGCCCACCAGAGGAAAAAACGCTTGTATAGCAGCAAAACATAATGCAAGGATCAACGCTAAGTGACCCAACTCCGGCACATACAACGCCGCATTACTCATTTTGTTTTTTCCTTTTGGCCTTCTTCATAATGTTTGAGCATGCCGGTTTTCTCTAAAGCACTGCTCACTTCTGGCGGCATATAATTTTCATCATGCTTAGCCAAAACTTCTTCTGCGATCAATATGCCAGACTCATTGAGACGCCCCAGCGCGACAATACCTTGACCCTCGCGAAACAGGTCCGGCAAGATTCCACCGTAACGAATGGTCACATCAGCGTCGCCATCGGTCACTACAAAATCCACATCTAAAGTGTCTTGGTTACGAACAACAGAACCCTCTTTTACTAATCCACCGGCACGTAAACGCACATCTTGCGGCGCCTCACCGCCAACGATTTGTGTCGGGGTATAAAACAGGTTGATATTCTGCTGCATGGCATACAGACCTAAACCTACAGTAGAGGCAACACCCAGTAATATTGCACCCACTATGATTAAACGTTTTTTCCGAACCGGATTCACTGTTGAGCCTCCCGACGCAAACGACGCGCCTCATTCTTAAAGTAACGTTGACGGGCCAATAACGGTGAAACCACATTCAACAATAGAATTACAAAACCAATGCCATATGCTGACCAGACATAGACACCATGGTTGCCCATGGCTAAAAACTCAGCAAACGAATTGAAATTCATGCACTTCTCCCAATCTGTCGCGCTACTTCCTCTTGAACCCAACGCGTACGCGATTCACGACGCAAGACTTCTAAGCGCATCCGCACCAGTAATACAGCTGCAAAAAAACAATAAAAACCAATGGTCATAATTAACAGTGGCAACCACATTTCAATCGGCATGGCTGGTTTTTTTGTCACTGTAAAAGTCGCAGGCTGATGCAACGTGTTCCACCAGTTTACCGAGTACTTGATGATGGGAATATTAACGACACCCACAATGGCTAATACAGCACAAGCTTTAGCAGCACTATCACGGTTAGTGATGGCATGACCTAAAGCGATAATCCCAAAATATAAAAACAATAAGATCAGCATTGCTGTGAGCCGTGCATCCCATACCCACCACGCGCCCCAAGTTGGCTTACCCCAAATAGCACCAGTCACCAGTGCAATAACAGTCATCCAAGCGCCAATTGGAGCGGCCTGTTGTATGGCCACATCGGCAATTTTCATTTTCCAAACTAAGCCAACAACCCCAGCCACTGCTAAAGATATATACGTGGATTGCGCTAAGAACGCTGCAGGCACATGTAAGTAAATAATGCGGAAACTATTCCCTTGCTGATAATCAGGTGGCGCATAAGCTAAGCCCAAAACGGCTCCCGCCACCATTAATAAAGCAGCGCTGATACTGATCCAAGGCAGCCAACGGCCACTAATTTCGTAAAACCATTTGGGCGAGCCAAGTTTATGAAACCACGTCCAATTCATTGAGATACTCACATTTATTCAATATCGTTTTTGCAGCGCATCCTACACTTGTTCACTGCTGGCTTTAGTCACTTCAACTTTCATCAAAAATACTTGTTCGTTGTGCTTATTCACCGACACTAATTCGTAAACCCGCGGCAATAGCAAAAGGTGCCAGAGTTACCGTTAACATCATTAAGCTAGCCATCCATAATAAGTAGCCTGCTGTTGGCAACCCCTGCAAAGCGGCTTGAATCACTCCGCTGCCTAAAATCAGCACAGGAATATATAACGGCAAAATCAATAGTGCCAACAATATTCCACCACGCTTTAAGCCTACCGTTAGCGCGGCACCCACTGCACCGAGCAAACTCAGCACCGGAGTTCCTAACAAAAGCGAAAATAGCAATGTGGGTATTTTATCCCCTGGCAAACCTAACATTAAGGCCAGCAAAGGAGACAACATAACCAGCGCTAACCCACAGTACAGCCAATGCGCCAATACTTTAGCCAACACTAAAACCACCAGTGGGTGCGGCGAAACGACCCACTGTTCTAATGAACCATCTTCAAAGTCGCTACGAAATAATCCGTCCAATGATAACAAGACCGCCAATAGCGCTGCCACCCATAACAAGCCAGGCGATAATGTTTGTAACATTTGTGACTCTGGCCCTACAGCCAAAGGAAACAAAGCAATGACAATAGCAAAAAACACCAGTGGGTTAACCAGCTCTGCGGGCCGACGAAACATAAGACGTGTCTCACGCACCAACATTAGCGTAAAGACATTACTCATAAAGCCACCTGTCCTAAATCAAGTTCTTGAAAAGTGTCAGGCACATTCTGTAGATGGTGGTGCGTGGTAAGAATCACCATGCCGCCCTTATTACAATGCTCAACCAAGTGTTGCTCGAGCTGCGCAACGGCCTGTTTATCCAGCGCGGTAAAGGGTTCATCTAATATCCACAATGCTGGAGCATCCAAATAGAGACGCGCCAGCCCAACGCGACGCTGTTGCCCTGCCGATAAAGTATGACAAGGCACATCTTCAAACCCGGCCAACCCCACTGCAGCAAGTGCCTGCCAAATCTGCGTGCGATCCGCCCCATGATGCAAAGCAGACAGCCAAGTCAGGTTTTCTTCTGCAGTGAGCAAGCCTTTAATGCCTGCGGCATGGCCTAACCACAGTAAGTTACTGGCCAGCTCATGACGCTGCTTATGAATGCTCACCCCTTTGATGAGCACATCACCTGAGGTGGGTTGCATTAAGCCAGACATCAAACGCAACAAACTGGTTTTACCACTGCCGTTAGGCCCACTCACTTGCAGCATATCCTTGGGTTTAACACTAACCTGCAGGTTCTCAAAGAGCAGTCGCCAATCGCGCTCACAGGTCAAATCAACAGTTTCAAGGTAAGCATCGGTCACAAACACATCGCCTTGCGAGAAAGTTTAAAGTCTATTATTACAGAGCCGTTATACTGGACTGTAGTCTTTTATAATGATTCGCGATTATACACAGCTGAGCAACAAGCGCAGCGGCATTTACTAAGCATTTACAACAGGTTGCAGTGAATATGGCCAGTGAAATACCTTCCACCCGCTCTACGCCAAGC
>DASROA010000014.1:0-75048 GCA_035647115.1 Thiopseudomonas sp. | reverse complement strand
ACCACGCCCCAACAGATCTCCAGCGCGGCCGGCACTGACCAGTACCACGCCAAAAGTCAGTGCATACCCCGACAGCACCCACTGAATATCCGATTGACTGGCATCCAGCCCTTCTTGGATCGACGCCAAAGCCACATTGACCACACTGACACTCATCAGCGACATAAAAATCGCCATCAGTAATACCGCTAGAATCCGCCAGCGGATAGGGTCTGCACTCAGGTCGGTGTCGGTGCTGAACTGTGTTTTAGGCTGAGTCATATAAAATAGTTAAAACCAGTATGTTTCAATAAGAACAAGCAAATGTCATTGGTGTCATATCGCCCGCACATAATAAAACACCCTCCAGCGCATAAAATTAAGCCACCCAGCACTGAAACTGCCAGTAACGATAAGCCCATCATGCCGCGCAACCACCCCAGCAACCAATGCTTAGTTATCAGTATGTGAGCCGCTAAAAGCAAAATAAGCAGTGCCAGTAGTGCAAGGCCAATACCCAACCCGGTGAATTGCATATAAGCTCCTTGTGGAAAGGTTTCAGCTTGCTGTATGCATAGCTAAGCCTGCTTCACTCAATCTCTATTCTGTGCTTTGTCTGCACAACTTAAGGTTTTAAATCTATGAGTCTTAGTTTAGTGACCGACCCACATGTTTTATTAATTTTAATTGCTGCGGCATTTATTGCAGGCTTCATTGATGCAATCGCCGGCGGCGGTGGTTTGCTTACTATACCTGCATTACTGATGGCCGGCCTGCCACCGCACTTAGTATTAGGCACTAATAAACTCTGCGCAACCTTCGGCTCTGCTACTGCCAGCTTTACTTTTTATCGCAAGGGGTTATTCACACCAAAACAATGGCGTCATGGTTTATTGGCCACGGCTATTGGCGCCGCATTAGGGGCCATCCTGGCTCAACAACTGCCTGCTGAGTGGCTCAATTTGATGCTACCTGTAGTGGTGTTTGCCTGTGCTGTGTATCTGCTGTTTGGCCGCACACCACAGATTAACAAAGACACTCAGCCTATTATTAAAACTCCAAGACAGTGGCCGCAAGGTTTAAGTCTGGGCTTTTATGATGGTGTGGCAGGGCCAGGGACAGGGGCTTTTTGGACAGTGAGCACTTTGATGTTATACCCCTTGGACTTGCTACGCGCCAGCGGGGTTGCCCGCTCGATGAATTTTGTTAGCAATGCTGCAGCCCTCAGTATGTTTATTGTTAGCGGCAATGTGGCTTGGATGTTGGGGATTGGCATGGGCGCTGCGTTGATGCTTGGTGCGGTGATTGGCGCACGGGTGGCTATCGGCGGAGGTAACCGTTTAATTCGCCCTGTGTTTATTAGCGTAGTCATGGCGCTGGCAGCGCGCCTAGCTTGGCAGCACTGGTTCGGGACGGCCTAAACGCTGCGCCACATACAGATCAATTAAGTAGCGAGCAATGGAGTGCTTGGCCGGCAGTGGCGGCAGATCATGAATATTAAACCACTGCGCATCTTCAATTTCTTCTGGCTGAGGAATAATTTCACCACTGTCATACTCTGCCTGAAAACCCAACATTAAGGCATGGGGAAAGGGCCAATTTTGGCTGGTAATATAACGTATGTTCTTAATTTCCAAACGCACTTCTTCATACACTTCACGCGCCACGCACTGCTCAACGGTTTCATTAGGCTCAACATAACCAGCCAACGCACTGTACATGCCAGGTATAAAGCGAGGTGAACGGGCAAGAACAATTTCATCGCCATGACTCACCACAACAATCATACTGGGGGATAAACGCGGGTATTGTTGCATTCGGCAGGGCCCACATTGCATCATGCGATGCCCAATGGCTTGCTGCATAGGTCGTCCGCAACTGCCACAAAAACGGTGTTCGCGGGCCCAAGTGCCAATTTGACTGGCAAATGATAATAATTGGAATTGCGCCAACTGCCCTTGCAGCATAAAAGAGCGGGTGTTTTTCCACGCCATAGCGGGTAACTCAATAGGCTCGGTCAACTCAAAAACAAATACCGGTTCCCCGCTTAGATAACCAATGCCTTGCTCAGCAATAATATGCTTAGCCAGCTGGCTACGTAACCAATGCCGCGGAAATAAGAAGTTTTGCTGTTCAGTTAAAAACTTCAAACGACAATGCGCAACAGCCCAGCCTCCAGCTAGGGCTAAACTCGGCATACCTTGTTGCCAATCATTGATGACTGTATGACTGCTACCCACCATTTATACCTGTACACCTAATGCCTGCAGACTTTCATCTGCTAAGTCCAACACACTGCGATCACTTTTTGCGCGCACTAACTCACCACCTTCTAGATAATACTCTAAGCTGGTTAAGACATCGGCTAGCGTCTCCAGCTGCGGCTCTGCTGGCATCTGATCTGCCTCTAACATCTGGGTTTTTATATAGTCGGCACTGGCTGCAACTTGCTGGGCAGCGCGCAACTCATCAAGAAACCATAAACCACCGCGTACCAACTGTAAGCTGCTTGGCACATCCGTTAAATGCGACTTATCGCCGTCTGACTCCAAGTATTCGGTTATTGCTTGTTTGGCCATGCTTAAGCCATTGCGCGCTTCATCATGTAGAACAATACGGGCTTCAAGCAACTGATGTTTGGCAAATGCTTCCGCCTCAGTGAGGTCGTTCGCCTCCTGCTGCTCACCACGCTGCATACTGGACACCACACCTTCAACATAAAGCAGAGTGTCTGCTAACGCCAGCACCGCACCACTCTCAATTGCAGTGTTATCTTTCCAGCTTTTTACAATAGTGAGGTGCTGTTTTAAAGCATTACTGGCACCGAGCAAGCTCACCATATCTAGAGTTTTTTCCAACTTTGCTAAGACATTGAGCAGCTTATTTAATACTTCATTTTGCACTGCTCCACGCTCAACTAAGTCCAATAGCTCTTTCGCAACAACCACCTCTTCTAATATTGCTATCGACAGTGAACGCAATACACTTTGGCTCGGGCCTGACAAGCGCTGGTACTCTTCTTCCAGCATATGATCAGTGAAGGGCAAAGTGGGTAAGTTTGTTGAACGATGGACTTGCTGAGCTATTTCGCCATCACTTTCAGCTAAAGCAACTAAATAGAGTAAGTCTTTAATTAAACCTCGAGGCGCAAGGTACTCAAGACTTTCTGTTTGCAGCTTAATCTCTCGATCAACCCGTGCAAACAGCTGTTTGCGAGCCTGCTTAGCGAATAGTTGTGCATCGGCTTGTGATTCAAGAGCGGCCGCCGCAACCCAATATAAATGACTGTCCTCATGCCCTGAGTACAGCCGATCTAAATGCACTAAAGCACGCTTCATCAAATGTAAGTTTGCGGTGGGATTTTCATCCCGCAGGTAGGCCAGCAAACCTGTTTGATAGGCGTGCCGCAAACGACGTACTCGTTGTTTATCCTCGGCTGTGATTTCTGCTGGCTCACTCTCCACTGGTCGCTGTGCATCTAAACGCGCAGCAAAAAAATAACTTTCTGGGAGTAGTGCTTGTCTCCCTGCTGTTCGCAATTTATTGATTGCCGGGAGCAACAGCTCAGGCATTTCAACCCAATCGGTCTCTAGTCGCTCAAGATAATTGCGCAACACATGTAAGGCATTATTAATGGCCGTAAATTGATCATTGCGAGCATCAGTTGCAGCAACGGGTATATCTAAAGCCAACGTACGCGCTTCTTCAGCTAACAGTTCTGCGCCGGTCAGCTCAACCAACGACAATATGCCTTTTATCTGCTGCAGATTGGCCACAGTTTTTTGTAAGAGCTGCTCAATATCACGGGCGTCTAAAAACTCTTCCAAGTGTTGCTGTGTTTCCGCCATGGTGACGAAGAGCTCATCGCGAACCATGCTAAGAGATGTTACGCCAATAGCCATGCTTAGCATCCTGTTCAAGTACAATTACGATACAGTATCAATATATAGTGCTTGTTTACCATGCACTATACAAACCATCCACGTAAAACTTTCTATTATAGTTTTGACTTACTTTTATTCGGTAAGCTCTTAAGACTATGTCACACTTAACAAAAGTACTGCATTATTAAAAGTAACTAATCTTTAAATTCGGGCTGCTGTTTGTTCATGTGGGCCGCCATCGCCACTTTTAAGTCTTCAGACTGCAGCATAGCGGCATTCCAAGTGGCTATATAGTTCAAGCCATCAGCTATACTGTGATCACGCATGTAGCGAATCATTTCCTTACTGCCTTGCACTGCTATTGGCGATTTTTCAGCAATAGTGCGCGCTATTTCAAACACTCCAGCCATCAGGGCGTCTTGGCTCGCATAGGTTCGATTAACCAAACCAATACGTTGTGCTTCTGCACCATCTACACTGCGACCTGTATAGGCTAACTCACGCATCATACCGTCACCAATAATATGCGGTAGACGTTGCAAGGTGCCCACATCAGCTGCCATGCCGACATCAATTTCCTTAATAGCAAACTGTGCATCTAGAGTGCTATAGCGCATATCGCAAGCGCTGATCAAATCAATGGCCCCACCTAAACAGTAACCTTGAATAGCAGCTAACACCGGCTTTGAGCACTCATCCACTGCATTAAACGAGGACTGCAGCTCTTCGATTTTGCGCTTTAAAGTACGTGCATTGCGCCCCACTTCTTTACCCAGCTGTGCGCCAACTTGCGCCAGCAACATTAAATCAATACCCGATGAAAAATGTTTTCCAGCCCCAGAAAGCACCACTACGCGAACTTCAGCGGTGTCTTCAATCCATGCGAAAATATCGCGAATTTCTGACCAAAAATCCGCGTTCATAGCATTAATTTTTTCTGGACGGTTAATTTCTACGTGAGCAATGCCGTTGTTTAACTCTACATTAAATGCGCGATAATCGGCCACAGTTTGATCCCCTCAGCAAATTTTTTATATATTGTTATCTGTTTACTGTCGCGCTCACTATAACAAGCCTTCAAAAAAAGTCGATATTAAGTTAAACACTAGCAACTAAGCTATACAGCGCAACAATTACATAGGTTATTATTCAATTAACGCGAGAAAACGCTATAAAAAAGGCTGCACACGCATCACAAACATGGGCAGCCTTAATAGTTTTCAGATGACGTTTAGTCATCCCACGCCAATTCAATACCGCTGGCTTCTTTTATGCGCGCTAAAAACTGCTGGTGAGCCTCAAGCTCTTGCGCTGTTGCCGATAACACAGTAAGTGCTGGACGATCAGCTGCGAGGCGTTGGATCGCGGTTGCCCGTACATAACCTGTACCTTCATCACCACTGTCACCCGCCAAGGATAAGTGAGTTTGCCCACCGGTCATGGCTAAATAGACTTCGGCAAGAATTTCCGCGTCCAACAATGCGCCGTGTAATTCTCGTCCTGAGTTGTCCACACCGTAACGCTTACACAGTGCGTCAAGGTTGTTACGCTGCCCTGGATGACGTTCCCGCGCTAAAACCAAGGTGTCCAATACAGTGCAGTGCTGGCTCAAATCAGCACGTTCCGTTTGCCCTAGTAAAGCAAACTCATTTTCCATAAAACCAATATCAAAGGGCGCGTTATGGATAACTAATTCTGCACCTTCAATAAACTCGAAAAACTCATCAGCAATGTCCTTAAAGCGCGGCTTATCTTTAAGGTACTCATCGGTAATGCCGTGAACCGCAATGGCCCCTTCATCAATTTCACGGTCAGGTTGGATATACACATGGTAGTGTCGTCCGGTGGGTCGACGACCTTCCAGCTCGACACAACCGATTTCAATAATACGGTGACCGTCACCCACTGGCATACCTGTGGTTTCTGTATCCAGCACTACTCTGCGCATACCATCACCTCTTCTACTCCCCGATTCGCTAAGGCATCTGCTCGTTCGTTACCTGGGTGGCCAGTATGACCACGCACCCATTTCCACTCAACCTCATGTAAGTTGACTTGTTCATCCAGTTGCTGCCAAAGATCCACATTACGCACAGGTTTTTTCGCAGCAGTTCGCCAGCCGCGTTTTTTCCAGTTGGGCATCCATTCTTGAATACCTTGCATAACATACTTTGAGTCTGTCACTAAACGAACCCTACACGGTCTTTTTAACTCAGCTAAACCACGAATAGCAGCCATCAGCTCCATTCGATTGTTGGTGGTATCGAGTTCGCCACCCCATAATTCTTTCTCTTTACCTTTATAAACCAGCAAAGCACCCCAGCCTCCTGGCCCTGGGTTACCTTTACAAGCTCCATCGGTAAAAATCTCAACTTTATCTGTCATGTTCTTCGCTATGTTTAATGTTTTTTTGGTGTGGCGTGTGTGCAGCAACCACATTCGGTCGCAGTTTCTGTATATCTAACTTCAACGAGTCACTTTGTGAGTGCATACCATGCACCATTTTGCGAGCAACCAACATATAGCAGCCGCCGACTGGCGCTTTTTTTCTACCGCCAAGGCGCTCTAGCCAATATAATTTTTTTTGTAAAACAGTGGATTTCAGGAGCGGACGGTATGCAGCAAAGCAACGTTTTTCCAGACTAAAACCCAACACCCCTAACCAGTCTACAATACGCGCTGGGGGCAAACAGTACGCATGCTTCCACACGTTGCGGGCTAATAGTCGGTACAAACCAAAAAAGCTCCAAGCATGGGCACCAATAATAATTAAATGCCCTCCCGGTCGCACACAGTGCGCTGCTTCACGTAAAACATTATGGGGGGACTGCGCAAAATCTAAACTATGCTGCAAGACCACCACATCGACCGCATCAGCACTGATCGGCCACTTATGCTCAGCACAGTGCATATCCACATTTAAGGTTCGATCACCTAAAGTTACAACATGGCGCACATTAGGCGCCGCTGACCTTGCTACCGGTGGATTGTAATACAAAATATAACTGCCAAAATGACGCTTTAACTGTGGCTCCAGTAATTCACGCTCCATTTGTTCCAACTGCTGACCTTTTGCAGTTGAAAACCATTGCGCCAACGGCTTAGCTAAAACTTTGCGCGGCCGCGATAAAAAACTTGAAAACCTTTGAAACCTCATAATGGAGCACCTACATAGGGTGTTGCTGTGTGCAAAACACTTCATGTGAACATGTTAAGCTCACCCAGTCAGTTATTGAGGACTTAATCATGCTTAGTTTTATTGCCTTGCCTGCTTTTAATGATAACTATATTTGGCTTCTTCAAGATACTGCTCGCCAACGATGTGCAGCGGTTGATCCTGGTGATGCGCAACCGGTACTCAACTGGTTGGCAGAACACCCACAGTGGCAACTGACTGATATTGTGATCACCCATCACCACCCTGATCATGTGGGTGGCGTGACTGCTTTAAAAGAAGCCAGCCAAGCACGTGTTATTGGCCCTGCTCAAGAATCAATCCCCAGCTTAGACTTACCTGTAGATGAGGGTGCAACAATCGAGCTACTCGGCTCTACCGTACAGGTTTTTGCAGTGCCTGGACACACTTTAGGTCATGTGGTCTATTTCTGCGAAGACACTCAAAACGCACCTTGGTTACTGAGTGGTGACACGCTATTTTCTGGAGGCTGTGGCCGTGTTTTTGAAGGCACCCCTAAGCAAATGCATGGGTCCTTACAACGATTGGCACAACTACCGGATAACACTTTAGTGTACTGCACCCATGAATACACCTTGAGTAATTTACTGTTTGCGCAAGCAGTGGAACCCAATAATGCTGACCTAAACCAATACATGCTTAAAGTGCGTGCTCTGCGCGATAAACAACAAATCACTCTGCCAAGCACTATGGCATTAGAAAAGCGTATTAATCCTTTTTTGCGCTGTGAACACGCCGATGTAATCCAAGCTGCAGAGCAAAAAGCAGGGGCTCAACTGGATAGCAGTGCAGCTGTTTTCGCCACCCTGCGTTCTTGGAAAGACACATTTTAATTAAGCTTAATGGGTCAAGCAGCTTGACCGCTGCTTGTACTCTTCTTAAAATCGCGCAAATCTTATGAAAAGCCTTTCAATCAATGCCTGACTCAAAACCTTCCACTATGTCGCTTTTTGCTTATTTTCGTCAGCATACTTTACTGGGGCTGTTTGTTTTTAGTGCACTGATTGCCTCGGGCTGTCAAAACCTAGACAAAACAACCCGCTACCAACAGCATCACCCTGCAGCACAAGTTCTTATTCTTAATCAAGAATCACTTGATTTGGGTATGAACAAACGACCCCACTGGCTAAAAGATGCCGATGCCCAGCAAAATGCTGATATTTGGCAACGTATTCGTCAGGGTTTTCAGCTGCAATCACATTTTGATAAAAATCCACATATTGACCATCAACGCTTGTGGTTTGCCAGCCGTGGTCGCTCAATCGAGACCATATCTGAACGCAGCGCACCTTATATGCATTATATTGTGGAGAGCCTTGAAGCGCGCAATATGCCACTGGAGTTAGCGCTCTTGCCCATGATTGAAAGCGCGTACGACCCGCTTGCCCACTCAAGAGCCCATGCGTCCGGCTTATGGCAATTTATTCCTTCCACCGCTCGGAACTTTAACCTTAAACAATCCCACTGGTACGATGCCCGTCGCGATATCACCGCCTCAACTCAAGCGGCTCTAAACTACCTTGAGTATTTAAATAAGATGTTTGACGGCGACTGGCTGCTGGCTTTAGCTGCTTATAATGCGGGTGAAGGCACCATAGGGCGTGCCATCAAACGCAACGAAGCACGAGGTCTACCCACTGATTTTTGGAACCTTAATTTACCCAAAGAAACCCAAACCTATGTGCCAAAGTTACTGGCTATTTCGCAGTTAATTAACAGCCCAGAGGCGTACGATATCGCCTTGCACCCTGTCGCTGACGAACCATACTTCACAAAAATCCCACTTAAACAACAAATAGCCATCACACGCTTAGCTCAGCTGGCTAAAATCAAAGAAGATAAGCTGGTCAAGTTAAACCCAGCATATAAGCAAGGCATTACCCTCGACGGCCCCCAACACCTTCTAGTGCCACTGGCGCAAGCTGAACTGCTCAGCACCCAATTAGCCAATTTAAAGCCCAGCGAGCATGTGCAATGGCAACAGTACACTGTGCGCCGTGGTGACAACTTATCCAGCATTGCCAAACGCCATAAAGTGCCGATGGCACTGGTCAAGGATATGAACACCCTGTCTGGTAGTTTCTTGCGTGTTGGTCAAGTGCTTAATATTCCTAAGCCCAACACAGGTGCAGCCAACCAACTGGCACAGCAGCACAGCACTCCTCAGCAGTCACGCATCTACAAAGTTCGTGCTGGAGACAGCTTGTCGAAAATTGCTGCTCAGCAAAAAGTCTCTGTTGCCCAACTTAAACGCTGGAACAACTTATCCAGTAATGCATTGAAAATTGGCCAAACACTGACCTTAGCAAACACGACGCATACAACGCCAAACGCTAGGACTGTGAACTACAAGGTGCGCCCAGGCGACTCCTTATATGCAATTGCTAAGCGCCACAGAGTCAGTTTAAAGCAACTCAAAAACTGGAACCCCAAAATCAGCAGCGCCTTACAGCCCGGACAGTTAGTTTCACTACGATTGTAAACGTGTAGCTTACAGTATGCATTCACGCTATACACTGTGGTGTATAGCCGAATACTCTGCTTATCCGCGCTGATCAAGTAAACTGTTCCACTCCTACCCATCTGCTTGATCATTTAGGGTTTTAAACTTAATGCGCTTACTTATCTTACTTGCCAGTCTGCTTTCATTCAGCTTGCACAGCCCTGCCAGCGTCCTGACCAGTCACGGTTATGCGCAGTTTGCACGCCTGAAATATCCAGCAGACTTTAGCCATTTTGATTGGGTCAACCCCCAAGCCCCAAAAGGTGGCACTGTGCGCTTAATGGCCTATGGCAGTTTTGACACCCTAAATCCCTATACATTAAAAGGCAGCAGCCTGATTGCCACCGCAGACTTCACCAGCTACGGTGTCAGTGAGCTTAATGAACCTTTAATGGTTGGCAGTGGTATCTATGACCCTTCTGGTGATGAGCCGGCCAGTGCCTATGGGCTCATCGCAGAAAGCGTGCAATATAACGAGAGTCGCAGCTGGGTGGTATTTAACCTGCGTAAACAAGCACGTTTTCATGATGGCACTCCAATCACCGCTAAAGATGTCGCCTTTTCCTACCGTACATTATTGAAACAAGGTCACCCGCAATACCGTACCTATCTGCAAGAAGTTAAACGTGTGGATATTCTCAACAGCCACCGCATTCGCTTTGTGTTTAAGCGCTCAGGGAATCCACTGTTGATTTTACGCATCGGTGATTTACCTGTACTGCCGGAACACTACTGGCGTGACAAAGATTTTTCTAAAACAACGTTCACTCCGCCCTTAGGCAGCGGCCCATACAAAATCACCGAAGTTAAACCCAGTCGCAGCATTGTCTTTGAGCGGGTAAAAGACTGGTGGGGCAAAGATTTAGCGGTGAATCGCGGTAAATATAATTTTGATAAAGTGATTGTAGACTTTTACCGTGATCGGCATGTGGCTTTTGAAGCCTTCAAAGTAGGCAGCTTTGACTTCTACATTGAACACCAAGCAAAAAACTGGGCAACCAGCTATCGCTTCCCTGCAATAGCACGTGGCGAGGTGATTCGCGCAGAAATTGCCCATAAAATCCCCACGCAAACCCAAGCCTTGTTTTTAAATACCCGTCGAACGCAATTTAAAAGTCGCGCCAGCCGTGAAGCTTTAACCCTGTTATTTGACTTTGAATGGGTTAATCGCACGTTATTTTATAGCGCTTATCAGCGTGCAGAAAGCTACTACCCCAACAGCAACTTTGCTGCACGGGGTGTTCCGCAAGGCAAAGAATGGTTGCTGTTATCTAAATGGCGTGAAAAACTGCCGTTGGACTTATTCTTGAAGCCCTTTCAATTGCCCGTTACTGAAGGTCGCGGTATTCCTAGAGAGACACTGCACCAAGCCTTAGAGTTATTTTCCAAAGCCGGCTGGAAAAGTACCGCTAACGGTTTAAGAAACAAACGGGGCGAGCAGTTTGAACTGGAAATTTTACTGCTCAACCCACGTTTAGAACGTGTTTTACAATCCTATGTCAATACCTTGAACCAAGTTGGCATTGCAGCGCGTATGCGCACTGTAGACCGTGCCCAGTACAAACAACGTTTAGATAACTTTGATTTTGATATCACTTTGCTGACGCTGCCGCAAACCCTCAGCCCAGGGCTGGAGCAGTGGCAGTACTTCCATTCTTCACAAGCCATGGTCAAAGGCAGTAAGAACTATGCAGGTATTAATAACCCCGTGATTGATGATTTGCTTGAACAGTTACTCAGTGCTAAAAACTATAATGAGCAACGCACAGCGGCGCGGGCACTGGACCGTGCGCTGCTTTGGAACTACTACAGCATTCCAAACTGGTATATTAGTCACCACCGTATTGCCTATCGGAATCGTTTTGAGTTTGTCACAGTGCCACCTTACACATTAGGCTTACGGGCGTGGTGGTTAAAACCTTCGGAGATTCACTAATGCGAACTGTGCTGCGTAACAGTTGTTTATCATTTTTATTTTTCATCTGCACTAGCAGCGCTTTTGCGCAAACGCAACACGCCATGACCCTCTATGATGAACCACCGAAATACCCCAGTGATTTCAGTCATTTTGAATACGTCAATCCTGATGCACCTAAGGGTGGTACTTTGCGTTTAGCAGGGCTTAATGGTTTTGATAGTTTGAACCCCTTTATTCCTAAAGGAAATGCAGCGGATCACATTGGTTTAATCTATGACACCCTCACCTACCATTCTGCAGACGAACCCTTTACTGAATACGGCTTATTGGCCGAACGTATTGAGAAAGCCGATGACAACAGTTACGTACGCTTTTATTTAAACCCTAAAGCACGCTTTAACGATGGTAAGCCAGTCACCGCTGAAGATGTCCGCTTTACGTTTAATACCCTCGTGGAAAAAGGCCACCCATTGTATCGCCACTATTATGCCGATGTGGCTGATGTGGTGATTGAGAAGCCATTGCAAGTACGTTTTGACTTTAAACACACTGACAACCGTGAGTTGCCTCTTATTCTTGGCCAGCTGCAAATCTTACCTAAGCATTGGTGGACCGATCGAGACTTTACCAAAACCAGCCTCGAAGCCCCCTTGGGTAGCGGTCCCTACCGGTTAACCCGTGTAGAAGCTGGCCGCAGCTTACGCTATGAGCGAGTAAATGATTGGTGGGCAAAAGATCTGCCCGTCTCTAAAGGCTTATATAATTTTGATGTGATTCATATTGATTACTACCGCGACATGTCAGTGGCATTAGAAGCCTTTAAAGCCGGCCAGTTTGATTTTAATTTAGAATACTCTGCTAAAGACTGGGCCACCGGCTATAACTCACCGGCACTGCGCAATGGCCAGATCATTAAAAAAGAATTTAAAAATCACAATCCTGTTGGCATGCAGGGCTACACCTTTAATCTGCGTAAAGACATTTTCAAAGATCGCCGCGTCCGTGAAGCCATTGCCCTGTTGTTTGATTTTGAATGGACCAATAAGCAGCTGTTTTACGGTTCCTATATTCGCACCCACAGTTTTTTTGAAAACTCAGAGCTGGCAGCACGGGGCTTGCCCTCTGCAGCAGAATTAGAGATTTTAGAACCATTACGTGGCTCAATTCCTGATGAAGTTTTTACTCAAGAATTTACCACCCCACGCAACGATGGCAGTGGTATTATCCGCGAGCGCCGTTTAGAGGCTTGGCATTTATTGCAAGAAGCCGGTTATCGCATTGAAAATGATCAAATGGTCAATGCACAAGGCGAACCACTGGCTTTTGAGTTTATTATTGCTCAGGCTAACCTAGAACGGGTATTACTGCCCTTTAAACGCAATCTAGCTGAATTAGGCATCGAAATGACCATTCGTCGCGCCGATGTCTCGCAATACATCAATCGCATGCGCTCGCGGGATTTTGAAATGACCTCAAGCATTTGGCCGCAATCCAATTCACCTGGCAACGAACAACGAGATTTCTGGCATTCCAGCAGTGTTGATAACCCCGGCAGCCGTAATTTTATCGGCTTGCAAGATCCCGCCATTGACACCCTAGTGGAAGGCTTAATTAATGCACCAAACCGCGCCAGCTTAATTAACCATGCCCGTGCTTTGGACCGAGTGCTACTGTGGGGGCATTATGTGATTCCCAATTACTACACTGACAGCTGGCGTATTGCTTACTGGCAGCATCTAGCCCAACCTGAAGTGACGCCTTTATATGACTACGGCTTAATGACCTGGTGGAAAAAACCTAATGTGGCCAGCCCAGATACTGTGACGGATAACCCATAATGCTGGCGTATATTCTTCGACGCTTACTGCTAATTGTGCCCACCTTGCTGGGTATTTTAGTGGTGAACTTTATTATTATTCAGGCCGCTCCTGGTGGCCCTGTAGAGCAAATGATTGCTAAACTGGAGGGCTTTGATGCCGCAGCCGGAGGTGCCACTGGACGGATTTCTGGCGGTGGTTCTGAAGTATCCAGCACCAGCTCTGCAAGTTACCGTGGTGCACAGGGGCTGGATCCTGAGCTGGTCCTGGAAATTGAACGCATGTATGGCTTTGATAAGCCACCAGTTGAGCGCTTCTGGATCATGCTGAAAAACTACGCGCGCTTTGATTTTGGCAACAGCTTCTTTAGAGATGCTAAAGTCACGGACTTAATCATCGAGAAAATGCCGGTATCCATCTCACTGGGGCTCTGGAGCACACTATTAATGTATTTGGTGTCCATTCCCTTAGGCATCAGCAAAGCAGTACGCCATGGTAGTGCTTTTGATGTGTGGACCAGCTCAGCGATTATTTTAGGCTATGCCATACCGGCTTTCCTATTTGCCATTTTATTGGTGGTGGTGTTTGCTGGTGGCAGTTACTTAAGCTGGTTCCCCTTACGCGGCTTAACCTCAAATAACTTTGAAGAATTAAGCATGCTGGGTAAAATCGCTGATTATTTCTGGCATTTAGCACTGCCGGTAACCGCTTTAGTTATTGGTAACTTCGCCACCCTCACCTTACTCACTAAAAACAGCTTCTTAGATGAAATTAATAAGCAGTATGTCACCACTGCGCGGGCCAAAGGCTTACCGGAAAACAAAGTGCTGTACGGTCATGTGTTTCGTAACGCCATGCTGATTATTATTGCCGGTTTCCCTGCGGCTTTTATTGGTATGTTCTTTACCGGCTCACTATTAATTGAGGTGATTTTCTCCTTGGATGGTCTAGGTCTACTCAGTTTTGAAGCAGCGATCAATCGTGATTACCCAGTGGTGTTTGGCACCCTATTTTTATTCACCCTGTTAGGTTTACTGGTTAAGTTGATCGGTGATATCACCTACACTTTGGTTGATCCACGAATTGACTTCAGTAGTCGGGGTCATTGACATGAAGTTGTCTCCGATGAATCAGCGGCGCTTTGCCCGCTTTAAAGCCCATAAGCGAGGCTGGTACTCACTATGGATCTTTTTATTTTTATTTATATTCTCGCTAGGAGCAGAATTCATTGCCAACGATAAACCACTATTAGTGCAGTATGACGGTGACTATTACTTTCCTGTGGTCAAGCGCTACCCGGAAACCACCTTTGGCGGTGAATTCCCCCTACAAGCCAATTACAAAAGCCCTTATATTCAAGAACTGATAGCGGAAAAAGACGGCTGGATGCTCTGGCCTGTTATTCCCTTTCATTACTCCAGTATTAATTACGATTTACAGATGCCCGCTCCAGCACCGCCCTCAACACAAAACTGGCTGGGCACTGACGACCAAGGTCGTGATGTGCTATCGCGCGTGATTTACGGTTTTCGTATTTCGGTTTTATTTGCCCTGACACTGACCTTGATAAGCTCAATTTTTGGCGTTTTGGTGGGCGCCCTACAAGGTTTTTATGGCGGCTGGGTCGATTTGATTGGTCAGCGTTTTTTAGAAATATGGTCCGGTTTACCGGTACTCTATTTACTGATCATTATGGCCAGTTTTATTCAGCCGAACTTTTGGTGGCTGTTGGGCATTATGCTGCTGTTTTCTTGGATGAGTTTGGTGGACCTTGTTCGTGCTGAGTTTTTACGGGGTCGCAACTTAGAATATGTACGAGCTGCACGGGCTTTGGGTATGCACAACAGTGCCATTATGTTCCGCCATATTCTGCCCAATGCCATGGTTTCAACCATTACCTTTTTGCCGTTTATCTTAACCGGAGCCATTGGCACTTTAACCGCGCTGGACTTTTTAGGTTTTGGTTTACCGCCCGGCTCACCCTCACTCGGTGAGTTGGTGGCGCAAGGTAAAGCTAATCTACAAGCCCCTTGGCTCGGAATTAGCGCTTTTTTGGTCTTAGCTTTGATGCTGAGTTTACTGGTATTTATTGGTGAGGCTGCCCGTGATGCATTCGACCCAAGAAAATAACCGCGAGCTGCTGCTCAGCATAGAGAAACTATCCGTTGAATTTATCAGCGGTGAAAACGTGCAGCGCGCAGTCAACAATATCAGTTTCACCATTAATAAAGGTGAAACCCTGGCACTGGTGGGCGAAAGCGGCTCAGGCAAATCAGTCACGGCTCATTCCATCTTACGCTTATTACCCTACCCGCTAGCTCGACACCCGAGCGGAACCATCACTTATCAGGGTCAGGATTTGCTCAGCAGTTCCGATGCACACTTGCGCAGCGTACGCGGTGATCGCATTGCGATGATTTTCCAAGAACCCATGAGCTCGCTAAACCCTTTGCACAGCATTGAAAAACAAATCAATGAAATTCTCATGCTGCATAAAGGGATGAATGCTAAACAAGCCTCGGCACGTACCCTAGAATTGCTAAAATTGGTTGAAATCAAAAACCCTGAGCAACGGATGAGTGCGTACCCCCATGAGCTGTCCGGTGGTCAGCGGCAACGGGTAATGATTGCCATGGCCTTAGCCAATGAGCCGGAGCTGCTGATTGCCGATGAGCCCACCACAGCCTTGGATGTCACTGTTCAGCAAACCATTTTAAAATTGCTCAAAGACTTACAAAAACGTCTTGGCATGGCGATTTTATTGATCAGCCATGATTTAAACTTAGTGCGCCGCGTGGCCCACCGGGTCTGCGTAATGCGGGATGGTGAGATTGTCGAGCAAGCGTCCTGTGAGCAAATTTTCAGTCACCCACAGCACCCTTATACTCAGGAATTATTGGGCGCAGAACCCCGCGGTAAACCAGCACCTCACAGTCCCAGCGCCACTTTGATCGAAGCGACTGATTTAAAAGTATGGTTTCCTATCAAAAAAGGTGTACTGCAACGCACTGTTGATCATGTGAAAGCAGTTGATGGCATTAGCTTCAATTTACAACGCGGACAAACCTTAGGGGTTGTTGGGGAAAGTGGCTCGGGTAAATCCACCTTAGGCTTAGCTATTCTGCGGTTAATTAGCAGTCAAGGCGAGATCATTTTTAATGGACAAGACATTGCTCAGCTCAACCAAAAACAAGTGCGGCCGCTGCGTCGTGATATTCAAGTGGTGTTTCAAGATCCATTTGGTAGCCTGAGCCCAAGAATGAGCGTCTCAGAAATTATAGGTGAAGGTTTACGCATTCATAAGATGGGCAATGCTCAGCAACAAGAGCAAGCAATTATCGCTGTACTGCAGGAAGTGGGTCTCGATCCTGAAACGCGCCACCGCTACCCCCATGAGTTTTCAGGGGGACAACGTCAGCGTATTTCCATTGCTCGCGCTTTAGTGCTGAAACCTAAACTGATTGTGTTGGATGAGCCCACTTCAGCGCTCGACCGTACTGTACAGCGCCAAGTGGTTGAGCTGCTACGCGACTTACAACGCAGACACAACTTAACCTATATTTTTATCAGCCATGATTTAGCAGTAGTCAAAGCGCTTAGTCATCAATTACTGGTGATGCGCCAAGGCAAAGTGGTTGAACAAGGTGCTGCGGAAGACATATTCTCCGCTCCACAGCAAGATTACACACGGCAGTTGTTAGCAGCGGCTTTTATTAATAGCCCTGCGCAACTGTAATAATTGACTTAAATAAGGAAAAAATCATGGGTTTTATGACCGGTAAACGCGTTTTAATCGTTGGCGTGGCCAGCAAACTATCAATTGCTTCAGGAATCGCCGCTGCGATGCATCGTGAAGGAGCCGAGCTGGCTTTTACCTACCAAAATGAGCGCCTCAGAGGCCGCGTTGAAGGCTTTGCTGAAACCTGGGGCTCATCGGCTGACCTATGCTTCCCTTGCGATGTGGCCAATGATGAAGAGATTGAGAACGTTTTTACTGAGCTGTCCAAAAAGTGGGACGGTCTAGACTGCATCGTGCATGCGGTTGGCTTTGCCCCTAGCGACCAACTCGATGGTGACTTCACTGAGGTAACCACCCGTGAAGGTTTTAATATTGCGCACGATATCAGCTCTTATAGTTTTATTGCTTTAGCCAAAGCAGGTCGTGAAATGATGCAAGGCCGCAATGGTAGCCTGCTCACCCTGACCTACTTAGGCTCAGAACGTACCATGCCCAACTACAACGTAATGGGCATGGCCAAAGCCAGTCTAGAAGCAGGCGTACGTTACTTAGCTGGCAGCTTAGGTCAAGAAGGCACACGGGTGAATGCAATCTCTGCAGGTCCAATTCGCACTTTAGCGGCATCCGGTATTAAAAACTTCCGCAAAATGCTGGCCGCTAACGAAAAGCAAACACCACTGCGTCGTAATGTCACCATTGAGGAAGTGGGCAACGCCGGTGCGTTTTTATGTTCGGACCTAGCCTCTGGGATCAGCGGTGAAATCATGTACGTCGACGGTGGTTTCAATACCACGGCAATGGGCAGCATTGAAGACGAGTAATTTAAGAGAGAAATATAAGCCCGCTTAAGTCTTAAAAGACCCCCACAGCTGGACTCTGCCGCTTTGGGGGTTTTTTATTTATAAAACTCACCCTAGCGCATACTTTGCCTGCTTATGACTTACGTACGTGCTCAGTTAGCATACCCTCTCTTGTCAGCGCTTGACCTCACGGCAATCCGTTACGCTGATATCTAACTAGGCCGTTACCACAGTGTGCGCCGACTATACAACCTAACAAAAAGCCTCCAAGGGTTGAATCTTGGAGGCTTTTTAGTGCCTATAAATTAGGCTTTGGTGATCTATTTATACAGCAGTCACTCAAGGTTCTATGACTGGCTTTTACTCATATACTAAAAGCGCTCGATTTTTGCATCCAGTTCAAGCTGATGCATCAATGCGCTGAAATCAACTTGTCCAGCACGGGAGGCAAGCACCTGCTGATATTGATCCAGTTCTTCAGCTGTTAAATCTGTAGCACCATCATTGACGCCAGTTAAGCGCAAGACGGCATATTCACCGCTGTTTAATGCAACACCGGCAAATTCAACTGAACTGTCTGCTGGTCGAGGCATTTTAAACAGTGCTTGTAACAGCTGCGGATCAACGCCATCTAAGTCACGGGTTGCAGCTTCAATAACGTGCCAATTCTCATCGAGCTCACCCTCAGTGAGCGCTCCATTGCTCTGCAGTTGGGCGAGTAGAGATTCACCCTGTTGCCGTGCAAGCTCAATGGCTTTTTGTGCAATCAATTGCTCTTGAATTTGTGTGCTCACCTGCGCAAAATGAATCTGCTCAGGACGCAGATGTTCTTTTACGCGCAACACCACGGCAGTCTCTGGATCCAATTCCAACACCATGCTGTTAGCACCCTCTTCGAGCACCTCAACACTGAAAGCAGCGTCAATCACTTGTCGGTTAGCAAATAAACCTTCAGCACCTTGGCGACCAAAGGGCTCACTCTCTTGAATGGTTAAATTCAGTTCGTGGGCGGGCTGTTGTAAATCTGCAGACTCATAAGCTAAACCTTCCAAGTCACGGACAACCTCAACAAAGCGCTGTTCCACCCGCTCGGTTTTTAAGTTATCCATGAGCTTATCTTTTAGGCTGGCAAAGCTTGGAATATCAGCAGTTCTAATATCCAGCAACTTAATTAAATGCCAACCGTAGTCAGTGCGCACCGGTGCTGAAGTTTGACCTTTTTCCAATGCATACAAGGCGTCTTCGAATTCAGCTTCATAAATTCCTGGTGCAGCAAAACCTAAATCACCGCCTTGCGCAGCTGAGCCAATATCATCAGAGGCTTGTTTGGCCAGCGCTGCAAAGTCTTCACCATTATTTAAACGCTCAAGCAACTGTTCAGCTTGGGCTAAGGCCTGCTCATCAGTGACTTCATCGTTAATCTCAATCAGAATGTGGGCAGCTTGACGTTGTTCAGACAGGTTCGCAATCTCAGCTTGATAGAGCTCATCTAGCGCGCTCTCGTCCACTTCAATGCGATCAAAAAATGCTGACTTTTCAAGCTCTATGTATTCAGCAATGACTTGTTCATCCGTCATAAAGCGCTGTGGATTATCATTGTAATAGGCTTGCACTTGGTCATTGCTTACGCTGACTTGATCAAGCTCTGGCTTAATTAAGCGCATGGAGAAATCGCGGGTTTGTCGCTCCAAACGGGCAAAGTCGCGTGCTTCCTGTTCGGTAATAAACGCACTGCCAGCAATCCCAGCACGCAACTGAGCAGTACGCATTTCTTGCTCAATCATTTGTCTAAACTGCAACCGGCTGTAGCCCATTTGCCGAATGACTTGATCAAAGCGATCCGCATTAAACTGACCGTCCACCTGGAACTCAGGAGCCAGCAAAATAAACTGGTCAACGGCGGCATCTGGAAAAGAAAAGCCCGCTTGATCGGCGGCCTGAACGAGAAGCTTTTGGGTAATCAAGCCTTGCAGCGCCGCTTCTGTTAACAGTGAATCATCAATTAAGTTGCTATCAAAATCTTGTCCAAACTGTTGAGCCAACTGCCGATGCTGCTGGCTTTTAGCCTCAGCTAATGCGCCGAGAGTAATTTCTTCACCATTGACTTTGGCTGCGTTATTACTGTTACTGGTTGAGCTTAAAATCGCTTCGAAACCGGTAAAAGATAACAGCACCACAATCAAACCAATAATTGTTTTAGAGATCCACCCCGTAGAGTTATCTCGAATATTCTGCAGCATGCATCCCCCGATGTCGCTATATAAAACAGCTGTGCATTATGGGTTGGTCAAATAAAACAAAGGCGCACCTAAAGATGCGCCTTTGCACTCAGTAATACGTATCAAAGCAGGTGCTATTCAAAGCAACCCGTCTTAGTAAACCGTATTCTGTTCATCAGCTGGTGACTGACGAGTAATCTGCGCTTAATTATTAACAGCGTCTTTAAGCGCTTTACCTGCTTTAAAGCCAGGAATTTTCGCTGCTGGAATCTGAATTGGGTTGCCTGTTTGAGGGTTACGGCCAGTACGTGCAGCACGGTCTTTTACAGAGAATGTACCAAAGCCAACCAAGACGACTGAATCTCCTTCTTGTAGAGCACCTGTGATGCTTTCAAGCACAGCATCCAATGCGCGTCCAGCAACTGCTTTAGGAATGTCTGCCGAAGCAGCAACTTTATCAATTAACTCAGACTTGTTCACTCGTTAGTCCCCTTACGGTTTTAAAATTATTTATAATTGCAATTGAGCTATCAACACGTTTTTACGTGTCGACAGCTCAGCGACATAAACAGCTTGCTTTATAGCAAGCTGTTAAAAAGTATGTCAACCACAATTCTATTAATGGGTGCTGAGGCGATCATTCATCTCAGCATCATGTGCTTTATCTTTCACCAATAACTCGGATGTCTCATCAGACAAAGGCTCAGGCATGTATTGCAACGCAATTTGCAGTACTTCGTCAATCCATTTTACTGGTTTAATCTCTAAATCGGCCTTTATATTATCTGGAATTTCCTTCAAGTCACGCACATTTTCTTCTGGGATGATAACGGTTTTGATTCCACCCCGGTGCGCAGCCAGTAATTTCTCTTTTAAACCACCAATTTGCAGCACTTGACCACGTAAAGTGATTTCACCGGTCATCGCCACATCGGCACGTACTGGTACTTTACTGAGGGCAGAAACTAAGGCCGTACACATGCCGATACCGGCGCTGGGACCATCTTTAGGGGTGGCACCTTCTGGCATATGCAAATGCACATCGTTTTTCTCATAGAAGTCCGCAGGAATGCCCAGCTTCTCAGCACGGCTACGCACTACGGTTAGTGCAGTAGTCACAGATTCACCCATCACATCGCCAAGTGATCCAGTTTTAATCAAACGGCCTTTACCTGGAATCACAGCTGCTTCAATAGTGAGCAACTCACCACCCACTTGGGTCCAAGCCAAACCCGTGGCCTGACCGATTTTATCTTCTGTTTCAGCTAAACCATAGGTGAACTTCTGAACACCCAAGTAATCTTCTAAGTTATCTACGGTAATGGTTGCACTGATTTTCTTCTTATCAGCCTGTTCTTTTACCACTTTACGGCAGACTTTAGCGATTTGCCGCTCTAAACCTCGCACACCAGCTTCGCGGGTGTAATAGCGCACAATATTAAGCAGTGCATCGGCCTCAAAAGTCAGTTCGTCTTTTTTCAAACCGTTGTTTTTCAGCTGCTTACTGACCAAATACTTTTGCGCAATATTGAGCTTTTCATCTTCGGTGTAACCTGGCAAACGAATCACTTCCATACGGTCCAATAACGGCCCTGGGATATTCATTGAGTTGGCAGTACAGATAAACATCACATCGGAAAGATCATAATCCACTTCTAGATAGTGATCGTTAAAGCTGTGATTTTGCTCAGGATCCAGCACTTCTAGCAACGCAGAGGCCGGGTCGCCGCGCATGTCAGAGCCCATTTTGTCAATTTCATCGAGCAAGAATAATGGGTTGCGCACGCCTACTTTACTCAAGCGCTGAATCACCCGACCGGGCATAGCGCCAATATAAGTACGACGATGGCCGCGAATCTCGGCTTCGTCACGCACACCACCCAGAGCCATACGAGTGTACTTTCGGTTCACTGAGCGCGCAATGGACTCGGCCAGCGAAGTTTTACCCACACCAGGCGGGCCTACAAGGCATAAAATAGGGCCTTTTAGCTTCTTGACGCGCTTCTGCACAGCTAGGTACTCAAGAATGCGTTCCTTGACCTCTTCTAAACCAAAGTGATCCGCCTCTAGAATCTCTTCAGCACGCTTTAAATCAACGCGTACGCGACTTTTAGCTTTCCATGGGGTGTTGATTAACCAATCGAGGTAAGTGCGCACCACGGTTGCTTCAGCGGACATCGGTGACATCTGCTGCAGCTTCTTTAACTCAGCATGGGCTTTTTCTAAGGCTTCTTTAGGCATCCCAGCTTCATCAATACGCTTCTTCAACGCTTCAGCTTCATTGACGCCGTCTTCGCCTTCACCCAGTTCTTTTTGAATGGCTTTCATCTGCTCATTCAAAAAGTAATCGCGCTGACTGCGCTCCATTTGTTTTTTAACACGCCCACGGATGCGTTTTTCTACATTGAGCAATTCAAGTTCGGTGTCTAGTACACCCATCAACAGCTCAACGCGCTCAGCAATATCATGCTGGTCCAACACAGATTGCTTTTGCTCAAGCTTTAAAGTCATTTGTGCTGCGATTGAGTCTGCTAAACGGCCTGCTTCGTCAATATCGCCAAGCACCTCTAGCGCTTCAGCAGGCACTTTTTTGCTTTGCTGAACAAAACGCTCAAACTGTTCAAATAGCGTGCGCTGCAAAACTTCATTTTCTGTTTCGCTAGGCTCTATAACTTCAAGCACTTCCAGCTCAGCAGTTAAATAGTCTGCATCGGCAGCTGACAACTGCTTACGTACTTTTACCCGTTGCTCACCTTCAGCAAGTACTTTAACTGTGCCATCAGGCAGTTTCAGCAACTGTAAAATAGTTGCCACGGTACCCACGCTATACAACGCTTTAGTTCCGGGATCGTTGTCTTCTGGGCTGCGCTGCGCAATCAACACGATCTTTTTATCGTCTTGCATTGCGGCTTCAAGGGCAGCGATTGATTTTTCACGCCCGACAAACAATGGGATGACCATATGCGGGTAAACCACAACATCACGCAATGGCAATAACGGCAATTCGATGATTGTCTTCATTCTTTTCTCTCACATGCGGCACAGTGGCCGTAATAAATTGGCTAAGCCTTGTGATCAAAGATGGGGGCACATAGCAACAATTACAAGGTGGTAGGTATAAAAATACAAAAAGGGCCCGCAGGCCCTCTTGCAAAAACGTTCTGTTACTAAGATTCGGGGACAGCTTTTTTATCGTTACTGTCTTGCTGTGCATAAATGAGCAATGGCTCAGATGTACCATGAACCACACTCTCATCAATCACAACTTTGACAACGTTATCTTTTGACGGAATTTCGTACATGGTATCCAGCAAGATACCTTCCAGAATGGATCTTAAGCCTCGAGCACCCGTTTTGCGCAATAAGGCGCGCTCGGCAACGGCCCGCAATGCATCAGGACGGAACTCCAGCTCTACCCCTTCCATGTCAAACAGCTTACCGTACTGCTTAGTTAAGGCATTCTTTGGCTCAGTAAGAATCTGCACCAAGGCATCTTCATCCAACTCTTCCAAAGTGGCAATCACTGGCAAGCGACCGACAAACTCTGGAATCAGACCAAACTTAACCAAGTCATCCGGCTCAACGTCACGCAACGCTTCACCCACTTTTTTCTCTTGCTCTTTACTGCGCACTTCAGCTGAGAAACCAATACCGCTTTTCGAAGAACGATTTTGGATTACTTTCTCTAGGCCAGCAAAGGCACCGCCGACAATAAATAAAATATTTTTAGTATCGACCTGCAAGAACTCTTGCTGTGGATGTTTACGTCCACCTTGCGGCGGAATAGATGCCACCGAGCCTTCGATGAGCTTCAATAAGGCTTGCTGCACACCCTCACCAGAAACATCGCGAGTGATCGACGGGTTGTCAGACTTACGGGTGATCTTATCGATCTCATCGATATAGACGATGCCCATTTCTGCCTTTTCAACATCATAATCACACTTTTGCAGCAGCTTTTGGATGATATTTTCAACATCTTCACCCACATAACCGGCTTCGGTCAGTGTCGTTGCATCAGCAATGGTGAATGGCACATTCAATAAGCGCGCCAGTGTTTCAGCCAGTAACGTTTTACCTGAACCTGTGGGCCCAATCAGCAAAATATTACTTTTACCCAGCTCAATATCATCTTTATCTTCACGATTATTCAGGCGCTTATAGTGGTTATATACCGCTACAGATAACACTTTTTTAGCTTGTTCTTGGCCAATCACATACTGGTCAAGAATGCCGCTGATTTCTTTCGGTGAAGGTAATTTATGCGCTGCGCTGTCCGACTCTGCTTCCTGCACTTCCTCGCGGATAATGTCGTTACACAGGTCAACACACTCATCACAAATATAAACCGAGGGTCCGGCAATTAGCTTACGCACTTCATGCTGGCTTTTGCCGCAGAAGGAGCAATACAGTAACTTGCCTTTGTCCTCGCCATTACGCGTATCAGTCATTCGTTATTTCCAGTTTGTTAGGCTATGAGTACAAGATGGAGCCTTGTGTCGTCTTTTTCAACCCTTGGACCCATATAAAACATATGCAGTATTGGCAATATGATCTAAACAGGCATTTCTCGCTTGCTTGCTACTTGGTCGATCAAGCCATATTTAACAGCTTCTTCAGCACTCATAAAATTATCACGGTCAGTATCTTTAGCAATCACATCGATGGGTTGCCCTGTATGCTCTGCTAAAATTTTATTGAGGCGATCACGGATGGTCAAAATTTCTCGTGCATGTATTTCAAAATCTGATGCTTGACCTTGGAAGCCACCCAGTGGCTGGTGAATCATCATCCGTGAATGAGGTAGGCAGTAACGCTTACCTGCTGCACCACCGGCTAACAACAACGCCCCCATACTCGCCGCTTGGCCAATACACATGGTCGACACATCAGGCTTAATAAACTGCATGGTGTCATAGATTGACATGCCTGCAGTCACCGAACCACCTGGCGAGTTAATGTATAAATGAATATCTTTGTCGGGGTTTTCAGCTTCTAAAAACAATAACTGCGCCACCACCAGGTTCGCCATATAGTCTTCGACTGGGCCCACCAAGAAGATGATGCGCTCTTTCAGCAGGCGCGAATAAATATCATAAGCGCGCTCACCGCGGGATGATTGCTCAACCACCATGGGCACCAAACCACCAGCAGCTTGGATATCGTGCGGGTTTTGCATAAACATAGAATCTGTCATATCTGCCGTAGCTCCTAGATTAATAGTCAGTGTCACCAAGACACACAAGCCAGCACAGAGGCTGGCTTGTGTACTAAAGGGCGATTTTACCCATTAGCATTTGACTGTTCACAGAGTGAAAATTACTCAGCACTTTTCTCTTCAGCTTGTTCGGTTTCTTCAACCTCTTCAGCCTCTTCAAGCTCAGGTGCTGCAGCAGGTTTCACTGCTTCTTCATAAGCCACAGTGGTATCTGTCACTTTTGCTTTAGCTAAAACAGTATCTACAACTTGCTCTTCAAGCACAACCGCGCGGACATCTTCCAGTTGCTGCTCGTTTTTGTAGTACCAGTCAATCACTTGCTCTGGTTCTTGATAGGCAGCGGCCATGTCTTCAATGTGGCTGCGTACTTTGGCATCGTCCGCTTCAATTTCAAACTGCTTAACCATTTGTGCAACGATCAAGCCTAAAGCAACACGGCGCTTAGCTTGTTCGGTAAACAGCTCGGCTGGCAGCTGCTGTGGATCCACATTACCACCAAACTGCTGTACAGCTTGCACACGTAAACGGTCCACTTCGTTGCTAATTAAAGCACTTGGCACTTCAATGGCGTTAGCTGCTAGCAAGCCATCCATCACTTGGCTTTTTACTTTGCCATTAATGGCTTGCTTGAGCTCTCGCTCCATATTCTTTTTAACTTCGGCGCGGAAGCCTTCTAGGCCGCCCTCTGCTGCACCGAACATAGCAAAGAATTCTTCATCCAGCTCAGGCAATTCAGGCGCTTCCACTTTGTTCACGATAACAGTGAACTCTGCTTCTTTACCTGCTAAGTCAAGGTTTTGGTAATCTTCTGGGAAGGTTGGCGTAATCACTTTGGTTTCGCCAGCTTTGCAGCCGACTAAGGCATCTTCAAAGCCAGGGATCATACGACCAGAGCCCAGCACCAGCGGTACATCATCAGCACTGCCGCCTTCGAAGATTTCACCATCAATTTTACCCACAAAGTTAATGGTTACTTGATCTTCCAGCTCAGCTGCGCGCTCAACTTCAGTAAAGCGGGTATTTTGCTTACGCAGAATATCTAACATGTTGTCAACATCAGACTCGGCCACTTCAGAGTTCTGACGCTCAACTTCAATACCCTCTAAACCCTGTACTTCAAACTCTGGAAAGACTTCAAAAGTTGCGATGTACTCAAGGTCTTTATCTTTTTCAAAGACTTGCGGCTCAATAGCCGGCTGACCCACTGGGTTAAGCTTCTCAGCAACAACCGCTTCGTAAAATGTAGATTGGATTACATCGCCTAACACCTCTTGGCGCGCATCAGCTTCATAACGCTGACGAATGATGCTCATGGGCACCTTACCCGGTCTAAAACCGGATACTTTAGCGCGTTTGGCGGTTTGCTGAAGACGCTTAGTGACTTCACTCTCAATACGCTCCGCTGGAACGCTAATATTCATTTTGCGCTCAAGGGCGGAAGTACTTTCTACGGAAACTTGCATGGTTATTCCTCGTTGAATAGACGTGGCCAGACATACCGACCCTAGAATCAAGGGCATGCATTCTAGAGGTCTCGAACAGAAATATCCATTCAATCCGGCAGAGAATTTTAAGTATTACAATAATCCTTCAATCGGCAGCCACGAAAGCAGGTAGGTTGAAACCCGCCGCCAAACGCTGCTGCCAGGCTCTGAAGTATAGGTTTTTACCCCTGCATCATGCTGCTCAGTCCAGTAAATACGGCCTGTGTCAGTGAGTTTTACATGATAAGCATGGGCAGGAATTTCATCAAAAAATGCTTGGTTAATACGCTCTGCCAAACTTGGACTGTCAATCACAAAACCCAGTTCGGTATTTAAGTTGGCTGAACGTGGATCAAAATTAAATGAACCGACAAACACATGTTTACGATCCACTGAAAAAGTTTTTGCATGCAAACTTGACCCAGAACTTCCTAAGAAGCGTTTTTTCCTTTTGAAACGCTTCACTTGGGTTGGGTGACGTTGCATTTCGTACAGTATAACGCCTGATTTTAACAGGGCTTTACGGTGCTTAGCATAGCCTGCATGCACAGCGGTTACATCTGTGGCAGCTAATGAATTGGTTAAAACTTTAACCTCTACCCCTTTGCGCACCAACCAAGCAAAAGCCTCAACACCAGCCTCGGTGGGTACAAAATAAGGTGAGATCAACTCCACATCAACTTCAGGGTTGCCTATGATTTCTTGAAACTGCTGAGTCAATAGTGATTCTTTTTCAGCCAGCCCCAGACCTTTGCGTGGGTCATCACTGACCATCCGTACTTTCAGCCACTCAAACTCCAACTGCCTTTGCTCAAGTTTTTGAATGAGCTGGGACTCACGTAAAGACTCAACGTACTCTTGCGCCTCTGGTTGGCTGGCAATCTGTTCAGCCATCTTTTTCAGTTCATCTAAAGATAAGCCCTGCTGATTAGGAATGACGCGCTCCAATGGGTAAGCAGAACCGCTGTGCCAGTATCTGTCAAAATCGTCGGACACATCCTGCACCGCAGCACCGACGCTGAGAATATCTAAGTCAGCAAATAACACATCGTCAGTGGCACCAAAATATTCATCACCGATATTTCGCCCACCAATAATTGTCAGCGAGTTGTCTGCGGTAAATGATTTATTGTGCATGCGTCGATTAAGCCGTGAAAAATCAGTGGCAAAACCCCACCAACGCGGCTTGCGCAGCATAAAAGGATTAAACACCCGCACTTCAATGTTGTCATGGGCATTTAAACCCAACAAAATAGGATCACTGCCATTGGTGTTGTTATCGTCCAATAACAAACGCACCCGCACACCACGGTCGGCTGCCTCATGCAGCGCTTCAAACAGCATGGTGCCCGTCATATCCCGGCGCCAAATGTAGTACTGCACATCTAAACTGCGCTGGGCATTTTTGGCAAGGATCATTCGTGCAGCAAAGGCATCATCGGCTTCAATCAAAGGGAAAATCCCACTTTGCTTGGGGCCATGTTTATTCACTAAGGGCGCGAGGGTTCTGGCAAAGTAGGTGTCTGCCACCTCTTGTTTTGAGTAGGCCATAGATTGCGTCCGTCCTTCTAAACTGGGCAAGCTCTGACACCCCAAAGCCAACACGCTAAAGGCCAGCAAACTCCATTGAGCAACTTTTCGTCTAATCATTAGTTTTTACGTCATTCTTTTTCATATGGCTTGAAAAAATTGCCCTAAATCAAGAACCTGCAGGTCTTCTTCCGCAAAGCAGTCAACTTAAGGTAGTCTACCGCTATTCAATAACGATCAGCAAAACTGATCTTCATTATTTTAGTATTTACAAATAGGGGTCTGGCCAATGGAGCACATGCCAAGCTTTAACCGAGCACTTGTGGAAAAATATGATCGTCCTGGTCCGCGCTATACCTCTTACCCTACAGCGCCACAATTCCATACCGCATTCGCTGAAGACAATTACCGTCAAGCAGCTGAGTTAAGCAATCAGTCCGCTGATGCCAAAGCATTATCAATATATATTCATATCCCTTTTTGCCAGAGCCTATGTTACTACTGCGCCTGCAATAAAATCATCACCCAAAAAACCAGTCGCGCAGTTGAATATTTAGAGTATCTGAAAAAAGAAATTCGCTTACAAGCCAGCTTATTTGATAAAAAACGCCAAGTCACGCAGCTGCACCTCGGTGGCGGCACACCCACCTACCTCAGCCAAGAGCAGCTAACCGACTTAATGGCCACCTTACGTGAGGCGTTTAACTTTGATGAAAGCGATCAACACCAGTTTTCTCTTGAAGTTGACCCACGCACCATTACCCCAGAGCAAGTGCAGCAGTTGCGTGATTTAGGCTTTAACCGAGTCAGTTTTGGTGTGCAAGATTTCGACCCCGACGTACAAAAAGCAGTAAATCGTATTCAAAGCGAAGAGCAAGTTGAAGTACTGGTTAAAGCTGCTCGCCAAGCGGAGTTTCGCTCCATCAGTGTCGACTTAATTTATGGCTTGCCATTACAAACAGTCGACAGTTTTAACACCACGCTAGATAAAATCATCGCTTTGCGTCCCGATCGAATTGCTGCCTACAGCTATGCGCATTTGCCTAAACTGGTGCGTGCCCAGCGCTTGATCCGCCCTGAAGACATGCCGCCACCAGAGCGTAAGCTGGAGTTACTGGAGCTGACCATCCGTCGTTTATGCAGCGCCGGCTATGTGTATATTGGCATGGACCACTTTGCGCTACCTGAAGACGAACTGGCGCAAGCGCGAATCAACGACACTTTGCAGCGTAACTTCCAAGGCTACTCCACCCATGCCGATTGTGACTTGATTGGTTTAGGGGTTTCATCCATTGGTAAGGTTGGCGATACTTACAGCCAAAACGTTAAAGAGCTGTCACAGTATTACGCCTACTTAAATAAAGATGAGCTGCCTTTACATCGCGGCTACCAACTCAGCGCTGACGACCGGTTGCGCCGTGACGTGATCAGTGCCCTGATGTGCCATAACCGCATCGATATTGCTGAAATCGAAGCGCAGCACGGGATTAACTTTAACCAGTATTTCGCTGATGCCCTAGAGCAATTGCAGGAACAAGTTGAAGACGGCTTAGTCAGCATTGATGACCAAGCCATTGTGCTGTTGCCCAAAGGCAATCTGATGATGCGCAGTGTGGCAATGGCCTTTGATGCTTATTTAGGCGCCAAACAGCGCGGTGAGTTTTCACGCACTGTGTAAATGTTCGCTCGACAGTGGTGCTGTTATTCAGCTAAAGACAGCGCCACTGTACTCAATTCGGGTTTAACTGCCGTCATCCACATGAAAACTGTGCAAGATACGATGCGCAATTGGAGCAAACATCACCCCGAGCACTGCAACAAATACTAACCCAGCGTACATCCCGTACAAGCCGAGAAACACCTTCCCCGCCACACTGATCGGCACACTGATAGTGCCCAAACCACTTAATAAAAACACCGCATGTAAAAAAGCATCGTGCCACAGCATATCTTCGAAATAGATAAAACCCAGCATACCTATTCCTGTTGAGCCCACAATCGCCAGTACTCCGATCAATGCATGCCAAGCAAGCCGCCAATAAAATTGCTCGCGTGATAATAAAGGTTCACCTTTTCCTTCGTACATACCACCACTCCTGACTCCACGGTCACACTCTATGCTTTAAGCTATTGCAAGCAATAATAAAGCTCAACACTAAGTGGACTCACCCTTTTAGACTATTAAAAGCTATATTACAGAGTTCCACTTGCTCGCGAACTTCTCTACACTGAGGCTCGCTGCACTGCATTGCTTAATGCGTGTTCAGTGTTGTAATTATAAAAATATCTAAAAAGGTGCCAATTTTATGAGTAAAACAACTCGACGTATCAGTACATTGTTCGCAGCCATTGCTTTAGCAGGTGCTGCCAGTTACTCACTCGCTGCCGAGCCCATTAAAATTGCCTTAGCTGGCCCTGTAACCGGCCCCGTTGCCCAATACGGTGACATGCAGTCCATTGGTGCCTTAATGGCCATTGAGCAAATCAATAAAGCCGGTGGCGTCAATGGCAGCATGCTGGAAGCAGTTACTTATGATGACGCTTGTGACCCCAAACAAGCAGTGGCAGTGGCCAACAAAATTGTTAATGATGGTATCCGTTTTGTGGTTGGTCACCTCTGCTCTGGCTCCAGTCAACCGGCTGCAGACATTTATAATGAAGAAGGGATCTTGATGATCACTGCTGCATCCACCACACCAGAACTGACCCAGAAAGGCCATACCCTGATTTTCCGTACCATTGGTCTAGACAGCATGCAAGGTCCAACTGCCGGCAACTATGTGGTCAATCAGTTAAAACCCAAACGTGCTGCAGTACTGCACGATAAACAGCAGTACGGTGAAGGCATTGCCACTGCAGTAAAAGCAGCGCTGGATGAAGCCAATATTCCAGTAGCCTTGTTTGAAGGGGTGACGGCTGGTGATAAAGACTTCTCAGCACTGATCGCTAAGATGAAAATGGAAGATGTGGACTTTGTCTACTTTGGTGGCTACCACCCAGAAATGGGCATGCTGTTGCGCCAATCCGCTGAAAGCAACTTCGACGCACGCTTTATGGGCCCAGAAGGTGTGGGTAACAGCGATATTTCCGCCATTGCTGGGGAAGCCTCAGAAGGCATGTTAGTGACCCTGCCAAAAGCCTTTGATGCTGACCCCAAGAACGCTCATTTAGTTGAAGCTTTCAAAGAGAAAAAACAAGATCCACGCGGTGCTTTTGTATTCCCTGCCTATGCAGCGGTCCAGGTCATGGCTGACGCAATGACCATGAGCAACTCACAAGACCCTGAAGTGATTGCTGAAACCCTGCGCAACAACAGCTTTGACACCCCAACAGGTGTGCTTGAGTTTGACGAAAAAGGTGATTTGAAAAACTTCAGCTTTATCGTCTACGAATGGCACGCCGATGGCAGCAAAACGGCTCTAACTGAGTAATTACACTGCCTCACACCTCGTCACGCAAGTTTTTGTGTGGCGAGGTTGTTATGTTTGCTGGGTGCTCTTATGAATGAAGCTTTTTTTTATTTCCTACAGCAACTGCTTAACGGCTTAACCGTTGGCAGTACCTATGCCTTAATTGCCATTGGTTACACTATGGTGTACGGCATTATTGGCATGATCAACTTCGCCCATGGCGAAGTGTATATGATCGGTAGCTACGTCACTTTTATTGCTTTAACTGGCCTGGCCATGCTGGGATTAGAAAGCTTACCCTTGATGATTTTGGGTGCCTTTGTGCTCAGCATCATTGTCACCAGTGCGTATGGCTACAGCATTGAACGGGTGGCCTATCGACCATTACGTGGCAGTCACCGCTTGATTCCACTCATTTCTGCCATCGGTATGTCGATTTTATTGCAAAACTTTGTGCGCACAGCGCAAGGGGCCCGCGATGTGGCCATGCCCAGCTTAGTCACTGGTGGGGTTACTCTGGGCAATGAGTCGGGCTTCCATGCCAGTTTGTCCTACATGCAAATTGTTATTTTCATCACCACTTTTGTGGCAATGATCGCGCTGAGTGTGTTTATTTCCCGCTCACGCACTGGCCGCGCCTGTCGTGCCTGCTCCGAAGACATTAAAATGACCGGCCTGCTGGGGATTAACAGCAATGCCATTATTGGTATCACCTTTGTGATTGGCGCCATGCTGGCTGCCGTCGCCGGCGTGTTGCTGAGTTTGTACTATGGCGTAGTCAACCCCTATATCGGTTTTATGGCCGGTTTAAAAGCCTTTACTGCGGCTGTGCTGGGCGGTATTGGTAGCATTCCTGGTGCTGTTTTAGGCGGTTTAGTTTTAGGCGTTACGGAAGCCATGACTTCGGGTTATTTAAGCAGCCAATACAAAGACGCGGTGGCTTTCGCGCTGTTAATTCTAATTCTACTGTTTCGTCCGACCGGAATACTGGGTCGCCCTGAAGTGGAGAAAGTTTGATGCGTTTGTATATTAAGTCAGCAATTTTCTCCGCAATTGTTACCTTAGCGTTAAGTGCACTATTACTTGGGGTGCGCCTTACTCAAGTGGGCACTCAGTTAACCTTAGTCGGTGCTGAACCCTCGGTAATCTGGAAAATAGCCGCAGCCACTGCACTGATTTTTTTCTATAACCTGTTTCGCGATCCCATTGAGCGTGCTTTAGGCGTCATCCCTAAACCTAATTTGCCTGCAGGTTTACGTGATCTTGGCCAGCGACAAATCATCCAGCGTTTTCTGTGGTGCTTCTTAATTGCTGCAGCATTAATCTTCCCCTTTCTAGGCTCGCGCAGTCAGGTGGATCTTGCCACCTTAGTTTTGATCTACATTATGCTCAGTTTAGGCCTCAACATTGTGGTAGGCCTCGCAGGACTATTAGACTTGGGCTATGTAGGTTTCTATGCTGTGGGCGCCTATACCTATGCCATGCTGGCCATGTATTTTGGCATCGGCTTTTGGACAGGCTTAGCGGCTGCCGGAGTTATGGCGGCTTTCTTTGGCTATATTTTAGGTTTCCCGGTACTGCGACTACGGGGCGACTATTTAGCTATTGTCACCCTAGGTTTTGGCGAAATTATTCGCATTTTACTCAACAACCTCACCGAGATTACCGGCGGCCCACGTGGGATTGGCAGCATTCCTAAGCCCACCCTCTTTAACCTCGAGTTTAGCCGCCGTGCCAGCGAAGGCACGCAGACCTTCCATGAGTTTTTCGGGATTGCCTTTAGCTCAATGCATCGCGTGATTTTTCTCTATTTACTGGCCTTGGTTTTAGTATTGATCACTGTTTTTGTGATTAATCGCTTAATTCGTATGCCTATCGGCCGTGCTTGGGAAGCCATTCGTGAAGATGAAATCGCTAGCCGCGCTTTAGGCCTCAACCCCACCAATATTAAACTCAGCGCTTTCACCATTGGCGCTACCTTTGCCGGTTTTGCCGGTAGTTTCTTTGCTGCGCGGCAAGGCTTTATCAGCCCAGAATCCTTTACCTTTATTGAGTCAGCCATCATCTTAGCCATTGTGGTGTTGGGCGGTATGGGCTCGCAAATTGGGGTGATTTTAGCGGCGATTGTCATGACTGTATTACCAGAAATGGCCCGTGAATTTAACGAGTACCGTATGTTGCTGTTTGGTTTAATGATGGTATTGATGATGATTTGGCGGCCACAAGGCTTGCTGCCCATGAAACGCCCCCATGTGGAGTTAAAGCAATGAGCAGCACTATTTTAGAAGTCTCAGACCTCACCATGCGCTTTGGCGGCTTGCTAGCGGTTAACGGTGTTGCTTTAAAGATCAAAGAAGGGCAAGTGGTCTCCATGATCGGCCCTAACGGCGCAGGAAAAACTACAGTTTTTAACTGTCTAACAGGCTTTTACCAACCCACCGCAGGTAAAGTGGTTTTTGCTGGAGACGAAATACAAAATCTAACCGGCTACAAAATCGCCCGTAAAGGTATGATTCGTACTTTTCAACATGTACGCCTGTTTAAAGACATGACGGTGCTGGAAAACTTATTGGTGGCCCAGCATCAGCATCTCAATAATAATTTGCTGGCTGGCTTATTCAAAACTCCCAGTTACCGCAAGGCAGAGCAAGACGCCCAAGACAATGCAGTATATTGGCTAGAAAAAGTACGTTTATTAGAGGATGCTAATCGCGAAGCGGGTACCCTCGCCTACGGCCAACAACGTCGCTTAGAGATTGCCCGCTGCATGGTCACTCGACCTCGCCTACTGATGCTGGATGAACCTGCTGCTGGCCTCAACCCCAGCGAAACCGAAGAATTGAAACTGTTAATCAACGATTTACGCGATAACCACGGCATCAGTGTCTTGCTGATCGAACATGACATGAAATTAGTCATGGATATTTCTGATTATATTTATGTCATTAATCAAGGCACACCGCTGGCCTCCGGTACTGCAGATGAAGTGCGCAATAATCCTGCGGTGATTAACGCTTATCTGGGGGAGGAATAAGCATGCTGGTGATGAATAATGTCTGCACGTTCTATGGCAAGATCCAAGCACTGCATGATGTCTCTATTAAAGTGAATCGTGGCGAAATTGTGACCCTGATTGGCGCCAATGGTGCGGGCAAAACCACCTTAATGATGACGCTATGTGGCGATCCACAGGCAGCCAGTGGTGAAATCATTTATGAAGGACAGCACTTAACAGGCAAAACCACAGCACAAATCATGCGCATGGGCATGGCTATTGTCCCTGAAGGCCGCCGAGTATTTGCCCGCTTAACAGTGGAAGAAAACCTTGCCATGGGTGCGTTTTTCTGTGATGACAAGCATGAGCGTGATGAACGTTTAGATCGTGTTCTGTCTTTGTTTCCTCGTTTGCACGAGCGTTACCAACAACGGGCTGGCACTATGAGTGGTGGCGAACAGCAAATGCTAGCCATAGGCCGCGCTTTAATGAGTGAACCACGCCTGCTGCTACTGGATGAGCCTTCGTTAGGCTTAGCCCCGATTATCATTCAGCAAATTTTTCAGATTTTGGAGCAACTGCGTAAAGATGGCGTGACCGTCTTCTTAGTTGAGCAGAATGCAAACCAAGCCTTGCGCTTGGCTGATCGTGGCTATGTGATGGAGCATGGACGAATTGTCTTGGAAGACACTGGAGAAAACTTGCTCAGCAATCAAGCAGTACGCCAAGCCTATTTAGGCGGATAAAGGTCATTGAACAAACAGCGGTGCAAGGCTATCCATGCTGCGCATTGCTGCACCCTTTCCCTCTGTACAACCCTGTTAAAAACAATTCGCAGGCTTCGGCAGCCCCGCAAAGCGGGCCGCTAATTTAGCCGGCATGCCATTAAACAAACCATTTAAATAGAGGCTGTTGCCTTTTTCTTTGCCTAATTTAAGCCCCACATAGCGAACTAAAGCACGATTGGCTGGAGACAGCTGAAATTCTTCGTAAAACTGTTGCAGCAGGTATAACACTTCCCAGTGCGCATCGGTCAGCTCAATGCCTTCACGAGTGGCCAACGCTTGAGCAACAGCTTCAGACCAGTCTGTTAAATTAATTAGGCAATCGTCTTGATCTAAGGGGATTTCTCGTCCTTCAACCATTAACAGTTCTGTACTCATGCCCAACTGTTCACCCGTGTATACTTGACAGTCAATGCAACAAATTCGGGGTAATTCACCAGCGTCACCCTGGACTGCTCGGCGTCAATAGCACGTGCCTTAACATCCTCTTGCAAGGCATACAGCTGATAATTTGCTCGTTGCTCAAGTTGCTGTTGAGCAGCACTGCCGACACGCAAAGCATGCACCGCTTCACCACAAAGCAAAATCCCATCCCCTGGCGACACCACCCGTAAGCAACTATTAAACTGAGCGTTTTGTGCAGGCGCTGCATTTAAAATATGTAAAGTTGTCATTAAAGCGTCACCACATGATCAAATTGGCCAATCAGTTGTTGTATTTGTGAGTCACCCAAGGGTTCTGCGTTGACTGCCAATTGGCTTTTATCGACGCCACGCTGGTTTAAACACTGTTCGGCCACATAGAGCTGATCAATACCAAACATGGGCAAGGCGTGCAGATTGGCTGATAGGTCTTTTTGTTCGAGCAACTGTGGTTGCTGCTGATCGAGCAACTGAAACACACCGTCACCCATAAAGAGCATACTCAGTGGTAAGTCAAAAGCACCCGCTGCTAAAGCAATATCCAAAGCTTCCGCTGCATCGATACCGGCCCAAGGCGCTTGACAGCTTATTAGTAGCACTGACTTAGCCATTATTGGCCTCCAAAGCTGACAAAGCGGTCAGCCTGTTGCAAGCCATCATGCAGCTGCCCCAACCCCGACAACTGAAAGCCTTCCGCAAGGTTGGCCGCGTCGCGTTGATAGCGCTGAGCCTCGGCTTGGTCCAACACGCCACGGCGCAAAGCCGCAGCAATACAGACCACTGCATCCAGTTTGTTTTCAATAATAAATGCCTGCCATTGTTTAGCAATATCCTGCTGATCTTGGGCAATCACTAGATTACTGGACGCATTGTGAACACCATCTTGATAAAAAAACACCCGCACAATTTCATGCCCCTCAGCCAACACTGCTTGCGCAAAACGCAGCGCACGTCGAGTTGAAGGTGCCGTACTGGAAGACAACACACTGATTACAAACTTCATGACTGACCATTGAATTAAATTTTGCAAAGTTTAGCAGATTCAGCGATTGCTAGCTGAGCGGGCCGTTAGCAAACTATAACGCAGGTCGTACTGCGGGCCAGCTGTTTATCCGTCGATGAACCCATCCAGGGCTCATTGAGGGAAAAGCGCCGCCAGCGAGCTGCGTTATGCCACCTATTTTGAGCGCACTGCAACAAGCTAACTCACATTACAAAAACCAACGCAGTACGCAGAGACACAGTACTGACCAGATCTATTTAGCGCAGCACCCAAGCAGATAAGCCTGTTAAACTAATAAACATCTGAATAATTTGCTAATTAGGAGCCCAGTTTGAACAACCACTGCACTTACCCGCAGGCTGAAACCATTAAGCAACTGCGCGAAAACCTAGCCTCCGTCCGCCAGCGCATCGATCAAGCCTGCAAAAAAGCAGGCCGCGATCCCGAACAAGTGCGCTTATTGCCGGTCAGCAAAACTCACTCCGCAGATTACTTACGTCTCGCCTACGCTGCGGGCTGTCGCATGCTGGGTGAAAATAAAGTTCAAGAAGCCTACCAAAAATGGCAAGATCTTAAAGACCTCACAGATTTACAATGGTGCGTCATCGGCCATTTACAAACCAACAAGGCCAAATATGTAGCACGTTTTGCCAGTGAGTTTCATGCCCTCGACAGCCTCCGCTTAGCCCGCACCCTAAATCAACGCTTAACGATCGAAGATCGCTACTTAGACGTGTTGGTACAAATCAACACCTCAGGCGAAGCCAGCAAATTTGGTATCACCCCAGAACAAGCACCAGAACTGATTACCCAGCTGGCCCAATTCCCACGCCTACGGGTGCGCGGTCTGATGACCTTAGCCATCCATTCAGACGACCAAACTGCGGTGCGCAACTGTTTTATAATGTTGCGTGAACTACGGGATCGCCTGGAAGTCATTGCACCTGAAGGCATGCAGTTGACTGAACTGTCCATGGGCATGTCGGGAGATTTTGAACTGGCCATTGCCGAAGGCGCAACCATTGTGCGCATTGGCCAAGCCATCTTTGGTGCCCGAGAACAGCCTGACAGCTACTACTGGTCAAAGTAGTCAAAGCCGACTATAACACCACGCTCGTGCGACCCTATGCCTGCTAGCAGACTAACTTCTGCAAAGCGAGCGCCTAACTCAAGAGCAGCCATGATTGATTTATACTGGGGCGTGTTGCTGTCCTCAGTCCAGCAGCTCCAGTTTTGCACGCACCCGCTGCTCAGTAAGCTCCGGCGCACATTGCTCAATAAACTGAAAGGCAAACTGACGCAGTAAATTATTGCGGCGCACTGCAATATGGGTTTGTTTTTCTTCAAATAAATGCTCAGCGTTGAGCAACTCAAACTCAGTGTCTTTACTGCTATTAAATGCAATGGAGGCAATGATGCCAATCCCCAGCCCCAACTCCACATAGGACTTAATCACATCCGCATCTAAAGCGGTCATAATAATGTCCGGATGCAAACTGCGCTCGGCAAACGCCTTTTCAATGCTGGCCCGACCGGTAAAACCCTCGTGATAGGTGATTACTGGATAACTCGCAATGGCCTCAAGGGTCAACTCTGTAAGCTCGGACAGTGGATGCCCTTTCGGCACAATCACCCCGTGATGCCAACGGTGATAAGGAAAGTGCGCCAGCGGTAAAGCGGTATCCAGTGACTCGGTGGCAATGCCAATGTCGGCTTCACCACTGAGCAACATACTGACAATCTCGCTAGGGCTGCCTTGATGCAATCGTAAACTGACATTGGGGTACTTTACTTTAAAGCTGCGCACCACGGTGGGCAAGATGTAACGGGCTTGCATATGGGTGGTGGCCACGGTTAACTCACCCACATTTTGGTTACTGTAATGTTCAGCCAGATTTTTGATATTGCGTTCATCGGCGAGCATACGCTCCACATAGAGTAGTGCTTTCTGACCAGGCTCCGTTAAGCCCAACAAGCGTCGTCCCCTACGCACATAAAGCTCAACCCCAAGCTCTTCCTCTAAGTCTTTAATGTGCTTGGAGATGCCCGACTGCGAAGTAAATAACGCATTGGCCACTTTGGTTAAATTAAAGTCCTGGCGCACTGATTCACGAATAATACGTAACTGTTGAAAATTCATTCTGACATCCCTTAGCGCCTAAAACCCACAACTGCAAAAGCATAAGAAAATATTTTTTATACTTTCCCATTATAAGAGATAACAAGTACAATAGCCGAATACTGTTTTCGACTAAGCTCATAACCGTTCAATCAGTGTGCTGTTCGTTCGGTTGTAGTCTCCTTACGTAAAAATAGTTCGAGGGCAATGCTGTAGCGACTGCCCACTCATTTCCAGCAAAGAATACGCTTCTTAGCGCACCCAAAAGTCATGGGCACTACGCAACGTCCAATCCAATAAGAAGCCCAGTAAGCCAATTAACAAAATCACCGCCATTAGCTCGTCGTAGGCTAGGCGATCCCGAGTATCCAGCACAAAGTAGCCTAAGCCAGCAGTCACCCCAAGCATTTCAGCGGGTACTAGGACAATCCAAATAATCCCCACGGCGAGACGCGTACCATTAAGAATATGCACCATGATGCCTGGCAGAATTACCTTGAAAACCACTTCCTTGCGGGTGGCCGATAAGCTTTTGGCCAATAACAACCAATCTGGATTAAGCTGCTGAACGCCCGCTGCCGTGCTTAACATAATTGGCCACACTGCAGAAAACGCCAGCAAGAAGTACACTGGAGTGTCGCCAATCCCCACTAACATCACCACCAAAGGCATCCATGACAGCGGTGAGATCATCCGTAAAAACTGAAACAGCACGCCGGTTAGCCGCGCAAAGCGTTGCGACAGACCAATCCAAATCCCCAGCGGCACGCCAATCACTAAAGCACAGAGCAAACCCACCGCCACCCGCTGCAAGCTCAAGCCAATATGCACCCACATATAACTGTCAGACAGCAAACGCAGCACAGCAGGAAAGGTGTACTTAGGGGCAAAGTTAATCAGAATGGGCTGATCAACTGACAACAGCTGAATCGCCACAGCCCAACCCACTAATGCCAACCCAATACCGATAATCGGCAGCACATAGCGGTTATCAATCAGTTTTATCACGCGATGTGTTCCTCACGGCTAAAGGCTGCCGGCAGACCAAAAGCACCGAGCCCACCCACCTCTTCCAGGGCCTTACGGACAAAACGCTCATCAACCAAATCCTCTGCCACAAAAGATGGCTCCAGTTTGGCTAAAAATGCGTTATTGCCTTCCAGTTGCGTCCCTTGCAAGCTGCGCACCAATTGCTCTGTGTAAGACGGGTACGGATACGGCTGAAAACCAATGCGCCGCTGCTGCCATTGTGGATGAGTCAGCTGGTTTTGATACTGCAAGTAATCGTCTTGCGAAAACACCCGCTGCAAGACTTCTGCATCGTGGGGGCTGTAGCGCTGCTCGGCGCTATTGGCCAGCAAAGCTGCAGTTTGCACTGGATTATCTTTAACCCACAGCTGCGCCTTAACCAGTGCGGTGGTGACTTTTTGTGCCCACTCGGGGCGCTGTTCAATATCGCGCTCCGATAACACCGTCACGCAGCAGGCATGGTCCTTCCACATATCCCCGGAAAAACGCAGTGGCTTACCAATGCCTTTGCTTTCCGCAATGGCATTAAAAGGGTCGGCGACAATAAAGCCAGCAATCGCGCCACTGGCTAAGGCCGAAACCATTTCAGACGGTGGCTGGACAATAATGCGCACCTCATTGTCAGCCAGCGTTGTTACACGGCCGCTGGTAACAGGAACTAAATTGTTATCCCGCAATAACTGCTGCAACAGGATATTGTGCATGGAGTACCAAAAAGGTACCGAAACCGTTTTCCCAGCCAGCTCACTGATGCTATTAACCGAGTTGGCCACCGTTAATGCCGAACCATTGGTGTGGTTCCACGCCACAACTTTTGCTGGAAAACGTGCGCCATAGCGTACCCATAAAGTTGCTGGCGCTAATAAATGGATCACATTGACCTGACCGGACACAAAGGCCTCAACAATTTGCGCCCAGCTGCGAAACAGTCGCGGCTTTTCGCAGGTTAAACCTTCGGCCTCGTACATGCCTAAGGCATCGGCAACCAGCAGCGGTGTGGCATCGGTCAATGGTAAATAACCAATTTTAACCGGCATCTCATCACTGCTGAATTGCTGCGCTTGAACATCACCAGCCTGCAATAACGGCAGCGCCAGCGCTGCACTGGTGAGCGCAGACAGTTTCAGAAAGTCTCGGCGACTCATGCCGCAATCACAACTGGATGCCAGACAAATATGCGGCTGCTCTGTGCTCATTTTAAACCTCAACAATAATTTTACTGTACGCTGACCGTACGATTTAAATAACCCAATATTTCCTGACGCAAACTCAGTGCTGCTACAGCATGTTCGGTACGTGGGTGCTGCAATGGCACCTGCCACTGCTGAACGATTTTGCCGGGCTGCCCCCCCATTAAAATAATCCGATCCGCCACCGCAATGGCCTCATCAATATCATGGGTCACCAGCAGCACTGCGGTATTCCAGCGCCGCACCAGACTGACTAGCAGCTGCTGCATTTCAGTGCGGGTAATGGCATCTAAAGCAGAAAAAGGCTCATCGGCAAACAGCAGCTCCGGCTGTTTAGCCAGCGCCCGCGCCAAAGCAATACGCTGCGCTTGCCCACCGGACAATTCACTGGGCCAAGCCCGTTTACGGTGCTGCAAGCCCACTGCGGTTAAGGCTTCGCTCACTCGCTCACGGTGCAATTCAGGCTTTAAGTTCGGTTGATGCTTAAAGTCCAAACCAAAGCCAATATTGTCTTCCACCCGCAACCACGGCAGTAAACTGGCCTGCTGGAAAATCAAAGCACTACGTGGATGTGGTTTAGCCATGGCCTGCCCAGCAAAGTTGACCTGCCCCATGGAAGGGGCTTGTAAGCCCGCTAAAACTTTTAACAAAGAGGACTTACCACAGCCACTGCCGCCCAATAACACCACAATTTCACTGGGCTGAATGCTAAGACTAATGTCCTCAAATACTTTTTCTTCAGCCGTATAACTGAAGCCAATGCGCTGCACATCCAGCAACGGCGCTTGGGTTTCTAGGGGTACTAAGGCATTCATCATCAGCTCCGGCTGTCTTGCACGGCGCTTTGCAGTTGCAGCAAGCTGGGGGTTAATACCGGCACAAAGACTGATTCCAACAAACGACGGTAAAAGTGCTGATTGTATTGCTGCAGGTACGCCCCACCACCACTGGCTTCCAGCTCCAAGGCAATGGACTGCTGCACCACTGCGGCCAGCTGAATACGAATTTCAAACAATGCCACGGGGTCGGTTATAAAGCTTTTATCCTGCAAGCCCTGTTCTAGAGCCAACTCGGCGCTACGCAGCTGCTGCAGCAATGATTGCAAGCGCGGTGATAAAAGATGCCATACAGGGCTGTGCTCAATGCGTTTACGAGTGGCTTCTAAACTGGCCTTACTCAGCCCTAATGACAGGCCACACTGAAAGGCTAAAAATTCTGGGCGGACCGCTGGGCAAAAGCTGAGCGCATTGTCATCCAACACGCACTGCTCTGAAATCTGCACCCCTGACAAATCAATGGCTGCGGTATTACTGCCGTTCATCCCAGACAGCTCTAAATCTGCACTGCGCAACACACCCTCATCGGTACTGTTCAATACCACAATCATGGGTTGCTCATCGCTGGTTCTGGAAACCGCTGCAGCCACTAAAAAACCGTTTGGATTTAAATTGGTCACCCAAGGCAGTTTGCCATCCAGTTTTAATCCAGCATCATTAGGCTGCGCAGTAATCTGCAAGCCTTCGATGCCCGACAGAAACTTCATAGCATTGGATAAACCCGTGGCACCGGCCAATGTACCCGCTAATAACCCTGGCAAATGCTGTTCGCGTAAGAGTTGATTATCAGCCTGCAGCAGATATTCGATAAACACCCGCTGACTCCAAAACACAAAGGCTGCAGTCAGTGAATGCTCAGCTACTCGCGCAATGGCTTGCACTGCATGAAACGCAGTGCCGCCGTAACCGCCGTGTGATTCAGGCACACCGATGCGAAACAAACCTGCAGCACCCAGCTGCGGCAAGACGTGACTGGCCAGCTGATTGTCACTGTTTAGCGAGACTGCATTGGTTTGTAACCAGTCCCATACACTGGACGTATCAATGGACGCACTCATGACTGAAACACCCCTGGACGAAATGCCTGTAATTGTGGGTTGATGTCATTTTTAGCCAGATTATTAGTGAAGTTGCACAGGGTGGCCAAACTGACCCCCAGTACCACTTCTAGGGCTTGCGCTTGCTCAAAACCTGCGTTAATAAAATCAGCAAGCTCACCATCACTGACCGCACCACGGCTGGCTATTACGCTGCGCACAAAACTCACCAAAGCATCAATCCTTGCATCACCGGTGTGGCCACGCTCTTGCAACTTAGCAATTACCGTCTTAGGCAAATCCGTTTGCTTACTGGTGATGGCGGTGTGCCCCGCCACACAAAACTCACAGCCATGAATACTGGCTGCAGTAATCTGGATCACTTCACGCTCAATCAATGACAGACTGGAACGGCCGTTAATTTCGCCCACGGTTAAATAGGTTTCCAAGGCCGTTGGTGCATGGGCCAGCACCGCAACTAGATTGGGTAGAAAGCCATTTTTAGCGGTGACTTTTTGCAAGTACGGCTGGCTGGCATCCGGGGCGGTTTCTTCGGTTAATAAAGCAAAATGCGTCATACAGACCTCATACATAGTTCTAAAAAAATCTATTTTTTATTTTGATTGCTGGATAGCAAAGCAGCGACATAGGTGGCTAGCGGGCTCAAATATAGCTGCAGGACCATCAATCAAAAACTATGTTTTTATGAAACACTTAGCAGAAATAAAGCTAACGGAAGGGTGGTAGTTCTTGGTGCGCAGAATAAGCAGTGGAGAAAATGCGCTGCTGGATGAGCGCCCAACCACTGAGGCTGTGGTTATAAATGCCATCTATGATGGTCTTATAAAAGCTGTCACGGTTAAGCTATGTACGCCAAGGACTACTTGCCCAGTGGCAGCAAAAGCTCTTTCGTGGGGTATTGCTGTACTGGAAACATGCTGGATTTATGCGTAGTGTTTGATTGCAGCAAGGATAGTTTCAGAAACTGCCTAGGGCTTTAGCAAAGCTGTTTTTATAAACTGTGCTGATAAAACCAAGACAGCTGCATGGTCTTATTTTAATTGACCCTAGCGGTACCGCGCGCAGTGAGCGGTACCCCATAAGGCCAAGCTTAGGCTGTCTTCCTTTCACGTATCCGAGCCCGTTCATCGGCCAGCCTAACAATCCACCACGCCACCAGAATAACCGGCGGCAACGAAGCAATATTCAACCATGCCCAGCCCAGTTTATCGACGCCGACACCGGCCAATAAACTTCCTAAAGCAGCTGCAGTAAAGACTAAAAACTCATTAATACCCTGCACTTTACCCTGCTCTGCTGGCTCGTAGGTAAAGGTCAATAAATGGGTCGCGCCAATAAAAGTAAAGTTCCAACCCACTCCCAGTAACAATAACCCTACTAAGTAATGCCAATAGCTATTGCCCATCACATTGACAACAACACACAAAGCTAAAATGGCACAACCCCATAAAATAACTGTGCGCGAACTAAAACGACGAATTAAGCCACCGGTAAAAAAAGACGGCACATACATACCCAGCACATGCCACTGGATCACCCACGCAATATTGCTAAAAGGAAACTCATCGTGCTGCATGGCAATGGGCGTTGCGGTCATTAACAACACCATAATGGCGTAACCAATCGCACCGGAAGCAATCGCAGCCACTAACAAGGGTTGTTTAAATAACTCAGAGTAGCTGCGCGTAACCTGCTTAACGCTGCTTTTAATGGGCGCTGCCAATGGCAAGCTGCTGATCAAAATTAATGCCAACACATAAATAATAAACAGCCCGTAAAAAGCACCCACAAAAGGGTTGCCATCGAACCATTGCCGTGACCAAATTGCCAAGTTTGGGCCCAAAATTGCAGCTAAGATGCCACCTGCCATCACCATACTGATGGCTCGCGGACGCTGCTCAACGGAACATACATCTAAAGCAGCAAACCGGTATTGTTGCCCCGTACCAATGGCCATACCAATTAAAAAAGTACCTGTGGCAAAGTGCATCAAACTATTGGCTTCTAGCCCTTGCAAGGCCACCCAAGTACCAAACAAACCAATACAGTTACCCAGTATAAAGCCCACTTTACGGCCCATCTTCTGCATTAAATGAGCTGCCGGCAAAGTAGCCATAATTAAGCCTAAAAATTGCAAAGCAACTGGCAACGTAATTAAAGCAGGATGACTGGCAAGCTGTTTACCAATAAGCGCAGAAACCGCCACCAATAAAATATTACCTGTAGTCAGTAATGCTTGCGCAATGGCTAACCCCCAAACACTAATTGGCACTTAAGGCCTCCACAATTAAATTAATAGGCTGTCGCATACTATACAATTCTCTTAGCTATTACTGCTTGAACACTTCAAGCCAAGGCTTTGAATACCCTGAGCCAGCTGTTCCGCCCAAAGTTTATAAGCTTGTTGACTGGGATGAAAACCATCTGCAGCCAGCATCTGGGGCTGGGTATCCAGCTCCATGGGCATAAAAGTAACCCCAGCACACTGACTTGCCATGCGTTCTGTCAAGGCGTTTAAGCGTCTGGCGCGGCGCCCTAAATAGGCATTTAAAGGCCACGGCAAAGCAGAAAAATGTTGCATTGGCGGAATGCCCGAAATAAAAACATGCTGTACTTGCAAGCTTGATACTAGACGTTCTTGCAAGCGCTGTAAGTGTTGCAACCATTGCTTATCTCGCGTTCTGACCGTCACATCATTGACGCCAATAGCCAGCACCGCACAATCAAACTGCTGACCCAACACCGCATCCAGTTTATTGAGCAATTGCCCACTACTGATACCTGTTTCTGCCAGCAACTCCCAGTGCACATGATACTGCACAGCTAAATGTGCGGCTAACTGGCCAGCCAAAGCCTCTTCTTGCTGGCTCACCCCAACGCCCGCTGCAGATGAATCCCCTAACACCAGTAAACGTAATTGTTGTCCTTTCCCTAAAGTACCTCTGCGCGCTCCAGCTGCTTCAGGCAACCGTGGAGTGCGCTGACGAACCGCGCGACCTTGCCAGATAAGTAATGGCGCCAAAGTCAGCATGATTAAACTGTCCAGCATTATTTTTTGACCTTTCGTAACGCAGCATGTAATGCAGTTAAATCCAAAGACTGCTCAGCATAGTGCTGCTGTTCATAGAGCGCCACAAAAGACTCCACGGCCTGTTGCTGCTCAGCTGATAAACTGTGTGCCGTACGCTCAGCAAAAGCCCTTAAACCCTCACCGGGTTCACGCTGCAAACCGCGGCGCTGTAACGCCCGCTGAAAGTCATTTAAAATACGCTGAACGGGATCGCGCTCACGCTGCCATGGTTTAAACATCCACAGCACTATAACCGCCACAAGCAACATGGCGCTGACTACCAACAGCAAACCCAGAGTCTGCCAATTCACCTCACCAAACAGCTGCTTCAACCAGGCTTGCTGACGATCCCGCTGATAACCTAGCACTTGCACTTGCCAGCTGTGATTGAGGCGCTCCCAACCCATGCGTAATTGATTCACCCAACCAATATGCTGATAACGCAAAGGCGATAAAAAATCCCCTTGGAATAAATCCGCTTCATCGTGCAATGCCTCTTGCAAACCACGTTCAATGCGTTCTGGGGCCACTTGGAAAGTAGGGTCAACACTGCGCCAGCCGTGCCCTGACTGCCAGTACTCAACCCAAGCATGGGCATCAAACTGACGCACCTGGATGAACTGCCCACCTTGATTGATTTCCCCACCTTGATAGCCCGCAACGACCCGCGAGGGAATACCCGCAGCACGCAATGTAAACACCATGGCGCCTGCATAATGAGCACAAAAACCACGTTGACTGCTAAATAAAAATTCATCCACAGAGTCTTGCCCTAGCACTGGCGGTTTGAGCATGTAGTGATAAGGCTGCTGGTTAAAGTGACGCAACACAGCTGCCACCAAAGCATCGTCATCGGCATATTGTTCGCGCAGTTGCGCAGCCCAATCACGGGTGTGTTGATTACCGCGACGCGGTAGTTGCAAATACTGTTGCTGTTGTTGACGGCTCATAACCGGCTGTCGCAACGCAGCCGGCCAAGAGCTGACTTGGTATTGATAGGTACGATTAACCGGAGTGCTGCGCTGCAAACGAAAATCACCCATTAATCGAATATCACTGTGCCCAGTATCAGCAACATCTAAACTAAATAACCAAGGTTGATTACTGGGCTGCATAATGACGCTGTAAGTAAGGGGCTCACCCTGTGCTTGCCACTGTGCGACGGGCGCATCTATAGTTTGCTGAGCTGACCAACTGCGCCCATCAAAATACGGCAGGGTCAATGCCCGCCAATACAGTTGTGACTGTGGTGGAATTTCACCTTCAAAGCGCACACGAAAAGCTAACGCAGAGGATTGCCCCAATTCAGCTATATCGCCAGGTGACATACGACTGGATAATCCAGTGACACCTTTATCACTGGGCTGCGGCAAATTCCATAAGGGCTCCAAGCGTGGAAACAAGACAAACAATAGCAACATCAAAGGCACTGCTTGTGCCAATAAGCTGCTGGTCAGTTTTAGCGTGGCTAAAGGACGCGCAGCGACTCGACTTTGCTGCAAACCCACGAGGGCAGAAAGTAACGCCAGCACTGGTAAAATACTGTACAAAGCAGCCAGCAAGCTATCCGCAAATAAATAGCTGGTGACCACCGTAAACAAGCCTAAGAAGATCAATACCACCGCGTCCCGGCGAGTACGGACTTCGACAAGCTTAAGGATAAAAGCGGTTATTAGCAGTGCCACTCCGGCATCTAAACCCACCAAACTGCCTCGGCTCAAATAGACAGCAAAGCCACTGGCTATCATTAAAGCTGCTTTAAGCCAGCTGTTTGGAAATGCCAAACGCATTCGAAACACCTGAATACGCCAACCGGCGCACAGCAACCACAAACCCACCAGCCACAGGGGCACATGTTGCAAATGCGGTAAAATCACCAAAACCTGTGCAACCAGCAGCAAAGTTAAACTGATCCGTGGAATGTCTTGCACAACTGTATGCTTCACAGACTTGGAGCTCTTCATAGCGGATCAAGTCCATATACCGCCAATGCATATAAACAGTGCCGGCGATGCTCTTCACCTTGGCTTGGGCCAATATTTTGCCCCGGCAAAGATAAGCTATACGGCTGATTGCTTTGACTGACCTTCAGCACTTGTGCACATAAAACTGATAAACGATACTCCAGATTTCCAGTCAGTTGTTCAAAGTCCAACACCTGTTGTTGGCCGTGCTGCTCAGTGAAATGCTTAACCAGTAAACCTTGTCCCTTCGACCACGCTTTCCAGTGAATGCGCCGCAATGAATCCCCTGGCTGCCAAGGATTGAGCCCCTGATAGTCATCCACTCCGGCATGCGCAGTTGTTTGCGTGCTGCCTTGCTCATCACCTTGCCCTACGGGATTGAAGTCCGCCTCGTATAACGGCTGAGGATACACCAACATGTTTTGCGCCAGTTTAATCTGACTCCAGGCGACAAACAGCCCCAGTGGATAGCGCGTTTCAATACGTAAACGTGGTGCGGGCTGCCAGCCACGCTGCAGACCTTGCGCTGGGAGCTCCACAATCTGTTCTGCACCACCAGCAATATCAAACAGCTGCAACTCTTTGCGATTCCAGCCCACAGCAAGAGCGTGGTAAGGCTGTTTATGACTGCTCAAACGCACTGTAAAACTGCCCTGCCCACCTACGAAACAGGCTTGACTGCCTGCAGCTAATAGCTTGAGACCGGCCAAATTTCGCCACGTATGAAACATACTCAGCAGCCCTAAAGACGCCAATAAAAATGTCAACGCATAGGCCAAGCTGTTTTGATAGTTAATCGCCACCAGCAGCATCAAGATTAAAGCGACCGCATAACTTAAGCCGATACTGCTCGGCACAATATATATATGTCGCTGCTGCAAAATAATGCTGGGCACCGCTGAAGGTCGCCGTTCCAACCATGCTGTTAAGCGTTGCGGTACTGCTTTTAACACTGCACTCAGCATTACAACGCTGGAACGTTAGTCAATATACTTTGTATAACAGCCGCACTGCTGCCAGAACCTAGGCTGCTGTTTTGCTCACGCAACCGATGACTGCTCACTGCGGGAAATACCACTTGCACATCTTCTGGAATCACATAATCACGTCCGGCTAAGAAAGCCCACGCCTTGGCTGCAGCCAATAGCGCTAAACTGCCACGGGGCGATAAGCCAAAGGCCAGTTGTGCATGAGTTCGTGTGGCCTCCACTAAACGTAAGATATAGCTGACCAGCGCCTCACTGGCGCGCACCTCGTTGACCTGTTGCTGTGCTGCGATCAAGTCAGCGCGCTCAACTATGGGCTGCAGATCATCCATAAGCTGACGCCGCGAGCCGCCTTGCAGCAACTCCTTTTCAGCGCTACTACTCGGATAGCCCAGTGATAAACGCATTAAAAATCGATCCAACTGTGACTCAGGAAGGTTAAAGGTTCCCCCTTGGCATGCAGGGTTTTGTGTTGCTATGACAAAAAACGGATCAGGCAAGGGTCGGGTCACCCCTTCAATGGTCACCTGCCCCTCTTCCATTGCTTCTAGCAAAGCGCTTTGGCTCTTTGGAGTGGCGCGGTTAATCTCGTCTGCCAATAACAATTCAGCAAACACAGGTCCAGGGTGAAATACAAATTGACTGGTTTCACGATCAAAAACAGAGGTGCCTAAAATATCACCAGGTAATAGATCGGCAGTAAATTGAATGCGCTGATAGTTTAGACCAAACACTCGCGCTAAGGCATGACTTAAGGTGGTTTTACCCATCCCCGGCAAATCTTCAATGAGCAAATGCCCCTTTGCCAACAAGCAAGCGGTGGCCATACGTACCGCCTGCTCTTTACCTAAAACGATCTGATTCACGGCCTGCATACAGGCTTCTAGCTGATTGCGCATTCTCATAAAGCTCCATTTTTAATACTGTCTATGCTAGCCAGCATTGACTCAGCACGCAAAAGCAAACCAGGAGCCTGAACTACAGCAAGTAGTTGTTAACGCCCTGCGCGAGATTCACGAATATAGAAACGGGCCTTTTTAGATTTTTCTGTGCAGCCTTGATAGGCTTCGAACTGTTGCTGGGTTTTCGCGCTTGTTATTAAGGTTAAAGCTTTAGAGTAGCTGACCGTGCCAGCAAACCCTTCTGCTTTAGCAATATCCAACTCTTTCCAAGCGGCATCCAACTCATTGGCACAACTATAACGGTAATCCGTTTTTGCAGCGCACCCCACCAATACAACAGCCATGACGGGTAACATTAAGAATAATTTTCGCATTGTTATTTCCCCTTGTCTCGTTAGTCATTGCCAATTTAAGACTGTTCGGTTTCCGGTTGACTGCTAGCAACCCAGTCACTCACTAGACTATACCCCACAGCCAGTAAAGTTGGACCTAAAAACAGCCCCATGAAGCCAAATGCAAACAACCCACCGAATACACCCATTAGAACCACCACCAGCGGCAAGTTCCCACCCCGGCTGATCAAATAAGGTTTGAGAAAGTTATCAACACTGCTAATGATTAAAAAGCCCCACAACAGCAGGAAAATAGCCATCCCATAATCCTGCTGCCAAAACAACCAAGCGACCGCCGGTCCCCAAACCAATGGTGGCCCCATTGGAATTAAACTCAGCATAAAAGTCAGCCCAGCTAAAATTAACGCACCGGGCACACCGGCCACTAAAAAGCCAAACAACGCAACAGCTGACTGAGCAACTGCGGTACCGATCACCCCGTTTACTACGCGACGCACCGTGCCAGCAACTAAATCAAGGTAATAGTCAGCCTTTTGTTGAACTAAACGCTGGGTTAGGCTTTTTGCAAATAACGCTAAACGTGGGCCATCGCGGTAAAAGAAAAAAACCAACACCAAGCTTAGGGCTAACTCCAGAATACCAGCACCAATACTGGCACTGCGTGACAACAACCAATTGCTCATTTGCCCCATATAAGGCTTAATCGACTGAAACAATGCCGCGCCTTGCTCGTCAACAGTCTCCCACGCCTCCAACAATCGATCACCCACCATGGGCACCTCAATTAACCACTCTGGTGCATCGGGTAAGCCGGTAATACGTAAGTTATTGAGGATCTCCATACTGGCACGAATATAATCGGCAATATTAAAGCCTAACCAAACCAAGGGACCCGCAACAATCAGCACCCAAGCACTGGTCAGTAGACCTGCGGCCAAACTGGTATTGCCTTTTAAAGCTCGGGTTAACAGTTGCATGATTGGCCAGCTTGCAAAAGCTAAAACCGCCGCCCAAAACAACGCTGTCATAAACGGCGCTAACACCCATAGGCAAGCGCCCAGCAGGCTTAGCAGTAAAATCTGCACTAACAAACGGTCATGGCTCAACATGTTGAGTTGCCTTTAAAGTTTTTATTAGGGTAAACGTTGTAGGACTAAACCGGATTGTGTGTATTCAGCTTCCAGCTCAATACGTGTCGCCCTGAGTCCACGCTCAACCATGGCATCACGCCAGGCTTGCGCATGCTCACCGGCCATGCTTATGCGCATGGTGACATTTTGATTTAAAGCACGCACCAGTAAACGAACCCAAGCTGGGTCCGGTTCTTCATCAACCAGCGGCAAAAACAATCGATTATCTGTATCTAACTGGCGTTGCAAAGTCGTCGGGGTTGGCAGTAATTCTGCGGGTAACTCCTCTGCCTTAAACTGCTCTATATGTAAAAAACCACGCCCATTACCCCGAGTAATGGCATACACAGCGACTAACTCATTGTGTTGCTCATTGGCTAAGCGAAATAGCGCATACGCTTGGCGGTCATCAGGACCATATAAACGTGCATTACCAAATACGGTGTTAGCCCACAAATTACTCGGCCCACACTCACGGGCAGCGCACCAATAGAGCATGTGCCCTTGCTTGCTTTGTAGTAATTGACGGCTGGCTTCAAAAGCATCTAACGCTTCATGGGTTTCTGCCAACTGTACGGTCAACACATCCACTGAACCCCGTACTAAAACTTCACCGCTATAGCGCATTCTGCCGCTAATGCGTCGCACCGATCCCTGCGGATAAATTTTTTCTAAGCCATCTCGATGCTCTTGAGTAATAATTTGTGCATCACGTAACGACTCAAGACCTAGCACCTCAGTAAACTCATTGGCTGTTACTGTACCACTGAGAGCAACCAGCAATGTGACTATAAAGGTTTTATACATCATCCATTTTTGCATTATCACTTTACCAGCATAATTTGTGCAGTTTGTTAAGTGTTCGGACTCACTAAACAGGACCCGACACTGATATGTTTTCTTTGCCGCAATACCAGCCTATATTAAATAACCACTGCATTGCCGTCGTGCCTAGTTACAGTCTATTCCTTTTAAGGGTGTTGCTTCATTATTATTCACAGCGCCTACGGGGTCGCTGCTCGAAAAAGCCGTACTGATTAACCCAAAAACGCTTGCACACAACGGGCCACTGCTTGTGCACCGTCCTCATCGTCCAAATGTAAGTGATGGCCACCAGCCAAGCGCTGTATCTCTAGCGGTAAACTATTGAGGATTTTCATAAGCTCTGGTTCTTTGGTTAGCACACCCTCTTCTGCCAATATCAACTGCATCGGGCACTGCACTGCTTGCACAAAAGCCAAAGCGTGAGCTTGTGTGAGGCGCAGCGGTGATGGCAGGGTTAAGCGTGAGTCGGTACTCCAGCTGTAACCCCCTGCCACAGGACTTAAGCCACGCTGCGCGAGCAGCTCACTGGCCAATTGACTGACCGGCATAAAGCCGCGCATGCGCACTTGCACCGCCTGTTCAATGCTTGTATAGACTGTTTTCTTTTTTGCTGCTAAATCAATGTGCGCCAATAAAGCTTCGCCGAGCTTTTTCGGTGACTGAGCAGCCTCACCGGTATCGGGCACTAAACCATCAATCAAGGCTACCCGCTCAACACGCTCTGGTATTGCGCCGGCAATTAACACACTGATAATGCCGCCCAACGAGTGGCCTAATAAAGAAAACCTCTCCCAGCCCAGCTCTTGAGTGGCCATCAATGCATCCAGTGCATAATCCCACAGCTGATAACCCGCACCTGGCGCACGATGCCCTGAGTGCCCATGGCCAGCCATATCCATAGCAACAATTCGCAAGCCTTGCAGCTTCGGCGCCAGCAATTCAAAGGTCATCGCATTATCCAACCAGCCATGCAGTGCTAATACCGGCTGACCATCTTCTGGACCGTAAACCCGAGCCGCTAAATCAATATGAGGCAATTGAATACGAATTTCTTGAGTAGACACAGACACTGACTATTCCTTAAGTATTTTTCTTTTTATAAAGTGCACAGCAGTTGTGATTAATTGTTCACATGCTGCAAAGAACGTAGCTGCATTGTACCAGCACCCACAAATTCGCCTTCTAGGCACGCCACACTGGCCGTGCTCATGGGTAGCCCACGCTGCCGACAGCCATCAACCAACCATTCAGCTAAGTAGCCTAGCAAGGGTTGGTGAGCAACGATTAGTAAATTCTCTACGGGGTAGCCATCCAGTTTACGGGCGACTGCTCTCGGATCATCCTCAGGGGTTAACCAGGGCACTATTTCAATTTCACCTTGCAACTGCAAGGCGTCACACAATAACTGTGCAGTTTGTCGAGCCCTGATATAGGGACTGCACAGCACTCGATCAAATTTCACACCCTGCAAAAACTCAGCAGCTTGTCTGACTTGCTCGCGCCCCTGATCAGTTAATTGTCTGTCTGCATCATTGCGCTGGTAAGCTTCTGCTGCACCATGCCTAAGTAACCAAAGTTTCATGGTTTGGGTTCATCCTTTTTCACCTGCTGTGCAGCTGCTGCCGGCTGCTCATCAATTATTGATGTATTTGATTCTAACACTTGCGCAGAAGTCGCTGACTTTTCAACGTCTCCCAGTTTTTCAGCCACTGCAGTTTCTTCTGCCACTGCAGTTTCTTCTGCCACTTCAGATGCTTCAGATGCTTCAGATGCTATTGCAGTATTCGAGGCCGGCTCAGCGCTAACAACCTTATCAGGCTCTGTTGTTTTACTGTGCTCAGAGGCTTGTTTGTTTTTAGGCACATGGGCCGCTTCACCGTCCGCTGGATACGCTTGCGGCCAATCTGCCACAGGCCAAGGTTTAGCATCAGTATTAAACACCGCAAAACGGCCAATCTGCGCCATGTATTGACTTAAGCTGTCACCAAAACGCATAAAGTGAGCGCTGGGTGCACCGTAAAACAAACGGTATAGCAATTGTGCAACCACTAAAATGCCCAGCAGCGGCACAGTCACCTGCCAAACTAGGAAAAACAACAACATCCACAGCACACGTAAAAAGATCGACTCACGGCGGATCGTTTTTTCAGCTGGTGTCATGCCCAAACTCCTCTTTTAAAACCCATCAATGGATATAAAATCAACATCAGTTTTCGGTTCTCCGGTCATTAACCCACCGATAATCTGCTCTAAAGTACGTCCTTCAAATAAAATCGCATGCAAACCAGCTACCAGTGGCATGTAAACTTCCAGCTCTTGGGCCTTAGCACGCAGTACTTTGAGAGTGTTCACACCTTCTGCCACTTCCCCCAAGCGCTCTACTGCTTCGTCCAAGCTTAAACCCTCACCGAGCGCAAAACCCACTTGATAGTTACGGCTTTTTGGTGATGTGCAAGTCACAATTAAATCACCCACCCCCGCTAAGCCTAAGAACGTCATCGGATTAGCACCCAGCTTAACTGCAAAACGAGTCATTTCAGCCAGCGCACGGGTAATTAGCATACTTTTGGTGTTCTCACCCATTCCCATTGCTGCAGCCATGCCAGCAATAATCGCATAGACATTTTTTAATGCCCCGCCCAACTCAACACCAAAGCGGTCAGCACTGGCATAGACTCGAAATGTTGGGCCATGCAAGACACTTTGCACTTCTTTACACAACTCTTCGTCAGCACTGGCCACCACACTGGCGGTTAAGGCATGGGCGGCCACTTCACGGGCTAAATTCGGTCCAGATAACACCCCAACCCGTGCCTGTGGCGCAATATCCTCTAAGATTTCACTCATCAGCATAAAGGTCTGCGCTTCTATACCCTTGGTGGTACTGATTAGCATTTTGCCTGCTAAGGCTTGTGCGTAAGGGGTTAACACTGCACGCAATGCTGTTGATGGTAAGGCAACAAAAATCAAATCACTCGCCGCTATAGTCGCGGCTAAATCAGTCACTGCGCGCACACCGTCTTGAATCGGCACACCTTTTAAATAGCGTGGATTCTGCTTATTTTGATTTATTTTTTCAGCCTGCTCCTCATTACGCATCCATAAATGCACTGAGTGCTGATTGCTGGCCAGTAAATTTGCCACTGCAGTACCAAAACTTCCTCCACCTAATACAGCGATAGGCTTTTTTATTGTCATGCTTTTATTCTCTTTTTAGCAGATGAGCTCTGCAGGCCATTATACGGTGCTGCCGCAGCTTAACCAGTTTTAAGCACGCCTTAGATGGATTAACTGGTTATCTTGCTGAGCCTTTTCGCGTAAACAGTATGCCATTGTGACTTTTACTCGCTTTGCTTGGTCTAATCGTGCATCAGGTCTTAATTAAGATATTCCACTACAAAACCTTTCGCTCTAGCTCAATAAAAGGCTTAAGTTGAATAGAGTTTTTTTGTGAAGCGCTATTAAATGTGTTAAAAACACGCTAATAACTGTAATGAAAAACATTTTGAACGGATATCAATCCATGCTGTATACGATTAGGCACGTTGAGGAGCCCGCATGACCAAACAAAACGCCTTCACCTACGAAGAACTGCTCAAATGTAGCCGAGGAGAGCTCTTCGGACCAGGTAACGCGCAATTGCCCGCACCAAACATGCTGATGATCGATCGCATTACCCATATCAATGATACAGGCGGAAAATACGGTAAAGGGCAAATTATAGCGGAGCTGGATATCACACCAGACCTCTGGTTTTTCGATTGCCACTTTAAAGGTGACCCAGTCATGCCAGGCTGCTTAGGCCTTGATGCCATGTGGCAACTGGTTGGCTTTTTCTTGGGTTGGCAAGGTAATCCTGGACGCGGACGTGCGCTGGGATCGGGCGATGTTAAATTTTTCGGCCAAGTTCTGCCTACCGCGAAAAAAGTCACCTACCAAATTGACATTAAGCGCACCATTAACCGCTCGTTAATTTTAGCCATTGCTGACGGCTCGGTGAGTGTTGATGGTCGCGAAATCTATAGCGCCGAAGGCTTACGCGTCGGCCTATTCACTTCCACAGACTCTTTCTAAAGGATGACCAGTATGCGTCGCGCTGTAATCACTGGAATGGGCATTGTTTCTTGCCTAGGTAATGATAAAGCCACCGTAGCCGCCAACTTGCGCGCAGGCAAGAGCGGCATCAGCTATAACCCTTCGTATGCCGAAATGGGCTTACGTAGCAATGTTTCAGGCACTGTTGATATTGACCTTGAAGCATCAATTGACCGTAAAGTGTTGCGTTTTATGGGCCAAGCTGCAGCATTTGCTTATTTATCCATGGAGCAAGCCATTGCCGACAGTGGTTTGACCCCTGAACAGGTATCCAACCCACGTACTGGACTAATTGCAGGATCCGGTGGTGCTTCCACCCTAAACCAAATGGAAGCCATTGATACGCTACGCGAAAGAGGCGTGCGTCGCATTGGCCCCTACCGCGTCACTCGCACCATGGGCAGCACCGTATCTGCTTGCTTAGCCACGCCTTTTAAAATCAAAGGGGTGAACTACTCAGTATCATCTGCATGTGCAACCAGTGCCCACTGTATTGGTCAAGCACTTGAGCAAATTCAACTGGGCAAGCAAGACATTGTCTTTGCCGGTGGTGGTGAAGAAGAGCACTGGAGTCAAAGCTGCTTATTTGACGCCATGGGTGCACTCTCCACGCAATACAATGATACGCCCGAAAAAGCCTCACGCGCCTATGACAGCAAGCGTGATGGTTTTGTCATCGCCGGTGGTGGCGGTATGGTTGTAGTAGAAGAGTTAGAGCATGCGTTAAAGCGCGGTGCCAAAATTTATGCTGAAATTGTTGGCTATGGCGCAACTTCTGACGGTTTCGATATGGTTGCCCCGAGCGGCGAAGGCGCAGTACGCTGCATGCAACAAGCCTTAGCCAATGTTGATGGGCCGATTGACTACTTAAACACCCACGGCACTTCAACGCCTGTGGGTGATATTGCAGAGGCCAATGCTATTCGCGAAGTCTTTGCCGACCAAGCCCCGCCCATCAGCTCAACCAAAAGCCTCTCAGGTCACTCTCTGGGCGCCGCAGGCGTACAGGAAACCATTTACTCACTACTGATGATGGAAGGTGACTTTATTGCTGGTTCAGTGAATATTGATGAGCTGGACGAAGCAGTGAAAGACTTACCGATCGCTACCAAAACCCAAGAAAACGTGACTTTAAACACGGTTATGAGCAACAGCTTTGGCTTTGGTGGCACCAATGCCACTCTAGTTCTAAAGCGCTTCACTCAATAAAGTAAACTGCTCTAACAAAAACGGCCGCTGCAAACCTTGCGCGGCCGTTTTTTATTGTCGAGCAAAACTCTATTAGTCGATACGCACTAAAGTGCGGCCCACTTGTTGTCCCGCCAGCATGGTAATAATGGCCTCTGGCACCTCTTGCAAGGTCACTTCATTAACCAATGGCTCCAGGTCAAGGCGCCAATCGTGCGCTAACTTATCCCACATGGCTGCTTTTTTGCGCAAAGGTATCTCGACGGAGTCGACCCCCAGTAGATTCACCCCACGTAAAATAAAGGGCAAAACACTGCCTTTAAAATCAGCTCCTGCAGTTAAGCCACAGCACGCTGCACTACCACTGTGTTTTAAAGCTTTCACTGCATTAAACAATATATCGCCACCAACAGTATCAACAATACCGCCCCATTTTTCTCTGAGCAGCGGTCTTTCCAGTCCCTCTAATAAAGCTGCCCGTGGCACTACGTCTTGCGCTCCAAGGCTCTGGAAAAACGTCTCTTGCCCTTCTTTACCCGTCGCCGCGGCAACCTGATAGCCCAGCTTCGCCAGGAGCATTACTGCAATGGAGCCAACCCCTCCGGTAGCTCCGGTTACTAAAACAGGACCATCTTCCGGTGCAACCCCGGCACTTTGTAATTTATCCACACACAATGCAGCAGTCAGCCCAGCGGTACCTAAAATCATGGCCTCACGTAAGGATAAAGTAGCAGGACGCTTAACCACCCAGCTGGCCGGCACACGAATATACTGCGCTAAACCACCGTAGGTATTCATTCCCAAGTCATAACCTGTGACAATCACTTGATCACCCTTGGAAAACTCAGCAACTTTAGACTCCACAACCTCACCGGCCGCATCAATACCTGGCGTATGCGGGAATTGACGAGTCACCCCACGGTTACCTGTGGCTGACAAAGCGTCCTTATAATTCAAAGATGAATAGCGCACCCTAATGAGCACTTCATTGTCAGGCAACTCGTCTAATGAACGCTCTACCACCTTTTGCTGAAACTGCGGGGTCTCAGTAACCCATAGCGCTTGATATGTACTCATTAAAACCTCTTCTCGACTGCTTGTTTTTATAGTTAACTCATGAAACGTTGCTGCAAACGTTCCCAAGTTTTATCAGCAACACGCTCAGCAGCGGCACCCGCCGTTAAACCCACCCGCTCTTGCATTGTTTTCTTCTGAGTAAATTCAAGTAAGTAGACATCGGCTTGCTTGGCGCGCTCAGACAAATAAGCATCACTGGTTTGCAATTCATCGACTAAATCAAGGCGCAACGCCTCAGTGCCCAACCAAACTTCACCAGTAGCAACTTCATCGATATTAAGCTGCGGACGAAAACGACTAACAAATTCCTTAAATAAATCATGAGTGGTTTGCAGTTCCTCAAGAAACTTTTGCCGTGCGGGTTCGGTATTCTCCCCTAGCACTGTCAAAGTCCGCTTGTAATCACCGGCGGTCAATATTTCCACATCAATATTATTCTTTTTCAGCAAACGGTGAATATTAGGCAGTTGTGCCACCACACCAATAGAACCTAAAGCTGCAAAAGGCGCGCTTAAAATACGGTTACCAATACAGGCCATCATATAACCACCGCTGGCCGCTACTTTGTCCACGCACACTGTGAGCGGAATATTCGCCTCACGAATACGCGCCAGCTGTGAAGCCGCTAAACCATAACTGTGTACCATACCGCCGCCACTTTCTAAGCGTAATACCACTTCATCAGTCGGCTCGGCAATGCTTAGCAAGGCAGTGATCTCATGGCGCAAACTGGCAGCTGCCGATGCTTTAATATCGCCGTCAAAATTTAAAACGTATACCCGATTTTTCTCAGTGGGGGATTTTTTCTCTTGCTGTTTCTTGGCCTTTTCAGCTTTCTTTAATGCCTTAAGCTGCGCTTTATCCAGCACGTTATATTGAATATTTTCTTTTAAGTCTGTGTAAAACTCATTTAAGCTGCTGACCTTTAACTCACCTGTTTTACTGCGCTCTTTTGAGCGTAAAGCCGTTGCTACCACTAACACCAGCACTATCACCACCAACACAGTGACAGCTCGTGCTAAAAACCCAGCATATTCCAATAAAAACTCCACTACTGACTCCTCAAAGACAACTCACCAAGATATAAATTTAGATATTGAACACAGCCTTAAAAATACAACCCAGCAAACAGGCACTGCTGCTTGTACCGGTTCCATAAGTGTGAAAACCTGAAAATATTCTCATTTTTATGGTGGAATCGAACAAGCATTACGATAACAAATTGGACCATGCTTCGCTTGCCTAAAGCTAAGAGAACCACAGAGTTAATTGTGCGACCTGACTAAAGTATAAGTTGCAAAGTGCAACCTGAAAAGCCGCCTTAAACCTAAACTCACGCGCTCTTTTTAAGTCAACAGAATGGTTTTATTTGTTCGATTTAAAGCGTTTCTAATCATTTTCAAACAATCGTATGAAATTCATTTGACAGCCCAGCTGGTTAGCAATAATCTTCATCATTCAACTGTTAATGAGTGCGACTTAATTTGGGCAGTATCTACTTAGTACGACATGGGCAAGCTTCATTGGGCGCAGAGGACTACGATGTCCTTTCCAACTTGGGCGTGCAACAGTCACACATACTAGGCGACTATTTGGTCGATACCGGTGTTATTTTCAATCGGTGTTTTAGTGGCGATATGCGTCGCCAAAAAGACACAGCCCGATCCGTTCTAAGTCGCTATCACGCGGCCGAGTATGCAATACCAGAGTTAACGATTGACAGTGCTTTTAATGAAATTGATGTGGGCAGTATTTTTCGTTTACTACTGCCCAAAATTGAGGGTGATGAACCCAACGCTGTAGAGAGTTTGCGCAATCCACTACAGAACCAAGCTGAGTTTCAACGTTTATTTGCTATGCTCATCCAACGCTGGGCCGCTGAAATTGACGATATTCCTGAGCACTTACGTTGGAATACATTTATTGACACTGTTGAAACCGGTTTACAAGGTGTTATCAACGGTGCCGCCCCACATGAGCAGATTGGTATCTTCACCTCAGGTGGGACGATCACAGCAATTTTATATTTATTAACTGGCCTGCCAACACACAAAGCTTTTGAGCTGAATTGGCAAATTGTAAACACTTCGCTGAGCCGTCTAAAGTTTCGTGACGACTCAATAACACTGGCTTCTTTTAACGGTCATCCACACCTTGACCTGTTAAAGGACAAAAAACTCATCACCTACCGTTGAGTTTTTAATATCAAGCGGCATAAACCGCACAAAAATCTTAAAATAAAAGGATCAATTATGTCTTCTACCGCAGAGATCATTAAAACTCTAACCGCTAAGTTCAATGCTGATGCAGCTGCTGGCTTAGATTTAGTTTTTCAGTTCAACATTGAAGATGCTGAAAACTACTATGTAGTCGTAAAGGATGGTACGTGCGACGTACAAGCCGGCGATAACGATGACGCTAACGTTACCCTGATCATGGACAGCAAAACCTTCAAAGGCATTGCTACCGGTGAAACCGATGGCATGCAAGCATTCATGGGTGGCCAACTACGCACTGAAGGTGACATGATGCTCGCTATGAAGCTAAGCGAGCTGTTCCCAGTATAAGCTTAGGCAACATCGTGCATCTAAAAGCCGGATTTAAATCCGGCTTTTTTATTGAGAGTCATTAAGGAGAATGGGCATGCTATGCAGCAAAGCATTATTTGTTTATGACGATGCTGAAAACCCTAGAGTGCAAACGGTCATTGCCTTTGCTCAGGCTCATAATATTGCTCTTGAACAATTGTCGATACAAAGCTTTTTACAGCAGCCGGGACGTCCTCTCGACTTTGCTGAACATGTAGTTGCGCTCTGTACCGATGCCGACTTAGCGCAACTGATCGACCAAGCCAAATCCCTTAATTTCAGCTTAGGGATTATTCCCGTGGACAACCAACAAACACGTTTGCGCGAATGGTTTATGTTTGATGACAAGCAGGATAAACAAGTCGAGCTGGCCTTTTCTGCCGACTGTAAAGCCATTGATATTTTACGTTGTAATAATGAAGTGGCCTTAGGCTCCATTATGTTGGGGCAAACACCTTTTTTAGATCAGCGCAGCCGTATCTATCGCAAACGCACGGAGTCCACCCTGCACCGAGTCTTTTACTTTTTAGTGATGCTCTGGGGTGGTTTACGTAATTTATTTAACATCCATCCTTTTGCCATTACTTTATCGGTCGGCGAGGAATACAGTGTCAAAACCGCCATAACTGGGATGGTGGCCATTGAAAATAATGTGCACAACGCTGCCGCCCGATTAATCAATACCAGCATTTCTATTCAAGACGGTAAAGTCTCTACTCTGCTGATTGCCCCTAAATCCATCAGCCAATATCTAAGCTTTTTATTGAGCGCATCCTTTAACACCGAAAACAAAGTCACTCGCCTGCCGAATTCGATGAGTTATGTCCGCAGTAATTATTTACGCGTGGACTGTAACAAGGCTTTAACCTATTACGTTGACAGCCAAAAACGTGAAGCAAAAAGTATTGAACTGGAGCTTTACCCTAATGCAGTACAGATTAATTTGCCCGAGGCCTATTACGAAACTCAAGGCGGCCAGCACGGCGGTAAAGACACTTTAAAACTAGAAAACCTACCACTCAACGAGCAGCGTCTGGATATGATTCAGCAGCGCTTACCGCTGTTTACCAATGCCGTAGAAGAGGATTTCAAAGAACTGTTTGTACAGTTGCGCAGCAATGCCCAAACCAGCAGTAGTTTTGTTGCTTTAATGATGCTGAGTAGCTTAATAGCAAGCCTGGGCTTATTTCTATCCAGTTCCGCAGTGATTATTGGCGCCATGGTTTTAGCTCCACTTATGTCGCCTATTATTTCGCTGGCTATGGCACTGCTGCGTAATGATCACGCACTGCTGAGAAACGCCATTAGCACCATCAGCAAAGGCGTTGCTTTAGCGTTAGGTATGGCAGCGCTGGTTGCACTGATTATTCCAATCACCCGTGTTACCCCAGAAATGACTGGACGTTTACACCCCAACCTGCTGGATTTGGGCGTAGCCATCTTTTCAGGCATTGCCGGTGCGTATGCCTATGCCCGTGAAAGCATTATGAAAAGCATGCCCGGTGTAGCCATAGCGGTGGCTCTAGTACCACCGCTCTGTGTGGCCGGCCTTGGTATTGGCTGGTGGGACTGGCAAGTGATTAGCGGTGCAGCACTGCTTTTTATCACAAACTTGGTGGGCATTGCTCTCGCTGCCTCATTAACGTTCTTAGTGCTTGGTTATGCACCGCTGGTTAGAGCTCGCCGTGGCCTAACACTGTCTACCGCTTTAATGCTGGCAGTCGCAGTTCCCCTGACCTGGTCATTTCAAACCATGTACAGCGTATGGCAAGTGGAGCAAAAAGTTGACGCGAGTGTTGTGGAAATTAACGGTAAAACGCTACATTTAGATACGTTACAAGTCAAAGTGGACTTATCAGAGATTTACTTAAAACTGGAAGTGAGCGCCAACTCTGAAGTGACTTATCTCGATTTAAGTGCATTAAAAGCACATTTAGAAGAACAGTTTAAAACAACGGTGCGCTTAGATGTGAACTCGCGCATTAGTCTCTAAAATCAAAACGGTTCACGCCATAACCAGCCTGTAAGCAGCAGGCTGGTTATCAAAAGCTAATCGTTATTGGGTTTAGCTATCGCTTCCAATACATACTGCGGCAATGCAAAAGCGGCCTGATGGATATCCGCATTGTAATAGCGGGTCGTAATACCACTTTCCAGATAACGCTGACGCAAGATATGCAACGGCAGTTGGCGTAATTCTGGATTATCAGTACCCCAAGCAAAAGTCATGCTGCCACCAATGTAGGTGGGCACTGCAGCATGATAAAAATGCCAATCAGCAAAAAACTCTTTGATCTTGCTGGCGGTATTTTTCACCTCATCGAGCTGTAAAAAAGGTGTACCGTTTTGTGCAACAAACACACCACCATCCGTTAAGCAGCGCTGACAAGCTTGATAAAACCCTTCCGAAAACAACACTTCAGCGGGTCCCATTGGATCTGGGCAGTCACTGATAATGACATCATACTTTTCGGTGCACTGAGTCACGAAGTGCATGCCATCATCAATCACCAGGTTGACCCTTGGATCATCAAAAGCACCGTTGGAATGCTGTGGCAGATATTTTTTACACATATCCACCACAGCCTGGTCAATTTCTACCATGGTGATCTGCTCAACACTGGCATGACGGCACACCTCACGCAACATGCCACCATCACCACCACCGATAATCAATACTTTACGGGCCTTACCATGAGCTAAAATAGGCACATGGGTAAGCATTTCATGATAAAAAAATTCGTCTGCCTCAGTGGTTTGAATAGCGCCATCTAAAGCCATTACTCGCCCCATTCGCGAGTTTTCAAAAATCACGAGATGCTGCAGTTCAGTGCGCTCTTCGTAGAGCATTTTATCAATACTAAAAAACTGCCCGTAATTTTCATGCAGTGTTTCACGATACTCAGCCATGCTGCTCCTTTAAACTTCACAAAGTTTTTACGAATTATACGGCAATTCACAATGAAAACCGGACCTGTAATCACTTTGGTTAAAGTTTTTGCATCTATACAGGTGAGCGTCTACTCACTAATAGACAGGCAATTCAATATTTTCAAACAATTGCTCTATTTCTTCTTTATTACGTGCTTGCACAACCTTGTTTTGGATTTCAAGATCCAAATGGGGAGCAAAACGCTCAATAAAGTCATTCATAAAGCCCCGCAAGAAGGTACCACGGCGGAAGCCAATCTTAGTCACGCTGGGTTCAAACAAATGACTGGCATCCAAAGCAACCAAGTCTTGATCCTGTAATTTATCCACCGCCATATCAGCGACAATGCCAACCCCTAAACCTAAACGTACATAGGTTTTGATCACGTCAGCATCCGCAGCAGTAAAAATAACCTTAGGCTCTAAACCAACCTTTTGAAAGGCCTCGTCGAGCTTTGAGCGCCCAGTAAAACCAAACACATAGGTGACAATTGGATATTCGACCAAAGCTTGCAAAGTCAGCTTGGATTTTTTTGTCAGCGGATGTCCTTTTGGAACGACTACACAGCGGTTCCAGCGGTAGCAGGGCATCATAATCAGGTCAGTGTGTTGCTCCATACCTTCAGTGGCAATGGCAAAGTCCACTGTGCCGTCTGCAGCCATTTCAGCAATTTGTGACGGCGTGCCTTGGTGCATATGTAAAGCCACGTCAGGGTACTCTTGAATAAACGCACTGATCACTTCAGGCAATGCATAACGTGCTTGCGTGTGAGTTGTGGCTATGGACAAGGTGCCCTTACGCTCACTGGAAAACTCTTGACCAATTTGCTTGATATTTTCACACTTACGTAGAATTTCACCTGCTGTGGCGATAATTTTTTCACCCGCTGCAGTCACACGGGTCAAATGCTTACCACTGCGCGCAAAAATCTCCACGCCCAGCTCATCTTCAAGTAAACGGATTTGTTTGCTGATCCCCGGTTGCGAGGTATAAAGAACTTGCGCGGTAGCTGAGATGTTCAAATCATTTCTTGAGACTTCCCAGATGTATCGTAGTTGTTGTAGTTTCATAAAGTGCCTCTGACTGTTATATGCTAGCAATCTGCAAAACCTGTAGACCCTTATAACTTTATCAGCTAAATTATTCCAGCCTTATAACCAACTTTCTCAGTCAAATAACAAAACAGAGTCTCTTGATGGCACATACCGCCCAAAAAATGGGTTTTTTAAGTCATTTACAACAGCATTGGCCATTTCCCAGCCCACTGCCTGACTGCACCTTAGTGTCAGCATGTTTTAGCGAGCAAGCAGTTAATGCACAGTTATTCCATCATTACGCTCTAGCAATGCCCAAAGGCGCTGTTAAACGTCAGGCTGAGTTTTTAGCAGCACGGCTCTGTGCTGGTGAAGCGCTACGCTTACAAACCGGACGCACACAGTTTCCGAAGCAGCAATCCGACAGCCGCATTCCACTCTGGCCAGCGCACAGCTGCGGCTCGCTGTCCCACAGCCACAGCATTTGTGCGGCCATTGTTGGCTGCAGTCAACGCTGGCAAAATTTGGGTTTGGATATAGAAAAGCCCCTTACAACACAACGTGCACAGCGCATCGCAAAAACCGTATTAACCAAAAAAGAATACGCCACCTATGAAAACTTAGACAGCAGTCTGCGCGCCCACTATGTAACTCAGGTATTTTCACTTAAAGAAAGTTTATTTAAGGCACTGAACCCGTTAACCGGTACTTATTTTGGTTTTCAGGATGCTCAAGTTCTGGACATAACTTTAGCAGAGCATGGGCACGCTCAATTACGAATCAATAAAGACTTATCGGCACAATGGCCAGCTGGCAGCGAATTATCTGGACAGTTCTCACTGCTACACGGCAGCACACTGAGCTTAGTTAACGTCGCCTCTAATTAAGATCAGTGCACTACTGTATGCTATTGAAAACTATGCTGCTCACCCGATTAAACTTGGCTGAGCAAACGTGCCAAAATAATTTTGGCTTTTGACATGCCCACATCCAAAGCAGCATCAATTTGCGCCATAGTGATCATTCCATGGGATTTGCCAGCAGCAGGGTTCACCACTAAAGCTAAACAGGCATAGCTTAACCCCAGCTCGCGGGCGAGAACCGCTTCAGGCATGCCAGTCATACCGACAATATCGCAACCGTCCCGTTCCATACGCTTAATTTCAGCTGCCGTTTCTAAACGTGGGCCTTGCGTACAGCCGTACACCCCATGGTTATTACAACTGTAACCACAAGCAGCCACTGCAGCGATTAAACGGCGGCGTAATTGCTGATCATAGGGGTAGCTAAAGTCCACATGGGTGACATGCTCTAAATCACCCTCATAAAAGGTATGGGCACGCCCTGAAGTGTAATCAATAATTTGCTCAGGAATACTAAAGCAGCCCGTTTTAAACTTATCACTGATCCCCCCTACCGCATTCACCGCCAGTACATGACTGGCGCCCGCCTGACGCAAGGCCCAAATATTGGCACGGTAGTTGACTTGATGAGGTGGTATGCGATGCGGATGACCGTGGCGAGCTAAAAATAAAACCTCACGACCAGCATAGGAACCACGTAAAATTTCCGCGGATGCAGCTCCATAAGGGGTATCAATAAACATCGCATCACGAATGGTGAGTCCTTCCAGCTGGGTTAATCCAGTGCCGCCTATTATCGCGTATGTATTCATTTACCACCTCTTAATCGTTAACTTTTAGCCTTGCTAATGCTTGCCGCGCAGATTGCCAGCGCGGGTGCTGTTGAAAATCATGTTGTGCAGTATAGCGTCCATACATTGCAGATAAATGTTGGCAAGGGGTAACTTTTTCAGTCTGTAACGCAATCAATGCTTGCTCTGCAGCAGCACGATCGTTACACACCAAACCCACATCGCAGCCCGCATTCAACGCAGCCAACATTCTTTGCGCTGCATCACCCACAACATGGGCACCGGCCATGGATAAATCGTCACTAAACAACACACCGGAGTAGTTTAACTCTTTGCGTAAGATATCTTGCAACCAAACTTTAGAAAAGCCAGCTGGCACAGCATCCACTTCAGGGTAAATAACATGAGCAGGCATGATCCCAGCCAAGACTGGGCTGAGTTGCTGAAAAGGGATCAAGTCTGTTGCTGTAATATCAGCTAAGCTGCGCTCATCCACTGGAATATCAACATGGGAGTCTGCTGTTACCCAACCGTGCCCTGGAAAATGCTTACCCACTCCCGACATACCCGCCTCTTGCATACCGGCTAAAAAAGCACCTGCCAGCTCAACAACAGTCTCGGCTTGTTTGCCAAATGAGCGTTGGCCTATAACCTCACTGCGGCCATAATCTAAATCCAGCACAGGAGCAAAACTGAAATCAATCCCCACGGCCAATACTTCCCAAGCCATCAGCCAGCCACACTCGCGTGCCAATTCAATAGGATTCGCTGCAGCCTGCAACTGCCCCATGGCAGGCAAACTCACAAAACCTTGTCGTAAGCGCTGTACTCGCCCCCCTTCCTGATCCACAGCAATCAACAAATCACTGCGCACAGCACGAATTGCGCGGCATAACTCACGTACTTGGCGGGGCTGTTGTATATTTCTAGCAAATAGGATCACGCCACAAACCTGTGGCTGACGCAATATGTGACGGTCTTCGGCAGTTAAATAAGTACCGTCGATATCCAGCATTAACGAACCTTGCATGGTTGTTCCTTAGGTGTGCTTTAGCAGTATCTGTGCCTCTGTGAGGTGCTCGCTGATGTCTACCGGACAGGCATCCACCAGCTCTTCGTAAAGCTCTATAATATCCTGATTATTCATACGAATGCAGCCATGTGAATACGGTAGGCCAATCAACCCTTCGTCAGCGGTGCCATGCAAGTAGATATACCGACGAAATGTGTCCGTATTACCCATGCGATTACGACCGTATTCACAACCACTGAGCCACAGAATACGGCTTAAAATCCAATCCCGTTCCGGGTACTGCTGGTGCAACTCAGAGGTCCAAACCTCACCGGTCCAGCGCCGCCCACGCAATACCGCCATGGCAGGTAAATCCCCGCCTATTTTGGCACGTATATAGTGTAAGCCACGTGGGGTACAACCTGAGCCATTCTCCTCACCAGCGCCATTGGCAGCGGTGGACACTCGATATGTTTTTTTTAGCTGCCGATTTGCAAAGGCATAGAGTCTTTGCCCTGTAATGGATACGTGCAAAAAGTCAATCACATCCCCACCGCCTTTGATTATCTTAAGAGGTTTTGTGTTTAATAGCCGGCTGCATGCCCACTTCATCAATGACGCTGTCGGCGCGTAAACCAGCAGCCAAGAAAGGTACCATCAAGCGTAGCACTTGCTCAGTCGTTAAGTGCACATCGTATTCGGCCACGACAATGGCCCGCAAGGCTTTGAGCCCCGACATACTAAAGGCAGCAGCACCAATCATAAAGTGCACACGCCAAAATAGCTCTATGGGTTGTACCTCAGGCGCTGTGTCACGCAGCAATAACATATAGCGATAAAACACTTTGCCATACATATCATTTAAGTAGCGGCGCAAATGCCCTTGACTCTGACTAAATGCCAAGCCCAATAAGCGCATAAAAATCGATAAGTCATTGTCACTGCGCGGCTGCACGGCTAAGACTTGCTCAACCAGCAAATCAAGCAGCTGCTCCACCGTCCAGTCTGGTTGACCAGCAGCGGAACGACGGTCCAACTCCTCATCCAAACTTTTACACAGCGGCTCAAGGAATCTTGAGAAAACTGCCTGAATCAATGATTTTTTAGAGCCGAAATGATAATTCACAGCTGCTAAATTGACCTTAGCTTTACTGGTAATAAGCCGCAACGAGGTTTCTGCAAACCCTTTTTCTGCAAACAGTGTTTCTGCTGCATCTAAAATTCGCTCTACAGTATCTGACTGAGCCATGGGAACTTCACTCTGGATAAATAATTTAAAACATACGTTTTAAACACGTTTACTGTCAAGTGCTAGCCAGCAAGCTATAGCACAACCCACACTAAACTGAAGTCAACATGCTGTATGCAGACACTCCAAGTAAGCTATTCGCCCACTGACGTCCAATCAATAAAGCCCAGCTGCCAAGTGGCTAAAATCAACAATCCAAACACGATGCGATACCAAGCAAAGACCGCATAACTGTTATTGGCAATAAATTTAAGTAAGGCCCGCACCGCTAACATGGCAAAAATAAACGAGGTGATAAAGCCCACTACAAATACCGGTATATCATCGCCACCGGCAAACAGCTCACGGTGTTTATACATTGAGTAGACCGCTGCACCCACCATGGTCGGCATCGCTAGAAAAAACGAAAATTCTGTTGCTGCTTTACGTGACAAACCGAAAAACAACCCACCTATAATGGTTGATGCGGAGCGTGATGTACCTGGTACCAACGCCAAACATTGCGCACAACCAATCTTCAGTGCTTGACGCCAATTCATATCATCTACAGTTTCTGCGGCAATTTTGTGCGGGCGCTTTTCTGCCCAAAGCATCACCAAACCACCAACCACCAACGCCGTGGCCACAGTGATGGGGTTAAACAACCACTGTTCGATTAAATCAGCAAAGCTTAAACCCAGCACCACCGCGGGAAAAAACGCCACCAACAAGTTAACCGTGAAACGCTGCGCCCCTTCTTCACGGGGTAAGCCCACTACCACCTCAATAATTTTGCGACGGTACTCCCACATCACTGCCAAAATTGCCGCCAGTTGAATAATAATATTAAAGGCTTTGGCTCGCTGCCCAGTAAAACCCATGGCATCGGCAACAATAATTTGGTGCCCAGTACTGGAGACTGGTAAAAACTCTGTTAAACCTTCCACCACTCCTAAAATAAACGCCTGTACGGCCAACCAAATATCCATAATGCTCCACACACTTCGACAGTTTTAAATTAGCCGCGCATCTTACCCTAATTCTGCAAACTGTATATTAAAAATATCATTGATAATGAAACACTTAGCAGCAGTCGCATGTGGCGGAAGAGGTCAATCAAAATGTCACCCAAGTAGCGAACTTATCTCAAGCCAGCAATGATTCTGCACTGCAATTGAGTGCCGCCAGCGAGCAACTCAACCAGCTGGCTCTAGAGCTAAACCAACAACTAGGGCAATTTAAAGTATAAAGAGTTCAAGACTCTCGCCTGTGCTCAACACCGGCGAGAGTTGTTTTATAAACATCCCCGCCGTGCACCCTGCCATCCTGAACTGTGCTCTGTTAATATCCTAAAGTGTTTTCAATTTTTCCAGATGACAGCCACCTGCAACCATGCCTGAACAACTCAAACAACGGGTTGAAACCTGCTTTCAAAAAGCTGAACGTTATTTTAAGCGCGATTTTGAGCGCCCAGAGATTAGCTTTAAATTACGCGGCCAAAAGGCTGGCGTAGCGCACATTTGCGAAAACCGCCTGCGTTTTAACCCGGTTTTATATGAAGAAAACCGTGAGCATTTTTTACTGCACACCGTTGCCCATGAAGTGGCACACTTGGTTGCCTATAGGCTGTACGGTAAGCAAATTCGAGCCCACGGCCCGCAATGGCAAGCAGTTATGCAAAACGTCTATCAACTGCCAGCCAATCGCTGCCATAATTACCCAGTAAACAAGCAGCCGCGCCGACACTATCTATATCGCTGCGATTGCCCAGATCGAGAGCCTTTTGCACTCAGTGGTCAACGCCATGCACGGATTAGAAAAGGCCTGCAGTACCAGTGCAAAGTTTGTAACAGTCGGCTCAATTACACCCAACAGCAGGTTATCTGTTAGCCGCGCTCAGAGTTTTAATTTAACGGGAAAACAATTCTAAACTGCGCGCCACCCAAGGATGACTCTTCCACAAACAGCTGACCGCCATAGCTGTCAATGATGTCTTTAACCACGGCGGTTCCTATACCCTGCCCTGGATATTGAGTGTCGAGGCGCTCACCACGCTTTAAAATGCGCTCCCGTTGGTGCTTAGGCACTCCTGGCCCATCATCTTCGACAGTAAGTTCACACTCAGTGTCCGTGAGCCGTGCGCTGATACGCACCTCTTTGACACACAAGCGGTAGGCGTTTTCCAAAATATTACCTAGCAGCTCCAGCAAAGCACCCTGCTCCACAGGAACCCGTAGACCCTCAGGTAAGTTTTGCGTGGTGACAACACCTTTATCTAAGTACACCTTATCTAAGGCATCAATAAGACTGCCCAACAAGGGTTTAAGCTTGACTTGATAACGCAGCAAGCCACTTTTACGCAAACTGGCACGCTGCAACTGATAGCTGATCTGCTGGCTCATGCGGTTAACTTGACCTTGCAACACCCGTGCTTGCTCAACACTGGTAAACTGCTTCAATAAAACTTCAGCAACACCCTGCAATACTGCCAATGGGGTTTTCAGACTGTGGGCTAAATCATCCAAAGAGTGACGATAACGCTCACTTTGCTGCCGTTCACTTTCCAGCAAGCGGTTTAAAGAGCGGGTTAAACGCAACAGTTCTCGAGGGTGCTCATCGCTCAGTGAAGCACGCTTCCCCGTTTCCACTTCATCCAGTTCAGCACTTAAACTGCGTAAACTGCGAATGCCCCAGCCTAAGCCCAACCACAAAAAACCTAACAACAATAACAATGCGAAGCCTAACCAGACATACAGTTGCCGCCGCAAGCTCTTGTGCATCACTTGATAATCACTGGCTGGCTGCATTGTTACAATGCTGAACTCAGCACTTTTACCTCTGAGCAAATCAACTTCCACATCATAGATATAATGTTCTTTGCCAGAGCTGTCTTTGGCCCGTAGAAACTCATGACCACGCCCATCAAACTTAGGCTGGTAATCAATGTTGATATTGCGAGAACTGCGCGAACGCCACAACAGTCTGCCTTTATTATCATAAATAAAACCCAACTGACGAGCCGGCAAAATATCAAACTCTTCATCTGGCAATTTTTCTGGCATCTGCAGCTGCCCACCGCTAATCCGTGCGGCAGAAATAAGGGCGCTGGCATCAGCGGCTAAACGCTGCTCAATGGACTCTTCTAGAGCAGTGGTAAACACCTTTTGTAGCGCTGGAAATAAAGCCAGCATAAATACCGAGACAGTAATCGCCGCACCGATCATCAAGCGCACCCGCAACGAGGACGCTTTATTATTTTTTTGCAAAGGCATCTTCACCAATACCCTGTTTACTGACAGACTTCGGTAAACAAATAACCCTGCCCACGGACTGTTTCAATGGGTTTAAAACCATTATTCCCTTCAATTTTACGGCGCAAACGGCCTACAAAGACTTCAATGACATTGGAGTCCCGGCCTTCATCATCAGGGTAAAGTTGCTCCATCAAGCGCTCTTTTGACACCACTTGCTGGTGATGGCGCATTAAGTACTCAAGGATACGGTATTCATAAGCGGTCAAAGCCAATAACTCATCCTTGAACATCGCTTGCTTACGGTTGAGATCCAACAACAAAGGGCCGGCACCAATGGTGGCTTGCACAAAACCAGAAGAGCGACGCAGCAAAGCATTTAAGCGGGCTTCCAACTCTTCAAACTGAAAGGGTTTGACCACATAATCATCTGCCCCAGCAGCTAAGCCTTCGACTTTATCTTGCCAATTGCCCCGCGCAGTTAAAATTAAAATGGGTAATTGTTTACCTTGACCACGCAACTCTTGAATAAGCTCTAAGCCGCTCATACCTGGCAAACCCAAGTCAACAATAGCCAAATCATGACTTGATTCAGAGACACGCTGCAAAGCTTGTTCAGCATCGTGCACCGCATCAACCACATGACCGTGCTCACCCAGTCGTGTGTACAGGTGGTGGCGTAATAACGCTTCATCTTCAACGACTAATAACTTCATGAACGTTTCTCAATTTAAGACTGCTATATGTTTGAACACACACAACACTGCTACGCGCAGCGCTGTTCCACTCAGCGGGCGCTCGCATTCTTGCACACAGCAGCGTACTTGCTTGCTTATAATAAACGATGCCGCAGGTAACCGTCCCGCTATTCATCTCTACGCAAGTCCTCAGGCACGTCAGGCTCCTTAAATAAATCAGGCTTCTTGCCTTTACCGGCATGATACTGACGCAGCTGATAGACATAAGCTAAAACTTGCGCCACCGCCAAATATAAGCCGGCAGGAATTTCCTGATCCACCTCGGTAGAGTAATACACCGCTCGGGCCAAAGCCGGTGATTCTAACAAAATGACGTTATGCTCAGTAGCAATCTCACGTATTTTCAAAGCCAAGTAATCGCCCCCCTTAGCCACTAGGATTGGAGCTTGCCCTTGTTCAGCATCATATTTTAGGGCCACAGAGAAGTGTGTTGGGTTGGTAATAATAACATCAGCCTCAGGCACTTGACTCATCATACGGCGCTCCGCCATTTCCCGCTGCAACTGCCGAATGCGCCCTTTAACTTCAGGTTTGCCTTCAGTGTCTTTATGCTCATCACGCGCTTCTTGCTTCGTCATCTTAAGCTTTTGTTTACTGTCCCAAATTTTAAACGGCACATCCACAGCCGCAATCACAATAAGTCCACAGGCCAACCACAGCGCACTCCAGCCCACCACTTGCACGCTATGTAAAATCGCCATTTCTAAAGGTTCATGGGCAATTTGAATCAGCTCATCCCGAGCAAAGGACAGGACCACTAAAGCCACCAGCAAAATAACAAAAAACTTACCCATGGCTTTTAACAATTCAACCAGCGCCTTCAACGAAAACATACGCTTTAAGCCTGATAAAGGATTCATACGGCTGAACTTTGGCACCAAGGCTTCCATGGAAAACAACCAGCCACCCAGCGCCACTGGTCCGATAATGGCCGCCAACAACAACATGATAAAGAGTGGGATCAGCGCTTCACCGGCTATTTGCGTAGACTGCAACAAGTTGATTGCCATTTGGCGCTCATCAAACAGCAGCTCTCAAGAAAATGAGAAGTTGTTCTCCATCACCCGCATGATACTTCGCCCTAAAGAGCCGCCAAAAATCAGTAAGCCACCGGTGCCAGCCAAGACGACAGCTAAAGTATTGAGCTCTCGAGAACGGGCTATTTCACCTTTCTTACGGGAATCCTGTTTGCGTTTCTCTGTTGGCTCTTCACTTTTTCTGCACCGCTTTCATTTTCGGCCATCGCTCATTACCCCTACTGCACTTGCGCTAAACCGCGCAAGACAAACAATGCTTCGCTGGCTATACGATGATACTGTGCCAAGATATCTGAAGTGGACGCCCAAAAAATCAGCAGCCCTATCACTAGAGTCAGTGGAAAACCAATGGTAAAAATATTTAACTGTGGCGCTGCACGGGTCATCACCCCAAATGAAATATTAATCACCAACAATGCACTCACCGCTGGTAATACCAATAATAAAGCAGCACCCCAACTCAAACGGCCTGCTAAGACTGCGTAATTACCCACGTCAAGACTTTGCCCCACGGGCAAGGTGAAAAAACTTTCGGTGAGGACTTCAAACACCACTAAATGTCCGTTCATCGCCAAAAACAATAAATTCACCAACATCAACAGAAACTGACCCAGCATGGGCACTGACACTCCTGTGGCAGGGTCCATCATAGAGGCAAAGCCCAAGCCCATTTGCATGGAGACTATTTGTTTGTCCAGCAAAGACAAAAATATGGAAAAACAACTGCAATGAGAAGCCCAGCATGGCGCCAATAATGATTTGCTCGGCAATTAACAAAATGCTCTGCAAACTCAGCATTTCGACCTGCGGCATTGCAGGCAAGACTGGCA
>DASROA010000013.1:0-9323 GCA_035647115.1 Thiopseudomonas sp. | reverse complement strand
GATCGTACTGGACTACCTAAAAGAGGTTGATTTTCATTTGCCCGGTGCCACTTCAGATGAGTTTATCGTGGTCCGTTGGGCGCGCTACACTGGGTTTCAATTTCTGCAGGAACCCCTAGAAGCCTATGCCGTCGGACTGCGCTGCACCCATCCCGGCATGGAAGATCAGCACACCTTTATTCGTATGTCCTGGGGCCAGCTGATGGGCGATCCCGAGGCTGTCCGTTTACCGGTCAACGAACCGGTGCTGGCCAGCGATATGATGACACTGACACGCTATCGCGATACCCGCACCGGCCCCTCACGAACGGGGGTTGATGCCTATAGCTCTGCATCCGGTGACTCAGTGCCCGGCGTCGATTTTGACCTGAAGTTATTGAATGGCGCACTGGATGACGTGCTGGAGCAGCACCGTACCGGCAAGGGGCGCGAAATCAACTCATGGTGGAACCCCGCGCTTGACTGGGGAGTCGCTCTGGCAGGACGCTACCCGCGCCTGAAGTACTTCGAGTCTAAGGGACGCCTCGATGAGCAAACCCTGGCTGCTTTACATGCCTTTGAGGTACGGGCAGCGCAGGCTGAAACAGCGTTACAGGAACTTGGTCTGGCCTCGCCAGCAGCCATAGCCGAGTCTGCGCTTAAGCAGGCGGAGAAAGCAGAGCGTGGCAAGTTTTCTCGCCGTCATCGGATCCGCGATCCACTGTAATAGCAGTGGCATAGTCAATCGCTGCGGCGAAATCTATGTGGGCAATGTCAGTAGCTTAAAACTCGTTAAAACCAAGATGGCTAAGTCAGTATTAGATGCTGGTTGGGGTCAATTAAAAACAATGCTGGAATACAAATGCGCTCACGCAGGCATTGTTTTTAAGGACGTTAACGAGGCATACACCACCCAAACCTGTTCGAGTTGTGGCGCTTTGCCCGAATCGAGGCCGAAAGGTATCGCAGGGCTTGGAATAAGAGAATGGACGTGTGAGTGCGGTATCACTCACGACCGCGTTGTTAATGCGGCAAAGAACATTCTCGCGGCCGGGCATGGCCGTCCTGTAGAGGGAATCACCGTCTCTTTAGGGCGGTGAGGATGTCAAATTTCTTGATGAGCTTATAGCACAGTATAGGGTTTTGACGAGTGTAAAACGTTCACTGTTTGACCTGTTGGTCAATAGTTGCTGCTCAGTGGACATTAGTCGACTTAAGCCACATCAAGCCTTTTACCTTATACAACTTCATAGTATTGTGACGTTTAGACTGTTTCGGCAGATTATTAAAAATAACAATAATCAGTGGCCTTGAGTTGCTATCAAGCGGTCACTGGAAAGGAGCACACATGCCTACAAAATGGATAAAAGCCTTTGGTTTAGGTATCGCACTCAGCTCAGCAGCGACCCTAGCCAGTGCTGAGACCCTGAAAGCGGTAACTGACCCCAGCTTTGTACCCTTTGAAATGATGGATCCAGCAACCGGTGAAATGATCGGTTTTGATATGGATATTCTCGGTGAAGTCGCGAAACGCGCAGGTTTTGATTATGACCTGAGCACCATGGACTTCAACGGCATTATTCCTGCCTTACAAACCCGCAATGTGGATATCGCTTTAGCCGGTATCACCATTACCGAAGAGCGTGAAAAGATTGTAGATTTTTCAGACCCTTACTATGACTCAGGGTTACGTATTTTGGTGCGCGCCAATAATGATGAAGTCACTACGATCGAGGACCTGAAAGGTTTAAAAATCGGCACCAAGATTGGTAGTACCAGTTATAACTATCTGTCTGAAAACTTAGGCAATGAGAGCACCGTGACCCCGTATCCTGGCAGCTCTGATATGTATATGGCGCTGATGTCCGGTGCCATTGATGCGGTGTTCTATGACGCGCCTAATGTGGGTTACTTTGCCAGCACTAAAGGTAAAGGCCGCACTAAGACCACAGGTCCTCTGTATGAAGGGCAACAGTATGGTATTGCCTTAGTGGATGGCAGTCCTTGGGTTGAAAAAGTCAACGCTGCTTTAGCTGACATGAAAGCCGATGGCACCTACAAAACTATCTACGAAAAATGGTTCGGTGAAATGCCGGAAGCTAAGTAATTCATAAGTAATTCAGATAAAGGCCGGGGGAATCTCCGGCCTTTCCTTATAATTACCGGAGCATTATTACGTGGAAAACCAGTTCCAATTCGACTGGCAAGCAGCAATCAATTCTATCCCTTTTTTATTAAAAGGCCTTCCGTATACCTTAATGATCTCCTTTGGCGGTATCGCCATTGGGTTTTTATTAGGCATTGTGTTTGGCCTGCTCAGTCTTAATAAAAAATGGTACTTGCGTTGGCCGGCAACCGCCTATATTGAGATTTTCCGTGGCACGCCCATTTTGGTGCAAGTGCTGTTTATCTTTTATGGCTTGCCAGATTTAATTGGTGCGCCTATTGATCCTGTGACCGCAGCCATTGTCGCCATTGCATTAAACTCAGGGGCGTATATTTCCGAGGTGGTGCGTGGTGGCGTACAGTCCATTGCCAAAGGTCAGCAAGAAGCGGGCTTATCTTTAGGTTTAACCCGAGTGCAGGCTTTTTGGTATGTGACTTGGCCACAGGCTTTGCGCCGCATGATTCCACCACTGGGCAACCAAGCCATTGTCAGTATCAAAGACACCTCGCTATTTTCTGTGATTGGTGTGGGTGAGTTGGTTCGTCAAGGGCAGGTGTACATTGCCAATACCTTTACCGCTTTTGAAGTGTACTTTGTCATAGCGGTCATGTACTTAGCCATCACCTTATCCCTTTCTCTTCTGCTGCGTATTTATGAACGCCGCGGCCAGTCCGCAGTTTGAGGAGCCACGTCATGTCTCATATTGTAAAAATGCGCAAGCTCAACAAGTATTTTGATCAGCTGCATGTCCTTAAAGATATTGATCTGCAAGTGGAAACCGGCGAAGTAGTGGTGGTGATTGGTGCCAGTGGTTCGGGCAAATCCACCTTGATACGCTGTATTAATGGATTAGAAGAGTACAGTTCAGGTGAGCTGGAAGTGGATGGTCAGATCCTTGAGCCCAATGGCAAAAGCCCACAAGTGTTAAATAGCATACGTAAAGAAGTGGGCATGGTGTTTCAGCAGTTTAATCTGTTCCCGCATCTCACGGTGCAGCGCAATATCATGTTGGCGCCCATGAAAGTGAAACATCAAGATGCAACAAGTGCAGCACAGCTCACTGAACGCTTACTGGAGCGGGTGGGTATTGCTGACCAAGCCCATAAGCATCCCGGCCAACTGTCTGGTGGGCAACAACAACGGGTAGCCATTGCCCGAGCATTAGCCATGGAACCACGTTTGATGCTGTTTGATGAGCCCACTTCAGCCCTTGACCCAGAAATGGTGGGTGAGGTTTTGGATGTGATGCGCGGCTTGGCTAAAGAGGGCATGACCATGATAGTGGTCACCCACGAAATGGGTTTTGCCCGTGAAGTGGCAGACCGGGTGATCTACATTCATGAAGGCTGCATTATAGAAGAGGGGACACCAGAGCAGATTTTCGATAATGCACAAAATGAGCGCACCCAAACCTTCCTATCACGGGTACTGTCCAATTAACTGTGCAGTTGCTAGCAGTGCAAAAATCGTGGCCGGGAACAGCCCATAGATTTGCCGGATTAATACCTGCTTTTTTTCTCACCTCATCGATGTCACTTGGCTCTGGTGATGCCCCTGCAGCCTGAGTCTAGAAAACATCTACGTCAGCCTGTGTGGCTGTGCGTTGGATTTTCGTTGAGAGTGTAATTTAAGGACGATCTAACGTCGGCGCATTTTTGTGCGGGCTTGCTTTTGTAAGCCTTGGATTTTACGTGGCGATGCCCCAGTGATCTTTGCTAACTTTGCGGGGTCGGCCTGCATAAATTGCTCAACTGTTCGTACCCCTTGAGCATTCAGCGCACGTGTTTCACGGGGGGTGAAAATGTCGCTAGGAAATGCTCGGGTGATAGGGTCGCTGGGTTGGAAAGTGTCGCTAGGGAAAAATGTATCGCTGGGGAAATCACGTTCAGATGGGCTGATACGGCCAGTGCTACCCTTTAATTCATGTGTTTGCAGAGACCTTTTATAGTCCTGCGCCTGAAGCGGGCTGATCGCCAGCGCCATAGCACTAACCAACAGCACCGATGTTATACGAGTATAGGAAAAAACTGTCATTTGAGACTCCTGTTATTGCACTTAATACATCTAAGTCAGGTGGCTATTAAGACCACCCTATGATGCACCCTAGCAATACACCCGAAGAAGTGCCCCCTCTGTTTGGAGGGTTTGTGGATCTTGCTTAATATGTTGTTTGGGGCATTTCTCTTTTAAAAGTCCCGGCAGGCAGTGCGCAATGAAAGTCTGACCTTTTATCGTGTCCAAATAGTATGCAATATAAAGGTTGCTGGTCTGGTGAGGTTCTCTGGCCGATTAAAGAAGCTATTTGCTTTGCCTGACATTGGTTGTTTGCACGCTGATAGTGGAACTGACTATGCGCGCACATTAGTGTTTAGTTTCAGTTTTCAGAGGGGTTTTGTTAGTCTGGTAACTAGTGTCGGGTTGAGTATGCACTGCACTGGGCGGATTGTCTGACCATTGATACCGTGTTTATCACGGTCTGTATGGCTCAAAAAGTAGGGGTTTTAAAGGCCTCGCTGTATTTGTTATGCATGTGCACACCGCACACATTGGTAAGGATTGTCATCGCCCGATATGCCTAGCGATGCGCTATGGCACATAATTAATGGTTCTTGTATTAGTTATGAAATTATTTTAATTGTGAGGTATGCGATGAGTGATTCTAAAATCAACGCCAATGTTATGGCTCGAAAGCTGGATCAGGTGGCACATGCGCAAATGGGCCAGCTGACGTCAGGCCTATCGCCGGTATCCATGATGGATGCTTTTTCGGACTGGTTAATCCACCTTTCAATATCGCCAGGCAAGTGTCTGGAATTGACCACCAAGGGCGTTGAACATTGGATGCGGCTAGGTCAGCAGGCAACCAAGTGCATGCAGATTAACGCAGAGCCCTGTGTTGATCCCTTACCGCAAGACCGCCGTTTTAGAGCCGAGCATTGGCAACAGTGGCCTTACGCTCTGTTGTATCAATCTTTTCTTTTAAATCAAGAATGGTGGCAATGCGCAACAACGGGCGTGCCGGGGGTCGAAAGACACCACGAAAATCAGGTGACTTTTGCAGTACGTCAGATCTTGGACGTTTTCTCCCCTTCAAACTTTGTAATGACCAACCCTGAAGTATTGCATACTGCAATCAATTCAGGAGGTGCCAGCTTGATGAAAGGCATGCGCCACCGTACTGAAGATGCAGTGCGGATGCTCACCAATCGGCCTTTGCCCGGCACGGAAAAATTCCGTCCTGGCCATGAGGTGGCGATAACCCCAGGCAAAGTTGTGTTTCGCAATGAATTGATCGAGCTGATTCAATACACACCGCAAACCGCTACAGTCTTTGCTGAACCTATACTGATGGTGCCATCGTGGATCTTGAAGTATTACATTCTCGATCTATCACCGCACAATTCAATGGTTAAATACTTGCTCGAAAAAGGCCACACCGTATTTATGGTGTCCTGGCGCAACCCGAATGCTAAAGATCGGAATTTGGGCTTGAATGATTACTTAAAGAAAGGCGTCATGGCGGCCATTGATACTGTGTCAGAGATTGTGCCACGTCGACAAATTCAAGCGGTTGGCTATTGTTTAGGCGGTACTTTATTGGGCATGGCGGCGGCCTTGATGGCGCGCACTGAGGACGAGCGTCTCAAGTCACTGACATTATTGGCCGGTGCCTTAGACTTCACTGACCCGGGCGAACTGGGTCTATTTATCGATGAAAGTCAGCTGGCTTTTCTAGACAGTATGATGGCCAAGAAGGGCTATTTGGACGGCAAGCAAATGTCCAATACCTTTACCTTACTCAACTCACGGGACTTACTGTGGTCACGTCGTGAACGTGAATACCTGATGGGAGAGCGTCAGGAAGTCAACGATTTCGCGGCTTGGAGTCTTGATGTGACGCGCATGCCGTACCGTCAGCACAGCGAGTATTTGCGCGGCCTGTATCTTAACAACGATCTAGCCGAAGGGCGCTACGAGGTTGATGGTCGACCTATTGCGCTGTCCGATATACGCGTACCTGTATTTGCTCTGGGTACCGAGCGCGACACCATTACACCTTGGCATGCTGTGTATAAAATTCACCAATTGACACCCAATGTGGATGTCACCTTCTGCTTAACCACCGGAGGCCATAACGTTGGTGTGATTAACCCGCCAGAGCTGAATATTAAGCGCGGTTATAAAGTACGCACACTGGTGAGCGAAGACGCCTTTGTTGATCCTGAGAGATGGGTAGCAACCACACCTTCTGAAGACGGCTCATGGTGGCCCGCTTGGGAAGACTGGTTACGTGTCCACGCTGGTAGACGCGGTGACTTGCCTGAGATGGGCAGTGAAGAGCACCCAGTGCTTGAAGATGCCCCAGGCAGCTATGTGTTGATCCAGTAAGGTCGCACACTTGAAATCTGACGTTTCAGCTACGCTATACAAAAAGCAGTGTGCAACGTCAGTCAACTTAGCCTCAAGCACTCCTGTGTTTGGGGCTTTTTTGTTTCTGATTTTCTGATTTTCTGAATACTGTGCACGGCCAATGTGTTCATTGCAAAGGCAACACACTCTGAAATCGCTATCCCAAACGCAGCCAGAAAAACCTTGTCGACACGGCTCAGGAATGCAGCTCGTTAGAACTTAAGCTCAGCAAGGCGCAGCGGCAAGGTCGATTTGACCATTAGGTAAGGTGTCAGAATCAATCAAAAGCTAGCTGCTCTGACCTAAGACATCACGTTATAGCCGCCATCCACATAGGTGATATTGCCGGTGACATTATGGGCATGATCGCTGGCCAAGCCAACGGCCATATTGCCAACGTCTTGCAAAGTCACTAAACGGCGCTTGGGCGCACGGGCTCGTGCATCGTCAATCAGCTTATCGAAAAAGGCAATGCCTGAGGCGGCACGGGTGTGCATGGGGCCAGGGGATAAAGCATTGACGCGAATACCACTGGGGCCAAGCTCTGCAGCAAGGTAACGTACTGATGCCTCAAGGGCCGCTTTGACGGGATCCATAATATTGTAATTATCGATAACTTTTTCCGCGCCGTAATAACTCACGGTCAGCAAGAGCCGCCATTTTTCATCAGTGGTTCGGCTTTTTTAGCCATACGGATAAACGAGTGGCAAGAAATGCCCATGGCTTGGGCAAAGCCTTCCCGCGAGCAATCCGTCACCCGACCGTGCAAGTCCTCTTGCGGGCAATAGGCGATAGAGTGCAGCAGGAAATCTAATTCTCCCCACTGCCTTGATTATCGGCACAGTAAGTACAGGCCTAAATAACAGGCATTATTTAACCGTACACTGATCTGGGTATTTTCTTCTCTAGTGCGCAGTATTTCTTAGCTTGGAGTCGTGCTGGAGCGCAGTAAACTCAGCTGAATATTCATCAGTTTCTCTTAAATTAGTAAATCTTTCTATTTTCCGGGATTGTAAAAACCCTCTAAAAAGACGGTTTGTATTGCAGTGAGGTCTGGCAAGGTATAAGCAGGTTCCTTGTGGAGCTCGCTGAGATTTTGGCGTTTTATCCTAAAGTGAAGCAGAAACAGTCTTAGCCGAGACGGCCGGTTTTTCAGTGTACGAGCATAGAGGAGATACACAGTTATACAGTAAAAGGAAAGCTTAAAATGCACAGAATAGTATTCAGAATCGGAAAAAAGACATTTACAGCGCCACTTTTGAGCGCGGCTCTCTTCAGTATCTTAAGTTTTACCACAGCCTGCAGTGATGCTTCGGGAGATGGCGTTACGGCCAGTACACAACAGTTGGATGCCTTGTTTGGTGGCATTACTGAGGGTGAATCCCGTGTGATTGCTTCCGGTGCGGCAACCGCGACCGGTGAATACACAACGTATGGACCAGGACGTTATTCAGGCCCTACTGAGGATTTTTATCGGCCTGCGCGTGGTTCAGGTAGAAAACATCATCGACGTGGCAGCAATGCTGAAGGGCCTTATACGTTCACAGTTTTCACGGATGCTGCTTATCAAGATAAGCCAGATGAGGTGGTTAGGGCTGCGCTTACTTTTACTCTTCCAAAAGGCGCAGAAATAGGGTCCTACGCAATTGCCGCTGGCCGTGATGCAGCAGACGATGAAGTGCAGGCCGATTTTTTTGTGATGGCTGGTTATGGCAGGCGCTTTGACCGTGCTATTGAGGGTCAATTACATCTTGTTGAACTCGGCAAGCAACTGACTGCAGCGTGGGAGTTCACTGCCAAAGACCGTGGGGATAGGCAAGTGGAGGTGTCCGGTGGCGTGAAGGGATTAAAATTCACCCCACAAGCAGAAGTCCGCTACACGCTGACAGTTAACGGTGAGGCACAAGAGCGTTTTGGACGGATGGGGTGGCAGCGTAGCGATGACAGGATCACCCTATTACCACGCTCAGGTATCTATCTGGAAATGCCAATCAACATCACGGAAGGCACTCACCCAATTCGAAAAACAAGTCAGCTGGATACAGTAGTGCTGAACTTACCAAAATACAGCTTTGATAGCGCCGATGGTGAAATTACTTTGCAAGACGATGGTGATTATTACAGTGGGACCTTTAACGTCACTGCCACGGGCAAAGACAACATCAAGCTTGAAGGCAGCTTTGACCACGTTCCACTTGATGAGTACAGAGCGCAATAATAACGCTATCAAACAGCTTAGAGACGTTATTTATCGGTTTTGCGCGAAAGACCCCGTACTTTTAGTGCGGGGATGGATAGCGCGGGAAGCGCAGCTTCCCCTTGGGTTTAATGTGCAGCGCTGGTATTATATACAGTATGAATAAGCAGACCAAAACATTAAAAGTTCGGGTGCGAGATAGGCACTGCGCCCTGCTCAACAGCATGGCTAAGAGTGTTAATTTCGCTTGGAACTATGTGAACGAGCTAAGCCATCGCTCTATTAAAGAGCGTGGTGTGTTTTTGTCTGCGTATGATATGCACCCTTACACAAAAGGCGCTGGTAAAGAGTTGGGCTTGCATAGCCAGACCTTGCAGTGCATTGCTGCTGAATATGTCACGCGCCGCAAGCAGTTCAAAAAAGCTCGACTGAATTGGCGTAGATCAGGTGGTGTTAGGCGCTCACTGGGCTGGATACCTGTTAATACAGGTGCAGCGCAATGGAAAAATGGGCAGGTCTATCACAACGGCCACTACTTTAAAGTGTGGGACAGTTACGGCTTGAGCCAAT
>DASROA010000012.1:0-41610 GCA_035647115.1 Thiopseudomonas sp. | reverse complement strand
GGGTAAGGGGTAAGGAGTGAAGAGTGAAGAGTGAAGAGTGAAGAGTGAAGAGTGAAGAGTGAAGAGTGAAGAGTGAAGAGTGAAGAGTGAAGAGTGAAGAGTGAAGAGTGAAGAGTGAAGAGTGAAGAGTGAGGGGTGAGGGGTGAGGGGTGAGGGTGAGTCGTGGAGCAGGTTAATGCAATGCGTTATAGGTGTTGGGTGCGGTGCTGCTTCAGTAAACAGTATATTTATTGTGGACCCCTTGCGGCGCAGGGCAAGGCACCGTATTCTTTGCTGTGGAGAGTCGATCGGACAGTCGCTGTTTCGTTGCTTCGGCAATGGAAGGGAGGAAAGTCCGGGCTCCATAGGGCAAAGTGCCAGGTAACACCTGGGAGGCGTAAGCTTACGGATCAGTGCCGCAGAAAATTACCGCCTAAGCACGCAAGTGCCGGTAAGGGTGAAAAGGTGCGGTAAGAGCGCACCGCACGGCTGGTAACAGACCGTGGCTAGGCAAACCCCACTTGGAGCAAGACCAAATAGGGATCCATTAGGCGTGGCCCGCGCTGGATCCGGGTAGGTTGCTTGAGGTCGTCAGTGATGGCGATCCTAGATGAATGACTGTTCACGACAAAACCCGGCTTACAGATCGACTCTCCTCTTCTTTTCCTGGCGAACAACCGTTAGTCAGAATAAAAAGCGCCCTCTCTTCATAAAACACTTTAACTTTTCGAGTTAAGCACATCATTCATAACCGATTGTTCTGCAAAAGCATTTAGCAGTGGATGCTTTTTTTTAAAACCTACGTCTAAGCTCAAGAAATATATAGGTTTTTTTGTGTTTATTGCTTGACGGTAGGTGGCTCCGATTTCTATAGTGTGCACAAGTGGCATGAAGTGGGAGAAAGTGGGTTTTATCTCAAAGTGCCGAATAACTAAAGGGGCACTGCCGTGTTTCGCGGATCGAGCGCTATCAATCTGGACGCCAAAGGACGCTTTGCGATGCCGAGTCGGTATCGAGAAGAGTTGGCTGAGCGTTGCGAAGGTCAGATGGTTATTACCATCGACCTGGTTGACCCCTGTCTGTGTGTTTATCCTTTACCCGATTGGGAAAAAGTAGAGACGCAGTTGAGTCAAATGCCATCACTGCACCCTAAAACCCGTCAATTGCAGCGTTTGTTAGTGGGTAATGCTGTTGATTTAGAACTGGATGGCAGTGGTCGTTTATTAGTGCCAGCGCGTTTGCGCGAGATGGCTGGCTTGAATAAGCAAATCATGCTGGTAGGACAGCTGAACAAGTTTCAGCTGTGGGACGAGCAACAATGGAATGACCTATTCAGTGCTGACCTTGAAAAGATAAAAAGCTCTGAGCACCTACCTGAAGAATTAATGAGCCTGGTTCTATAATTATGAGTGAAGTTTTAAGTCACATCACTGTATTGCTTGATGAGGCGGTTGCGGCCCTTGCTGTACAACCTAATGGTTGTTATGTGGACGGCACTTTTGGCCGTGGTGGCCATAGCCGGTTGATCTTGCAACAACTGAGCGAGCAGGGGCAGTTGATAGGTTTTGATAAAGACCCTAGAGCCATAGAAACAGGTGTGCAACTGCAGGAGCAAGATGCTCGTTTTTCCATTGTGCAACGCAGCTTTGCTGAAATGGATGCTGAGTTAAAACAGCGTGACTTGTTCCCTAAAGTGGATGGGGTGCTCTTGGATTTAGGGGTCTCATCACCACAGCTCGATGATGCTGAGCGTGGCTTTAGCTTTATGCATGATGGTCCTTTAGATATGCGCATGGATCCCAGTCAAGGGGTGAGCGCGGCTGAGTGGATCGCGGAGGTTAGCGCAGAAGAAATGGCGCGAGTTTTTAAAGAGTACGGTGAAGAGCGTTTTGCCTGGCGCATGGCTAAAGCAATAGTGGCTCGCCGTGAACAGCAACCCTTTACTCGCACTGCTGATTTAGCCGCAGTGATCACTGAAGCCAACCCTGCCTGGGAAAAAGGTAAGAACCCGGCCACGCGAGCTTTTCAAGGGATGCGTATTCATTTAAATAATGAATTGGCGGATTTAGAAGCAGGTTTAGAGGCGGCGCTGGACTCATTGAAAGTCGGCGGACGCTTAGTGGTTATCAGTTTCCACTCACTGGAAGACCGTATTGTTAAACACTTTATGCGCCGCAAGGCCAAGGGTGAAGCTGATCAGTTGCCTCGCCATTTGCCGATTATTCCTGAAAAATTTGAGCCGCTTATTAAAGTGCTGGGCAAGCCTCAATACGCCAGTGCAGCCGAGCTCAAAGCCAATCCACGGGCGCGCAGTGCAGTGATGCGCGTAGCGGAAAAATTACGATGAGTAGGATTTACGCAAAACCTTTGCCGCGTTTGAGCGGTGTTTTGCTATTGCTACTGATTGCCAATGTGCTATCGGCAGTGGCGGTGTCGTATGCCGCCCATAACAGCCGTAAATATTTAAATGAGCTGTTCGAGACGACCCAAATGCGTGATAAAGCTCAAGCAGAGTGGGGACGGTTTATTTTAGAGCAGAGTACTTGGACTGCCCATAGTCGCATTGAAAGCTTAGCGGTAGAGCAGTTGGGTATGCATATTCCAGAACCGGCAGCGGTAAGGATGGTGAGCCCATGAGTCGCTTACAGGGGATGGAACATCCGTGGCGTTTCCGCCTGATTTTATTTTTTTTGCTGCTGTTCATGGGTGCCATCGCGGCGCGTATTGTTTACTTGCATATTTACCAGCATGACTTTTTAGCCATGCAAGGTGATGCGCGAGCAGTACGTCATTTATCTATTCCTGCGCACCGTGGAGTGATTACTGATCGCAATGGTGAGCCTTTGGCCGTTAGCACACCAGTCTTGAGCTTGTGGGCAAACCCTAAAGAGTTACTAGCCGATAAAACACGCTGGGATGAGCTGGCGCAGGCTCTGGAATTGGCGCCAGAAGAGTTGGCGCAGCGTATTGAGAACAATGCAAACCGTGAGTTTATGTATTTGTTGCGCCGCTTAACCCCAGAGCGTGGACAACGTGTGTTGGAGCGGAAAATCAAAGGGGTGTATAGCGAAGAGGAATTTCGTCGTTTTTATCCCGCCGCTGAAGTGGCTGCGCATTTAGTCGGTTTTACCGATATTGATGAACGTGGCCGCGAAGGCGTTGAACTGGCTTTTAATGACTGGCTGACCGGCGTGCCGGGTAAGCGGCAAGTGCTTAAAGATCGCCGCGGTGGTCTGATTCGCGATGTTCAGGTTAAAGAAAATGCCAAGCCCGGTAAGGATTTGGCACTGTCCATTGATTTGCGTTTGCAGTATTTGGCGCATCGTGAGTTGCGCGCAACTTTGCAAGAGTTTGAAGCAAAAGCAGGCTCTTTAGTGATGGTGGATGTACGTACCGGCGAAGTGTTGGCCATGGTCAATCAGCCCACTTATAACCCTAATAATCGCCGCCAGCTGAACCCGCAAACCATGCGTAACCGTGCATTGGTTGACGTTTTTGAACCGGGTTCTACGGTTAAACCATTTTCCATTGCTGCTGCTTTAGGAACCGGGCGCTGGACCCCAGAGTCAGTGGTCAATACTGGTAATGGTCGACTCAGACTGGGCAATTACACCATTAGTGATGTGTCGCGGGGTGGTTTATTGGACTTAAAAGAAGTCTTGAAAAAATCCAGTAACGTGGCCATTAGCAAAATTGCTTTAGATATCGGTGCTCAGCCTGTGTACGCGATGATGCAAAATGTTGGTTTTGGCATGGATACCGGGTTGAATTTCCCCGGTGAGCAATTGGGTCAATTGCCGATGCATCGTCGCTGGGGACAGGCAGAAACCGCCACTTTGGCGTATGGCTATGGCTTGTCAGTGAGTGCCGTGCAACTGGCCCATGCTTATGCAGTATTGGCAAATCAAGGCCGCAATATACCGTTGTCATTGCTGCGTCAAAATCATCCTCCTGAGCAAGGTGTACAGGTGATGGACCCGCACATTTCGAAAACGGTGCTGGGCATGCTGCAAGCCGTGGTGGAAGAGCCCGGTGGCGGTGGTTCCCGCGCGCAAGTGCCGGGTTATCACGTTGGTGGCAAAAGTGGTACTGCAAAAAAGCTAGCTGCCAGTGGTGGTTATACAAAAAACACCTATCGCTCAATGTTTGCTGGGGTGGGGCCCATTGATAACCCTCGCGTGGCCACTGTGGTGATTATTGATGAACCCAGTAAAGGTGGTTATTACGGTGGGTTAGTGGCTGCGCCCGTCTTCAGTCGTGTGATGGCAGGGGCATTACGCATGTTAAACGTAAGTCCGGATAATTTACCTGCCGAAACTCGCACTGCGGAGGTTGATTCTGCACAGGGAGGGCGTGGCTGATGGCAATGCAATTTTCTAAGTTATTTCCACAGGCTGCCAGCTCGGTATTGATTCGTGAGCTGACACTGGACAGCCGTAAGGTGCGTCCAGGAGACTTATTCTTCGCCGTGCCAGGTATTGGGCAAGATGGCCGTGACTATATTGGTGATGCAGTTGCGCGCGGTGCTGCTGCCGTAGTGTATGAGGACGCTGATGCGCTGCCCATGCATGACAGCGAAGCAGTATTGCTGCCGGTACGGGGTCTACAAGCACAGTTGTCGGCGATTGCTGGGCGTTTTTATGGTGAGCCCAGTCGCACTTTAGATGTGGTGGCAGTCACTGGTACCAATGGCAAAACCAGCGTAACTCAATTGCTGGCGCAAGCGTCTGACTTGCTTGGTCAGCGCTGCGGTTTAATTGGTACTTTGGGTAATGGCTTCTATGGCAGCTTAACCAGTGGCTATTACACCACGCCAGACCCTTTAGCAGTGCAAGCCACACTAGCGAATTTGAAAAATAAGGGTGCAAAAGTAGTGGCCATGGAGGTGTCATCCCATGGGCTAGAGCAGCAGCGCATTAATGCCGTGGATATTGATGTTGCCGTGTTCACTAATTTGACCCGTGACCACCTTGATTATCATGGCTCCATGCAAGCCTATGCAGCAGCAAAAGCACGTTTATTTGCTTGGCCGGGGCTGCGTGCTGCGGTGATTAATTTAGATGATGAGTTTGGCCGTGAACTGGCCGCGCGCGAAGAGTATGAGCGTCTGATCACCTACAGTATCGATGACAGTCGTGCCAGTATTTATTGCCGCAATGTGCGTTTCAGCACTTCGGGTATCCAAGCTGAAGTGGTGACGGCGCACGGCGAGGGTAATTTACACAGCCATTTGCTTGGCCGCTTTAATCTCAGCAATTTGCTGGCCGTGATTGGCGCTTTACTGGGTTTAGGGCATTCGCTGGCTAAAGCACTCAAGGTGCTGAGTCAGCTGCAAGGTCCAGCCGGACGCATGCAGGTCTTAGGTGGTCAGCAGCAGCCGGTGGTGGTGGTTGATTACGCACACACCCCTGACGCCTTAGAGCAGGTGTTAACTGCCTTACGCCCGCACGTTACAGAGGCAGGACGTTTGCTGTGTTTATTTGGTTGCGGTGGTGAGCGGGATCCGGGCAAGCGCACTTTAATGGCGGCTGTAGCAGAACGCTTAGCCGATCAAGTGGTGGTGACCGATGATAACCCGCGGGGCGAAAATCCAGCAGCCATTCGCCAGCAAATTCTCAGTGGCTTTAGTGAGCATGCCAAGGTAACTGAAGTGGCAGGGCGCGGCGCAGCCGTTGCTCAGATTATTGCTCAGGCCAAGCAACAGGATGTGATTGTATTGGCCGGTAAAGGTCACGAGGATTACCAAGAAATCAATCAGCAGCGCCAGCACTTTTCTGATATCGAACAAGCAACGCAGGCATTAGCCGCATGGCAGGTGGACGATGTTTAAGGACTTGCAATTAAGCCAATTGCTGGAACCGTTGCACGCTGTTTTACACGGCACTGATGCACAGTTCAGTGCGGTCAATACCGACAGCCGTAAAATCAGCCCAGGGCAGTTGTTTGTGGCTTTGCGCGGTGATTTTTTCGATGGCCATGACTATTTAGCCGATGTAGCAAAGCGTGGTGCAGTGGCGGCTGTGGTTGAAGAGTTTCAAGCAGAGAGTCCGCTGCCGCAGCTGTGCGTGACAGATACGCGCATCGCCTTGGGGCAAATAGCTTTACTGAATCGCGCGCAATTTAACGGCCCAACTGTGGCAGTGACCGGCTCGAGTGGCAAAACCACTGTGAAAGAAATGCTGGCCAGTATCTGTCGCTGCGCTTTGGGTGAAACAGCGGTACTGGCCACCCGTGGCAATTTAAACAATGAGCTGGGTGTGCCATTTACGTTACTGGAGCTTAATGCGCAACACCGTGCCGCAGTAGTGGAGTTAGGCGCTTCCCGCCCCGGTGAAATCGCTTACACCGCAGCACTGGTGCAGCCTTCAGTGGCGGTCATCAGTAACGCAGGCATGGCCCATGCCGGAGAGTTTGGTGGTCCTGAGCATATTGTGTTGGCGAAAGGCGAGATTCTTGATGGCTTAGCGGCTGAGGATACCGCCGTACTGAATTTTGATGACCCTGCTTTTGAGCAGTGGCGTGCGCGCAATAGTGCTTGTCAGCTGTTGAGTTTTTCCACCAACGATCCAGCCGCTGATATTTATGCCAGTGACATACTGATGAACGCCCAAGGCCGTAAAGGCTTTACTTTGCAGGGTGTGGCTGGGGAATGCTTTATTCAGTTGGCGGTACTGGGCATGCACAACGTCAGTAATGCTTTAGCTGCAGCAGCTGCAGCCCATGCCTTAGGGATGCCATTAAGCGCTATTAAACAAGGCCTAGAGGGTATGAAAGCCATTTCAGGGCGCAGTGTGGTGTATGAGTGCGCCAATCATATCCAATTGGTTGATGACAGTTATAACGCTAATCCAGCGTCGATTCGAGCAGCCATCGATGTGCTGCAAACCATGCCTGGGCAACGCATTTTAGTGCTCGGTGATATGGGTGAGCTGGGTGAATGGGCGGAGCAAGAACATGCGCAAATAGGTGAGTATGCCAACGGCAAAGTGGACGCTGTATTTGCCGTGGGCCCGCTGATGCAACATGCAGTAGCACAATATTCTGGTATTTCAGGGCACTTTTTAGAACAAAAGAGTCTGATCGAGGCACTACTCACCCAAGTGAGTGGGCCAGCGACATTGTTAATTAAAGGTTCACGCGGCGCAGCAATGGAAAATGTTGTTAGCGCACTGCGTACTCGTTTAGGGGAAGCGCTCTGATGTTGTTTTTATTGGCGGAGTATTTACAGCAATACTACAAAGGCTTCGCGGTCTTTCAGTACCTGACTCTGCGTGGGATTTTTGGTGTGTTAACCGCCTTGGTGATGTCACTCTGGCTGGGCCCAAAAATGATTCGTATGCTACGTAATTTGCAAATCGGACAGTCGGTACGTACCGACGGGCCGCAATCGCACTTGTCTAAGTCTGGCACACCCACCATGGGTGGTGCTTTGATTTTGGCTTCAATCACTATCAGTACCTTGCTGTGGGCGGATTTAAGTAATCGCTATGTGTGGGTTGTGCTGTTGGTTACTTTGCTGTTTGGTGCCATTGGTTGGGTGGATGATTACCGCAAAGTGGTGGAAAAAAATTCCCGCGGTCTACCGGGGCGCTGGAAGTATTTTTGGCAGTCAGTGTTTGGCTTGGGTGCGGCATTGGTGCTGTATTTCACCGCGCAAGGTCCAGCGGAAACCGCTTTGATTGTGCCTTTTTTGAAAGATATCAGTATCCCGCTTGGCGCTGGATTTATTGTGCTGACCTATTTTGTAATTGTGGGCACCAGTAATGCGGTCAACCTCACTGATGGCTTAGACGGCCTAGCCATTTTGCCGACGGTGATGGTGGGCGGGGCCTTGGGAATTTTTGCCTATTTATCTGGTCATGCGACCTTTGCTCAGTACTTGTTTATTCCCTCGTTACCCGGGGTGGGTGAGCTGATTATTTTCTGCGGTGCTTTAGTGGGCGCAGGTTTAGGTTTTTTATGGTTCAACACTTACCCCGCGCAAGTGTTTATGGGGGATGTGGGTGCATTAGCGCTAGGCGCTGCCTTAGGTGCAGTGGCAGTAATGGTACGTCAAGAAATTGTGCTGTTTATTATGGGCGGCGTGTTTGTGGCGGAAACCTTGTCAGTCATGATTCAGGTGGCTTCTTTTAAACTCACCGGTAAACGGGTTTTTCGTATGGCACCGATTCACCACCACTTTGAATTAAAAGGATGGCCAGAGCCACGGGTTATTGTGCGCTTCTGGATTATTACTGTAGTGCTCGTCTTGGTGGGACTTGCCACCTTGAAGTTGAGGTAAGACACATGCAGCGCGAAGATCAGCAATTACAGGTTGTGGTTGGCCTGGGTAAAAGTGGCCTGTCCTTGGTGCGTTTTTTAGCGCGTCACGGACAGTCTTTTACTGTGGCTGACAGTCGCGACAATCCGCCTGAGCTGAGCACCTTGCAGCGTGAGTTTCCAGAGGTAGCGGTGCACTGCGGGCCGCTATCTGCAGAACTGCTAAGCTCCGCGCAGGTGCTGTACGTCAGCCCAGGCCTGGCTTTGAGCACCCCAGCTATTCAAACGGCGATTGCGAAGGGTGTAAGCATTTCTGGTGATGTGGATTTATTTGCTCAGCATGCTCAGGCGCCTATTGTGGCGATCACCGGTTCCAATGCGAAAAGCACCGTCACCACCTTAGTGGGGCAGATGTGTGCTGCAGCAGGCTTAAACGTTGCTATTGGCGGCAATCTTGGGGTGCCGGCCTTGGACTTGCTGAATGATGAGGTTGATTTGTATGTGATGGAACTGTCCAGCTTTCAACTGGAAACCATCAGTCATTTACAGCCACAGGTGGCGGTGTGCTTGAATATCAGCGAAGACCATATGGACCGTTATGCAGATTTGGCCGGCTATATTGCCGCCAAACAACTGGTCTTTAAAGGTGCGCAAAAAATTGTGGTGAACCGCGATGACCAGCGTTCCCAGCCACAGCAGGTAACCGCCCCGGTCATCAGTTTTGGTTTGTCTGCACCTGAGGCAGGGGAATTTGGCCTGCGAGAACAGGATGGGGTGACGTACTTAGCGCAAGGCGCTGAGCTGCTGTTGCCGGTGAGCCGCTTAAAAGTACGCGGCAGTCACAACTACGCCAATGCCTTGGCGGCGTTAGCCATTGGCAGCGCAATTGATGTGCCCATGGCAGCGATGTTGAGTGCTGTGCAAGAATTTCCAGGCTTGGCGCACCGTTGTCAGTGGTTGCGCAAAGTTAATGGTGTGGATTGGTACAACGATTCTAAGGCCACCAACGTGGGTGCTGCCTTAGCGGCCATTGAAGGCTTAGGGGAAGCGCAAGCGGGCAAGCTACTGTTGATTGCTGGCGGTGATGGTAAAGGCGCAGACTTCTCCAGTTTAAAAGAGCCGGTGGCCCAGTACTGCCGTGCGGTTATTGTGCTTGGTCGCGATGGCGAGCGGGTTGCTCAAGCGATGCCTGAGACAGTACCTGTGGTGCGGGTCGCAAACATTGCAGAAGCGGTTAACCAGGCAGCGCAATTGGCGCAGACGGGTGACAGTGTATTGCTGGCACCGGCTTGTGCCAGTTGGGATATGTTTAAAAGTTTTGAAGAGCGTGGTGATATTTTTGCCCAAGCAGTGGAGGACTTGCGATGAATGCAGTTCGTGGATTACTGCTGCGCTCACCATGGCGCTACAACAAGCAAGTGGATGTAGATTTTCCACTGTTGAGTGCATGTTTGGTTTTGATGGCCATAGGTTTAGTGATGATTGCCTCAGCCTCTGCAGCAGTGGCAGAAGCCAACCCGAGAATTGCTGATGCGTATTACTACTTTACTCGGCACCTGGCTTATATCCTGATTGCTTTGGTTGCAGGAGGGGTCACCTTATTAATCCCAATGTCGCTTTGGCAGCGTTTGAGTGGTTGGTTACTGCTGGTGGCTTTTGCGGGCTTGGTTTTGGTGTTAGTGCCTGGGGTAGGGCTTGAAGTTAATGGTGCTAAACGTTGGATTAGCATTGGCTTTTTAAATATCCAGCCATCGGAACTGGCCAAGTTATTTATGGTGGTGTTCTTGGCGGGCTTCTTAGTGCGCCGTAAGAGTGAAGTGAAGCAGCGCTTGCGAGGAATTTTAAAACCCATACCGCTGGTGGCGGCGATGGGATTATTGCTGTTGGCTGAACCGGATTATGGTGCTGCTGTGGTCTTGGCCGGTACTGTGGCTGTGATGCTGTACTTAGCAGGGGTGCGCTTAATGTTATCGGTGCCGCTGTTGCTATTGTTGTTGCTGCTATTGTTCAAGTATGTGGGCTTTGAGCAGTATCACTTGGCACGTATCACCAGCTTTGCGAACCCATGGGAAGACCAATACGGTTCAGGCTATCAGCTGACCCAAGCTTTAATTGCTTTTGGTCGTGGTGAATGGTTTGGCTTGGGTTTAGGCAACAGCATTCAAAAACAATTTTTCTTACCTGAGGCACACACGGACTTTATTTTTTCAGTGCTTGCTGAAGAGCTGGGAATGATTGGTGCACTGAGTGTTTTAGCGCTGTTTATATTTGTGACCATTCGCGCTCTATTTATTGGTGTTTGGGCTGAGCAGGCCAAGCAGTATTACTCAGCTTATGTGGCATACGGCTTGGCAATGCTGTGGATCAGTCAGGTGCTGATTAATCTTGGGGTGAACGTTGGTTTGCTCCCCACCAAAGGCCTGACTTTGCCATTTATAAGCTATGGCGGTAGCTCACTGGTGGTGTGTTGCGTCAGCTTGGCAATTTTATTACGCATTGAATGGGAAAGACGTACTCAGCTGAGCTTATTAAAGAGAGCACAGGGCAGAGCCGCAATTAAGGGGGCTGCATAATGGCCGGTAATATTTTAATTATGGCGGCAGGCACCGGTGGACACGTGTTCCCGGCACTGGCTTGCGCAGAAGAATTTACCGCCCGTGGCTATCAAGTGCACTGGTTGGGCGCTGGGCGAGGCATTGAAAATGAATTGGTACCCGCAGCAGGTTACAGCTTGCACACGCTAAAAGTGGATGGCTTGCGGGGCAAAGGCTTGCGCTCATTACTTACAGCGCCTTTTAAATTGTTGGCTGCTTTATGGCAGGCGCAGCGGCTTATGGCAAAGCTCAAGCCTGTTTGTGTGTTGGGCATGGGTGGCTATGTCACAGGTCCGGGTGGCTTGGCAGCTAAATTAAGCGCGAGGCCCTTAGTGATCCATGAGCAAAATGCAGTAGCAGGTACCGCGAATCGCGCGTTAGCAATTTTTGCAACACGAATTTGTGAGGCTTTTCCGAACACTTTTAAAAAGCGCAATAACTGTTTCAGCACAGGTAATCCAGTACGCCGAGAATTGTTTTTAGAAATATCGCGTCAACCCTTACAGGGGCGTGCGGTTAATGTGTTGGTGTTGGGTGGCAGCTTAGGTGCTGAACCACTTAATAAGTTATTACCGGCTGCCATTGCACAACTGCCACAGGAGTTACGCCCGAATATTCAACATCAGGCCGGTCGCGGTAATGAGCAGAGTGCTGTAGCACGCTATCAAGATGCTGGCGTAGAGGCACAGGTGGTGCCTTTTATAGCGGATATGGCTGCTGCTTATGGCTGGGCTGACCTGGTGATTTGTCGAGCTGGAGCGTTAACTGTCAGTGAATTAGCCGCAGTGGGGCTGGCCTCATTTTTAGTGCCTTTGCCCCATGCCATTGATGATCATCAAACCCGTAACGCAGAGTTTTTGGCACAGCAAGGCGCAGCCGTCTTGTTGCCACAACATGCAACTGATGCAGAGCGCTTAGCTGCACAGTTGACTGAGGTATTAATGGATAAACAACGCATTGAAATAATGGGCAAGCAAGCGCAGAGATTGGCGCAGCCAGATGCGACCCAACGCGTGGTCGATATCTGCCTGGAGGTGGCCCATGGTTGAATTATTGCAACCCACATCTGCCGAGATGCGCCGTATGCGCCGTATCCGTCGCATCCACTTTATCGGTATTGGCGGTACCGGCATGTGCGGTATTGCTGAAGTACTGCGTAATCTGGGTTATGAAGTCTCTGGTTCTGATTTGAAACCCACCGCGGTCACTGAGCGTTTACAAAGCTTAGGAGTGCAGGTGGTGTTTGGCCATCATGCGGAAAACGTTGAGCATGCTGACGTACTGGTGGTTTCCAGTGCGATTAACACCTCTAACCCAGAAGTGGCGCGCGGTTTAGAGCGACGTATTCCGGTGGTACCAAGGGCAGAAATGCTAGCGGAATTAATGCGTTATCGACACGGTATTGCGGTGGCCGGCACCCACGGTAAAACCACTACCACCAGTTTATTGGCCTCGGTATTTGCCGCGGCGGGCCTTGATCCAACCTTTGTGATTGGTGGGCGTTTAAATGCTGCTGGCAGTAATGCGCAGCTCGGTGCGGGCTGTTATTTAATTGCTGAGGCAGATGAAAGTGATGCCAGCTTCTTACACTTACAGCCCATGGTATCTGTGGTCACTAATATTGATGCTGACCATATGAGCACCTACGGTGGCGACTTTAATAAGCTGAAAAAGACCTTTGTGGATTTTCTGCATAACTTACCCTTTTACGGTCTTGCCGTATTGTGCGTGGATGATCCATCTGTACGGGAAATTGCTAAGCAAGTAAAACGCCCGATGATTACCTATGGTTTTTCAGAGGATGCGGATTTGCGTGCCATTGATGTTTTCCAAGAAGGCATGCGCACGTCATTTACGGTGCTGCGTAAAGGGCGCGAGCCGCTGCCTGTGTCAGTTAATATGCCAGGTAAACACAATGTGCTAAATGCTTTGGCGTGTATTGCCATAGCCACCGATGAAGGTATTTCTGATAACGCTATAGTGTCGGGCTTGTCGGGTTTCCAAGGGGTTGGACGACGCTTTCAAGTGTTTGGTGAACTACCGGTGGACGGTGGCAAGGTCATGCTGGTGGATGATTATGGTCATCACCCCAGTGAAGTCGCTGCAGTGATTAAAGCGGTGCACGATGGCTGGCCAGGGCGTCGCTTAGTTATGGTGTATCAGCCCCATCGCTATACCCGTACCCGTGACCTGTATGAAGACTTTGTGCAGGTGCTCAGTGAAACCAATGTGTTATTGATGTTGGAAGTTTATCCCGGCGGTGAAGAACCGATTCCCGGTGCGGGCAGCCGTCAGTTGTGTCACAGCATTCGTCAGCGGGGCCGTTTAGACCCTGTGTATGTAGAGCGTGGTACTGATATTGCGCCACTGCTTAAGCCTTTACTGCAACCCGGTGATATTTTGCTCTGCCAAGGCGCCGGTGATGTTGGGCGGATCGCTCCCAGCTTAATCAAACACCCTTTATTTAATCCCGAGCCTCAGGAGGCACAAGTATGAGTCAGTCTCTTGATGTGAAAACATTAGGACGTGTCGCAGTTTTATACGGCGGTCGCAGCGCTGAGCGTGAAGTATCCCTTAAGTCTGGTGCTGCAGTGCTGCAGGCGTTGCAGAGCGCAGGCGTGGATGCCTTTGGCATTGATGTGGGCGAGGACCTGCTACAGCGTTTAGCGCAGCAGGAAATTGATCGCGCCTTTATCGTGCTGCATGGTCGAGGCGGAGAAGACGGAACTGTGCAGGGCATGCTGGAATGTGCAGGTATTCCTTATACCGGCAGTGGTGTGTTGGCCTCGGCGTTAGCCATGGACAAATTACGCACTAAGCAAGTTTGGCACAGCCTAGGTTTACCGACTCCACGCCATGCAACTTTGAGCAGTGAGCAGGACTGTCAGCAAGCGGCGCAAGATTTAGGTTTTCCATTGATCGTTAAACCAGCCAGTGAAGGGTCCAGTATCGGCATGGCTAAAGTGGATGACTTAGCCGCCTTATTAGTGGCTTGGCAAGCTGCCCGTGAGTTTGATTCACAGGTGCTGGTAGAGCAATGGATCACAGGTCCTGAATTTACCGTAGCCATGCTGGGGGAAGAGGTTTTGCCTCCGATTCGCCTAGCCACTCAGCATGCCTTTTACGATTACGAAGCAAAGTACTTGTCCGATGACACCCAGTATCAAATTCCCTGTGGCTTAGCTGCAGACAAAGAAGCTGAGTTGCGTGAGCTCACGGCCCGCGCTTGTCGCGCATTAGGCGTGAGTGGCTGGGGACGTGCTGATGTGATGCAGGATGAGCAGGGTAACTTCTGGTTATTAGAAGTCAATACTGTACCGGGCATGACCGATCACAGCTTAGTACCTATGGCCGCGCAGGCTGCAGGTTTGAGTTTTACCGAGCTGGTGTTGCGTATTTTAGCTGACACCTTACAGGACAGAGGTTAACGCCATGGCTAATGCACTGCGTTATAACAAGACTGCACCCAGGCGTGGCGCGACGCGTAAAGCGCCGGCGCGCGGTGCCAGTCGTGCAGCAGTGCAGAAAAAATCACGCCAGTGGCAGCCCAATTGGCAGTTGCTCAGCCGAGTTGCTTTGCTACTACTACTGCTGGCAGTGATTTTTGGACTGTGGCATGGCTGGCAGCTGGCGCAACCCTATATAAATCAGCCCATCTCAAAAATTCGTGTGGCAGGGGAGTTAAGTGCAGATAAGCAGCAAGCAGTAGAACAGCAGTTGCTGCCTTATAGCACAGGTTCTTTCTTGTCAGTTGATATCGAGAGTGTGCGCAGTGCTTTAGAAAAAATGTCGTGGGTGGCCAGCGCTGAAGTCAGTCGAGTGTGGCCGGATCAGTTGCAAGTGGTGATTCAGGAGCAGTTACCTGTTGCACGCTGGGGCACAGATGCTTTGCTCAGCACCCAAGGCTATGTATTTACCGCTGTGAATATGCAAGCGTACGCTCATTTGCCGCAGTTACTTGGTCCTGAGCATGCGCAAGACCAAGTGATGCAGCAGTACTTAATATTTAGCCAAGCATTACGACCGCTGGGCTATTCAATTGAACAGCTTGAAATGCGCGAGCGCGGCAGCTGGTTTGTTACCACGCAAACAGGGTTGCAGTTGTTGTTTGGACGAGATCATTTGGTGGAAAAAATGCGTCGTTTTTCTGTGGTGTATGAAAAAGAATTGAAAAAACAGATTGAAACAATTGAGCGGGTTGATTTGCGTTATGCCAATGGCTTAGCTGTTGCATGGCGCGCCCCGACTGACAATAACACTACAGAAGGGGTGGCGCAGTGAAGGAGAGAAAATTAATGGCACATGAAAATAACCACAATATGGTTGTTGCATTAGATATCGGCACCTCCAAAATTGTGGCATTGATCGCCGAAGTCACTGCTGATGGTGAGTTGCAGATTATAGGTTTAGGTACGCAGCCGACCCGCGGCCTTAAAAAAGGTGTGGTGATCAATATTGAGTCCACCGTGCAGTCACTGCAGCGTGCAATTGAAGAAGCACAAAAAATGGCTGCTTGCCATATTCATTCTGTGTTTGTGGGCATTGCGGGCAGCCATATTCGTAGCCAGAACTCGGACGGCAGTGTGGCGATTCGTGATCGTGAAGTCAGCCGTGCGGATTTAGAGCGGGTACTGGATGCCGCGCAAGCGGTAGCCATCCCTTCGGATCAAAAAGTACTGCACACTTTGGCGCAAGATTATTTGATTGATAACCAAGAAGGTGTGCGTGAGCCGATGGGCATGTCCGGGGTGCGCCTTGAAGCACGGGTGCATGTGGTGACTTGCGCGGTTAATGCCTCGCAAAACATCGAAAAGTGCGTGCGCCGTTGTGACTTGGAAATTGAAGACGTGATTCTTGAGCAGTTGGCATCGGCTACGGCAGTGCTGACTGAAGATGAAAAGGAGTTAGGCGTCTGCTTGGTGGATATTGGTGGCGGTACGTCGGATATTGCAATTTTCACTGAAGGAGCGATTCGGCATACCGCAGTCATCCCCATCGCTGGTGATCAAGTCACTAACGATATCGCTATGGCCTTGCGTACGCCCACTCAGTACGCAGAAGAAATCAAGGTTCGATACGCCTGTGCGTTGGCTAAATTAGCGGGTGCTGATGAAACCATTAAAGTGCCCAGCGTTGGCGATCGTCCACCCCGTGAGTTATCACGGCAAGCCTTAGCTGAAGTGGTTGAGCCGCGTTATGAAGAGCTTTTTACGTTGATATTGGCTGAGTTGCGCCGCAGTGGTTATGAAGACATGATCCCTGCCGGTATCGTGCTGACCGGTGGTACTGCAAAAATGGAAGGTGCGCTGGAATTAGCTGAGGAAATTTTCCACATGCCAGTGCGTCTGGGTAAGCCGCAAGGTGTGCGAGGCATAGCCGGTAATGAAGATGTGGTTTCTGACCCTGAATACTCAACGGCCGTGGGCTTATTACTGTATGGACGACGCAAGCAAACTGAAGACGCCATAGTACCGGGTCTTGGACAGGATTATCAGGAAGAGAAAACACCAGTGTTTATACGGGTAAAACGTTGGTTACAAAATCAATTTTAAAAATACCAGTACAAGCTGGTTTATAAGAGAAATAGGAGAATAACTATGTTTGAATTAGTTGATCAGACTCCGCAGAGTGCTGTGATTAAAGTTATTGGCGTCGGTGGTGGCGGCGGAAATGCCGTTAACCACATGGCGGCCAGTAACATCGAAGGCGTTGAGTTTATTTGCGCCAACACCGATGCTCAGGCGTTACGTGATGTCGCTGCACGTACCGTTCTGCAACTGGGCGCTAATGTAACTAAGGGGTTGGGTGCGGGAACCAACCCAGAAGTGGGTCGTAGAGCTGCAGAAGAAGATCGTGAGCGCATCGCTGAAGTGCTGCAGGGCACAGACATGGTGTTTATCACCACAGGAATGGGTGGTGGTACAGGTACCGGTGCAGCACCTATCATTGCTGATGTTGCTAAAGAAATGGGTATTTTGACCGTTGCTGTAGTAACGCGCCCCTTCCCATTTGAAGGTAACCGCCGCCTACAGATTGCTGACGAAGGTATTCGTGAGCTGAGCGAACATGTTGACTCATTGATCACTATCCCCAATGAAAAGCTGCTGACCATTTTAGGTAAAGACGCTACTTTATTGTCGGCGTTTGCTAAGGCAGATGATGTCTTAGCCGGTGCAGTACGTGGTATTTCTGACATCATCAAACGCCCAGGTATGATTAACGTTGACTTTGCTGACGTTAAAACAGTTATGAGCGAAATGGGTATGGCCATGATGGGAACCGGTTGTGCAAGCGGACCGAACCGTGCCCGTGAAGCCACCGAAGAAGCGATCCGTAACCCCTTGCTGGAAGATGTCAACCTGAATGGCGCACGGGGTATTTTGGTGAATATCACCGCTGGTCCAGATCTGACCTTGGGCGAGTATGCTGAAGTGGGGGGCATTATTGAGGCCTTTGCCTCCAATGAAGCGATGGTCAAGGTAGGTACTGTGATTGACCCTGATATGCGCGATGAGCTGCATGTGACAGTGGTTGCTACTGGTTTAGATGCACGGGTAGAGAAACCAGCTAAAGTCGTTGATAACAGCGCTAGCATGGCAGCAAATACTGCGCTACCAGTGATGGAAACAGAGCTTGATGAGGGTACTGATGAGGTCAATTACAATCAGTATGACCGTCCAGCGGTACAGCGTCGAGCAGCCAGTTCCACCGCTGCGGCGAGTAAACCGAGAAATAATCAAGAGGAAATGGATTACCTCGATATTCCTGCGTTTTTACGCCGTCAGGCAGATTAATCAGGTGTACTGATGCGAGCTGATTTCTTTATTCGCGCAGCATCTGTTAAGATGCTGCGAATTATTGAAAACTATTCGCAACCAGTATAGCAGCGGCTTTAAGTCATGATTAGACAACGCACCTTGAAAAATATTATCCGTGCCACTGGCATTGGATTGCACTCAGGCGAGAAGGTTTACCTGACTTTGCGCCCAGCACCAGTGGATACGGGCATCGTATTTCGACGCATGGATTTAGATCCGGTCGTTGAAGTACCTGCTTTAGCAAAAAACGTTGGTGAAACCACCATGTCGACCACGCTGATCAAAGATGGCGTGAAAGTTGATACGGTTGAACACCTGTTATCGGCCATGGCTGGCTTGGGAATTGATAACGCTTATGTTGAATTGTCCGCTTCTGAAGTGCCGATTATGGATGGTAGCGCCGGACCTTTTGTTTTTCTAATTCAATCCGCTGGCTTAGAAGAGCAAGATGCGCCGAAAAAATTCATCCGGATTTTAAAAGAAGTGACAGTCAGCGACGGTGAAAAACGCGCCACTTTTTTACCCTTTGAAGGGTTTAAGGTTGGCTTTGAAATTGAGTTTGATCATCCAGTCTTTGAGGGGCGTACCCAAACGGCCTGTGTTGATTTCTCAAGCACCTCCTTTGTTAAAGAAGTCAGTCGTGCGCGCACTTTTGGCTTTATGCGGGATATTGAATATTTACGCACCAACAATCTAGCGTTAGGCGGCAGTGTCGAGAATGCTATTGTGGTGGATGAGGATTCAGTTCTTAATGAGGACGGCCTGCGTTACGAAGATGAGTTCGTTAAACATAAAATTCTTGATGCCATTGGCGATTTATACTTGCTAGGTAAGAGTTTAATAGGTGAGTTCCGTGGCTATAAGTCGGGACATGCACTGAATAACCTATTGATAAGAACCCTTCTTGAGCAACCCGATGCTTGGGAAGTGGTAACTTTTTCAGATGCAAGCACAGCTCCTATTTCCTATATGCGTCCTGCGGCGGCCATATAGGTTGCTCTGAGCAACAATTAAACCACCCTTCGCAGGTGGTTTTTTTTGCCTGCAATTTGCTGCTAAGGCTGCAATTGCAGTATTGCCGTTGGTGATAACAGCGCTTCATTAAAATCAATAGAGCTTTAGCTTGCGCAGAGGCTGGCCTAATCTGTGTTTATCAATCGTTGCAGTACAGCAGCTTAGGAGAGCAGTATGGATTTTTCTTACAGCGCAAAAACACAAGCCTTGCGTGAGCAATTAACTCACTTTATGGATCAGTACATCGTGCCACGGGTGGCTGCTTGGCAGCAGGAAGTGGCAGCGGGTAGTTATCCTGTCTCCTTTATGGATGATCTAAAGGCCTTAGCGCGCTCAGAAGGGTTATGGAATTTATTTTTACCCAGCCTGCAAGACGGTGAGCCAGGGCAAGGCTTAAGCAATCTTGAATATGCGCCTTTGGCGGAGATTATGGGACGAGTCAGTTGGGCATCAGAAGTATTTAACTGCAATGCACCGGATACCGGCAATATGGAATTGTTGCATATGTTTGCCAGCCCAGAGCAGCGGGAACACTGGCTCAATCCTTTGCTTGAAGGTGAAATACGTTCTGCCTTTGCCATGACCGAACCGGATGTGGGCTCTTCGGATGCCAGCAATATTCAAACCTTAATTCGACGTGAAGGTGATGAGTATGTGATTAATGGCCGTAAGTGGTTTATTACCAATGCTGCACACCCCAATTGCACCTTTATGATTGTGATGGGCAAAACTGACCCCAGTGGTGATGCAAGACGCCAGCAAAGTATGCTGATTGTGCCCATGGATACCCCAGGGGTGGAGATTGAGCGCAATATTCCGGTCATGAACCATATGGCTCCAGAAGGTCATTGCGAGATTGTTTTGCGTGATGTGCGTGTTCCAGTTAGCAATTTACTGGGCGGTGAGGGTGACGGCTTTATGATGGCCCAAGCGCGCTTAGGACCCGGTCGTGTGCATCACTGCATGCGTTCTATTGGGATGGCGGAATTGGCCCTTGAGTTAATGGTGGAGCGTGCCCAAGAGCGCAAGACCTTTGGTCGTTATCTGTATCAGCACGGTAGCATCTCTGAATGGATTGCTCGCTCCAGAATGGAGATTGAGCAGGCACGTTTGTTGGTGTTAAAGACTGCTTGGATGATTGATGAAGTGGGTGCCCGAGCTGCACGTAAAGAAATTGCTATGATTAAAGCAGTGGTGCCAACCATGCATTCGCAAGTGGTGGACCGTGCTATTCAAGTCTTTGGTGCTATGGGCTTAACGCCAGATACGCCACTGGCGGACTTATGGATCGGTGCCCGCTGCTTACGTTTAGCAGACGGCCCCGATGAGGTGCATTTGCGTAGTATTGCTCGTTTGGAATTGCGTGACAGCCAGGATAAACGTGGGCATACCGCAGCCTACCTAACGCCGCCTGAGCGCAGCTAATAGGCGGCTGCTCCCTGACAACGAAACACGAACCGTCCCAGTCTCGACAGGACGGTTTGTAGTCTAGGGTTTGCTTAAGTTGTCGTTAAGCAGGCTCAGCAGGATGAGACAGCATTAATCAGCTCTCCTTTTGCTTGGTACCGAAGATCCTGTCACCGGCATCACCTAAGCCCGGCACGATATAACTGTTACTGTCCAGTCCTTCATCAATAGCGGCAGTGTAAATCGACACGTCGGGATGGGCGGCATTAACCGCGCTGATGCCTTCGGGTGCAGCCACCAGCACCATAGCGCGAATTTCTTTACAGCCGGCTTTCTTGAGCAGGTCGATCGTGGCGATCATTGAATTACCCGTGGCCAGCATTGGGTCAATGATCAGTGATAAGCGTGATGGCATATCAGGCGCTAATCGTTCTAAGTAGGTCTGCGCTTGCAAAGTGGTTTCGTCGCGTACTACGCCGACGGCGCTCACTTTGGCGCTGGGTACTAAGCGTAAGACACCATCGAGCATGCCCACGCCGGCGCGTAATATAGGTACCACAGTGATTTTTTTGCCAGCGATTTTGTCGACATTAACTGGGCCGCTCCAACCGTTGGTGGTGTAGGTTTCTAAAGGCAAGTCTTTAGTGGCTTCATAGGTGAGCAGGGTGCTAATTTCTTGTGACAGTTCGCGAAAGTTTTTTGTACTGAGCTCAGCACTGCGCATTAAGCCCAGTTTGTGACGGATCAGCGGGTGACGGATTTCATGGACGGACATGAAAAACTCCAAAAACAATTAAAGTAGGTGCTTAGGTTAAACGAATTTGTGGTGAAACGGCACTGCTGTTTATGAACAATACTTGCCCTAAGTGGCATAGCGCAGTACCTTTTGCGCTTTCCTACTTTAAATGATGGATTGTCTAATGCCTGCGAATCTTGAACATATCCAGCAAGTCATGGCTGAGGCCGATACTTTATTCACTGAACAAGAGGTTGAGGCAGCGATTGATGCCGTTGCTGAGCAAATTAATCAACGGCTGGCCAACAGCAATCCTGTGGTATTTTGTGTAATGAATGGCGGTTTGATATTTTCTGGAAAACTACTGACCAAACTGACTTTTCCTCTGGAGCAGTCGTACCTGCATGCCAGCCGGTATCGCAATGAAACTACAGGGGGTGAGCTGTTTTGGAAAGCTAAGCCAGAAGTGTCTTTTATGGACCGTGAAGTGCTGATCATTGATGACATTCTTGATGAAGGGCATACTTTGGCGGCGCTTGTCGAGTTCTGTAAGCATGCTGGCGCCAGTCAAGTGCATACCGCAGTGTTGATGGATAAACAGCATGACCGTAAAGCACGTCCTGATTTAAAGGCTGACTTTGTTGGCCTGTATTGCGAAGACCGCTATATCTTTGGCTATGGCATGGACTACAAAGGCTACTGGCGTAATGCGGCCGGTATTTATGCGGTTAAAGGTTTATAGTGTCAGCCGATTAGTTTGCGTCAGGTGAGCGTTGCGCGTGTCGAGCTAAACGCTCCAGAGCAGCACGCAGGACGGGATCAGTGGTGGACTCGGCACTGGATTGAATAGCTCGACCCGCCTGCTCAGACAGCTCAATAGTGCGTTCTGCTGGCTGAGCAACGTGCACCGGTGGACGCACTTTAAAGTGAACTCGGGTGACTTGGCTAAATTCAGGTACGCTTTGCAGCTGCTTTAATAAGCGTTTTTGCTGGTAGCGTAAGCGCGTTGCCCAATGTCCGTCGGTAACAATCAGAGTCAAGGTGCCGGCCTGGTAATTAGCTAGACGACAATGTGCCCGTGCAGCGGGTTGTAAGTACTGATTAATCAGCTCTTGCAGACGATCAAGGGCTTGCGCACGTTCCACTAAACGTCGCAGTGCAGTACTGTTTTGCAGCACGCTCTGAGTTTTCTTGGTTTTAATTGGGCGGTAGCTCATTGGGGGCCTAAGACTAAGCGCTGCAGCGCAGCGGTATGGTTTTGCTAAACTATGCTTGTATTATAGACTGTGCGATGCCATGTAATTCATTACAGTATAGCCCACCGAAGAACAGTCATTGTGGTTGAGGCTTCTAGAATTTAAATTACTCGTAAACTGTATTGTTGGTTTACGCTACTTTATTCATCGACAAATACGGGTAGAATGATTTTTTTTGTGCGGGTGAGTACTGTATGTCTTACGCGCCTTCACTCCCCCCTCAAAATGGAAACGTTATAAATTATGTTTGCCCCTTTATTCAGAAAACTCCTTGGAAGCAAGAACGATCGTGACATTAAACGCATGAATAAAACGGTGAATGCCGTAAATGCGCTTGAAGAGCAAATGGTGGCTTTGTCCGATGAACAGCTGCAAGCTAAAACCAGTGAGTTTCGTGAGCGTTTTGCAGGTGGTGAAAGCTTAAACAAACTTCTTCCAGAGGCGTTTGCTGTGGTGCGTGAAGCCGGTAAACGTGTACTGGGCATGCGTCACTTTGATGTACAGCTGATTGGTGGGCAAGCCCTGCATGAAGGCAAAATTGCTGAAATGCGTACCGGTGAGGGTAAAACCCTAGTGGCCACTTTAGCGGTATACCTCAATGCCTTGCCTGCTAAAGGCGTGCATGTGGTAACAGTCAACGATTATTTGGCACGTCGTGATGCCAATTGGATGCGTCCGCTGTATGAGTTTTTAGGCCTCACGGTTGGGGTGGTGGTGCCCTTCCAAGATCCAGAAGAAAAACGCGCCGCCTATGCTGCGGATATCACCTACGGCACCAACAATGAGTTTGGTTTCGATTACCTGCGCGATAATATGGCATTTAGCCTAGAAGATAAGTTTCAGCGCGAGCTGCATTTTGCCGTGGTGGACGAAGTGGACTCAATTTTAATTGACGAAGCGCGCACTCCACTGATCATCTCGGGCCAAGCCGAAGACAGTTCTGAGCTGTACAAGCAGATCAACCAAATTATTCCAACCCTAAAGCGTCAAATTGAAGACGAAGAGGGCGAGGTGCTGGAAGCGGGTCATTATTTGATCAATGAGGAAATGCGTCAAGCAGAACTCAATGAGGCCGGTCACCAGTACATTGAAGAAAAACTAACCAAGTTGGGTTTGTTGGCAGAGAATGAATCGCTCTATTCCTCAAGCAACCTCAGCTTGTTGAGTCACGTCAATGCGGGTTTACGTGCCCATACACTGTTTAACCGTAACGTTGAATATATTGTGCAAGACGGCCAAGTGGTGCTAGTTGATGAGCACACCGGGCGGACTATGCCAGGTCGCCGTTTATCGGAAGGGTTACACCAAGCCATTGAAGCCAAAGAAGACGTGGAGATTCAGCCAGAAAGCCAAACGCTGGCGTCCACCACCTTCCAAAACTATTTCCGCTTGTATGAAAAACTCTCCGGTATGACCGGTACCGCAGACACCGAAGCTTTTGAGTTTAGACAGATTTACGGTTTGGATGTCACTGTTATTCCGACCCACCGCCCGGTGGCGCGAATTGACCACAACGACTTGGTGTTTTTAACTCAGCCTGAAAAATACAAGGCGGTTATTGCCGATATCCGTAAATGCCAAGAGCAGGGTCGTCCGGTACTGGTGGGAACCGCATCCATTGAGAGCTCTGAGCTTATTTCTGGCGTACTGAAAAAAGAAGGCATTGAGCACAGTGTGCTTAACGCTAAGCACCATGACCTAGAGGCCGACATCATTGCTCAAGCAGGACGCCCCGGTGCCGTGACCATTGCCACCAATATGGCCGGTCGTGGTACGGATATTGTGTTGGGCGGCAGTTGGGAAGCCGAGGCAGCCAGCCTGCAAGGGGCCAGTGAAGAACAAATCGCTGAGTTGAAGGCGGCGTGGCAAAAGCGTCACCAGCAGGTGATTGAGGCTGGTGGCTTGCATGTGATTGCCACTGAGCGCCATGAATCACGCCGCATTGATAACCAGCTACGTGGCCGTTCAGGTCGTCAAGGTGACCCGGGTTCAACCCGCTTTTACCTGTCACTGGAAGACAACTTGATGCGCATTTTTGCCTCAGAGCGGGTGAAAAACTTTATGAAAGCATTGGGCATGAAAGAAGGCGAAGCCATTGAGCACCGTATGGTCAGCAATGCCATCGAAAAAGCCCAGCGTAAAGTTGAAGGTCGTAACTTCGATATGCGTAAGCAGTTGCTCGAGTATGATGATGTGGCCAATGAGCAACGTAAAGTGATTTACCATATGCGTAATAACTTGCTGGCGTCGGAAGATGTCGGTGATATTGTTGCTGAGTTTAGATATGAAGTGCTGAGCAGTACTCTGGATCAGTTTATTCCACCGCAGTCGTTGCCCGAGCAGTGGAATATTGCCGGCTTAGAAGAGGCGCTACAGGAAGGTTTTGGAACCCAGTTGCCTATTCAGCAGTGGCTAGACGAAGATGATTCGTTATTTGAAGACACCTTGCGTGAACGCATCCATGAGCAGGTGGTCGCTGCCTATACTGAAAAAGAAGAATTGGTGGGTGCTGAAGGCTTACGCTCCTTTGAAAAGCAAATTATTCTGCGTGTGTTGGATGATTTATGGAAAGAGCATTTAGCGGCCATGGATCATTTGCGTCATGGTATTCATTTACGTGGTTACGCACAGAAGAACCCTAAGCAAGAATACAAGCGTGAGTCCTTTAACTTGTTCCGTGATTTGCTGGACTCCATTAAAAGCGACTCGATTCGGGTGCTCTCCAATGTGCAAATTCGCCGTGAAGACCCTGAGGAAGAAGAAGCCCGTTTGCGTCAGCAAGCCGCTGAACTGGCACAGCGCATGCAATTCCAGCATGAAGAAACAGCAAGCTTTACCGATGAGCAAGAGGGGGGTGCAGCACTTGCTGAGCAAGAGCCCGTTGCTGCCAGCCCAATGGTGCGCAGCGAGCCTAAAATAGGCCGTAACCAGCCTTGCCCCTGTGGGTCAGGTAAAAAATACAAGCATTGCTGTGGACGTATTAGCTAGCTTTTAAGCGGTTTTGATTTATATTTAACGCCGTACCAGAAAAGTCTGTGTACGGCGTTTCTTTTCGCGCACTGCGCATAGCATCAGTTGGAGAAAACTTATGGCGGTTGGTTTAGGTGAGTTACCGGTTATGCATCCTGTGGCAGGTTTTGAGTTGGGTGTGGCCAGTGCGGGCATTAAGCAGGCAGGTCGCCGTGACGTGGTACTCATGCGCAGCGCAGAAGGCAGTACGCTGGCTGGGGTGTATACGCAAAACGCATTTTGTGCGGCGCCGGTACAGCTGTGTAAGCAGCGTATGCAAGATGCGCCACGTTATTTGGTAATCAATACCGGTAATGCCAATGCCGCAACTGGCCAACAGGGTTTACAAGCTGCAAATGCAGTGTGTGAACAAGTCGCGCAGTTAATGGACTGCCCCTTGCAGCAGGTGTTGCCGTTTTCCACTGGGGTGATTGGTGAGCCTTTACCCACGGACAAGATTATTGCAGCGCTACCTGCTGCTTATGCGGACTTATCCGAGGATAACTGGGCCGCAGCCGCAGAAGGTATTTTAACCACTGATACTTTGCCTAAGGGCGCCAGTACACAGTTTCAGCACAATGGCGTCACTGTAACTGTGACAGGTATCAGCAAAGGCGCAGGAATGATTCGCCCGAATATGGCCACTATGCTGGGCTATATTGCGACGGATGCCGCGGTTGATCGCACTGTGCTGCAGAACATTTTGCAAGATGCCGCTAATAAATCGTTTAACCGCATCACCATTGATGGCGACACCTCAACCAATGATGCCTGTATCTTAGTGGCCACTGGGCAGGCTGCGTTAGAGCCTATTAAGCAAGCGCAAGGCGAGCTGTATGAAGCATTGCGAGCAGCAGTTAACCAAGTGGCCATGCAATTAGCGCAAGCCATTGTCCGTGATGGTGAGGGTGCAACAAAGTTTGTCACCGTGCAGGTGCATGGTGGTGCGCATCAGCAAGAGTGTCTTGATGTGGCCTATGCCATAGCCCATTCGCCTTTGATTAAAACCGCTATGTTTGCTTCAGATCCCAACTGGGGCAGAATTGTTGCGGCCATTGGTTATGCAGGTCTAAAAGATTTAGACACCGAGCAGGTTAATGTGTATCTAGACGATGTGTGCATTGTTGCCCATGGCGGTCGTGCGCAAGCCTATACCGAAGAGCAAGGCGCTGCGGTGATGCAGCAGGCTGAATTTACTATTCGTGTCGAGCTGGAACGGGGCCAATGTTCAGAAACCCTATGGACTACCGACTTGTCCCATGAGTATGTACGTATTAATGCTGACTACCGCTCTTAAGTTCAAACAGGTTTTGCCGTTCTCGCTGCGAGCCGAGCAATGAGCCAGCGTGTGCATGTGGTGGCGGCAGTGATTCGCAATGCTCAGCAAGAAATTCTGCTGGCATTGCGACCCCGTACTAAGCATCAGGGTGGTTTATGGGAGTTTCCCGGTGGCAAATGCGAAGCGGGTGAAAACCCTCAAGAAGCGTTAGGCCGCGAGCTTTACGAAGAACTGGGGATTCGTATTGCTGGGGCGCAACCGCTGATCCAGGTGCGCCACGACTACCCAGACCTACATGTATTGCTGGATGTCTACGAAGTGCATGACTTTACTGGACAGGCACATGGTGCAGAAGGACAGGAGGTGCGCTGGGTGGCGGCAGCAGATTTGCCAAACTATCAGTTTCCGGCAGCCAATCGCAGCATCGTTACTGCGGCGCAATTACCAAACAGGTACTTAATTACTCCAGAGCAATTAAATGCGGCGCAACTCTATGCAGGCGTGGAGCAGGCACTAACTGCGGGTTATAGGCTGATTCAGTTGCGAGCGCCGCAGCTATCAGAGGCCGACTATAAAGACCTAGCGAAGCGTTTGTTAAAGCTCTGTGCAGGGCGGGCACAGTTAATTCTTAAAGGGGACTTAGCATGGCAGGCTGAGTTTCCACAGGCAGGCTGGCATTTAACTGCGCATCAGTTAAAAGAGCAGGCTGGGCAAGGGCGACCATTGGCTGAGGGGCGCCTGCTCGCAGCCTCTTGCCATACTGCTGAAGAATTGCAGTGGGCCCATGATTTGCAAGTGGATTTTGTGACTTTGTCTCCCGTGCTGCCCACCCAAACCCATCCGGGTGCGGCAACTTTAGGTTGGCAGGCAAGCCAACAGCTGTTGCAAGAATTCAATGCACCCTGCTTCCTGCTCGGTGGTTTAACCGAGCAGGAAATTGTACAAGCGCGGGTGATAGGCGCTCAAGGTGTTGCGGCAATTCGTGGCTTTTGGCCGCAACCCTTATAAAGGTTTCTCGGCCGCTTGCCAGAGGATTTCTGCGTTGCCTTGGTAATGGGCGATTAAGCGCGCGACCACAAACAGCAGATCAGATAAGCGATTAATATAACCGAGCATCTCTGGGCGTAAGGCTTCGCTAGTGTGCAAGGCTTGACAGCGGCGCTCGGCCAAGCGTGCACTGCCGCGGCAGATATGGGCTTGGGCAATCAAACGTGAGCCACCGGGCAGGATAAAGTCGTCCAGTGGACCCAGCAGGATGTTCCACTGGTCAATGGCATGTTCAATGCGAGTGATTTCATTGGCTGCGAGCGCTTGATACTCAGGCATGGACAACTCACCACCCATATCAAACACACGATGCTGGCAAGGTGCCAAGACGTCAATGATCTCTTGCAGCTGAGCTGTTTCGCTCTGCTGCTCAGCTAACTCGGCTAAGAGCAGGCCCAGTTGGCTGTTGAACTCATCTAAAGCGCCAATGGCTTCAATGCGTGGATGGCTTTTATTAACACGACGGCCATCGGCTAGGCCGGTTTGTCCATCATCCCCGGTGCGGGTATAAATTTTACTGAGTCGATAGCCCATATTGATAATCTCCTGATTTAAACTGTGGCTAGCCCTTGCTGCTGCAAAACACTTTTTAGCTGTGCATGCAGGGCGTCTAAGGCAGGAGTGTAACATTTAAGGACTTGGCTCTGTTGGCAGGCAAAGCCTGTCATGTAGCTGATTTCGGTGCGCCTTTGATGAAGCACATCTTGGCGCATTGATGATGAGTTAGCGGCGGTTTTATCAATCACCGACCAGACTAAATCATGCAAGGCATCAGCAGCGCTGGCTTGACCGGCACTGTGCAAGAGTAATTGCAACTCATCACAGAGCGCGTTGACCTTTTCGGGGTGATGTCTAAGTTCGCCATTTAAACAGTTGTGAATAACAGTCAATGGATTGATGGCGCAGTTAATGGCCAGTTTGCGCCAGAGTTTAGTGTTGATCTGGGTGCTCCAATTGCAGGGAATGTTCGCTGCTGCACAGCTGTTGAGTAAGGCTGTGGGGACTGGGCGCGTAGGTGTTTGCAAATCCCCCAGCCAGGTTTCGCCTTGCCCAGCAAAAACGCTGTGAAAGGGCGCGGCAAGATAGGCGGCTTCTGTGCTGGACGCGGCGATGCAGCGAACCTTGGGCAGTAAAGCTTGAACGGCTTGCTGACTGCCTAGGCCGTTTTGTAACAGAATCACTTGGCTGTCCGCGGTTAGGCGGTGGGCCACTGCTTTAACAGCTGATTCTGCATCATAGGCTTTGCAAGCCACCAGTAATCTTTGGATAGCTTGTGGGTGGCTCGCCAGTTGGGCTGCCACAGGATAATGCTGGGTGTGTTGGCGTTGCGCGTCACTAAGGGTGACGCCTGGTACGCGCTGGTAGCGGCTTAATGCTGCTGCATCGCGCAGCAGTAAATACACAGGCTGTTGCTGAGCGGCCAAGCGTGCTGCCCATAGGCAGCCAAGGCTGCCTGCACCAAGAATATGCCAAACCATAGGGCTACACCTGCTGTGCTGAATTTAAATGAAGCCTCGCTATGCACCTATTGCTGTATGAGAAGGGCAGCTGCTGTGCCGCTAAATGAATAATCTGCTCTGAGCTGGTGGGTAAGGCGTGTTCGGTTAAGCTGATTAAGCTGATGCCGACGGTTAAATCCATAGCGTCCGCGCGTGTTTGAATAGGCTTAAAGTTTAAGCCGTCGTACAAGCGCTTGAAACTGTTAGGCGATGCCTTACGTGGGGCAGGACTGTGTGCAAGCAGTGCAAAATGTTTGCTATCTAAGCGGCTCAGCACATCCAATGGCCGTACCTGTTGCTGTAAATACTGGGCAATAGTGCACAATAACTCTTTATGGGTGTTACGCCCGTATTGTTGGACAAGGGGGTGCATGTTTTCTATACCGGTCAACAGGTAAAAAAGAGTGCCACCACGTGCCGTCACGTGTTGCAGAGACTTGTCTAGCATCTGCTTGAGGTAACGCGCATTGCCTAAGCCCGTTAAAGGGTCAACTTGATTATATGAGCGAAGCGAGGCGATATTGCGTGCTAATAATTGCTTTTCTTTAAAGGCGCTGGCTAGGGTGGTGTAGAGTCGCTCTGCGGCTCGAGTGCGCGGCAGTAATTGCTCATTTATTGCAGCTTTATTGATAAAACCGTCAATGCTGCTGTTAAAGGCTTCATTGAACGCTGCATCGCCTTCCTTGCCTGTCAGCAAGATAATGTAAGTATAATGACCTTGTTGCGCATCATGTTGACGCACTTGTGCAGTCAGTTCGAGGCCATTTGTTTCAGGCATCATCCAGTCAACCAGTAAAACACCAGCAGGGCGCTCTTTTAATAATTTAAGCGCTGCAGCTGCATTATTGGCACAACGTATGTCTTGGTAGCCTGCATTTTGCAGCACGCGGCTGATCATGGCGCTGGAAAATCGAGCGTCATCAACAATGACAATACTGAGTTGAGGATTAAGCATGCTTGAACCCTTGGCTGGACGCATGGTGGACTATAGTGCGTATCTTTATACAGAGCGATACATAACAATGGCAAGTGTTCTTGCAAGTCGTTGTGATTAAGGTAGTTTAATTCGAATGTAAACCGATTGGGAGGATAACATGCCCTCATTTGATGTTGTTTCAGAGCTGAATATTCACGAAGTTACTAACGCAATGGATAATGCTGCTAAAGAGCTTGAGCGTCGTTATGATTTGCGCGGTAAAGCAAGCATTGATTATAAAGAGAAAACCATTACCTTAACGGCTGAAGCGGACTATATGTTGCAACAGTTGATTGAGATCGTGAAGCTGGCGCTGGTTAAGCGTAAAGTTGATATTCAGTGTTTAGAATATAAAGATGCCTACGCCTCGGGCAAAGAAGTTAAGCAAGAAGTCATTTTGCGTGAAGGCATTGATCGCGAGCTGGCTAGAAAAATTGTTGCGTTAGTCAAAGAAACTAAGCTTAAAGTACAAGCGGCTATTCAAGGCGAGCAGGTGCGCATTACCGGTAAAAAGCGTGATGATCTGCAAGAAGTTATGGCCCTGCTGCGTCAGCAAGAATTAGGCATGCCCCTGCAATTTAATAACTTTAGAGATTAATCTTATGCTTGCTCAGCGTCGTTTGGGCGCTATTAAAGGGCTAGGCATGGTTAATCTACCCCCCATTCAAACAGGTCGTTGAGAGGCTTAAATATGTTGCGTTATCTTTTGGTAAGTATTGCAGTGCTGATGGCTGGAGTATTAGCAGGGTGTGGGTTGAGTCCTCAGTACTTACAACCAGAGCCGCGCTTTACAGGGCAGTTAGTCGCAGTCGGAAAAGGCCAGCCGGTCACTGTACAAGTCAGTGATGCGCGTTCGTCCGCAGTGATTGGTACCCGCGGCGGCTTGTATGCTGACAGCAGTGCCATACGGGTTAATAAGGATGCTTTCTTACCTCGCTTGCAGGCAGAGACTGATGCGGCAGTGCGCATGATGGGATTCACCCCTATGCTTAAGGGGGCGAATAACGCCCAATTTAATTTACAGCTGGTGCAGCTGAGCTACAGTGCTTTGGAGAAAAATGCACTCTCTAAAGAAGCGCAGTTGGAAGCGGTGTATAGCCTTGAAGTGAAAAATGCTGGGCGCCGTTACAGCGGTCGCTATGCGGCAACCTTAAAGCAGGGTTATGTGAAAGCGCCAAGCGAGCAAGTTAATAATCAGTGGGTCAGTGAAGTGCTCAGTGAAGGTTTGCGACGTGTTTTTAAAGACCCTGCTATTGCTGAGCTATTAGCAGAGTAAGCATGTCGACAAAATATTATGCTGCTAAGTGTATTTTGCTTAGCAGCGGGTTAAAACTTCAATGCAATGGGGTGTGTTTTGGTCGATAAGTTGCCACCAGCTATTTTTTTAATGGGCCCGACAGCCTCTGGAAAAACTGATTTGGCTTTACAGCTGGTGGATACGTTATCCTGCGAAATCATCAGTGTTGACTCAGCGCTTATTTATCGCGGCATGGATATTGGCAGTGCCAAGCCCAGTCCAGAACTCTTAAAAGCGTACCCACACCACTTAGTGGATATTTTAGAGCCGACACAAAGCTATTCTGCTGCACAGTTTCGAGCGGACGCTTTGGCAATTATGGCGCAAATCACTGCGCGCGGTAAGATACCACTGTTAGTCGGCGGTACCATGTTGTATTACAAGGCTTTAGTGGATGGTTTAGCGCCGATGCCTGCCGCAGATCCACAGATCCGTGCAGCATTGGAGCAGCAAGCAGCGGAGCAAGGCTGGGACGCTTTACATACCGAGTTGCAGCAGGTTGATCCCGAGTCTGCGCAACGTATTCATCCCAATGATCCGCAACGGATTATGCGTGCGCTGGAAGTTTGGCGAGTCAGTGGACAAAGCATGACCCAGCTGCGAGCGCAGCAGCAGCAGAAAAAACAGTCAACTAAACAACCTGAATTACCGTACAATGTAGCAAGTTTCGCCATAGCCCCGCAGCAGCGTAGTGTCTTGCACGAACGTATTGCACAACGATTTCATCTGATGCTTGAACAAGGCTTTATTGCTGAGGTCCAAGCTTTGCAGCAACGCGGTGATTTGCATGCAGATTTACCCGCGTTGCGTGCAGTGGGTTATCGCCAAGCGTGGGCTTATTTACAGGGTGAATTAACCTATAACGAAATGATTGAGCGCGGTATCATAGCCACACGCCAGCTGGCTAAACGCCAATTCACTTGGTTGCGCAGCTGGCCCAATGTTGAATGGCTAGACAGTTTGGCCTGTGACAATGTGTCTCAGGTCTTGAAAAAGCTCAGGCAGCTCAGCATATTGAGTTAACTGATCTCAATTTGTAGTTTGCAGAAGTCGCTAGTTTCTGCAAACTTTTAATTTATAAAATGGAGTACAGCACATGTCAAAAGGGCACACGCTACAAGACCCTTACTTAAACCTTTTGCGTAAGGAACGCGTACCAGTATCAATTTATTTGGTGAATGGCATTAAGTTGCAAGGGCAAATTGAGTCATTTGATCAGTTTGTGATTTTATTGAAAAATACTGTGAGTCAAATGGTTTATAAGCACGCTATTTCTACAGTGGTACCTGGCCGCCCAGTGCGTTTGCCAAGTGCTGAAGATGCAGCCAGTGCTGAAGCAGGTAATCATTAGTGGGAGAACATTTTGATCGTTGAACATCCAAGTGAACGCGCCATTTTAGTCCATTTGGATGTGTATGCACCTGAGGTGCGAGAAGATCCTTATGAGTTTCAAGAACTGGCAGTGTCGGCAGGTGCTGTCATTGCTAGTTTTGTAAATGTTCCGCTGCAACAACCCACTGCGCGCTTTTTAATAGGCTCTGGGAAAGTTGAAGAATTACGCCAGCTGGTGCTTAGCGAGCAGGCTGACTTAGTCATCTTTAATCATGCATTGACTGCCAGCCAAGAGCGTAACTTAGAAAATGCTCTAGAGTGCCGAGTACTGGACAGGGTCGGACTGATTCTAGATATATTTGCGCAACGTGCACAAACCTATGAAGGTAAGTTGCAAGTTGAGTTGGCGCAGCTAGAACATCTGAGCACCCGCTTAGTGCGTAGCCGTACTGATTTAAGCCGTCAGCAAGGTGGTATTGGCTTGCGTGGCCCAGGTGAAACCCAGTTGGAAACGGATCGTCGTTTATTGCGTATCCGAGTTCGACAAATAAAAACTCGGCTTGAACGAGTGCGCAATCAGCGGGATCTGGCGCGACGCAGTCGACAACGGGCTGATATACCCAGCGTGTCCTTAATTGGTTATACCAATACGGGCAAATCAACGCTGTTTAACTTATTAACCAAGTCAGAGGTGTATGCCGCTGATCAACTGTTTGCCACCTTAGACCCGACAGTTAGGCGTATTGAAGTGCCTCAGCTTGGTCCAGTGACTTTAGCTGATACTGTGGGCTTTATTCGTCATTTGCCGCATAAACTGGTGGATGCGTTTAGAGCAACCCTTGAAGAATCTGCCAATTCAGATTTACTGCTGCACATTATTGATGCGCAGTCTCCTGAACGTGATGAGCAAATTCAGCAAGTGGCACAGGTACTTGAAGAGATTGATGCGGATGAAGTGCGTACTCTGGAGGTCTACAATAAAATCGACTTGCTTGATAATGTAGAGCCGCATATCCAGCGTAACGAGCAAGGAGAGCCCGCACGGGTGTGGATCTCGGCTGAGCAGCAACTCGGGATTGATCTGCTATTGCAGGCCATTGCTGAGCTCTTGGAAGAGGAAATATATGTTGCTACAGTGCGCCTCGGCCAGCAACAGAGCCGCTTGCGCGGTAAGTTATTTGACTTGAATGCTGTGCAGAAAGAAACTCATACAGAGCAAGGTGATAGCCTGTTAGAGTTACGTGTCGCAAAGATTGAGTTGGATAGGTTGCTGAATCATGAAGGAATACGAGTCGCCGACTTTTTTAAGCAGTACCAAGAACATTAAAAACACGCAGCAGAGCGCTGCATGCGTGAATGTTGCGGTGTTTAATAAACTATAAAATATAGTGCACTTGAATGAGTGCATTTTTTGCCTATCAAATAGATGGAGAACACTATGGCCTGGAATGAGCCCGGTGGTAACTCAAACAATCAGGATCCTTGGGGTGACCGCAATAGAGGTGGTGGCCGCAAACAAGGGCCGCCTGATCTTGATGACGCCCTCCGTAAACTGTTAGACAACCTCAGTAGCTTGTTTGGCGGAAAGAAAAAAGCGGGACCCGGTGGTTCTGGCGGCGGCAGCGGTGTGGGTTTTGGCTTTGTGGCAATGGTGTTGGCAGCATTAGCTGCAATGTGGTTGTACACAGCGATTTACTCACTGGACGAGCAAGAGCAAGCAGTGATTTTGCGCTTTGGTAAATACCATGAAACCGTTGGCCCAGGTTTGAATATTTATTTCCCCCCCATTGATCGCAAGTTTGAAATGAACGTGACCCGTGAGCGTGCTTATAGCCGCGAAGGGCCGATGCTCACTGAGGATGAGAACATCCTTGAAGTTCCACTCACGGTGCAATACAAAATCAACAACTTAAAAGACTTTGTGTTGAATGTGAATGGTCCTGAAATGAGCTTGCAGCAAGCCACTGAGAGTGCTTTGCGTCACGTAGTAGGTTCGACATCAATGGACCAAGTGCTGACCGAAGGTCGTGAAGTTTTAGCGATCGAAACTAAAGAACGCTTACAGCGCTTTATTGATACTTATGGTACGGGTATTACCGTCACTCAAGTGAACGTTCAGAACGCTCAAGCGCCGCGCGAAGTTCAAGAGGCCTTTGATGATGTGATTCGTGCCCGTGAAGATGAGCAGCGTGAGAAAAACCAAGCAGAAACCTATGCCAATGGTGTGATCCCAGAGGCCCGTGGTAAGGCACAACGCCTGCGCGAAGAAGCCAATGCGTATCGTGATGAAACCATTGCTCGCGCTGAGGGTGAGGCCAACCGCTTTACTAAGCTGGTTACAGAGTACCGCAAGGCACCTGAGGTCACCCGTAAACGCTTGTACTTAGAAACCATGCAGGAAGTCTTTAGCAATACCAGTAAGGTCATGCTGACTGGCGACCAAGGGCAAAACAGTTTGCTGTACTTGCCGCTGGATAAAATGCTTGAAGGGCGTACGGGTGCTCCAGCGCGTAGCGCATCGAGCGATACTGAGAGCAACAGCACACCAATGGATAACAGTAACAGTATTCGCATCGGTGGCGACAGCTTGACTCGTGATTTACGTTCCAGAGGTAGCCGTTAATGAGTAATAAATCGACGTTCTTTTTAATTGTAGTGGCTGTGCTCGGACTGGTTGCTTGGAACAGTTTTTATATTGTTCTGGAAACCGAGCGAGCTGTTTTGCTGCAATTCGGAAAGGTAGAAAAAGCTAATGTGCAACCCGGCTTGCATGTTAAAATTCCGTATATTAACCAAGTGCGTAAATTTGATGCGCGCTTGTTAACGCTCAATGCGCCCACCCAGCGTTTCTTGACCTTGGAAAAGAAAGCGGTAATGGTGGATGCCTTTGCCAAATGGCGAGTGGCCGATGCAGACCGTTACTATACTGCGACCTCAGGTATTAAACAGTTTGCCGATGAGCGTTTAGCTCGCCGTTTGGAAGCAGGCTTACGTGACCAGTTTGGTAAGCGCACCTTGCATGAAGTGGTCAGTGGTCAGCGTGATGAGTTGATGGCAGATATCACCGCCTCTTTGCACCGTATGGCGCATAAAGAGTTGGGTATTGAGGTCATCGATGTGCGGGTTAAATCCATTGATTTACCCAAAGAAGTGAACCTCAGTGTATTTGAGCGCATGAGCTCAGAACGTGCCCGTGAAGCCCGTGAGCACCGTGCTAAAGGTAAAGAACTGGCTGAAGGGATTCGTGCTGATGCTGATCGTCAGCACCGCGTAATCTTAGCTGAGGCGTACCGTGAAGCAGAAGAAATCCGCGGTGACGGTGATGCGAGAACAACAGAGATTTATGCCAAAGCCTATGGCATGGATCAAGAGTTCTATGCGTTTTACCGCAGCTTAATGGCCTATCGGGAAAGTTTTGCTGATAAGAGTGACGTTTTAGTACTGTCACCTGACAGTGATTTCTTTAAGTATATGGACGAGGTAAAACCCTAGCCTTGAATGATATGCGCGATCTTCTGGATCGCGCGTGTTGTTGAGGGCAGCGCACTCTGCGTACTGTGTAGAATGCAAGTGGGGGAAGCATGCACAGAATAATCTGTGGTATCATGCGGCAGCCGGGTCATTCCCGGCTTTTTTGCGCCTGTGGTCATGCAAAATGCCCAACAGGTAGCTGTATTCATAATGAGGAAAGGCGCAATGGCAACGGTAGACCGCTGGCTGCTGCCAGATGGCATTGAAGAAGTACTGCCGCAACAGGCAGCGCAAATTGAAGCATCCCGTCGACAAGTACTGGATATGTTCCAGGCGTGGGGCTATGAGTTTGTAATCACGCCGCATATTGAGTTTTTAGAGTCGTTATTAACGGGCGCAGGTCAAAAACTCGATTTGCGTACTTTTAAAGTCACCGATCCACTATCAGGTCATCTAATGGGTTTCCGTGCGGATATTACCCCGCAAGTGGCCCGTATGGATGCGCACAGTTTGCGCCGCGAAGGGCCGTCACGGCTGTGTTATGCCGGTAGTGTGGTGCATGCACGACCGCGCTTATTATCGCGTTCGCGCAGCCCTATTCAGTTAGGTGCTGAGCTGTATGGTGATGCCAGTCCGGCGGCCGACATCGAAGTGATCAGCTTAATGCTGGCGACTTTAGAGCAGGCACAAATCCCAGAAATCCATATGGATTTAGGCCATGTGGGGGTGTATCGCGGTCTGGCACGTGCGGCTGACTTATCAGTTGATTTGGAAGCACAAATTTTTGATGCTTTGCAGCGTAAAGCTGTGGATGAAGTCACTGCCCTGACTGAGCATTTACCAACAGACTTGGCAAGCATGCTCAATAAATTGTGCCAGCTGTGCGGTGGCCGTGAGATTCTCGATCATGCCAAAACAGTTTTAGCGGCAGCGCCCGACAGCGTACTCAGCGCATTGGATGAATTGATTGCAGTGGCTGATGCACTGATGGAGCGTTATTCGCATTTACCGTTTTATTTCGATCTCGGTGAATTGCGTGGTTACCACTACCATACGGGTGTGGTGTTTGCGGCATTTGTTCCCAGTGTTGGGCAGTCAATTGCCCAAGGTGGGCGTTATGACGATATTGGTGCGGTATTTGGCCGTGCGCGTCCCGCTACTGGGTTTTCTACAGACTTAAAAACGTTGGTGAGTTTAGGTCAGCAGACGAAAGTGAGCTCGACTGCTGGTATTTGGGCGCCGGTTGGTGCTGAGGCTGATTTGTGGCAAGCAATTTGTGATTTGCGCCTTACAGGGCAGCGTGTTGTTCAGGCCTTACCAGGGCAGACGGTGAGTGAGGCTGCGCAAGCAGGCTGTGACCGACAATTGGTAAAGAATTCTTCTGGCTGGCATGTTCAGCCACTCTAAGTTTATACCGCAAAAGCGGTCGTCTTAGGTCGCTTTAGCGGCCTCCTATTTGCGCGAAGAGGGCAAAGGTTATGGGTAAAAATGTTGTCATTTTGGGCACCCAGTGGGGTGATGAGGGTAAAGGTAAGATTGTCGACTTGTTGACTGATCAAGCCGAAGCCGTTGTCCGTTTTCAGGGTGGCCATAATGCCGGTCACACCTTAGTGATTGATGGTGAAAAAACCGTATTGCACCTGATTCCATCAGGTATTTTGCGTGACAACGTTGAGTGTTTAATTGGTAACGGTGTAGTGGTTGCGCCAGATGCGCTGTTACGTGAAATTATCAAGCTGGAAGAAAAAGGTATTCCAGTGCGTGAGCGTTTACGCATCAGTCCTGCTTGTACTTTAATTTTGCCGTATCACGTGGCCTTAGACCAAGCCCGTGAAGCTGCACGCAGCGAAGGTAAAATTGGTACCACAGGGCGTGGTATTGGCCCAGCTTATGAAGATAAAGTGGCCCGTCGTGGTTTACGTATTGGCGATTTATTCAATGCTGAGCGTTTTGCGGTTAAGCTGCGTGAAGTCTTGGATGAGCACAACTTTATGTTGGAAAACTTTTATAAAGTTGAGCCCGTCGACTACCAGAAAACTTTAGATGATGCGCTTGGCTATGCAGAAACCCTCAAGCCATTAATGACCGATGTCACTGCGCGTTTGCACACCCTGCGCAAGCAAGGTGCACGCATTATGTTTGAAGGTGCACAAGGTTCATTATTAGACATTGATCACGGTACTTACCCTTATGTGACCAGTTCCAGCACCACGGCTGGTGGGACAGCCACAGGTACTGGTTTTGGCCCGCTGTACTTAGATTACATTTTAGGAATTACCAAAGCGTACACCACCCGGGTCGGTGCAGGTCCATTCCCCACTGAGCTGTTTGATGAAACCGGCGCCTACTTGGCGGAAAAAGGCCATGAATTTGGCTCAACCACGGGTCGTGCACGTCGCTGCGGTTGGTTTGATGCGGTGATCTTGCGTCGCACTTCAGAGATCAACAGTATTTCTGGAATTTGTTTGACCAAATTGGATGTACTGGATGGTTTAGAGACGGTTAAAATCTGTGTGGCTTATAAAAACGCTGCCGGTGAAGAAATTGAAGCCCCAACCGATGCGGACAGCTACCAAGGCTTAGTGCCGGTATATGAAGAAATGCCTGGCTGGAGTGAGTCAACTTTAGGTGCAACCTGCCTAGAAGAGTTGCCAGCCAACGCCCGTGCCTATGTAGAGCGTATTGAAGAGCTGATTGGTACACCGATTGATATTGTCTCAACGGGTCCGGATCGCCATGAAACCATTGTGCTGCGTCACCCGTATGCATAATTAGCCTTATGGCAAGGCTTGCGCAGAGTGAACTCGGCAGGCCTGAACACTAAAAAACCGACCTTAGCGTCGGTTTTTTAGTGCTTATTAGTGCTGTTTGATGGTGCTGCTACTGATCTGGACCGTCTTTCCAAGGTGCTTGTAGGTAGCGACTGTAATTAAAGGTTTCCAGCCATTCGGGTTTAAACACCACAAAGGCAGTGACCGCCATGCCATTGATAAAGGCCTCGGGAAAGGCCACCAAGAGCAGCATACCGAAAAACTCTTCCAGCCAAGGCGGGAAAGTATAAATACCATTGCCCCACAGCAGTAGCGCGCCGCTGATAACACAGAGCACAGCAGTTAAAGCTGCTGGGAAAAAGCCAGAAAAAAATATATAGACGAATAGATTATTCGGCTGCAAACGCTCAATGGCTTTAGCGCAGCTGTGCGCTACTGCAACCGGCAGAATGATCAGCAGCAAACCATTAATACCCAAAGCGCTCACTTCCAGCTTGCCAAGGCTGAGCAAGGCCAGCTGAGCAATTAATCCCGCTAGAATTGCCAGCGGCCAATCAAGCAGTAACGTTACCGCGGTCATACCCATAAAGTGGAAAGACAAGCCGCTGGGGAAATCACGGCGCAATAGCCACAAGATGCATAGCACCAAAACAGTGCCAAACAATAAATGCTGGCGACGGCTATCGCTGAATAACTCAACCCAAGGAGCACGCCAGATAGCATAAAAAAGCAGAGGGCCATACAATAACCAGCCCCACAGTAAAGTGGTTTCATTTAATAGCATGCTTGCAATCATGGAATGACCTTTTAATCGTTTGATAAAGCGTGCAGACAGTTATGCTGATCTCTACTTTAGCAGACTTGAGTTACTGCGCAGATACAGGCCCAGGAAAAGCCCAAGAAAAGCGCTGAAAGCACTGAATGCACACATATGACACTGTGGACTTTGTACACTTTAAGGTAAACTTAATCCTTTATGAGTTAATACGACATTTCAATGCCTACAATTTTTCATGAAATTCCAGCTGAACGTCCATCTACGCCATTGCTCGACCGTGCCTTGACACCAGCCGAGTTGCGCTTGCTGTCTGAAGCAGAGTTGGTCAGTTTGGCTGATGAGCTGCGTTTATTTTTATTGTGGAGCGTGGCGCAAACTGGTGGGCATTTTGCGGCAGGCTTGGGTGTTGTTGAGCTCACCTTAGCCTTGCATTATGTGTTCGATACCCCTGAAGACCGTCTGGTGTGGGATGTGGGTCATCAAGCCTATCCCCATAAAATACTCACTGGACGTCGTGAGCAAATGCTGAGCTTGCGACAAAAAGACGGTTTAGCAGCCTTCCCACGCCGTTGTGAAAGTGACTATGACACCTTTGGTGTGGGTCATTCCAGCACCTCAATCAGTGCTGCATTGGGGATGGCCATTGCAGCAAAACTGCAAGGTTCAAAGCGCAAAACCGTGGCGGTGATTGGTGACGGTGCGATGACTGCCGGCATGGCGTTTGAAGCACTTAATCATGCTCCAGAAACTGACACCGATATGTTGGTGATCCTCAATGATAATGATATGTCGATCTCCGATAATGTGGGCGGTTTATCCAATCATTTAGCGAAGATTTTAACCAGTCGTACTTACACCACCATGCGCGAAGGCAGCAAAAAAATCTTGTCACGCTTACCTGGCGCTTGGGAAATAGCTCGCAAAACCGAAGAACATGCTAAAGGCATGTTGGCCCCTGGGATTATGTTTGAAGAGCTGGGCTGGAACTATATTGGCCCCATTGATGGTCATGACTTGCCAACCTTATTGGCGACCTTGCGCAATATGCGTGAGCTGGAAGGGCCGCAGTTTCTGCATGTCATCACCACTAAAGGTAAAGGCTTTGCACCTGCTGAAGAGGATCCAATTGCTTATCATGCCATTGGTAAAACCAGCGCAGCGTCGAGCACACCCAGCGGACCCCGTTATGCCAATGTGTTTGGCCAATGGTTGTGTGACATGGCAGCAGCGGATGAGCGCTTGTTGGGCATTACCCCTGCCATGAAAGAGGGCTCAGACCTGATTGCCTTCAGTGAGCAGTATCCAGAACGTTACTTTGACGTGGCCATTGCCGAGCAGCATGCGGTGACCTTAGCCGCAGGTATGGCTTGTGAAGGGGCGAAGCCGGTGGTGGCGATTTATTCAACGTTTTTACAACGCGCTTATGATCAGCTGATCCATGATGTAGCAGTACAAGATTTGGATGTCTTGTTCGCCGTGGACCGTGCTGGTTTAGTGGGTGAAGACGGCCCAACCCATGCCGGCAGTTTTGATATTTCTTATCTGCGCTGTATTCCTAATATGGTGGTGATGACGCCCAGTGATGAAAATGAATTGCGTTTGCTACTCAACACCGGTTATCACCATGCGGGACCGGCAGCTGTGCGTTATCCCCGTGGCAGTGGCCCAAATGCTCAGATCAGTGACAGTTTAGCGGCTGTGCCACTGGGTAAAGCAGTCGTGCGACGTACGGGGCAGGGTGTGGCCTTATTGGTGTTTGGTGTGCAGTTGGCCGCAGCCCTGGCAGCGGCTGAACAGCTGGATGCTACTGTGGTGGATATGCGTTTTGTAAAGCCACTGGATGAGGCGCTGTTGAAAGAGCTGGCAGCTGAGCATTCATTGTTCGTCACCATCGAAGAAAACGCGGTGATGGGCGGTGCAGGCAGTGCGGTGGGTGAGTTTGTAGCGGCAAAGCAACTGAATGTACCTTTGCTGCAACTGGGTTTACCGGATATCTATGTGGAACATGGCCAACCCGCGGAAATGCTTGCTGAGTGCGGCTTAGATACCGCTGGTATTCTGCAGGCAGTGCAGCAGCGCTTGGCTTAA
>DASROA010000011.1:0-38305 GCA_035647115.1 Thiopseudomonas sp. | reverse complement strand
TTGGATTAGTATGCCCAATCGCTTTTGGTCGCTCGGCCCGCAATTTGCCATGACTCTGTTTGATGCCGGCTTGCGCCGCTCAAAAGTCGAGCAAGCCGAAGCGCGCTATGATCAGCAGGTGGCCCGCTACCGACAAACGACTTTAGCAGCCATTGCTGAAGTGGAGGATGCCTTAGCCCAACTCAATGTGCTTGCCCAAGAGATTGAAGTGCAGCGTGAAGCTTTGAATGCCTCACAAGAAGCGCTGCGTTTGATAGAAAATCAATATGCAGCAGGTATGGTGGACTACTTAGCAGTCAGCACCGCACAAACCACAGCGCTCAATAGTGAACGCACTTTGCTCAACTTGCTCGGTACACAACTGACGGCCAGTGTGCAGTTGATTAGTGCGCTTGGTGGTGGTTGGCAGGGGGTTGCTGAAGAACTTGCACCTTAAAATCAAACGAACCAAATCAATGTTTATCAGTAAGCACATTGAAGATTGTATTCTTTAAATACAAACTTGCTTATGTTACTGCTTATTTTATCGGTCAATACTCTACTTGATTACATAAGAGTATTGACCGGGTATGAGTTGATATGAACGCTGTATTTACTTCACTTCGATAATTGAGCGAGCAAGCACCTCACGTTCGCTAATATCTATAAATCTTACTTCATAAAAACCCTTTTGTTCAGGCATGGTTAGCGCAATACTGTTTTCTTCGGCGATGGATTGTGCGCTGATCCAAGTGAAGTCTGCTTGACTGCTGCGCGCAAGGGCAATCCGCTGATCTTTGCTTGGATCTGAGTGAGTCCAAGTAACCTCGATAACTTCTCCGACTGCGGCAGAGGCTGGTACAGAAAGGCCCACACCAGCATCTAGTGAAGCAGTTGCGGCAACTACTTCAAGGGGGGCAGTAGCGAGGGTCTTATGACCTGCATCCATAATGTAACGCACTTCGTAAAGGCCGGTGTCGCTAGGGGCAGTCATTGTCATTGCGGTATTATTACCGACACGCTTGTAGTTACCACGGGCCCCTTCTTTGCTTCCTAAGGGTAAAATAGTCACCATATCTCTATTATTGATGCTCGTTGACCAAGTGATTTCCAGGTTACCACCGGCCCGAACAACCTCGGGTGCAGAGATATTAACTTCAGGTGCAGTTACTTCGATGTCCGCCGTGGCTACAGTTTTGCCACCTGCATTAAGAATATAACGCAGCTCATACAGGCCTGTTTCAGCGGGAGCAGTGAGGCTGGTTTGGTTGTTATCACCCACACGCTTGTAGTTGCCATGGGTGCCTTCTTTGGCACCGCTGGGCACAATGGTGATCATGTCGCTTTTATTAATGTTTTGGCTCCACTGCACGTCAAAAGTAGCACCGGCAGTGACTTGCTGCGGGCCGGTGATGGTCACTTCAGTGTCGGTCACTTCGATGTCCGCCGTGGCTAATGTTTTGCCACCTTCATTAAGAATATAACGCAGCTCATACAGGCCTGTGTCAGCGGGAGCAGTGAGGCTGGTTTGGTTGCTATCGCCCACACGCTTGTAGTTACCATGGGTGCCTTCTTTAGCACCGCTGGGCACAATGGTGACCATGTCGCTTTTATTAATGTTTTGGCTCCACTGCACATCAAAAGTAGCACCGGCCGTGACTTGCTGTGGGCCGGTGATCGCTACTTCAGGGATACTTGGCTCTGGCTCTGGTTCTGGTTCGCTAGCTGGTTGTTCCATAGCATCTTGAACCTGTGCTAGAGCAGCATGTAATTCTGTAGCGTTGCTGGCAGGCACAAAGAGACCACCAGTGTTTTCGGCAATGCAAGCTAAACTAGCATGATCGTCAGATTCAATATCAAAACCCACCACATGCGCCGTAAAATTGACCCCTTGCGCAGCTAATTGCTTAGCTACTGCGCAAGGGTCGGCATTACAGGTCTCTATACCGTCTGAGATTAAAACAACCGATGCTTGGCTATCACGATAAGAAAGCAGCTCTGCTGCATGCTGCAATGAAGCCGAGATTGGGGTCTTACCTTTTGGATTAATATCATTGATAGTTTTGATGAACTTTGTTTTGTCTAATGGCCCTGGTTCGACCAGTGTTTCTATATCGGCGCAATCTCCTTTGCTGCGATGACCATAAGCAACCAGACCTAAATGAGTACTGTTATCCCATTTATTTATTAGATTAGTCATGACATCACGGGCAATCTCGACTTTACTGACGTTATCAATTTGCCCCCACATTGATCCTGAGGCATCGTAAATGATTACAGTGTCTTTAGCCGCTTCTGCCTGCGTAGCCGTTGCAAGTCCGCCAGCGAGGAAAATCGCTGCCAGTGTAGAGGTGATGTATTTCATAATGTGTCTCCACAGTGTTGGTACATTGGGATAGATTGTCTAACAGTTATACTCCTTACCTTATAATCGCAGATATTACGCACAGCACACCGTCCATTTAGATAGTTCCATGGTTTTAATGAGCTATAGTATTACACTATGTGAATATATATTTTAATAGTGTAATGTTGTTTTAACCCGTTACATTTATAGGTCTTTAGGGAGTTGGAGCAGAGTATGACTAAGCAAATTAATGTTGATGTGGCCATTGTCGGTGCCGGTACCGGTGGCATGTATGCCTTAAGAGAAGTGCGCCGTAGCAAAAAAAGCTTTGTCTTAATTGATAGTGGCCCGCTGGGTACCACCTGTGCGCGGGTAGGGTGTATGCCTTCCAAAGTGGCGTTGCATATAGCTGAGTATTGGAATGCGCAAAAAGAATTTGCACGCTATGGGATCAGTGGAGCAGAGCACTTACGTTTAGACGGTGCTGTGGCGTGGCAGGCTTTACGTGCGCAACGAGATCAGTTTGCCAGTGGCGCTGCGGGCAACGCCACACAAGGTGCGGGTGAACATCTAATCATGGGCCGGGCACGCTTTTTAGAGCCAACCTTGTTAGAAGTGGAAACTGATTCAGGCACCCAGCAGATTAGGGCAAAGTCGGTGATTATCGCTGCCGGTTCGCGCCCCATTATGCCGGGTTTCTTACAACCCTTTGCTGAACACTGCATCACCACCGATGATTTTTTTGAAATGCAAGAGTTGCCCAAGTCCATGGGGATTCTAGGTTTAGGTGCCATTGGTTTGGAAATGGGTTTAGCCTTGGCGCGCTTAGGGGTTGAAGTGCACGGTGCTGATATGGCGCAAACCGTGGGCGGTATCACAGACCCAGAGGTGAGCGAAATTACTCTGGCTGAGTTTGCTAAAGAAATGAACCTGTATTTAGGCGCCCCCGCTGAGCTGGCCGAAGCTGAGCAAGGCGTTTTGCTGAAAACCGGTGATAAGCAAGTGCAGGTGGAGAAAGTACTGGTGGCGTTAGGTCGCCGTCCCAATACTGACCAACTAAACTTGGCAGAAGCGGGTTTCGAATTGGATGAACGCGGTCAGCCGCTGTTTAACCCACATACCTTGCAAATGGGTGAACATCCGGTGTTTATTGTCGGCGACATCAATGGCTACCGTCCGCTGATGCACGAAGCGGCCGATGAAGGTGCAATGGCCGGCTATAACGCAACGCAAAGTGCCCCAGTTGCTTTTAAACGTAAAACGCCATTAGCCATCGCCTTTACTAATCCCGATGTGATTAGCGTCGGCGCGCGTTTCGATGAGCTCAACCCAGATGATATTTTAATTGGCACTGCTGTCGGGCAAGCCAATGGCCGTACTCGGGTGATTACTGACCGTGCTGGGGTGCTCAGAGTCTATGCTGACAAAACTACTGGCCAACTATTAGGTGCCAGCATGATTGGCGTGCGTGCAGAGCATGTGGCGCAATTTTTAGCCCTCGCCATTGAGCGCAACGAAACCGCCCACAGCCTATTGCAAATGCCGTACTACCACCCAGTCGTGGAAGAAATCATTCAAAGTGCCTTGCAAGACATAGCGCGGCATATTCCAGATCCTGCAGGTTTACCCTTTGGTTTGGTTTTAGCTGACGCTTAATCCTTTACACTATAGGCCCGTTGGCTGCTGATGTTGTTAGAACAACTTGGCAAACAACGGGCTTTTTTATAATTTTCTACCCTCAACACCCAGCAAAAAGGACACGAGCAGATGCGCATTTTACACACCTCAGACTGGCACCTTGGTCAGCATTTTATGGGTAAAACCCGACAAGCTGAACACCGCGCTTGGTGTGATTGGTTAGTGGACACTGTGCAACAGCGGCAAGCCGATGCCTTGATTATTGCGGGTGATATTTTTGATACCGGCACACCGCCCAGTTATGCCCGTGAGCAATACAACCGTTTCGTAGTGCAAATGCAGGACACGGGCTGTCAATTGGTGATTCTCGCCGGCAACCATGATTCGGTGGCTATGCTCAATGAAAGCAAGGACTTACTGGCACAACTTAATACGGATGTGATCTCCAGTGCTGCAGATAATCTGGATGATCAGCTATTGCAGCTGAAAAAGCGCGATGGTCAGTTGGGGGCATTACTCTGTGCCATACCTTTTCTGCGGCCACGGGATATTCAGCGCAGCCAGGCGGGACAAAGTGCTGAAGACAAACAAAGTGACTTGCAACAGGCCATTGCTGAACACTATGCCCAGCTGTTTGCAAAAGCCGCAGCCGCACGTGAAGCACTGGGTGTCACAGTGCCTATTATCGGTACCGGACATTTAACCACTGTGGGGGTGAGTTTGAGTGAGTCGGTACGGGACATTTATGTGGGCAGCTTAACGGCGTTTCCCACCGATGCTTTTCCGGCCTTTGACTATTTAGCTTTGGGACACATTCACCGCCCACAAAAAGTCGGCGGTTTGGAGCATATCCGTTACAGCGGCTCACCCATTGCCCTGAGCTTTGATGAAGCCAAACAGCAAAAAGAATTGTTGCAAGTGGATTTCGATGCCACTGGCTTACGGGCGGTGGAGTCGATTGCAATTCCCTGTTTCCAACGCTTGATTTCGCTGTCCGGCAGTCTTGCTGAATTAGAAGTGCAGTTCGCAGCATTGGCCGATCAGCTCGATCCAGAAGCAGTGGCTTGGTTGGAGATACAGGTTGCAGTGGATGATTATTATGCGGACTTGGATGAGCGGGTGCTTGCACTCTGTGCGGATTTGCCCGTGGAAATACTACGGGTGCGACGTTTGCGTGGCAATAAAGTGGCCAGCTTAAGCGCAGAGTCCGGTGAAGTGCTTGCGGAGTTAACCCCTGATGAGGTGTTTGCTAAACGCCTGCAGAGTGAAGTACTCAGTGACGAAGAAGTGACAGTGTTAAAACGTTTACATGAACAAGTATTGGAAGCATTACGTGAGGTGGATTTATGAAAATTCTTAGTATTCGCCTTAAAAACATTAACGCCTTAAAAGGCGAGTGGAAGATCGATTTCACTAAGGCGCCTTTTAACGGCAGCAGTTTGTTTGCCATTACCGGACCCACCGGCGCTGGGAAAACCACACTGCTGGATGCCATCTGCTTAGCACTCTATAGCCGCACCCCGCGCATGAGCAGTATTTCCAAAACCAGCAATGAATTAATGACTCGCCACACCGCTGATTGCTTGGTGGAAGTGGAATTTGCCGTGAAAGATCAAGGCTACCGTGCCTTTTGGAGCCAGCGTCGGGCCCGTAATAAAGTCGATGGTGCCCTGCAGGATGCCCGCACCGAGCTGGCCCATTTAGACGGCCGTATTATCACCGATAAACTCAGCGAAAAGCCAAGGGAAGTTGAACGTTTAACCGGTTTAGACTTTCAGCGTTTTACCCAGTCAATGATGTTGGCTCAAGGTGGCTTTGCCGCATTTTTAGAGGCCAGTGCCAATGACCGCGCTGGGCTGCTCGAGCAATTAACAGGTACAGAAATTTACGGTGAAATTTCTCAACGGGTGTATGAAAAGCAAAAAGAGCAGGCGCAGCTTTTAGAAAATCTTAACAGCCGTGCTGAGGGGCTCTTGCTATTGACTGCTGATGAGCTCAATGAAGCGCAGTCCCAGCTGGCTGCAGCAGAACAGCAGGCGCAGTTGCTAAAGCAGCAGCAAGACAAGTTGCATGAGCAACAACAGTGGCGCAGCAGCTTAGATCAGGCGCAAGCCAGTCATAAACAGGCTGAGCAGCAGTTTCAGCACTGTGAAAAAAAGCATTTGGAACATGCTGAAGACTTACAAAAACTTGCCGAGCATGCCCCAGCCGCCTTGCTGCAAGCTGATTACACTGCTCTACAACAAGCCCAGCAGGCGCTGCAACACAGTGAGCAAAGCTTAGCTGCCACACAAGACAAAGCACGCGCCAATACTGAGCAGCTACAAAAGTTGTCTTGGCAACGTTATCAGTATGCCGAGCAACTTGTTAGTCAGGTCAGCAGGCAATTGCAGTCTGCCGCAAATGCACAGCAACAGCTTATTAAACAGCGTGAGCAAACTCCGCAACATGGGCAGTTGGCTGAGCATATCAGCGCTTGGCGCAGTGAGTTTGCCCAACTGAGCCGCCAGCAAGCGGCCATACAAGCAACGCAAACTCAGTTGCAAGGTCGTGCTGCTGAAATCAATAAGTTAAAGACTGCCTTAACCAGTCAGCAAGCGCATTATCAGCAACAGGAGCAGGCGCTACAGCCTTTACAAAAGGCCTGGCAAACCCAGCAGCAAGCCTTAACCCAAGTGCTCGAAGGGCGTAGTGTGGCCCAATGGCAAGCACAGTTGGCCAGCTTACACGAGCGCGATCCACTGTATCGAACTGTGGCACAGCACTATGCTACTGAGCAGGCCAAGCAAGCAACCCTTGCCCAGCGCACTCAGCGTTGCAATGAGTTGGCAGTCTTAATCACTGAACAACAACAGCACCGCGAAGCCTTGCGCAGTCAATATAAATCACTCAATGAGCACATTAAGGACAAAGAGCAACTGCTGGCCCAAGAGCAGCGCATTGCCAGTCTGGAAAGTTACCGCGCTCAACTGCAGCCTGATGAAGCCTGTCCGCTATGTGGATCTTTAGAGCACCCTGCAGTCAGTGCTTACCAAGCCTTGGATGTCTCGCAAACCGAGCGGACATTGGCTGATAAAAAAGCGCAATTAGCTGCGGTGAGTGAGCAAGGGCAAGCCTGTGCAGAGCAATTAGCTAAACTCAATAGTGAGCAACAGCATCAATTGGAGCAACAAGCAGTTGATAACAGTGAGTTGCAAGGCATTCTGGCAGATAAAAGCAGTCACTTGAAGGCGTTAGCCTTAGCAGAGGATTTAGCCCAAGATGATTTTGCTGCAGCCCAACACGTATTTGCACAGGAAAAAGCCGCTTGCCAACAGCGTTTAACTGATATTGCTAAAGCTGAAGAAACGCTAAAAAGTACTGAGCAACAGTACCGTGATGCTGAGCAGGCTTGGCGTGAAGTGCAGCAAAAAATATCAAACTTGCGAAACAATTTAGAGCATCAACAGCAACAAGAGCAGGATTTAACTCAGCACCTCGCTGCACAACAAAGTGATCTACAACAGCAACAGCAGGCCCTCAGCGAGCAGTTAGCCAGTATGGGGTACAGCTGGCCACAAACACCACAGCAGTGGCTGCAGGATCGTCAGCATGAAGCACAGCAGTGGCGGGTGGGCACCGAGCAACTGGCTGAATTTAAATTGCAGATCAGTGCACTGCAAAGGGAGTTAAGCAGTGCAGAACAAACGCTGCAAACAGCACAAAGTCATTGGCAAGCATTAAATAGCAGTGCCAGGCCGGCGTGCCCAACGGTGGCTGATATGGCGCAAGGCTTGGCCGATAGCCAGCAACAGTTGCAGCACAGCGAAAGTACCCAGGCTCAATTACAAGGGCAGCTCCACGGTTTAACCGAGCGGCTTAGCGAGGCGCAGAGGGCTTATGCCACACAACACACAGAGTGGCAGGCGCGTTTAGCCCAGAGTGTTTTTGCTGATGAAGCTGCGTTTTTACGGGCTTTACTGCCCAGCGATCAGGCGCAGCAATTACAAACTCTGAAGCATGACTTGGATACTCAGCTGCATGAGGCAAAAACCTTGTTGGCCGCAGCCACCAAGCGCATTGAGCAACTTAAGCAAAGCCCTAAAACAGAGCTGTCCAGCGCTGAGTTGAATAGGCAGCGTGCAGAGCTGGAACAGCAGCTCAGTGCGCTTTATCAGCACAAAGGTATGCTGGAGCAAAAGCTCAACACCGATCAGCAAAATCGCATCACTCAGCAAAGCCTGCTTGATAATATTAAGCAGCAACGTGTGGAGTACGATCACTGGCAGCAACTCAATAGCTTGATAGGTTCAGCCGATGGCAGCAAATACCGTAGGTTTGTACAGGGTTTAACCTTGGATCATTTAGTGAGTCTGGCTAATCAGCAGTTGGCTGTATTGCATAATCGCTATCAACTTAATCGTCGTGAGCAGGGCGAGCTGGAAATCGAAATTATCGATACCTGGCAAGCCGATACTCGGCGCGATACCCGCACTTTGTCCGGTGGTGAAAGTTTTTTGGTGAGTTTAGCTCTAGCCTTGGCCTTATCTGAATTAGTCAGCCATAAAACCCGCATTGACTCGCTGTTTTTAGATGAAGGTTTTGGCACTTTAGACAATGAAACCCTAGAAATGGCCTTGCTCGCCTTAGACAACCTCAATGCTGAAGGTAAAACCATTGGTATTATTAGCCATGTGGACGCATTAAAAGAACGCATTCCAGTGCAGATTAAAGTACGTAAAGGCACTGGTATGGGGTATAGCAGCTTGGAAGACTGTTATAGAATCAGTTCGTAGCGGTCGCATGTATCGCAGTTCGCTTTGCTTGCTAGGGCTTTATCGGCGACACTTTTGCAGCACTACAATCCAGTGCTGCCAGTTTAAATGCACGCTAGAACCCAACATGGCACTAATGAGTGCACAGCATGTCTGAAAATGCATACTTTATATTAACAATTAAGTGACTTGATGAACCCTAAGTTTTTAACGCACCGCTTGCTAGCTCTAGCCCTTTTGCTTGTTATACCTGCGCTTGCCTCTGCTGAGCTCCTAGAAGAACATTCCAGTGACCAGCAGATAACGACAGGATCGAGTTTGCTGTATGGGCTGACTAAACCCGTCCCTGCTGAACCTTACTGGTATTTGCAAACCAGTGTTTACACCACCCACTATAAGCCCAAATCTGCACATAATAACAATCAAGAGCTGATAGGTTTAGAACGACACACAGAAAACAGTTATTTAATGGGCGGTGCAACCTTTTTACATTCATACGGCAAGCGTTCTTATTATGGCTATGTGGGAAAACGTTATGGGTTTGCCAGCAGCCCCTTTTACGGAAAAATTTCAGCCGGCCTGTTGTATGGCTATAAAGGCAAGTATCGCGATAAAATCCCTTTAAACCATTTTGAAATAGCTCCGGCCATTGTGCCGTCAATTGGTGTGCAATACCGTAGTGTAGCTGCAGAAGTTGTTTTATTAGGTGCAGCCGCCAGCATGGTTACTGTGGGTGTGAAACTCTAATTATCAGTGATATGGCCAGTTGAGCAGCAAGTGTTTTGTTCTTTGTTGCAATACCTTGGACTCACTTAATTTTATAGCCAGAGTCTTTTTTCTACGGGTCAGCACATAGCGCAATAGTAGGGTTGTGCAATGCAGTCGTTGCTGTTGTTTGCTGATGGGTTCTACAAAGCCTATTGCTACCTTTTTTACCATCGCAAGCGATCTTAAACAGCTCACCGGCAGCCTTGTTGTATGGATAGATACGCTTGTTAAACCCTGACTGAACTCTGTTAGAAAACACGACCAGTTAGTCATAATCAGTAATAAACTCTATTTGGGAAAAATATTTTCACATGATCTTGAATTGGCCTTGTCAGCTAAATTCGCCAAAAATCACTAAAAAAGACCACATGAAAATAAAAAACACAGTTATTTTCGAGTTTGTTAAGGGGTCTACAAATGTTTACTAGAGCATTGCAGTCAGATGAGCAAAAAGTGTTGTCTAATCAACCGCAAAACATCCAACGCAGTAGTGTATTGTTCAATGCCGTGTGTTCTACATCTAAATGGGCATAGTTTTTTGCTAATTTGATCGGCACGCTAAGGACTTAATGATTGGGCTAGGCAACAGGAGTTGCATTCATGTCAGACGCTTTCAACGTTGATCAATTGCCTTTTGGCTTTTTAACAGAAGAAGAAAAAACACTCTTACTGAATCATGTACAGCGTAAAGAATATCAGCCGTTAGATACTGTGTTGGCAGTCGGTACTGTATCGCAAGGCGTGTTTGTTGTTTATCAAGGACAAGTGGCCGAAGTTGAAGGTGACTCAAAGTCTGATGAGCAGCTTGAAAACGCCAAACAAGCCACTTATATGCATTATCAACCCGGTGAATACTTTGGCAGCTGGTCAGTATTTCATGGCAAAGCGATTCATAATTTTATTGCCGTTGAGGCAACAGTTTGTCACCTAATTCCCACCCAGACCCTATTAGAGCTCATCGATCGCAACACCTTATTTGCTGAGTATTTTCAGCAAGACCTCACGGCTAAGCGTGAAATCATTGCCCAGCATGCGCCTAACCAAGATATGGCTGAGTTTATGTTGGTGCGTATTGCCGATAGCACCATGCGCGAGCCGTTAATTGTTGAGGAAGGCACCAGTATCGAAGAAGCTACTCGCTTAATGCGTAAACATAAAGCCGACTGTTTACTGGCTAAAAGGGGACAACGTTATGGCATGGTAACAGGGACGGACCTGTTAGATGCAGTGATACTGGATAAGCTGCCCTTAGATACAGATGTGTCGCAAATAGCCAGTTACCGTTTGATTCGTATTAAGCCCGATGACTATTTGTTCAATGCTTTAGTGATTATGACCCAGCAACAAATTGAACGTGTGGTGGTCATGAAAGAAGGGCGGCAAATCTTCGGCATCATTGAGCTGACCGATGTGCTTAGCCATTTCTCAAGTCACTCTCATGTAATTGGATTACGAGTAGAACGAGCACAAACCGTTGCAGAGTTGCGCGAGGCTTCTTTTGGCTTAGCTGAGCTTATTAAAGGCCTCATTGCCACCGGAGTGAAAATTCGTTTTGTAATGGAGCTGCTAGCAGCACTAAACAGCCGAATATTAAAAAAGCTATTTGACCTAATAGTGCCCTTGGAAGTGCATCCCCATGTGTGTTTGATTGTGATGGGATCGGAAGGGCGTGGCGAACAAATCATGAAAACTGACCAAGACAATGGTTTGATTTACCGTGATGGTTTGGATTGGCCGCAAATGCAGGAGGTGATGAACACCTTCAGCGAAACGCTCATTTCATTTGGTTTCCCACCCTGTCCAGGCAATATTATGGTGTCCAACCCCGAATGGGTGAATTCCACTAATCAATGGGCAGGAAAACTGACCCGCTGGAGTCAAAGCTATGAGGGTGAAGCCACTTTAAACCTCGCCATAGCCAGCGACAGTAAGCCTGTGGCAGGTAATCCCGCATTATTTAAAGTTGCACGTAATATTTTCTTTAGACGTATTTCCGATAACAAAATTTTCTTTGCGCACTTTGCTAAAGCTGCCATACGTTTTGATACACCATTAACATTTTTTGGACGGCTGAAAGACAGCGCTAACCTTGATATTAAAAAGGCCGGGGTGTTTCCAATCGTGCACGGTGTGCGCAGCATAGCTCTTGAGAATAAAATCATGGAAACCAATACGTTTCGCCGTTTAGAACTGTTGGTTGAGCAGGGAGTGCTCAATAAAACCTTGGCAGATAACTTGGCAGAGGCGCTGAGTTATTTTGTACAAGTGCGTTTACGACAACAAATAGAACGCTATAACCCGGATGAGATCGATGAGGCACCCAATGAGGTGAATGTTAAAGATTTAGCAGTACTGGAGCGGCAGTTGCTGCGTGATTCTTTGGCGGTAGTGAGAGAGTTTAAAAAATATCTAGTGCAGCGTTATCACCTCACATACTGACGACTGCTAAATACTTGAAGCCCTTGCGGGATCACTGAATGTTTGGATTGACCAACGTTCAGTGTGCCTGCTTGGGCTTTTTTATTGGCCGCGGGCTACACTTAGTCGTTATTTAGACTCGTTTCATCGATCAATTTTATTAAGGATTAACATGCATATTGCTATTCTCACTCTCACTTTTACTTTACCTGGCTGCAGTTCGTTAAAAGAAAAACGTCAACGCATGGGTGGTATGCACGAACGTTATGGGCGCAACCCAGCGGTAGCAGTGTGTGAGAGCGGTGAATTGGACCGTCATGATGCCAGTGAGTGGTCTTTTGTGGTGACCGGTATGTCAAAGCGTGAAGTTGAATCTTTGTGCAGCCAGATTGAAGAAAAAGTACAGCGCAGTGTGGAAGGGCGGGTAATGGACGTGACCCAAGTATTTCTCTAGGCGTTAGATCACTCTGCATATTCCCAAAAAGAATAAATAAAGTGTTTTATATTCTTTTGAGTTTGGGCGAGGTTGCTGCATAGTGAACACCACTGAACACATTACTACGGAGCAACCCATGAGTATTCAATTAGGCGATATCGCACCCGATTTTCAACAAGATTCAAGCGAAGGATTGATTAATTTCCATGAATGGCTTGGCGATAGCTGGGGTGTTCTTTTTTCACACCCAGCTGATTTTACCCCGGTGTGCACCACAGAACTGGGCTTTACCGCTAAGCTTAAAGATGAATTTGCTGCGCGTAATGTAAAAGCAATTGCATTATCTGTGGATCCTGTGGATTCTCACCACGAGTGGATTAAAGACATTAATGAAACACAAAACACAGTGGTCAATTTTCCGATCTTGGCAGACGATGATCGCAAAGTGTCTGAACTGTATAATTTAATCCACCCCAATGCAGATGACACCTTAACGGTACGTGCACTCTTCATTATTGACCCCAATAAAAAAGTGCGTTTAACCATTACTTACCCAGCCAGTACGGGGCGTAATTTCCACGAGATTTTACGAGTGATTGATTCGCTACAGTTAACTGATAACTACAAGGTTGCAACACCGGCAAACTGGGAGGACGGCGAGGAAGTGGTGATTGTGCCATCGATTCAGGATAAGGCTGAACTTGAAGAGCGTTTTCCCAAAGGTTATCGCGCTGTTAAACCCTACCTACGTTTAACCCCGCAACCTAACCGTTAAAAAAATGATTGCCATGGCACCACGGAACCTAAACTGTGTAGCCATGGTAAAGCCTGAGGAGTAGACCCATGAGCCTGAGTGCAGGTGTGCGTTACTTGATTGTGCCGGGTTGGAACGGCTCGCCAGCTGAACATTGGCAATCACATTGGCAGCAAGTATTGCCTGATTGTGTTCGTGTCCAGCAAGAGAGTTGGAGCATGCCCCAGCGTGATGCTTGGATTGCACAGCTTGAACGACAGATCGCAGCAGATCACCGTCCTGTGGTACTGATTGCACACAGCCTTGGTTGTATTACCGTGAGCCATTGGGCCGCACAAGCCACGCCCAACTTGTTGGCACGGGTACGCGGTGCGTTATTAGTGGCACCTGCAGATGTTGAGCGCGATGACTGTCCACTGGCATTACGCAACTTTGCGCCGATAAGCACACAGCCGTTACCTTTTCCAGCAGTATTGATTGGTTCCAGTAATGACCATGCTGCCAGCGCCAGTCGTGCGCGGCTATTTGCCCAGCAGTGGAGCGCGGAGGCGGTGATACTGCCTGAAGCAGGGCACATTAATGTGCAATCAGGTCACCACCGTTGGCAACAGGGGTTTGCTTGGCTGTATCAACTGCAAGAAAATGCAGACAAATACTATCAGCAGCGCGCTTAGTTTAATGATTATCGTAAATACTATGTTAATGCAGGCTGGTTTAACATTCTGCAGTCTAGGCACATACAGGCTACTCTTTGTTGCGCTGCAGTTGGTCTTTTAACTGGGTGGGCAGCTGACGAATAATCAGCATGTCACGGTCTTCATCGTATTCCACCTTAGAGCCTAAAAGATGTGATTCAAAGCTGATGGAAAGACCCTCGGCGCGTCCGGTAAAACGACGAAACGCATTTAAGGTGCGTCGATCAGCGGGAATTTCAGGGGATAAGCCATAATCTTTATTACGAATATGATTATAAAAGGCTTGCGGGTTTTCTTCGTCTAATGCTTCTGATAAGCCTTCAATGCTAACCACTTCGCCGCGCCGCGATTGGCTGTTGGCATAGCTGATGAGGTTATTGGTTTTTTCTCGGGTTTGCTCTTCAGGTAGGTCTTCACTTTCTACAAAATCACTGAATGCTTTAAGTAAGGTGCGGGTTTCGCCAGGGCCATCGACGCCTTCTTGGCAACCCAAGAAATGACAGAAAGCATCAATAACTTTCTTGCCGTTTTTACCTTTGAGGTAAGAAATATATTGTTTCGACTGGCTGTTGTTTTGCCACTCAGAGAGGTTGATACGTGCGGCTAGATGCAATTGGCTCAGATCAAGATGACGTGCAGAGCTGACGTTTAAATCCGGAGTAATCGTCATACCATCGTTATGTTGCAGCAGTGCGATGGTTAAAAAATCACTCATGCCTTGGCGGTAATGGGCCAATAAAACATGCCCTGACAGGCTGAGGTTATCGTCTTCAATGTGCTTCTTTAAATGTTCGACAATTTGTTGACTGAGCTGCACAAAGTCAGACTGCTCAGTAAGAAAAGCATTTAACCAGTTTTGCAGTGGATATGCAGTGCTATTGTCTTGGAAAAAGCCCCAAGCTTTGCTGGGCTTGGCATTGTAGCTGTCATTTAAATCACCCAGTAAATACTGCACTTCGTTGGAGTTGGGGAGTAATGTATCGCTCAGTTGTACAGTGACTGGGCTGTCATCGGGTTTTTTATCAATAGAGTGGACAATGCAATGATGAATAGACATGCGGTTTTGCCTTAAATATAAAATGTATAAAGCACCCGCTTAGCGCAGAGCGCAGTTTAAGCGGGTAAGAACTTGCAAGTTATGCAGCTGATTGAGCGCTTTTTAAGTCTTCCAGACGTTTTAAAACAAAACGCACGTGCAAGTGCAGCTCATACAGCTCATTGGTATATGACAGGGGCACTTCAACTTTAGCCAGCTCATCTTGCAGGGCGCTTAAACGCTTAATTTCCGCGTCTATTTGCTCAGCTGTGGCGATATGGATGAAGCCTTTATCAATATCCCTAAGGTATTTGTACCAGCGGTAAATCCGCGCGCGAATCCGCCAGCGGTAGATAGGCCCAGCCACTTTAAACAATGGGAACAGTAAGACCAGTAAAGGAATCACTAAAATAATATAGCGGTCTGCTAAAGAAGCGATTCTAAAGGGTAAAAAACGTTGCAAAAGCGGTAAGCCTTTGTCATGAAAATACTCAGCTTCGGTTAAGCTTGAGAACACATGGGGTAAGTTTTGCGGCCAAGTGTCGGGTTCATCGATTAATGAACCATGTTTCATGACTTCTTGTGTGGCGGCCAAAATCAATGCAGTCAAAGCGGGATGAAAAGACTCATTGGCCATCAACATCGCCACTGGACCAATGGTGGTGATGTCTTGATGGGGTTGATTGCTGCGTAAGTTAAGTAGCCCTTGACCCACTTGGGTTTCATTAATAAAAGGCAGGCGTGCACGGTATGCAGCAGCTTGGGCAAAGTTCACCAGCCGCAACTCAGTGTGGCTGGCCGCTTTTTGGACCAATGCGCTTTCTGCAGGACCTAAAAAGAATGCTGCATCCAACTGGTTATTCAGTAGCGCGGTTAAAGCTTTACTGCCACTGTAACTGTGCCAGCTGTCGGGGAGCTCAGCGCTGTCAATTTGATTGGCCTGTAAAATAGGGTTCACCATCATTCGAATACCGCCGTTGGCTGAACCTATGGCGGTGCGCAAAGGCAGCAGGTCACTGATACTGTTTACCGCAACCTCGGTACGGGTAAACAGCCACAAAGGCTCTTGGTAAACCGCACCAAGGCTATAGAGTTGTTTGCGTTGCGCCTCGTCCAGCTCTAACTCTTGACCGCTTTGTACTAAAGCCAATTGCACACCACTGTTTTTATCTAATAAACGCTCGGTGTTTTCCCGTGTTCCTGAGCTATTGATCAACTTTAGCTCGAAACCTTCTTTACTCAGTTCAGCTTGAAGCTTTTCTGCAAAACGATGATAAGCACCGCTAGGGCTGCCGGTACTCATCGTTGCGTGCATAGGTGGGGGTGGTGCTACAAAGTAAAATAAACTGGCAACTAAAGCCGCTAAAATAGGCACCAACCACAGGTTGGCGCGCAGCATAATGGACAGGTCTTGTAAAATACGGCTCATAGGGGCAGCTCTTGTTAGTTATGCTGATTATTTTTTATCTGTGGTTTTGCGGCGTGGAATACCGAAACGTTGACGACGTTCCCATAAACACTTACGGCTGATGCCTAATTTGCGGGCAAGGTCTGTTTCAGTCATCTGGTCCTGATGCTCCAATACAAAGCGCTGGAAGTAATCTTCCAAGGACAGCTCGTTGGATACCGCCTCAGTGGTGGTTTGGCTGGGTGTTTGCTCAGCTGTGGCAGGCTCAGCTTGGGTGCTGCTGGCTTGATTGTTTTCTTCGGCAGCGAGGTTGATATCAATCCCCATTAATTCTGCTGTGATTTGTGTGCCTTCACAGAGAATCACCGCGCGCTCTAGGGCGTTTTCCAGTTCGCGCACATTGCCTGGCCAGTGGTATGCCTGCAAGGCTTGTTTGGCCGCTTCGGTAAATTGCATAGGCTCTTTGTGCATACTCTGGTATTGGCGCTCCAGTAAAGCCTCAGCAATTTCCAGAACATCTTGGCCACGATCCCGTAGAGCAGGCAAGTTGAGGGCAATGACATGCAAGCGGTAATATAAGTCCTCACGGAAGCCACCGGTTTGTGACAAGGATTTTAAGTCGCGGTGGGTGGCTGCAACCAGGCGCACATCAACTTTCTGGGATTGCACAGAGCCGACTCGGCGAATCTCACCTTCTTGCAACACCCGCAATAAACGAGCCTGTGCTTCTAAAGGCAGCTCGCCAATTTCGTCAAGGAATAGGGTACCGCCGTGGGCTGCTTCCACTAAACCCGCACGCGCGGACACTGCGCCGGTAAATGCGCCTTTCTCATGGCCGAACAATTCTGACTCAATTAAGGTTTCTGGAATGGCGGCACAGTTGACTGAAATCATGGGTGCGCTGCTGCGTTTTGACAGGTTATGTATTGCACGAGCAACCAGCTCTTTACCTGTGCCAGATTCCCCTTGAATGAGTATGTTGGAGTCAGTGGGCGCTACTTTACGAATTTTTCCATATAAAGCTTGCATGCTGGCACTGCTACCAATGATGCCGATATCGGAATTATCCGTAGCCGCGCCACTGTCTGCTGCGGACTCCTGTGCAGCTGCTGGATCGACAGCTTGGTTACTGTGTTGATGCTCTTCAATAATGCGCGCCACCGTTTGTAGCATTTCATCATGATCAAAGGGTTTTGCAATGTAATCAATGGCACCTAAGCGCATTGAGTCAACCGCAGAGCGCAGGCTGGCATAGCTGGTCATAATCAGTACTGGCTTAGGCTCGGCGAGCTTGATCATTTCAGTGCCGGGCTCACCGGGTAAGCGTAGGTCACTAATGATTAAATCAAAGGAGCCAATTTTGTGCTGTTGTTGCGCTTCTTGTACAGATCCAGCTTCGCTCACTTGATAATTGTGGCGTTCAAGTAAGCGGCGCAGAGCTGAGCGAATAATGGGTTCATCTTCAACAATCAAAATATGATGCATTGACACTCTCTCTTAACAAGCAGTCTGCAGTGCTGAGGTATGACGAGGCTGTTCATCGTCAGCCTTTCACAGCAGGGCTGGTTGATGGATTATAGCGCGGGAATTTTATACGGAAGCGGGTGCCGCACTGCTGCTCAAAATCAGCCGGACTGTCCACTTGTATTTCACCTTGGTGCTCTTCAATAATTGAGAAAACCAATGCGAGTCCGAGACCCGTTCCCTGACCTGGATCTTTAGTGGTAAAAAAAGGTTCAAACAGACGCTCTAAATGCGCTGGGTTAATTCCAGATCCTTGATCCTCAATAGATAACTCTACATGAGAATGGTTGGCTGTTGTATTGATATAAATATGTCCAGCATTTGGGCTGGCATCGCGCGCATTGGATAATAGATTAATCAATACTTGCGCAAGGCGTTGAGGATCCCCCACGATCCAATGCTGGGTATTGCATAAATTAAAAAAGTGAACGTCTTTACTGAGTTTGTTCAAGCTCAGTAAGTGAACAGCTTCATCAGCGATATCAAATAAACACACAGGTTCGTGACTGTTTTGCTCCTGCTGGCCGGCATGGGAAAAGCTCATCAGTGATTGGACAATGCGTGTAACTCTTTTAGTTTGCTCAACAATGTGCTGGCTAATTTCAATGATTTCCTCATCCTCTTCGCGCTCGTCCCGTAGGTTTTGTGCCAAGCAAGCAATGCCAGTAATTGGGTTGCCGATTTCATGGGCAACCCCTGCCGCTAGCCGACCAATGGAGGCTAAGCGCTCGGAGTGCACCAGTTTGTCTTCCAGTAAACGGGTCTGGGTGACATCTTCCACCAGCAACACTAAACCACGATTATCCGGGGCAAGGGGTTCATCGATGGCGGCTTTATGCAAATTTAACCAACGGGAGTCGTAAGTACCCTGTAACGCATATTTATAAAGATGGGCGCTGGGACCTTGTGCAAAGCCCATCAGCAATTGCCCCCAAGGCGCATCAATGCTGTCCAATTTAGAGCCGACAACGCGGGAGGCGGTAATCCCGGTGAGGTCTTCTAAGGCACGGTTCCACATCACCACTTCAAAATCTTGGGCCAATGAACACACACCCATCGGCAGGTCCTGCAGTGTTTGTCGGTGATAACGGCGTAAGGTGTCCAGCTCTGCTGCTAAACCAGTGAGGCGTGACTGATAGTCTTCTAAACGGCTTTCAATAAAGTGAATGTCTTCACTGACATAGGTTTCGCTGCCCGTTTTATAAGGTAAAAAGGTGCTGACTAAGTCTTGCGCAACGCTGGGTCCCATTAAACCTGACAGGTTGGCTTCAATGCGATCCCGTAAACGCCGTAAAGCAAAAGGGCGGTGCTCATCAAAAGGCAGTTGTAAATCCTTGAGGGCATGCTCTATTTCGCGTTGTGCGGTGACTGCACCTAAGGGTTTGGCCAGTTCCGCTGCGAAGTCTTGCGGTGATCGAGCAAACAGCTCACGGCGCTCTGGACGACGTACATTGTTCACTGCACAGGCTTGTGCCGTCCGTTGCTCTTCATGGCTGGTGCGTGACACTAGCGAGACTAGGATAAACGTAATGCAATTTACGCTTAATGCAGCGATTGCAGAGAAGTGCCAATTGCGGTCATCTAAAATATAAGTGTATTCAAAAATCGGAAAGTAAAACACTTGAATACTGCTGAACATGGGCAACAGCATGCCCACCGCCCAAGTCAGCATGCCTGCCACTATGCCGCTGATAAAACCGTAACGATTGGCTTTGGGCCAATACATTACCGCGAGTACGCCAGGTAGGAATTGTAAAGTGGCGACAAAGGCGACCAAACCAAGGTTGGATAAATCTTGCTCGGAACGCAGCAGCAGGTAAAAACTGTAGCCTGCGAGAATAATAGCAATGATCAGAGCGCGGCGAGTGCGCTTCAGCCAACGATAGATGTTTTTCTCAGCGGGGGGTTGGTACAGGGGTAACACCAGATGGTTTAATACCATGCCGGACATTGCCAAAGTAAGAACGATAATCACCCCACTAGCAGCCGATAAACCACCCATAAAAGCCAATAGGGTGAGGTGCTCGTTGTTGAGCGCTAAACCTAAGCCTAAAGTGTAGTATTCAGGTGAAGTGGGTGCCGCTAGTTTTAAACCCGCCCATAGAATCGGCAAAATGGGTAAGCTCATCAACAACAAAAATAAAGGCACACCCCAGCTGGCTGTGACTAACGAGCGCGGGTTTAGATTTTCGGTGAAAATCATATGGTACATATGGGGCATCACTACTGCAGAGGCAAAAAACAGCAGCAGTAAACTGCGCCAAGGACCTTCTTGCAGCGGCAGTTGTAAGCTGGTCAGGGTTTCAGAGTTTTCTGACAGCCATGCATCTAAACCGCTCGGTCCGTTAAACGCCACAAAAACAGCAAAGCCACCGATAGTTAGTAACGAGATCAACTTGACCAGTGACTCAAAAGCAATGGCTAACACCAAACCTTCATGTTTTTCACGGGTGGCAATATGCCGCGCACCAAATAAGATTGAAAACAGCGTGATTAAAATACAAAAGGCCAGCGCAATACGGTTTTGGGTGGGTTGTCCAGTAAGGATGCCAATGGTGTCCGCTACCGCTTGAATCTGTAAGGCCAATAAAGGTAGGGTGCCAAACAGCATAAAAACAGTGCTAATGGCGCCCACCCAGCTGCTGCGAAAGCGAAAAGCCAGCAAGTCCGCCAAGGATGAGAGCTGATGGGTTCGCGTTAGGTGCAAAATGGGGTAGAGAAATACTGGCGCTAACAAAAATGCACCTGATAAGCCCAGATAAATGGCTAAAAACCCATAACCATATTGATAGGCTAAACCCACTGCACCAAAGAATGCCCAAGCGCTGGCATAGACCCCTAAAGATAATATATAGACCACAGGGTGGCGCAAGATTTTACGTGGTACCCAGCCATGCTCAGCAGCCCAGGCCACGCCAAACAGGGTCAACAGATAAGTGGTGCTGATCAGAATCAGCTGGCTTAGGCTAAAGCTCGTCAGCATCGTCTTGGCTCTGTAAAATAAAAGTCACTAGAATTAAGATCAGCCATAAATAATACGGGCGGTACCAAGCGCTGTCAGCAGTCCACCACTCCATAATAGCCGGCGAAAACAAATAAATGCCGACCACCAATATTAGGACTAAACGATAAATATACATGTGGTTACTCGATACACAATAGTGTCACCGATAGTAACCAAGCAGGCGTCAGTCGGCTACAGCAAAGTATAAAAACTAGACTTTTAGCGAACAAAATTCCCTTGTCGACGTTCGATTCTAAAGTCTAGTGTGCTGGCTCGGTAGCCTGCTCGCAAGCTGGGTAAGGGGAGACAAGTTTGCCATTCAGCGCCGGCCACTAAAGGACTGGCGCTACTATAGTGGGCTTCAGTAAACAGGGTCTCGATCAGGTTGGTGGTTTCGCCGGGGCGGTAAGCAGCAATGCGCCATTTTAAATCTTTCAGGGATTTATCGGTATTGTTACGTAAATACACACGCAGTGGTGCGTTACTAGGGCATTGTTCGGGTGCATAAGTGATTTGCATGTCCAAGTGATCAAGCAAGTACTGATTATTACGTTCGCTTAACACCAACCAGCCGGCAATACTGGCCAAGAGCAGAAGCAAAGGTACGCCAATAGCTAGTGTGCGTTTAGGGTAACGCAACAATAAAGCCAGCCAAGTAATAGGAATGAGTGCTGGGGGTAGCATCAGGCTAACTCTCCGGTTGGTCGCGTAAGAAGACTAAATGGTTGGGCTTGGATTGTTCTGGGCTGTAATAATAGCCTTGCTCGGTAAAGTCTTGTAATGCCTCTACCGTATCGATTTTATTCTGGATGACATAGCGAGCCATAACACCGCGGGCTTTTTTTGCATAAAAGCTAATGATTTTATACTCACCATTTTTCAGGTCTTTAAAATCAACATTAACTAAGTTGGCCTTCAGCAGTTTAGGTTGCACTGCTTTAAAGTACTCATTGGATGCTAAGTTGAGTAAGGTGCTACTGTTTTGCTCACTTAAACATTGATTAAGTGACTCTGTTAAGCGTTCACCCCAAAACTCATAGAGGTTTTTCCCGCGGGGGTTACTGAGCCGAGTGCCCATTTCTAAGCGGTAAGGCTGCATTAAATCCAGTGGGCGCAAGACGCCGTACAGTCCAGATAAAATACGTAAGTGTTGTTGCGCATACTTAAAGTCTTCTTCGCTTAAGCTACTGGCATCTAATCCGCTATACACATCGCCCTTAAAGGCTAAGATGGCTTGCCGAGCATTGTCTGGGGTGAAGTTGGGCTGCCATTCAGTAAAACGTGCCACATTAAGACCGGTTAGCTTGTCAGACAGCTTCATGAGACTGGCCAACTCACTGGGCGAGAGTTCGCGCAATATATCCACCAGTTGACTGGATTGTTCGAGAAAACGAGGCTGGCTGTATTCTTCAATGGCCAGTGGGCTTGTGTAGTCCAGCGTCTTAGCTGGAGAAATCACCATAAGCATAAAAGCAAATCCTTTAAAATAAACCGCTAGCGATTAAAGCTGCCAGCAAAAAACCAATACCCATGCCTGCCAGTATACAAGTTATCAACTGGGATGGGCGCAGCTATTCTAGCTATGGGCCAGCAAAACCATGGTGAATCTGCGACAATAGGCGGCTCTGAATTAGGAATGTATTCTTTGTTAATGAGTAAACCAAACAACCAAAAAGCTTTACTTGAACAGATTGCTGAGGCGATGAGTGCTGACCAATACCGTCTGCGTCGGCGTTTATTAAATCTGCTGAAAAAGCCTAACCATGAACAAGAACTCGAACGCTGGCAAAATGATTTGCAACGCTCCTGTGCCCGTGTGGATAAGCGTCGCTTAAGCATTCCGCAGCTCAGCTTTGATGACAATTTACCCATAGCTGAGCACCGCGAAGCCATTAAAGAGGCGTTGGACAAGCATCAGGTATTGATTGTTGCTGGGGAAACCGGCTCAGGTAAAACCACTCAATTACCCAAGCTCTGTTTAGAGTTAGGCCGTGGTACTAAGGGGCTGATTGGCCATACACAGCCGCGTCGTCTAGCGGCACGCAGTGTGGCAGCGCGTATCGCTGAAGAAATGGCCACGCCACTGGGCGAGTTGGTCGGTTATCAGGTGCGTTATGAAGATCAGAGCCATGAGCGTACCTTGGTTAAATTGATGACTGACGGTATTTTGCTGGCCGAAACCGGCCGTGATCGCTTTTTACAACGCTACGATACGATTATTATTGATGAAGCCCATGAGCGCAGTCTAAATATTGATTTTTTACTGGGTTACATTAAGCAAATTTTACCGCGCCGTCCTGATCTAAAAGTGATTATTACTTCGGCGACCATTGATTTAGAGCGCTTTTCCAAGCACTTTGATGACGCACCAATTATTGAAGTTTCTGGTCGAACCTATCCGGTGGAAACCTGGTATCGGCCACTGCTGGCCAGTCAAGATGAAGATGGCAATAGCCTTGAAGAGGACCTCAGTGTTGACCAAGGTATTCTCAATGGCTTGTTGGAAATTGCTGAGCATGAGCGTAAAGAAAAGCGTTTACCAGGTGATGTGCTGGTGTTTTTACCCGGCGAGCGGGAGATTCGTGAGTGCGCAGAGGTGTTACGTAAAGCACAATTAAAACACACCACCATTTTACCGCTCTATGCCCGTTTATCACCCAGCGAACAGCAAAAGATTTTTCAGAGTAGCCCAACCCGTAAAGTGATTTTAGCCACCAACGTTGCGGAAACCTCGTTAACTGTACCGGGCATTCGTTATGTGATTGACAGTGGTACTGCGCGTATCAGCCGTTATAGCTATCGGGCAAAAATTCAGCGTTTACCCATTGAACCTATTTCTCAAGCCAGTGCCAATCAACGGCAAGGCCGTTGCGGCCGGGTTGAGGCAGGGATTTGTATTCGCCTGTACAGTGAAGAAGACTATTTAGGCCGTCCAGAGTTTACTGATCCGGAGATTTTGCGAACCAACCTTGCTGCAGTGATTTTGCAAATGCTGCATTTGCGTCTCGGCGCCATTGAGAAATTCCCATTTATTGAACCGCCGGAAGGCCGTGCCATCAGCGATGGTTTTACCGTACTGCAGGAGTTAAGTGCAGTTGATCGAGACAGCAAGCTAACTGATATTGGTCGGCAGTTGGCTCGTTTACCCATTGATCCCCGTGTTGCTCGTATGCTGTTGGCAGCTGCAGAACAGGGCAGTTTGCGTGAAATGTTGATTGTCGCCAGCGCCTTGTCCATTCAAGACCCCCGCGAACGGCCTGCAGATAAACAACAGGCTGCTGACCAAGCCCATGCCACCTGGAAAGATCCTGACTCGGATTTCGCTGTCTTGATTAATATTTGGCGTGATTTTGAAGAGCAGCGTTTAGCTTTAGGTAGCTCAGCCCTGCGCCGTTGGTGTCGGCAGCATTTTCTGAATTACTTGCGCATGCGTGAGTGGCGTGATGCCCACCGTCAGCTCACCATTATCTGCCGTGATTTGCAGTTGCCTTTTAACCAACAGCCCAGCAACTATGAGCAGTTGCATAAAGCGTTGCTAACCGGCTTACTCAGTCAAATGGGTCAGAAAACCGAAGACAATGATTACTTAGGTGCTCGACAGCGGCGTTTTCATATTCATCCGTCCAGCAGTTTAGGTCGCAGACGCCCGCAATGGGTCATGGCGGCAGAACTGGTGGAAACGACCCGCCTGTTTGCTCGCCTCGTGGCACGCATCGACCCAGAGTGGGCTGAGCAGCTGGGGGAACATTTAATCCGTCGCAATTACTTCGAGCCCCATTGGGAGAAACGCCGTGGACAAGTGGTGGCCTATGAGCAAATCACTTTATACGGCTTGATCATTGTTGCCCGCCGTCGCGTGCATTATGGACCGATTGATCCCGTGCTCAGTCGCGAGCTCTTTATTCGTGACGGTCTAGTGGCCAATGAGATTTTCAGTCGCGCACAATGTTTGCAAGCTAACCGAGAATTATTAAAGACGCTGGATAAGCTTGAGGCTAAAGCACGTCGTCGGGATATTTTGGCTGATGAAGAAACACTGTTTGATTATTATGACCAGCATATTCCGGCGGATATTTATCAGACCCGTAGCTTTGATCGTTGGTACAAACGCAGTAGTGAAAAAAATCCACAGCTACTGATAATGACTGAAGAAGATGTGTTGGCCCGAGAGGCGACAGAAGTCACCGCCAATCAATATCCAGATACCCTGCAATGGCAAGACATTCAATTGCCGCTCAGTTATCACTTTGAGCCTGGCCATGTGCGAGATGGTGTTACTGTGACTATTCCAGCACCATTGTTAGCGCAAGTTCCAGAGGCCCGTCTACAATGGTTGGTACCAGGATTACTAGCAGACCGTTGCGTGGCTATGGTGCGTCAATTACCCAAATCAGTACGCAAAAACTTTGTTCCAGTACCGGATTTTATTGCTGCTGCATTAGAGGGGATGCCCTTTGCTGAAGGAGCTTTAACTGAAGTGTTGGGTCAACAGTTATTGCGCATGACTGGGGTGCGGGTCAGTGAGGAGCTCTGGCAAGCAGCTGTAGAACAGTTGGATGATCATTTGCGCATGAATATTAAAGTGGTTGATGCAGCCGGAAAGCATTTGGGCGAAGGTCGCGACTTAAACGAGTTGCGTCGCCGTTTTTCTGATGCCAGCCAACAGGCCTTAGCTGATATGAAAAAAACTAAGGCTGCTCCCCAAGCGGTGCGCAGTGATAACTTTTCAGTGCAAAGTCAAAGCACCCATAAAGTGGCGGGTATGGCGATGACAGTTTATCCCGCTTTAGTGGATAAAGCCGGTGAAGTGCAAGAAGGGCGTTTCTCTACTCAACAACAAGCTGATTTAGAACACCGCCGTGCTTTGCAGCGTTTGTTGCTACAGCAGCTCACAGAGCCCGCTAAATATGTGCGCAGCAACTTGCCAGGCTTAACGGAAATGACTTTGTTGTACCGCGATTTAGGTCGAGTTGAAGCTTTAGTTGAAGATATTTTATTGGCCAGTGTGGACCGTTGCATGTTGCAAGGGTTAAAAGAGCTGCCCCGTGACGCGCAAGCAGTTGCCCAATTGGCGGATGCTAAGCGAGGCGATCTGGTGGAAACAGCCGAGCATTTAGCACGCACTGTTTTGCTGATTTTAAAACACTGGCATGAGCTTAAAAAACGTTTAAAAGGGCGTATCGACTTATCCATGGCAGTGGCCTTAAACGATATTAAAGCTCAGCTGGCTGCTTTGTTATATCCAGGTTTTGTACGGGATACACCGGCTCAATGGCTGCAAGAATACCCCCGTTACTTAAAAGCCATCGAGCAACGTTTAGATAAATTGGGTGGCCAGTTACAGCAAGATAGAGTTTGGACCCTAGAATTAGCCGGCTATATGGAGCAGCTTAAAAAACGTCAGGACAAACACCAAAAAGAAGGTAAGTTTGACGAAGAGCTGGTGACCTATCGCTGGATGCTTGAAGAGTATCGAGTCTCGTTATTTGCCCAGCAACTGGGTACTAAAGTGACGGTGTCGGATAAACGTTTAAGCCGGCAATGGGCGCTAGTCAGTGAATAAAACAATGGGTTACGCGTTAGGAGGATAGCGCTGGTGACTGATCAGTAAGTCTTCTTATTGCTAGCAGAGCAGCGGTGAGCGAGCAGGGCATATAATTGCTGTGTCGCAACGTGGTATATTAGCTGCAAATTATTGATCTGTGATAGGTATTATGAAGTTTGTACATCAGCGCGAATTTTTAAACGAAGATGATACTGTAGTTATTCAGTGCTCGACCACCTGCAATATCCGTCTTATGAATGACCGTAACTTCCGCAGCTATAAAAATGGCGGGCGTCATACCTATTATGGTGGTGCTTTTAACCGATTCCCTGCACGAATTAAAGTGCCCAATACTGGCAATTGGAATATCACCATAGACACCATGAACCACAAGGGTGTGAGCACTGACTTTACTCATAAAATCAAAATCGTGCGTAGTTAGTTTTGCTGATATTGTCGGCTCTATTACTTAATAACAGCTGCGCTAAGGTTGGGGCAGATACCCACTAACCCAGCGCAGTATCTAAAAACATCATCACTGCAAAACCGACCATTAACGCAGCAGTGGCAGCGATTTGATGATGGTTGCGGTGGGTTTGTGGAATCACTTCGTAGCAAACTACAAAAATCATAGCACCGGCGGCTAAACCCATACTCAAAGGGTAGCTTAGAATTAAACTGCTGGACAGGGCAAAACCGAGCACCGCGCCTAAGGGTTCTAATAAACCAGTGGCTGCACCAATCATAAAAGCTCTGAAGTTGCTAAACCCCACGCTGCGCATGGCTAAGGCCACTGCAAAACCTTCAGGCACATCTTGTATAGCAATGGCTAAGGTTAAGGGCAGGCCGATTTTAAAGTCACCGTGGGTAAAAGAAATACCAATGGCCATGCCTTCCGGCAAGTTATGCAAAGCAATAGCAAATACAAATAACCAGATGCCACCGAGACGTTGGCACTCCACATCACAGAGGGTGCTGTCCACCTGATTGTGCGGCGTTAAATAGTTTAAGGCCAGCATCATTAGTGTTCCTAAGGCGAGCCCCAATACAACAATACTGGCAGCTAAAAAGCGTTGTTCGAGTATTTCTTGTGCTGCTTCAATGCCTGGCAGTATCAATGAAAAAGCACTGGCTGCCAGCATCATACCTGCAGCAAAACCAAGCAAGCTGTCTTGGGCGCGCATACTAAGAGTGCGTGTGGAGAAAACCAGTAGTGCACCCAAACTGGTGGCGAGCAAACCAGCGAATCCACCAATGACGGCATAGTAAAAGTTGTCTAAAAGCATGCCGTGCTTAGTGCTGACTAAAAACAAGCCCGTAAACAGCAAGAGCATGCCCAGCAAACTGAACTTAAGCCAAGGCTTCTCGCGCAATTGCACTTGCCATGCTTGTAAAAAATCTTGATGAGCTTGATTGGATTTGTACATAGCTGCCTCTCAGGTGTTGGTTTAGTGTACGAAACAAATAAAGGTTCGAACAGTGGGCCAAATGAGTAGAGGCTGGTTTTCTATCAGGCAATAAAAATGCCCCGCACTGAGGCGGGGCATTTAGTGTTGCAAACGACGCTAAATTAGACTTCTAGCACAGGGATAGTCGCTTTAGCAGCGGCTTCTGTGTAGTTAGCCATTTGGTCGAAGTTGAGGTAACGGTACACATCAGCGGACATGCTATCGATGTCTGCAGCGTATTCCATGTACTCAGCAACTGTTGGTAACTTACCGGTGATTGAGGCCACTGCCGCAAGCTCAGCTGAAGCCAAGAATACGTCGGTGTTGTCACCTAAGCGGTTCGGGAAGTTACGGGTTGAGGTTGAAACTACAGTGGTGCCTGTCTCAACACGTGCTTGGTTACCCATGCACAGTGAGCAGCCTGGCTCTTCAATACGCGCACCGGCTTTCTTGTAGGTATCGTAGTAGCCTTCTTCAGTGAGCTGGTACTTATCCATACGAGTTGGTGGTGCGAGCCATAGGCGAGTTGGCATCTTGCTGTCCACTTTCTGCAGCAGTTTACCCGCAGCACGGAAGTGACCGATGTTGGTCATGCAGGAACCGATGAATACTTCATCAATTTTGCGACCTTCAACTTCAGACAGTAAACGAGCATCATCTGGATCGTTTGGCGCGCAAAGGATCGGCTCATTGATATCAGCCAGATCAATTTCGATGACTGCAGCATACTCGGCATTAGCGTCAGCTTCGAGCAGCTCTGGGTTTGCCAGCCAAGCTTCCATGGCTTGAGCACGACGCTCAATGGTACGTGCATCACCGTAGCCTTCGCTGATCATCCAGCGCAGCATAGTGATGTTAGAACGTAAGTATTCAGCAATCACTTCTTCTGGCAGTTTAATGGTGCAACCAGCAGCGGAACGCTCTGCAGACGCATCAGACAGTTCAAAGGCTTGTTCAACTGTTAAGTTGTTAAGACCTTCAATTTCGAGAATACGGCCAGAGAAGATGTTTTTCTTACCTTGCTTCTCAACAGTCAGTAAACCTTCTTGGATTGCGTAGTAAGGAATCGCATGAACCAGGTCACGTAACGTGATACCAGGCTTCATTTCACCCTTAAAGCGAACCAGTACGGATTCAGGCATATCCAGTGGCATTACACCGGTAGCTGCGGCGAAAGCAACCAGACCTGAACCTGCAGGGAAGGAGATACCCAGCGGGAAACGGGTGTGTGAGTCACCACCAGTACCAACTGTGTCAGGCAGTAACATACGGTTCAACCAGCTGTGGATGATACCGTCGCCAGGACGCAGTGATACACCGCCGCGGTTCATAATGAAGTCAGGCAGTGTGTGGTGCGTGATTTCATCAATCGGCTTAGGATACGCTGAGGTGTGGCAGAAGGACTGCATAACCAAGTCAGCAGAGAAACCTAAGCAGGCTAAGTCTTTCAGCTCATCACGGGTCATTGGACCTGTGGTGTCTTGTGAACCTACAGTGGTCATTTTTGGCTCACAGTAGGTGCCAGGACGTACGCCTTGGCCTTCTGGCAAGCCACAGGCGCGACCAACCATCTTCTGCGCTAGGGTGAAGCCCTTGCCGCTGTCGGCAGGATCAACTGGCTTCTTAAACAGAGTAGATGGCTCTAGACCCAGCTCAGCACGTGCTTTTTCAGTCAAACCACGACCAATGATCAGTGGGATACGACCGCCGGCACGAACTTCGTCGAGTAACACGTCAGTTTTGAGTTTGAAGGTGGTTACCAGCTCGTCAGAACCATTGCGACGTACTTCACCTTTGTATGGGTATAAGTCAATGACATCGCCCATGTTTAAGTTGGTGCAGTCGAATTCGATTGGTAGTGCACCGGCATCTTCCATGGTGTTGTAGAAGATTGGCGCAATGTTAGTACCAAAGCAGAAACCACCACCACGCTTGTTAGGTACGTTCGGGATGTCGTCACCGAAGAACCACAGCACAGAGTTAGTAGCTGACTTACGTGAAGAACCGGTACCAACAACGTCACCCACATAAGCAACTGGGTGGCCTTTGGCTTTGAGTTCTTCGATTTGTTTGATTGGGCCAACAACACCTGGCTCATCTGGGTTGATACCATCACGTTCCATTTTCAGCATGGCTAAAGCATGCAAAGGAATGTCAGGACGTGACCATGCATCAGGTGCAGGTGATAGGTCATCAGTGTTGGTTTCGCCGGTGACTTTAAACACGCTTAAGGTGATTTTCTCTTCCAGCGCGGGGCGGTTAGTGAACCACTCACCGTCGGCCCATGACTGCATCACTGCTTTAGCATTGGCATTGCCTGCTTTAGCTTTTTCTGCAACATCATGGAAGGCATCAAACATCAATAAGGTGTGCTTCAACTCAGCAGCAGCCAGTTCACCTAGTTCTGCGTCGTCTAATAGACCGACTAGAGTTTCGATGTTGTAACCACCTTGCATGGTGCCCAATAATTTTACAGCGTGCGCTTTATCAATCAGCGGTGAAGTGGTTTCACCTTTAGCGATGGCTGATAAGAAAGCAGCTTTAACATAAGCAGCTTCGTCAACACCAGCGGGGACACGGTCGGTGATGAGTTCTAATAGAAACTCTTCTTCACCGGCGGGTGGGTTTTTCAGTAATTCAACTAAACCAGCGGTTTGTTCGCTGTCTAGTGGCTGAGGGACAATGCCCTGCTCAGCGCGTTCTGCTACGTGTTTGCGGTAGGCTTCAAGCACAGTATTTTATCCTCATCATTGGCCCAAAACAGAAAGGGCGCTTATCCAGAAGCTGTTTTCAAAGTGTTGCTAGTATGCAAAGTGTAGAGTTAGAGAAAACAACTCGATTGTATTGCATGGGTGCGAATGGGTTTTTAACTTAAATCAGCCCTTCGCTTTGAAAACAGCCTCTATAGTTTGGATGTGAACGCCTAAAATGGCGCGCTTATTCTAAGACACAAAAGTGTAAAAGTTAAGGGTGATCAGTGTTTTATATGCTTTTCTATGCTAGACCAAGGGCTAGCAAGGGGTGGTAAAGGGTGTTGAGCAGCGCTCTATGCTCGCAGAGCAGGGGCGCTAACTCGGTAGTATACAAATAAAACTGATGACTGGCTTAGTGCTCGATTAGAGTTTCTAAGTGAGCCATAACATGCTCGGGTTTTAATACCAGCACATCGGTTTCTACGGCATCCAGCACCACTTCAGCAGTGTTACCAATTAATGCGCCGGACAAACCGGTACGGGCTACAGTACCGATTACGGTGACCACAGCATCCAGTTCTTTAGCCATTTCAGGGATTAAAACATCTGCAGGGCCTTCTTTAACATGCATTTGCTCGTCTTCAAGCTCAAATTCTTCAACGAACTTTGCACATTGTTCGCGGTAGCGTGCTTCTATGGTTTCGCGCAACTGAAAGGTTGGGTCAGAAGCCGATAGCATCGGTGAAGGGTGAGCGGTAAAGACATGTAAGGTGGCTTTGGCAATGGCGGCTACCTCATGGGCGATACTGATTAAATTGGCGTGCAAAGCTTTATGTTCTGCGCTGCTATTACCCACATCCACTGCGGCCAAAACACTGCCCTCAGACCATGGCCGTTTGGTTTTGGCAATCAATACTGGGCTAGGGCAATAACGTAACAGTTTCCAATCATCAGGGGTGAGCAAGGCGCGCTTCAGTGGGTTCTCAGGGAAGTGCTGTTTAATGACGAGTCCACAGCTTTCTGCCTGCTGGGCCTGAATAATGGTTTCATGAAACGAGTTATGCCATGCTTGTTCACTAGTGACTTCATAGCCATCTTCTTGAAGCTCGCGCTCTTTATCCGCTAAATACTGTGCGTGCTCGCCGCGCTTATCACAGACCAATAAATGCAAACGTGACTGGGTCACTCCAGCAATCAGCTTGGCGCGCTTAAGTGCGAGATCTTCTGGCTGACTGGGGGTCATCACGACCAAGATGCTACCGATAGTTTGCATGTGTCTCTCCCTGCTTTATTAGAATATAAAAACTATACCAACTAGAATGCCGAGTTCATAGGTTGCTGAATAGCCCAGCATATAAAATAACAAGGCTGGCTGTTCTGTTATTGCACCGTATAATGGCGCACATTCATTATTCTCACCAGTGTTTGACTATGTTAATACCTGAAATAAAAGCTTTTTTACGCTGTAAAACCCCGCACAGTTGGATTGAGTGGGCGCTGGAGCACCCTGAAGAATTACTGTTAGACCATGCCAATTGCGAGAAAAAGGCGGCAGGCACGGCGTTAACTTTGATGTTTCGTTATTCAGAGCGGGAAGAGTTACAGCAATACTTATCACGCTTAGCCCGTGAAGAATTGCGTCATTTTGAGCAGGTCACTGCTTTGATGAAAAAGCGTGGGATACGCTATCGGCAACTCAGTGCTTCGAACTATGCCAAACGCTTGCACACCCATATAGCACCCCAAGAACCTGATAAGTTGATTGATACGCTCATCGTCGGGGCCTTTATTGAAGCACGCTCCTGTGAACGGTTTTACCGTTTAGCACCTTACTTGGATGATGAATTAAAGCGCTTTTATATGTCATTACTGAAAGCAGAAGCGCGGCACTTTGAAGGTTATTTACGTATGGCTGAACTATATGCCAAGCAATCTATTGAGGAGCGCGTGGCGTTTTTTGCGGACATTGAGCGTGAGGCGATTCTTACGCAGGATACAGTATTTAGGTTTCACAGTGGTGTGCCTACACAGCCCGTGAGTTCAGGGGCGCAAACAGTATTGGCTGCCCATTAAAGAGCCTCGTTGAGCGACTGAAAAGACAACGCTTGCAGCTTAAGTTGAGCGGCACTGGCTTCTATGAACCATGCATGGGTTTCCCAGTCGCCGAGTACAATGCGTTGCTTGTGATCAGTTAAGTCGTGCACGGCGGGGCGGTGGGTATGCCCATGAATTAAGGTACGTACTTCATGTCGGGCCATCACAGCGTCCACTTCACTAGGATTAACATCAGTAATATCACTGGCTTTCATCCGGGTACTGGTTTTGCTTTTGCTGCGTAAATCGCCGGCCAAACGTTGCCGAGCGCTGAGCGGGAGGTTGCGTAAAATGAATGAAATCAAAGGGTTGCGTAAAACTCTTCGCAAACGAATATAACTGCGATCGCTGGTACAGAGACTGTCACCATGCATCAGCAGCACGCTCTCACCGGCCAGTTCGACAACGCTGGGGTCTTTTAGCAGTAGGCATCCGGCTGCCTTACAAAATTGATCACCGACAAGAAAGTCCCGATTGCCATGCATTAAGTAAATTTGTGTACCACTGGCAGCCACTGTACTCAACGCTGCAGCGATGCTGTGGTGGTAGGGCGTCATGGCATCATCGCCAAGCCATACTTCAAAAAAATCACCCAGTATGTATAAGGCCTGAGCATGTTTGGCGTGCAACTCTAAAAAGGCAAGGAACGCACCGGTGATGTCCGGGCGCTCCTCCTGTAAGTGCAGATCAGATATCAGCAGAATCACTCGATGAACTCTGCTTTTTCAATGATGACTGCTTCACGGGGCACATCTTGGTGACCGTTTTTACTGGTGGTGGCGACGCCCTTAATGGCTTCAACCACATCCATGCCGCTAGTGACTTCGGCAAAAACCGCATAACCCCAGCCTTGGGTGGTGGGTGCAGTGTGGTCGAGGAACTCATTATCTTGCACGTTAATAAAAAACTGTGCTGAGGCAGAGTGGGGATCCATGGTGCGGGCCATAGCTACAGTGCCTTTTTTATTGGAAACACCATTGTCGGCTTCATTTTTAATGGGCGCGCGGGTGTCCTTTTGATTCATTTCAGCATCAAAGCCGCCGCCTTGGATCATGAAATTGCTGATCACGCGGTGAAAAATAGTATTGTCGTAATGACCGTCTTTTACATACTGAATAAAGTTAGCCACAGTTTCTGGTGCTTTATCGGTAAGGAGTTGTAAAGTAATTACGCCGTGATTGGTGTGTAATTTAATCATTATATTGATCCATAGAAACTAAAATTTCATAGACCTGTCAGAGAGGTGGCAGGTTCAGGTATGATAAGCACTTTATTTGAGCCAGCCTACCCATTAGGCAATATTGAGTATTTAAAAGTCCATGAGCACGTCTGATTCTTCCGTTAATGTCGCCGCGAACTTTCTCCGTACTATTGTTGAAGCTGATTTGCAATCAGGCAAGCACAGTAGCATTGTTACGCGCTTCCCTCCTGAGCCCAATGGCTATTTGCACATTGGTCACGCTAAATCCATTTGCCTTAACTTTGGCTTAGCCAAAGAATTTGGCGGTGTGTGTCACTTACGTTTTGACGACACCAACCCTGCTAAAGAAGAGCAGGAATACATTGATGCTATTAAAGACGATGTGCGCTGGTTAGGTTTCCAGTGGGATGGTGAGGTGCGCTATGCCTCAGATTATTTCGAGCAACTCTATGAGTGGGCAGTGCACTTGGTTGAGCAGGGCAAAGCCTATGTGTGTGATTTATCCCCCGAACAAGCCCGCGAATACCGTGGCAGCTTAACTGAACCGGGTAAAAACAGTCCTTTCCGTGAACGCAGTGTCAGTGAGAATTTAGACTTACTGACCCGCATGCGCGCGGGTGAGTTTCCCGATGGTGCTCGTTCGTTGCGCGCAAAAATTGATATGGCGTCACCCAATATGAATATGCGTGACCCCGTTCTCTACCGTATTCGTCATGCCCATCACCACCAAACCGGTGATACTTGGTGTATTTATCCCAGCTATGACTTTACCCATGGGCAGTCTGATGCCATTGAGATGATTACTCACTCGATGTGCACCTTAGAGTTTGAAGACCACCGTCCACTGTACGAATGGTTTCTAGAGCAGTTGCCAGTACCGTCCAAACCACGGCAGTATGAGTTTGCCCGTTTAAACTTAAATTACACCGTGACCAGCAAGCGCAAGCTTAAGCAGTTGGTTGATGAAAATCACGTGTCAGGTTGGGATGATCCGCGCATGTCCACCATCAGTGGTTTCCGTCGCCGTGGCTTTACGCCAGCATCCATCCGTAATTTCTGCGATATGGTGGGTGTTAACCGTGCTGGCGGTATCGTCGATTTAGGCATGTTGGAATTTGCTATCCGTGAAGATCTCGATAGCAATGCCAGTCGAGCCATGTGTGTGCTCAAGCCTATTAAAGTGGTGATTACCAATTACCCAGAAGATCAACAGCAAATTTTAGAATTACCCCGTCACCCTAAAACTGACATGGGTGTTCGCGAAGTGCCTTTCGCACGGGAAATTTATATTGATGCCAGCGATTACGAAGAGAACCCACCCAAAGGTTACCGTCGCTTAACGCCAGGTACTGAGGTGCGCTTGCGTGGTAGTTATGTGATTCGCGCAGATGAAGCAATTCGTGATGAAGCAGGCAATATTGTTGAGCTGCGTTGCAGTTATGACCCTGAAACCTTAGGCAAGAACCCGGTTGGCCGTAAAGTCAGAGGCGTCATTCATTGGGTGCCTGCAGCACAAAGCGTTGAGTGTGAAGTACGCTTGTATGATCGACTGTTTAAAACTCCAGATCCTGATAAGAACGAAGCGGGGGAAACCAGCGATTCATTCTTAGACAACGTAAACCCAGAGTCCCTAGTGGTTCTCAAAGGTTGCCGTGCTGAGCCATCTTTATTGCAAGCGCAGGTGGGCGAAAGCTTCCAGTTTGAGCGTGAAGGTTACTTCTGCTTAGACAGTGTCGATAGCAAACCCGATGCCTTGGTATTTAACCGCACAGTAACCTTACGTGACTCTTGGGGGAAGGCATGAGTTTAACGATTTACAATACGTTAACTAAACAGAAAGAACCGCTTAAACCCTTAGAGGGTAATCATGTGCGCATGTACGTGTGCGGCATGACAGTGTATGACTACTGCCATATTGGCCATGCGCGGGTCATGGTGGCGTTTGATGTGGTAACTCGCTGGCTGCGTCACAGTGGTTATGATGTGACTTATGTGCGCAATATCACTGACATTGATGACAAAATCATTGACCGTGCCAACGAGAACAATGAGCCATTTGAGCAGCTTGTCGAACGTATGATTACTGCCATGCATGAAGATGAAGGGCAGTTAAATGTCCTTCGTCCAGACCAAGAGCCACGGGCGACTGGCCACATTGCTGGTATGCAACAGATGATCCAGACTTTAATTGATAAAGACTATGCCTATGCCGCAGACAATGGCGATGTCTATTACCGTGTAGCCAAATTTGCTGAGTATGGGAAATTATCCGGCCGTAAAATCAGTGATCTAAAAGTCGGCGCCCGTATTGAGGTGGATGAAGCCAAAGACGATCCTTTGGACTTTGTCTTGTGGAAAGCTGCCAAGCCCGGTGAGCCCAGTTGGGATTCGCCATGGGGGCCTGGTCGCCCTGGCTGGCACATTGAGTGCTCAGTGATGTCCACCTGCAGCTTAGGTGACAGTTTTGATATCCATGGGGGCGGGCCCGACTTGGTTTTCCCACATCATGAAAATGAAATCGCACAAAGCGAAGCAGCCACCGGTCAGCAATATGCTATGACTTGGATGCATGCTGGCGTGGTCAGTGTTGATGGTGAAAAAATGTCCAAATCTTTGGGTAACTTTTTTACCATTCGCGATGTACTAAAAAAATACCATCCAGAAGTGGTGCGCTATCTTTTAGTATCCAGTCATTATCGCAGTCCAATTAACTACTCGGAAGACAACCTACGTGAAGCTCGCTCAGCGTTGGAACGCTTTTATTTAACCCTTAAAGGCATCGAGTCGGTATCTGCAGCAGGTGGCGAAAGTTACGTTGAGCGCTTTACAAAAGCCATGAATGATGACTTTAATGCACCTGAGGCCTGCGCGGTGCTGTTTGAAATGGCTCGTGAGGTGAATCGTCTGAAAAAAGACGATCCAGCAACAGCGGCTGGGCTTGCTGCGCGCATGAAAGAGCTGGCTGCGGTGCTGGGTATCTTACAGTTGGAGCCTGATACTTTCTTGCAGGCTGGTGCTGATAAGCGAGTGGATGCAGCACAAGTTGAGCGGTTGATTGCAGCGCGTTTAACAGCTCGACAGAATCAAGACTGGGCAGAATCCGACCGTATTCGTGATGAGCTGACAGCACTGGGTATCGTTTTGGAAGACGGCAAAGATGGGACAGGTTGGCGCTTTGCTGAACAATAAGTCAGCCTTTTTAGCAACCAACCAGCCATATGTTTTGTAAGGATAGATGGAGAGTGTTATGCAGCAATTATTGAATACACAGGTGCGCTGCATTGTTAGTTCAATGCTGCTAGCAGGCGTCTTGACTCTGCCTCACTATGCCCACGGGCAAGAGGCCGACTTTGTCTATGATGATGAACTCTGGGACGAATATGGCGAGAATGAAGACCCTTGGGAACCCATGAATCGCGCTATTTTTCGTTTCAATGAAACTGTTGATCGCTGGACGTTAAAACCCTTGGCGCAGGGCTATCAGAAAGTAACTCCAGATGCGCTTGAAGATGGCGTACACAATGTGTTTCGTAATTTAGGCGAAACCCACAACCTAGTGAATAATCTGCTGCAGTTTAAACTGCGTGACGCTGGTGTTGATACTGCACGTTTTTTCTTTAACACCACCTTTGGTCTGTTTGGCTTCTTCGATGTGGCGACCAAAATGGGTTTGCAACGTAATGATGAAGATTTTGGGCAAACCTTAGGGGCTTGGGGCGTAAAAAGTGGACCCTATGTAGTTCTGCCTTTTTTAGGGCCAAGCACAGTGCGTGATTCAGTCGCTTTGTATGCTGACAGCCATACCAGTGCTTATCGTTATATCAATGATGTGCCCACGCGTAATAGTATGTTTGCGTTAAACGTCGTTGATACCCGCGCTAACTTACTGTCCACTGAAAAACTCATTGTGGGTGATAAATACCGTTTTGTTCGCAATGCGTTTTTACAAAATCGTGAGTTTAAGGTGCTGGACGGTGAAGTAATCGATGACTTTTAAAGCATTGCTCATTGCATCGAGATAATTTTTAAGCCTAGAGCAACATAGCCGTTATCCAAGTGCTCAATACGTTGCACTTGGGTTTCGGCTTCTAGACCGTACAACTTTGCATGTGTGGACGGGATGCTGACGTGCAGCTTTTGCCCTTGGCTAAACTCAAGGCTCGCTTCTGTCTCTATTTGTAGACCGGTACTGGACAAGTCGATGCACAGGGCCGCATAGCCATGTGCCATGGAGCTTAAAGGTGATAGGTGTTTCCACACGCATACGAATAAAATCACATTTTTCGTTGTAGTACTGCATAACCTTACTCCTCTATTTAGGCTGTACCAGCATAATGAAAAGCCTGTACAAAAAGTTAAATGCTTGCTGAGGGTGTCAGTATGACGATTTTTATTATGATTCGAGCTGCCCAGCCCCTAAGATGAAATAATTGGTAATTAGTGCAAAACACAGACTGCTTGAATCACTGTGATGATAGGAGTACATTTTGCGCTTAAATACGCTTAATGACTGGTAATTAATGGATTCTAATTCGCAACAAAACGGCTCAATGAGTACTGTCC
>DASROA010000010.1:0-41120 GCA_035647115.1 Thiopseudomonas sp. | reverse complement strand
TTTTTTATTGAGCATCCTTTCACTATCGACGCTACTTCTACTTATCTCCACCCATTCCAAGCTGCTAGCAAGCAACCCATAAAACAATGCTCGCCCTTTATATGAAAGTATTTAAGCCTAAAAGGCTATATCACTCCTAATGTGCGTCTAATAGAGTATATAATTGTGGTTCAAATCAAATTTTGAGCCTGTCACTAAACATGAAGCTAGATCGCGCCTTTCTAAAATATTTTTTAATCTATACCCTGCTTGCAATAAGCGGGTTAGTAGCAGCCTATGCTTTAAAAAATTATTCGCTGCAGGCCTTCAAGGAAATTCATTTTTTCAGCCCAGTGCTTTTTGTAGTGCTTTCAGTAGCCTACTGGCTTGCTATATTAGTTCTGCACAGCCTACAAAAAAGCAAGCAAAGTGCTGATTCTAGAATCAGTTTAAAACGAACTCGACTAGCGCTAGATGCCGCCCATGAAGCTTTTTGGGACTGGTCCCTAAATCCTCAGCAAGAAATCTACTTCTCAGAAAGTTACTGTAACATTTTAGGCTACAGCCAAGCCGAGTTCGGTAATAATCAAAAAGCTTGGCAAGGCCACTTATTCGCAGAAGAACGGGAACATGTTTACCGTAACGTCATGAACTATCTTGCAGAGGGCAAAGGCAGTTATGACAGCACCTACCGCATGCGCCATAAAGATGGTACGCCACGCTGGATTCGCTCGCGCGGTAGTGTGATTAAAAACGCCAAGGGGCAGCCGACCCGCTTTATCGGTATCGCTCGAGACATCACAGAGCAACGCGAAAGTGAAGAGCGCGCAAAACAAGCACAAGCTGTGTTTGAAAGCACTCATGAAGGCATAGTAGTCACTGACCACACCAATACTATTGTGCACATTAACCCTGCCTTCACACAGATTACCGGTTACAGCCCTGAAGACGTGCTTGGGAAAACACCACGCATGTTTAAATCCGGCCGCCATACAGCAGAGTTTTATAAATCCATGTGGACCACTTTAGAGTCAACCGATCAGTGGAGTGGCGAAATCTGGAACCGCCGTAAAAACGGTGAAATTCTCCCCCAGTACCAAACCATTCGCCTGATCCGCGATGAAAACGGTTTAATCTCTCATAGCGTTGCTATCTTTTCAGATATCTCGGTATTAAAAGACTCGCAAAGTGAGCTCAGCTATCTTGCCCATTACGATCCACTGACCGGACTTGCCAATCGTGCGCAACTCTATGATCGTTTAAAGCACAGTCTGCGCTCAGCCATTGCCCACCAAGTAAATAGCTCATTCTTTTTAATCGACTTAGACCACTTTAAAAACATCAACGAAAGCTTAGGTCACAGTTTAGGTGACCAGCTGTTACAAGCTGTTGCCCAGCGCATGGCTAAAGCCTTAGATGAGCAGAGCTTATTGGCACGCTTTGGAGGTGACGAGTTTGCCATTATCAGTGACTCCATTAACACTCCAGAAAAAGCAGCTACCTTAGCTCAAAAAATTATTCATACCCACAAAGAGCCATTTATAGTTGGCGACAATCAATTATTTATCAATCTCAGCATAGGTATTTGCTTTTACCCTCAATCTGGCAGCAATGTTGAAGAGATAATGCGCAACGCTGACTCAGCCCTCAGTAAGGCAAAAGCAAGTGGGCGCGATACCTTTGCTTTTTACTCCAGTGATTTAACCGAGCAAGCCTTTCAGCGTATTCGTATCGCCAGTGAGTTAAATCAGGCACTGGATGGTAACAGCGGCTTAGAGCTGTATTACCAGCCTGTCTACGCCATGCAAAATCAACAACTGGTAGGTTGCGAAGCCTTGCTGCGTTGGAACCACCCAGAGCGTGGCTTCATACCGCCCAATGAGTTTATTCCTATCGCCGAAGAAAGCGGACTGATTAGCGCCATTGATCATTGGGTATTACGACAGGCTTGCCAGCAAATATATGCTTGGCAGCAACAAGGCACTGAGTTGCAATTTGTTGCCGTCAATATCTCTAGCCGCTCATTGTCGAACCCAAGTTTGCCAGCTAAAGTGACTAAAATCCTCGAAGACAGCAACATAGACCCACAACGTCTTGAGCTGGAGGTCACTGAAAGTGCGGTGATGGAAAATCCTAAACAAGCTGACGAAATTCTTATTGAGTTACGCAACCTGGGCGTTCACTTAGCCATTGACGACTTTGGAACCGGCTACTCATCATTATCTAGACTTAAATCTTTACCGGTACATAAACTCAAAATTGACCAAAGCTTTGTCAGCAACCTACCTAATAGTGATGAAGACATCGCCATTGTCCGTGCCATTTTAGCTCTGGGCAGCAGTCTTGGTCTTGAGGTCCAGGCTGAAGGTATTGAAACCGTTGAACATATGCAGTTCCTCCAAGAGCAAAACTGCTCACTGGGACAAGGTTACTACTTTGGCCGACCTGAGCCCATAGAGGTTTTCAACCAACGACTCTTAGAAAACAATCCCATAAAACTCTAACTGAAGCCGTTATTCATTCTGTGTTAAGTGCCCACAAAACTTAGAAAAAACAACATAAAAAAGGGCGCAGCTACGGTGAGAATTAAACCACTAATAATTGCTGTGGGCACATACTTATAGTTACAAGCCTTGCGCACGAAGGGCAAGGTTGTATCCATAGCTGTTGCTCCACAGACTCCAATACTGCTATTGGCATAGTTGCGACCTAATAAAAACACGACGGTTAAACCAATCAACTCGCGCAGCAAGTCATTCAGCAGTGCGATGCTGCCATACATATCACCGAGATATTGACCAGCCAGCGCCCCAGATAAGCTAAACCAACCAAAGCCTGTGCTCAGCGCCAGCGCAACAACTAATTCTTCTCCAGTGGTTACGCTGATTAAGACTCCCGCCAGCATTGAACCAATCATTACCAATAAAGGAATCAGCAACACCCGTGGCGCCAGCCAAGAGCGGTTAATGGAAACCTGCGCTAAATCAAGACCAATCAATAACAGCAGCACATATAACCAGTACGAAATACTAAACAGCACTGCACCGACTTGATTATCATGCCAATGCAACCGATAAAAAAACGCGCCTAACAACACTAGACTAAAAGCAATTAAACACTCTTTAATGGGATGCCACAGCGCAGCCCACGAACTGGGCTCATTATCTTCAGTAGCAGGCTTACGGTTAAAGGGGATAATCAGCGCAAACACCACTGCACTGATGACAAAAGCATATAAAGAGGCATGCTTGAGAATACTTATACCTGCTGCCAGCGAGCTAAACGCCTCTCCCGACTCCAAACCAATTACAAACAAAATCACCCACACCACAGGTGTGATGCATCGCACTGCTCTGTGAATTATCGGCTTAGGTAGCATTTTGCCCAAGCCATAACCGCCGACTAAAAATAATAAAATAGGTACTACTGACGATAAAATATTGTGCAATACAGCAGTCACAAACGGCCTCTTAGGATCTAAGGTCCAACTAAACAGGAAAAAGAATTTCACATAGTCTAGTGCATTGTGGTTTTGAAAGGGTGCAGCCTGCACATTTTTATCTACTGCAGGGCAAACGCTAGGGTTCAATGGCCGGTGTAGGCGCAGTAAGCAGGATTAAAAATCACCCCATAATTGTTGCGCCACACTGAGCGCCACCACAGGGGCAGTTTCGGTTCGTAACACCCGTGGCCCTAGGCGTGCTGGCTGAAAGCCTTGCTTTACAGCCTGCGCCACTTCCTGCTCGCTTAACCCCCCTTCAGGACCAATTAAAAAGGCCAAAGTGCTGGGCAACTGATGCTCCGTTAAAGGCTGTGCTACGGGATGTAAAACCAATTTTAAATCCGCTGCTACGGACTCTTGCCAATCTTTTAGCTGCTGTGGCGGGTGAATAACCGGCACTAGTGAGCGGCCACACTGCTCACAGGCGCTGATTGCCACTTGTCGCCAATGCTCCAGACGTTTCTCCATGCGTTCTTTATTAAGGCGCACCTCACAACGCTCAGTGAATAATGGGGTAATTTCCGCCACACCTAATTCGGTGGCTTTTTGGATGGCCCAATCCATGCGTTCACCGCGGGATAAGCCTTGGCCCAAGTGAACCCGTAAAGAGGACTCAGGTAAACCGGCGATACTCTCATGCAACTCAACCTGTACAGATTTTTTCGCTACTGCAATCAGCTCACCGATATATTCCTGCCCGCTACCGTCAAACAGTTGCACCGCAGCACCCACAGTTAAGCGCAGCACACGGCTTAAATAGTGCGCTTGCGCCTCAGGAAGTTCATGCACGCCCAAGGTCAATGGTGCAGCTACAAAAAAACGCGGTAGCGACATTTTTTAAACTCCAGCAGTAAAAAACCACGCTATGGTGCGTGGTTTTTTACCAAGCGTCTAGCTGTTAATCGCGGGTAGCAATATCAATGCCTTCGGTAGCCACTTCAGCTAACCAATGAATTTGCTCTGCAGTGATGATGTAAGGGGGTATAAAGTACACCACACTGCCCAATGGACGCAGTAATGCACCTTTCTCCATAGCATACTCATAAACCCTTAAGCCACGGCGCTCTTGCCAAGCATAAGGCTCTTTAGTGGCTTTATCTTTAACCATTTCAATGGCTAGCACCATACCGGTTTGACGCACTTCGGCAACATGCGGGTGCTCTTTTAGGTGTTCAGTGGCGTCGGCCATATGCTGAGCTAAAACTTGGTTATTCTCAATCACATTATCTTGCTCAAAAATATCCAAAGTTGCCAAAGCAGCCGCGCAGGCTAATGGGTTCCCCGTGTACGTATGGGAATGCAAAAACGCCCGCAAAGTATCGTACTCATCGTAAAAGGCTTGATACACCTGCTCACTGGTGAGAATCGCTGCCATGGGTAAATAACCACCGGTTAAGGCTTTAGACAGCACCATGAAATCAGGGGTGATGTCCGCTTGATTACAGGCAAACATAGTACCGGTGCGACCAAAACCCATGGCAATTTCATCAAGAATCAAATGCACGCCATAATGATCACAGGCCTCACGGAGCAAAGTTAAATACACCGGATGGTACATGCGCATACCACCAGCACCCTGCACTAAGGGCTCCAAAATCACTGCCGATAGCTCGCTATGGTGCTCTTCAAGGGTCTGCCGCATATGTTCAAACATCAAGCGCGAATGTTCTTCCCAGCTCACCCCCTCGGGCCGATGGTAGCAATCGGGGCTGGGCACCTTAATGCAGTCCATCAACAGAGCTTTATAGGTTTGCGTATACAACGCCACATCGCCCACCGCTAAAGTAGCAAGGGTTTCCCCGTGATAACCATTGCTGATGGTGGCAAAGCGCTTTTTCTCCGGCTGACCCATATTCAACCAATAGTGGTGGCTCATTTTTAGCGCCACTTCGATGCCCGAAGAGCCATTATCGGCATAAAAAACCCGATCTAGGCCTGGCGGAGTGATGTCTACCAAACGCTCAGACAACTCAACCACTGGCCCATGGGTAAAACCGGCCAGCATCACATGCTCGAGCTCATCCAGCTGTTGCTTAATGCGATTATTAATCCGTGGATTACAGTGACCAAAGATATTGGTCCACCACGAACTCACCGCATCTAAATAACGTCGACCATCAAAGTCTTCTAACCAAATACCTTCGGCACGGCGAATAGGCACAATAGGTAAGGTTTCATGGTCTTTCATTTGTGTGCAGGGATGCCATAACACGTCTAAATCACGCTGCATCCATTGATCATTTAAACTCAATTGCTTACTCCCTTAGATGGACGGTTTAGCCTAACAGATGCGCTCTTCATTGACGGAGCAAATCATCCACAACTGGGTTAACCGATTGCACAAACTTATCTCAAACACCTTGCAAACTCCATTCTCAGCGTGTTTTCCAGCGCCCATTTTAGTTATTTGCTGACCTGTGAATGTTATTCAGAAAAAGCGTGCATAGCGTTGTGGACAAGCTGGGGAGTTCAAGCGCAAAGCCGCGCCAAATCTAGCTTACAGCGACTTGTACAAATATCACACAATTCTTTTTAGCTGTGGATAACTTTGTGAATAGTTTGTTATTATGCCGTATATCAAGTGTGCATAACGCTCTTAGCTCCCCTTCTATACAGGCTTACAACAGCATATTATTTATAGCTAATCGACAATAAAATAAATTGACAGTCCCCAGTGTTCACCTAACAATACAAAACTCTTTTATCTGCATACTAACCATGGACAGTCACAATGCCGGCAATTTTAATGACGTTACTTGGAGTGATTATCCTCATCACCGCAATCCAAGGTCTATGGCGCGGCAAAGTGATTGCTGGTGCCCGCGGCCTACGCAGTAATTATTACTCTAAAAAAGACAATCCATGGTGTTTTTACGGGTTTGTGCTGATTTACCTGTCAATTGGCTCTTTCCTGCTCTACCAATCCATCAATTAAAACAAAACCCTCTTTAAAAACAACACGTTAAGCTACTTAATAGTTATCCACCAAGCAGGTGCATGAGCCTGTGGATAAGCTGGGGAGTGCCGCGGCAAAGCTTGATCACAGCTGGCTTTGCGCAAGCTGTTCAAAAAACAGACAATCCTCAGCAACTGTGCACAAATATACGGGATGAGGCTGTGGGTAACGTGTTAGCACAGCTCGCAAACCCTTGCCCCATAAGGCTTTGCGGCTGTTGATTACTTTTCAAGCAGTATGTTGCGACTGCCTTTGAGAACCCGTATTGCATCCCAGCTGTACACTGCTAGGGCCGCCCAAATAAAACCAAAGAATACAAACGACTGTGCTGAAAACGGCTCGCCAAAGAGCAAAACTGCCAATAACAGCAGCACTGTAGGTGTGATGTACTGTAAAAATGCCAATGAAGCATAAGGGAGATTTTTCGCAGCCTCGTTAAAGCATAATAAAGGCAGTAAAGTAACCGGCCCAGCCGCTGCCAGCCAAAACATCTCACTACTGCCTAAAAAACCACTCTGCATACTGGCCGTTTGTGGATTAAACCACAACCAAGCTAATGCCACCGGCAGCAGCAACCAGGTTTCTACGGTTAAACCCGGTAAAGCAGCCACCGGTGCTTGTTTGCGAATTAACCCATAAAATCCAAAAGAACAGGCCAACGCCAAAGAAATCCATGGAATTTCCCCTAAGCTCCACACCTGTAAGCCAACGCCAATTGCCGCCAAACTAATGGCCAGCCACTGTAAACGCCGTAAACGCTCGCCTAAAAACAACATGGCCAATAACACATTCACTAAGGGATTGATGTAATACCCTAAACTGGCTTCCACCATCCGATCATGGTGCACCGCCCAAACATAGATCAACCAGTTCGTGGCAATCAAAGCCCCTGAAGCAGTTAAAATCAAAAAACGCTTAGGGTGCGCGCGCAACTGCTGCCACCAGCCACGGTGGCGCCACAATAATAACAAGCCAGCACTAAACACCGCAGACCACAGCACCCGGTGCACAATCACCTCCAGCGCTGGAATCCCTTCTAGGGTTTTAAAATACAACGGAAATAATCCCCAAATGCTATAAGCCAGCAAGCCTAATATGTAGCCACGGCGAGGATTGGGAGTCACTTTCATAATTAATTAGCCTGCTAACTAAACATTTAAAGACTAGCAAAACGATATTTTGATCGATACAGCACGCTGTTAAAAAAGCTTTAAATAAGGCTCATCTAAAGCGGCGCGCTGTTCACGTAAAATCAAAATCTGCTCCCCCCAGTAACGTTCAGTACCAAACCAAGGGAAGCTTTGCGGAAATGCCGGATCACTCCAGCGCTGTGCCAACCAAGCGCTATAATGCAATAAGCGTAAGGTGCGCAACCCTTCAATTAATGGCAATTCCCGTGCTGAAAAGTCATGAAACTCTTGATAACCATCGACCAACTCGGAAAGCTGCACTAAGCGCTCTTGATAGTTGCCAGCCAACATCATCCATAGGTCCTGAATGGCGGGCCCCATGCGGCAGTCATCTAAATCAACAATAAAAAAGCTATCATCGCGGCATAAAAGATTACCTGGATGACAGTCACCATGTACACGGATCGGCTGATAAGGGTGACTGGCAAAGAGTTCATCCAACTGAACCAACAGATCATCCGCCACCGACTGCCAAGCCGGCCGTAAGCTGTGTGGAACATGCTCAGCACTGCGCAATACTTGTACAGACGCATGTCCATAACTGGCCACATTCAATTCAGGCCGCTCAGTAAAGGCTTTACTTGCCCCCACTGCATGCAAACGACCTAGCAGCTGGCCTAAGCGATACAATTGATCTAAATTACCCGGCTCAGGCGCACGACCACCGCGACGTTCAAATAAAGCAAAACGAAAACCCGCATGTTTAAATAAACTTTGCCCATTGTGCTGCATGGGCGCAACCAGTGGCACATCACACTCGGCCAGCTCAAAGGAAAACTCATGTTCTTCCAGAATTTGTGCGTCAGTCCAACGCTCAGGACGATAAAACTTGGCAATTAACGGCAGTTTGCCCTCAATGCCCACCTGGTAAACTCTATTTTCGTAGCTGTTTAGTGCTAGCACACGAGCATCACTTAAAAAACCTAGACTTTCTACGGCATCTAAAACCAAATCGGGCGTCAGCGTAGCAAATGGATGGGCAGTCATAACCAGCTCCTAATACTTGAGTCACACAGTGTAACAGGCTACAAATGAAACACTGCCCAGCTTACTGATGTACTTAAATTCTGCTGTTTGCAGTTTTACCCATTGAAGCGCTGGCCAAAACCCTTGCACACCCTTCAATCAACCTGCTGCGCGGCAACTGGACACAAGCACATCAGTCGCAGTTCGCATTATAATAGAGCTCGGCTGGTTAAGCAGCGCACTGTATTTAAAACTGATAAGGACGTTTTATGACACATTCAAGCAAAGGTCGAAGACTCTTTTTAAGCATCCTAGGGATAGGACTAGCTGTAGGCTTTGGTTTACTGATGGGTAAGTATTTAACTGTGGATGACCGCTCATTTTCTCAAGCAGCAGTGCATGATGCGGGCATTATTAGGTTACCCAGCAGTCGCGCACTCCCCGCTTTACAACTGACCAGTACCCGTAACACAGTACAAGACACCCAGGCGTTAACCGGTCAATGGAGTCTAGTCTTTTTTGGGTATACGTTTTGTCCTGATATCTGTCCCACCACATTAGCTGAACTGCGCAAGCTTAATAAGCTGCTGCCAGAAGATATTAAGAGCAACTTACAAATACTGATGGTCAGTGTTGATCCACAGCGCGATACTGTCGATCAGTTGCAGCAATATTTACAGTACTTTGATCCCAGCTTCATTGGCTTGACCGGTGAGTTAAGCGATATCCAAACCTTAAGTAATGCTCTGAGCATTCCATTTATACCCGGTGATACCAGCCAGCCCCATTACACTGTAGACCACAGTGGTAACTTAGCTATTATCCAGCCCGATGGCCGCCAGTTTGGCTTTGTTCGTGCCCCTTTAGAAATTGAGAAACTGGCCGCACAACTGCCAAAAATAATGAATCAATAGATTTTTAATCTGCAGTAGCAGTCATACAGCCTTGCATACGGACAGCATCAAAGCTGTATGACTTTAAATCAGTGTTCAATTGGACGGCATTAATAACGACAATTAAGCCGTTAAGTATGGAATCAGTAAACTAACTGCAATAATTAAACTCATGGCCAGTGGCCATCCATACATAATCAGCCGCCAGCGTCTCTCAACATGGCGCAACTCCATAAAGCCATCAATGATCAGCCCTGACTTAATAATCGCCACCAGCAAAATCGCAGCCACTTGACTGCCCAGCGCCAGCATACTGCCGCCAAGGTAGACAGTGGCAGCAGTCGCGATGACCAAAGCCAGCCAGCAGACAGTCAATACTCGAGTGTTTGACATGCGCACCCCCTAGCCCAGTAAGTACACAAGTGGAAAAATAATCACCCAGGCCAAGTCGATCATATGCCAGTACATCACCCCTGATTCCATCCCGCTGCGATTTTCAGCATCAAAGCCATAACGCCAGCAGCGCCAAGCCAAAAAGGCTAAGACCAGTACACCCAACCACACGTGCAAAAAGTGAAACAGCGTTAACAGCCAGTACAGGGTGAAGAACATATTGTATTCAAGGTCAAAGCCCGCATGGGCTAAGTGTGAATACTCATTGAATTTCAGCACCACATAAAGCATCGCTGAAGCAATAGCACCCACCAGCAATAAGGCTGCTTGGCGCCCTTGATTGACCCGTACGCGCTCCACCGCCAATGCCGCTAAAAAGCCTGAGGACAGTAAGCCCACAGTCATGGCAAAGCCTGTGGATGGATCAAGCTCGGCGCGCCCCGCGGCAAACATTTCTGGGTTAAGCAGTTGGGTAATGCAAAACGCAAGGATAAATAAGGTAAAAGCTGCCAGTTCAGCGAGGATAAAAATCCACATGGCTAAGTCACCCGGCAACGCCTGAGTGACTCTGGGCTTACTCAAAATGGACATCAACCACATCCATTAACGCCGCCACTGTTTGCGGGTCATCACTCAGCGGCTCTGCTAAACAGGCTAAGCAGGCTTCACGTACTGGCATGCCGGCTTTAATCATCCGTGCTGTAAAAATCAACAAACGAGTGGAAGCCACTTCTTCTAAATCATGGTTTTCTAAACGACGCAATGCTTGCCCTAAGCGGACAATTTGTGCGGCCAGTTTGGCATCAACACCTGCTTCGATTTCAACAATTTTCTGTTCTTCTGCGGCGCTAGGATAATCAAAACGCAGCGCCACAAAACGCTGACGGGTACTGGGTTTCATACCTTTAAGCAGATTTTGATAGCCTGGGTTGTAGGACACCACCAGCATAAAACTGGGCGGCGCTTGAATTGCTTCGCCGGTACGCTCTAAGAATAATTCACGGCGATCATCGGCTAAGGGGTGCAATACCACCGCAGTATCTTGCCGAGCTTCCACCACTTCATCCAAGTAGCAAATGCCCCCTTCACGCACTGCGCGGGTCAGCGGTCCATCTTGCCACCAAGTGCCTTGTGAGCCGATTAAATGACGCCCCACTAAGTCGGCAGCACTCAAGTCATCATGACAGGCCACGGTGTACAGCGGCAGATTTAAGCGGTGTGCCATGTGCTGCACAAAACGTGTCTTACCGCAGCCAGTAGGACCTTTAATCAGCACCGGCATGCCATGCTGCCAGGCTTGGTGAAAAACAACCTCTTCATTACCCAGCGTCTGGTAAAACGGTTCTTCGCTGCTTAAATTCGCTGCTTGATTCAATTTTGTATTCACCTTTACACCCTACTAACGGACCTAGTTAGGATTACATTAACTATCTAAACCGCCTTAGAGAAGTACCCTCCGCGTCTTAAAGAATGATTCTTGATTGCCGTCAAGCACAATATTTATGGCTGTGTTTAGGATGTCAATGCACACACAAATGACCCGGGATAAGCCAAACAATCACTATTAATACGAATGCTAAAACTCAAAAAAACACTTATAGAGTCCAAGCATTTCAAGGAGACTTCCCTATGTCCATGAAAGGCAAGCCACTACTAACCGGTATCATGACTGCCATGTCAGTGTCGTTATTGAGCCTCTCAATAGCGCACGCTGCAGCGAATCCAGAAGATGCCGAAGCAGCTTATAAAGGCGCTGCCTCTACAGTAGATCCTGCCAGCGTAAAAACCATACGTACTGCAGGCGCACCCGATCTCACTGATAGCGAATTTGAAGAAGCTAAGGAGATTTACTTCCAACGCTGTGCAGGTTGCCATGGTGTGTTGCGTAAAGGTGCCACCGGTAAACCACTGACCCCCGATATTACTCAAGAACGCGGCCAAGCCTATTTGGAAGCGTTAATCACCTATGGTTCACCAGCAGGTATGCCCAACTGGGGCACCTCAAATGAACTCACCCCTGAAGAAATCACCTTAATGGCCAGCTACATCCAGCATACGCCGCCAACTCCGCCAGAGTGGGGCATGCCGGAAATGAAAGATTCTTGGAAAGTTCTGATCAAACCAGAGGACCGCCCCAAGAAACAAATGAACAACCTCAACTTAGCCAATATTTTCTCAGTCACCTTGCGTGATGACGGTAAAATTGCGCTGATTGATGGTGATACTAAAAAGATCATTAAAACCATTGAAACTGGTTATGCGGTACACATTTCGCGCATGTCTGCATCAGGTCGCTACTTACTGGTGATTGGCCGTGATGCGCGCATCGATATGATCGACCTGTGGATGAAAGAGCCAGCCCGGGTTGCCGAAATCAAAGTGGGCATCGAAGCCCGCTCAGTGGAATCGTCGAAATTTAAAGGCTACGAAGATAAATACGCCATCGCTGGCTCATACTGGCCACCGCAGTACACCATCATGGATGGTGAAACCCTTGAGCCACTGCAAATTGTTTCCACCCGTGGCATGACCGTTGACACTCAAGAATATCACCCCGAACCCCGTGTGGCGGCGATTATTGCCTCTCATGAGCACCCTGAGTTTATTGTTAACGTCAAAGAAACCGGACGTATTTTGCTGGTTAATTACGAAGACATTGAGAACCTCACCACCACCAGTATTGGTGCCGCTCTGTACTTACACGATGGCGGCTGGGACAGTACCCACCGTTACTTTATGACGGCAGCTAATAACTCCGACAAAGTTGCAGTGATTGACTCCAAAGAGCGTACTCTGGCGGCACTGGTTGATGTGGGCAAGATCCCTCACCCTGGCCGTGGTGCAAACTTCGTGCATCCTGAGTTCGGTCCAGTCTGGGCCACCAGTCACTTGGGCGATGAAACCATCTCCCTGATTGGTACCGATCCAGTGAACTATCCAGACAATGCTTGGAAAGTTGTCGCAACCTTAAAAGGACAAGGTGGTGGCTCACTGTTTGTTAAAACCCACCCTAAATCCACTAACCTCTACCTGGACACCACCTTTAATCCTGATGCCAAAATCAGTCAAACCGCTGCGGTGTTTGACATCCGTAACCTTGATGCCGGCTACAAGGTTCTGCCCATTGCTGAGTGGGCAAATATTGAAGGCGGGGTGAAGCGTGTGCTACAGCCTGAATTCAACCAAGCCGGTGACGAAGTTTGGTTCTCAGTGTGGAGTCAGCAAGATGAAATCTCCGCTATAGTGGTGGTTGATGACAAAACCCTAGAGCTGAAAAAAGTCATAAAAGACAAGCGTTTAATCACACCAACTGGTAAATTTAACGTACACAATACCCAATACGACGTTTACTGAGTAAACTGTAGTTGCGGGTTTATACCAGCCCGCAACTATTTAAATAGCCCTGAGGATACACAATGAAAAAACTATTAATTCCCCTAGTATCAGTTGCGGCACTGGCAACCATGCAAAATGCTGCCGCTGTTGACGTAGAAGCAGCAAAAACATTATTTAACACTAAAGCTTGCGTTGCTTGCCACACTATTGACACAAAAATGGTTGGCCCTTCCTACATGGAAGTTGCAGAAAAGCGTGGCGATGATGTGGCAACTGTTGCTGCGAACATCAAAAATGGTAGTACTGGTGTGTACGGTCCTATCCCCATGCCACCCAATGCTGTTACTGAAGAAGAAGCGACCCTCTTGGCTGAATGGATTCTTTCACACAAGTAACTCACTAAGAAGACGTCATGACAGTCAGCAAACTGCTGATGCAGATTTGAACGATTTCATGACGTCACTCTTCCCTGCTTTTTATTCCTCTTAGACACCCCAAACCCTCTAGCACCTCTTAACTTCCCCACTCACCAATCTGCAACCCTGCATTTCCCATCAGGGCAACTGATTAAATATCACTTTTCTGCGCTCGACTTGCTCCCTTAGGTTATATCTGCACCACTCCTTAGAACGTTCACTACTATTTGCATGCTAAATCGTTCTAGCTATGCGCTTGGGTAACAAGCCACAGCTAGGTACATTAGCTTTTGATTTTGCATAACCAGTGACGCTGACACCGCTGACTTATAACCGCCAGATTATTAACTGAACAGGCTAATGGCGTTTTTAGACCTTAGACCAGTTACTGTGGCGCCAGCCGGTTCAGCTGGCAATGGTTTTGCTGTGTAACTTGCAACTGCTTTGGAGCTGACATGGATCAGGCACATATACTTCCTACTGCACTACGGGCTACTTTTATTCCCGGTGAAGTCGCATTAATTGGCGCAGGCCCTGGTGATCCTAGCTTACTCACTTTGCGTGCGTGGAGTTTATTACAACAAGCTGACGTGGTGGTTTATGATCGCCTGGTGAGTTCTGAGCTAATGGCCTTGCTACCCGAACACTGTGCACGACACTATGTCGGTAAAGCGCGTAATAAGCACAGCTTAAGCCAGGATAAAATCAATCAACTGCTTGCCGATCTCGCCTTACAAGGTTTACGCGTGGCCCGCCTCAAAGGTGGCGATTCTTTTATTTTTGGCCGTGGCTCTGAAGAACTTGAATTTCTTTTACAGCAACACATCAACTGCCAAATCGTCCCAGGCATCACCGCAGCTTCAGGCTGCACCAGCTATGCGGGTATCCCCCTGACCCACCGCGGTGTCGCACATTCTTGCCAGTTTATTACCGGTCACTTACAGGAAAACGGTAAACTCAATTTACCTTGGCAAAGTTTTGCTGAACCTAAAAAAACCTTAGTGTTCTATATGGGGCTCAGCAATCTTGCTGAGATTTCCAAGCAATTGATTCAAGCAGGCTTAGCCGTAGAGACTCCGGCTGCACTAATTAGCAACGGCACCTGCAGCCAACAACAAGTGGTTCGTGGCAAACTTAGCGAACTGCAAAGCATGGCGCACAATGCCAAGCTAGGCACGCCAACACTAATTGTGATTGGCGACGTGGTTGACCTATTCCGCGATTATCAACTAGACTTCCCAGCGCTGGTCAGCCAACCCGTTATTGAGCTAAAACAAGCGGCCTGCTTATAAATTACTCGCCTGTTAAATTACTTGCACTTAACGCTGAGTCGGCTGGCTACTTTGTCAGCCTAGCCGTGCTTAGCAAGCTTATCAACGAAGTACTCCAAGACTATGAAAGACAGCAGCGATAACATCAAAGCCTAGGGACAACTAAGCTAACAATACAGTTCTGCATCTGTTTCGTAGACGAGAATTGCTGCACACAACTTAAATGTGCTTTGTCCTTGGCGGTGTTGTTCACAATCTCAGCACGCTATTTATTGAACAGCCAAAACTTGAGGACGCTTTTACGTCCACTTAAATTTTTAAAGTGTGGCCAATGCCGACTTTAAATCAGGATACTTAAACTCAAAACCTATTTCCTGAGTGCGTTCAGGCCGAATATTTTGCCCTCCTAGTAATAAACCAGCCATCTCGCCCAACATCAGCTTCAATACAAAGCCCGGTACGGGCAACACCGCTGGCCGCCCTAATTGCTTACCTAAAGCTTTGGCAAAATCCTTATTACGGGCAGGTTCCGGAGCACAGGCATTATAAACACCACGTGCTGCTTGCTGATGCAGTACATGATTGATTAACGCCACCTCATCATCCAAATGCACCCAAGGCATCCACTGCTGGCCGCTGCCTTGTGGACCACCTAGACCTAAGCGAAACAAAGGCAACAAACGGGATAAAAAGCCACCTTGACCAGTAACCACTAAACCCGTACGAATCAACACCACCCGTATGCCCAAAGATTCTGCAGCTAAAGCGGCAGTTTCCCAATCAGCGCAAAGCTGAGTGGCAAAGTCTTTACTTTGTGAGGGACTGCTTTCGGTTAATGGCTGCTCACCACCGTCCCCATACCAACCTACGGCTGATCCAGAAATCAGAACTTCTGGTTTATGGGCTAGGCTTGCCAACCACTTTACTAAATGATCAGTTAAGGCAATGCGACTATCACGCAATAGTGTGCGACGCTTCTGCGTCCAAGGACGGTCGGCAATGGGTGCACCTGCTAAATTAATCACCGCATCAAGCTTAACTTCATCCAGCTCACGCAGCGCTCCCACACCATGCACTGCTTCACCACATACACTTTTAACCCGCTCTGGAGTGCGGCTCCAAACATACAGCTCATGACCGTCTGCCAACCACTGTTGGCATAAATTGCGGCCTATCAAGCCAGTCCCACCGGTTATTAAAATACGCATAATTAGAACTCCCGCTTAATGCAGCCCTAAAGAGGCCAAGCGCTGCTGCATGAAACAATCCCTTTATAATGCGCCCAGCTTCTTCATACACTATAGGCTGTTAATCATGGCTTCTACAATGCAGCACTGTACTGACCTTAAAAGTATTAGACAGTAAGCGCGAGCTGCGTGCTTTCCATGGTCGTGTGGCTATTGGCATTTTGAGCGTTCAAGACTTAATTGCGCTCTTTGTGGTGAGTCTTGCCAGCAGCAAAACACCGTCCATGTGGACTTTAGGGCTGCTTGGCATTCAATTTTGCACCCCTTGGTCTATCGTTTGGTGGATTACAGTGGTCATGCAGACGCAGTCATGGTGCCGACGCTTCAACTTGGACAACCTTGTCAGTCAGCAGAAAGCCTGTATGCCGGTTTGTGCGCGACCAAGAATTAACGCATGGATATCATGAGTGCCTTCGTAGGTGTTCACCACCTCAAGGTTCACCAAGTGGCGAGCAACACCAAATTCGTCACTGATGCCGTTGCCACCGAGCATATCGCGAGCAGTACGCGCAATCTCGAGTGCTTTGCCGCAGGAGTTGCATTTCAGTATCGAGGTTATTTCTACTGCATCGGTGCCTTCTTCTTTCATACGTCCGAGACGCAGGCAGCCTTGCAGACCCAAAGTGATTTCAGTTTGCATATCCGCCAATTTTTTCTGAACCAACTGGTTTGCTGCCAGGGGGCGCCCAAACTGATTTCTTTCCAACGTGTACTGCCGAGCACGATGCCAGCAATCTTCTGCTGCTCCGAGCGCACCCCAGGCAATACCGTAACGCGCTGCGTTGAGGCACGCAAAAGGTGCTGCCAACCCGGAGGCTTGAGGCAACAATTGTGCTGTTTTAACCTGCACATCCTGCATCAAAACTTGACCGGTTACAGAGGTGCGTAGGCAACGGCACCAAGACCGCTGCCGCCATACTCAGAGCTCAGGGTAGCTGCCAGCAGTCCCAATTCGCCCATCTGCCGGAAAATTTCCGGGTCAGTATGTTCGTTGCGAAATGCCTGCACCACACCGGGCAGAAGCTCTTCCTGTGCATAGCGATAAGCAGTATCACGAATCATCCGCTCATCCTTGTTCAGCTGACTATCCAATAAAAACGGATCTTTCCAGTTGAATTTCGAGCTCTCCATTGGGTTTCCTCAAAAAAGTAGGTTGCTTGTGCACATACCGGCAAGACACGGTGGTGCTGCAGCCTGCTGAGCAGACTGCATGGACTTTGGTTATTAACACCGCTCGATGGCTATGGCAACGCCCTGACCACCGCCGATACAGAGGGTGGCCAGACCTTTTTTGGCGTCACGGCGCTGCATTTCGTGCACCAGTGAAACCAAGATGCGGCAACCGGAAGCACCGATCGGGTGGCCTAAGGCGATAGCACCGCCATTGACATTAACCTTAGCAGTATCCCAGCCCAACTCGCGATTGACAGATATGGCTTGTGCAGCAAAGGCTTCGTTGGCTTCGATCAGGTCGAGTTGTTCATGACTCCAACCTGCTTTATCTAAACATTTGAGGGTGGCTGACACAGGGCCGATACCCATGATTTCCGGTTCTACACCGACGCTAGCGTATGCGGCAACCCTGGCTATGACTGTAAGCCCCAGAGCTTTAGCTTTATCGGCGCTCATCAGTAGAACTGCTGCGGCACCATCATTGAGAGTGGAGGCATTGCCTGCTGTAACACTGCCATCTTTTTTAAAGGCGGGACGCAGCTTGCTTAAACTGTCAGCAGTGGTGCCAGCGCGCGGTTGCTCGTCACACTCAAAAACCAACGGGTCACCCTTGCGTTGCGGGATGCGGACTGGAGTGATTTCACTAGCGAAGCGGTTTGTCTCTAGTGCCGCGCAAGCTTTTTGCTGAGAAACGGCAGCAAAACTATCCTGCTCTTCGCGACTGATACCGTAGCGCTCTACTAAATTCTCGGCTGTGATGCCCATATGGTAATCGTTGAAGGCATCCCACAGGCCATCGATGATCATGCTGTCCTGCAGTTGGGCGTGCCCCATACGCAGGCCAGTGCGAGCTTTGGGCAACACATAAGGCGATAGGCTCATGTTTTCCTGGCCACCGGCAATCACTACGTCAGCATCACCGCAACGGATGGCCTGAATGGCAAGATGCAGAGCCTTGAGGCCGGATCCGCACACTTTATTCAGCGTCAAAGCTGGGACCGTCACCGAAAGGCCTGCCTTAATTGCGGCCTGGCGTGCTGGGTTCTGGCCGCTACCTGCAGTGAGCACCTGCCCCATGATCACCTCGTCTACTTCACTGGCGGCGACGCCACTTTGCTCCAGCAGGCTAGAGATGACTATGGCGCCCAGTTCTTCAGCGGGAATATTAGCCAGCGAACCTTGGAAGCTGCCGATTGGCGTACGGGTGGCGGCAACAATAACTACGTCTTGCATGGAATACCTCGTTTGGTTTGTTATTTACTATGGTTATGCCTGAATCTGTGAGTTGATGTTTGATTCAGTCAGTGTGTAATGCTTTGAAATCAAGTTCGGTAACGGGTCGAGTGCTTACTCCCTGTGCTAGTGCCGCCTGTTCCTGAGCGTACATTGCTCGCTGAAAACCCGGGCGATTTTTAAGTCGTTTCAGATAGCCTGCTGTTTGTGGTTTGAAGTACTTTGCCAGGCCGATATGTTCGGAAAGAAATAATGCATAACCAATGACAATGTCTGCCATGGTGAAGCGGTTATCATACAGGTAAGAAGTTTGTTCGATCTGACTATTTACAATTTTTAGACGGGCTAGAAACCAGCGACTATAGTCCTCTACTAGTTGTGGTTGCTGCCGTTCGGAGGGCTCGAAACGACTGTAACGTAGAACCAATGTTTGCGGGAAGGTCAGTGTACTGTCACTCATAAACAGCCAGTTCAAGTAAACAGCGTAATGTTCATCTTTGTCGTTAAGGCTCAACCGGCCGTTGCCATATAAGCGCGATAGGTATTCGCACATGGCTGTGGATTCCGTCATACGCGTCTCACCATCCTCGAGAAAAGGCACAGTGCCCAGTGGGTTACGCTCCAAAAAATCAGCTGCTTTAAATCTAGGTGGAAACGGCAAAATGTATAGCTGATAGGGTATCTCCAACTCTTCCATCGCCCACAAGGGGCGGAAAGAGCGGGCGTTGATGCAGTGGTACAGGTAGATCATAGTGTTTTCTCCGCAAGTTGCGGCTCCTTTCAGCGTTGCGCCGAACGCAGGGTCAAAGTTTGCAAGCTGTGAGCGAACACTCCCTGCTCATCATGCAGCACTGAGCTGGTCAAACCGATACCGTCACTGCCGTACTGCTGGCGGGTGTCAAGGCCCAGCCACTGTCCCTGGGGCATGCGTAACAGACTGATGTTCAGGTCCAAGTTGGGGAATATCCATTCGCGGGGGTTTGCTCTGGGTACAATGCCGTTGCTGGTGTCTGCCATGCCCATGAGCTTGACGAAGGATGAAGTCCTTTGACCTTCAACCATATCCATAGAGTTGGTCATCCAAACAACACCATTGCCCGCCCGGCGTTGTTGTGGGTTAGTTTTAAACTGCATACTGTTGATAAAGCCGCCACCCCATTGCTTCATCCCGTCCCAGGGTTGCATGCTGTCATAATGCGCAATGGCCGAATCCTCGATACCCTGAATCTGGCTGGTATCACAGGTTTGCATGCGCCAAGCACGGGCACTGATCAGGGTCCGGTCGCCAACCAGCATGCGAGCCTCGATCAACTCAATGGTACGGCCGCCACGCAGCAGGCGAGTTTCAATGGTAAAAGGCTCCAGGCTGATCAGGCCCCAAATATCCAAATTGATGCGACCTATGCGCAAGTCCGGACGAGGACTGTAGGCCTCCAGCTCAGCACACAAAATACCGGTGGCCGGTGCCATATGCTGCTCGTGTGGGTTCCAAGCACCTTGGCTTGCAGTTAGCGGTTCATAGGCTGCAGAAACGTCGCCGTTACCATTCTTACTACGTTTACGTAAGCGGTAGTATGCAGTCATACAAAACTCCTTATACAGACTTAGGTCAGATACCTGGAACGCTTGGGGGCAGGGCGTAGGTGCCTACTGCATGGGCTACGGGCTCGGTTGCCCCTTCAGAAAAAAGTGAAACTTCCCCGACGACCAGAGTACGCCCTAACTTGATAAGCCGACACTCACCAATGATCCGTGCTTGGCTCGAAGGTTTACGCAAAAAATTGATATTCAAGTTGGTAGTAACTGCCATCGGCACTATGCCCAATGTGCCGAGCAGGGCAACGTAAATTGCGACGTCGGCAACACCCATCATAGTTGGTCCGGAAACTGTTCCGCCGGGCCTGAGCTCATCGAAGTCGATTTCTCTTGATACGATGGAAAAAGCTTTGCCAACAGTTTCAACTCGACATTTGTTTTGTGGAAATTCAGTGTCTAAAAAGTGGACGATAGCTTCTTTGGAAATTGTCATGCTGTACCTGTTTATGATTATTATTACAGGGTGTATTGAGTATGTACCTGTCGGCCTGATTGCTGGTCGGTCAAGAACATACTCTCAAAGGGTCAGAAAAATGTCAGACCAAGGGAGATGATAACGCCTGATACGAACAGCTGGATCAGGCAGTAGCCCATGATGTCCTTGGCTTTTAGGCCGGCGATGGCCAAGACCGGCAGAGCCCAGAAGGGCTGCAGCATGTTAGTCCAGGCATCACCCCAGGCCACTGCCATGGCAGTGCGTGCCAGATCAGCATCCAATTGTAGAGCAGCCTCTATTACAACTGGGCTTTGTACCGCCCATTGGCCGCCACCAGATGGTACGAATATGTTCACGACGCCTGCGCTGATGAATGCCCAGAAGGGCAGCGTCTTGGCACTGGCAAAAGAGACCAGCCATTCGGACAAGCTGGCCGCCAGTCCTGATTGGATCATGATGGCCATGATGCCTGCATAGAAGGGAAACTGGATGACAATGCCAGCACCGCCATTGATGGCTTCGCTCAGGCTGGCCAGCAAACGCCTTGGCGTGCCATGCAACACTATGGCCAGAAACAGGAAGGTGAAGTTAATCACGTTCAGATTCAGGTTGGCGCCTTTAACGACATAGTAGTCAAACAAGTAGGCCAATCCAGCAAAACCAATCAGCCACGCAATGATGCGACTGTTCTCCAGCTTGTCGGCAGGACGGTCGGTGGTTTGGGTGGCATCCTCTTCCGGCTCTTTGAGGAGCTCGGGATCTACATAGATACTTTCTTTTTCATCGGGCAGCATGATGCGATTAACCAGCGGAACCACGATGAACAGGACCAGTACTATAGCCAAGTTGAAGATCGCAAAAATGGTATCAGAGGTGGAAATGATGCCCATCTTATCGGCGGCGAAGTGCCCTTCGGTTGCAATGGTCAGAGGCACGGAACCAGCCAACCCACCGTGCCAGACTAGGAAACCAGAATAGGCACTGGCCACCAGCAGGCGGTAGTCAACCCGTACTTGACGGGCGATTTCCTTAGCGAACAGAGCACCGACAACCAGCCCGAACCCCCAGTTGATCCAGCTGGCTGCAAGCGAGACGAGAGTCACCAGAATAATGGCGCCGCCGGCAGTTTTGGCCAGCCCTGCCAGCTTGGCCAGCCAACCTTTGATCAATGGTGTGCTGGCTAGCATATGGCCGGTCAACAATACTAGCAGCATCTGCATGGCGAAGGTTAGCAGCCCCCAAAAGCCGTCGCCCCACATGCGCATGAGTTCGACCGGAGAAGTTTGCTCAAAGAGCATGGCTGCGACGGCTGCCAGCAAGGAGAGGAGAATTACGAAAATATAGGGGTCTGGCAGATAACGCTCTACCAAGCGAACAGAACCACGAACCATGAGTTTAAACATGGTAGATACCTCTTGTTGTAATTATTGAGGTTGTCGCTCCGAACGATCCGGAGCAGCTTGCTGTTACATACAGTATGCATCAACGTTTTGCAGTATAAGCTCCGACTGTCTATGTGCATAAAGAAGGATATGCAACAAGCGTGCGTTTACGTTAAGGTAAACCAACTATATACAAATAACAACAAGGATTTTCATAAATGCACGCTGATTATTGGCAGAAATGCTGGGACAACAATCAAGCTGGCTTTCATTTGCGCTGCACCAACCCGAACCTGCCCAAGTATTGGTCACTTCCTGCTCTCGAGCGCGGTGACACAGTATTTGTACCATTGTGCGGCAAGACGGTGGATTTGCTTTGGTTTGTAGAACAAGGTTTCCAAGTGATAGCAGTTGAGCTGATTGAAACCGCTGTACTGGAGTTTTTCCATGAAAACAACTTATCTTATTCCCGCCAGCCTAAGGGTGAGTTTATCGAGTTTAATAGTGGTGATATTCGGATATTATGCGGTGATTTTTTTAAGTTATCCGCTTCGGACTTAGAGAATTGCAAAGGCTTTTATGACCGGGCAGCGCTGGTGTCTTGGCAAAACGAGGGACGATTAAAATATGCGGCCCACTTGGCCAACATTTTACCGACAGGTTGTCGCGGTTTGATGCTGGTAGTGGATTATGAACAGGCGCAAATGCAAGGCCCGCCTTTTGCAGTGAGCTCTTTGGAAATGCTGTCCTTGTTCGAAGATACCTGTGAGGTAACTCAAGTTGGACAGCGGGATATCCTGTGCTACGAACCGAGCTTCAGAGCACGTGGCGTAACTCGTATGGAGGAGCACATCTACCAAGTAATGAAAAAAACGGACAAGCCGCTTTAATCTACTTAAGCACCATAGTTCAAGGCAAAAAAGGCGCAAACCGCGCCTTACTGTAGCGTGCTTGGTTAGTCCTGCAAGCTTTCTTGAATGACTTCAGCAGCGACCTTGAAAGCTTCGCTGGATGCTGGCACTCCTGCATAAATGGCACAGTGTAGCAATGCCTCGCGAACTTCCTCGGGTGTGCAGCCATTGTTGAGTGCACCACGGATGTGCCCACGTAACTCGCCCGAGGCACGCAACGCCGTCAGCGCCCCTAGCGTTATTAGACTGCGCTCTTTACGAGTTAAGCCTTCGCGCTCCCAGACAGAACCCCAGGCATGCTGGTTAATAAAATCCTGCAAAGGACCGGTAAAATCGTCGGTGGCTTGCATAGCACGATCGACAAAAGCATCGCCCATGACTTCACGACGCACTTTATTAGCGGGAATACGGCTCAATGGACGGCCTCCTCTAATTGCTCCAACTGTTTCAGGGCCGCTAGACAACGATCTTCAGCGGCATCAAGTTCCAATTGTACCTGTTTAACATCCAAAATTTGCTGTTCCAATCGTTTACGGCGTTTGGCAATCATCTCCAGCATGCTATGTAGCTGCTTTTGGCTGCCACTGGTATCGTAAAGTTCGATCAGATTCTTGCACTCGGCCAAGGAGAAGCCGATACGCTTACCACGTAATATTAGTTTTAACGCTACTCGATCTTTCGGCCTATAAACACGCTCCTGCCCTCGCCGTTTGGGATTCAACATCCCCTGTTCTTCATAGAAACGGATGGCACGGGTGGTAATGTCAAACTCGCTAGCTAACTCAGAAATACTGAAGGTCTTGGGTTCTTTACTCATAGTATGCTTACCTTGTTATAGCGATTGGTGTAAACACCCATAAACTCCCTGCACCGGCTAGCCGGCACAGGGTCCAGGCATTAACTTATGATAGCGCAACCGGTAGCCTCTTGCAGTTGCTGCAAAGTTACACCATCCGCTATCTCCACCAGTTTGAGACCTTCCGGAGTAACATCGAGCACTGCCAAGTCGGTAATAATGCGATCCACAACGTTAACTCCAGTCAGGGGCAAGGTACACTCCTTGAGCAATTTATGCTCGCCGTTACGTGCTACATGCTCCATAAGGACAATGATGCGGCGCACACCAGCCACAAGGTCCATGGCGCCACCCATGCCCTTGACCATCTTGCCGGGAATCATCCAGTTGGCCAGATCGCCTTTCTCGGAAACCTGCATGGCACCAAGAATAGCTAGATTGATATGACCACCGCGGATCATGGCGAAGCTTTGGGCGTTATCAAAAAAACTTCCGCCAGCCCGAACCGTTACAGTTTGTTTACCAGCGTTGATCAGATCGGGATCAACTTCATCTTCAGTCGGAAATGGGCCAATACCCAATAAACCGTTTTCACTTTGTAGCCAGACGGTCATGTCATCAGGAATATAGTTAGCTACCATGGTTGGCAGTCCAATACCTAGATTGACGTAGAAGCCGTCTTGCAGTTCTTGGGCGGCGCGCTGCGCCATTTCTTCACGTGTCCAAGCCATGGTCAGCTCCTTGTGGTTAGTTGTTCGATACGCTTTTCTGGGTTGCTGTTGCACACCAGACGCTGCACGTAAATTCCGGGTAAGTGGATCTGATCAGGATCGAGCTCGCCAATCTCGACAATTTCTTCAACTTCAGCAATACAGATCCGAGAGGCCATAGCGGCCAACGGATTGAAGTTACGAGCGGTTTTGTTGAAAATCAGGTTGCCAGCCTTATCGGCCTTTTGTGCTTTGATCAGGCCAAGGTCGGCTGTAAGTGAGCGCTCCATGACATACCACTCGTCGTTGAACTGACGAGTTTCCTTACCTTCAGCAATAATGGTTCCGTAACCAGTACGAGTATAGAAAGCTGGAATGCCTGCACCACCTGCACGCAGTTTTTCCGCCAAAGTGCCCTGTGGAGTGAACTCCAACTCCAGCTCACCAGACAAATACTGACGCTCGAATTCCTTGTTCTCTCCCACATAAGAAGAAATCATCTTGCTGATTTGACGGGTTTGCAAAAGCAGACCTAAGCCGAAGTCGTCAACCCCGGCATTATTACTAATGGCGATCAGATTCTGCTTTCCGCTGTCGCGCAGTGCAGTAATCAGAGTTTCTGGGATGCCGCATAACCCGAAGCCACCCACGGCAAGGGTCATGCCATCTTCAATGATGCCGTCGAGTGCTGCTGCGGCAGAAGGATAGAGTTTATTCATCTTGACCTCTTATTATCAGGAGCAGGCTGGTGACTGCAGAGCGCGTGCCACCTTAGAGCCTGTAGGACGGTTCAGGATTTGGCTGATTCGATTACCAGCAGCAATCAACTGTTCCAGATTGATTCCAGTTTCGATCCCCAGCCCGTTCAACATGTAGAGAACATCTTCGCTGGCCACATTACCACTGGCTCCTTTGGCGTAAGGGCAGCCACCGAGACCGGCCACAGAGCTATCAAATACTGCAATACCTTCTTGCAGACAGGCCAAAATATTGGCCAGTGCTTGACCGTAGGTGTCGTGAAAGTGACCGGCCAATTTTTCACGTGGAATGACGGCTGCTAGCCGATTGAACAACCGCGCAGTCTTGCCCGGTGTGCCAGTACCTATAGTGTCGCCCAGCGAAATCTCGTAGCAACCCATAGCAAGCAGCTCGCGGGTTACCTCCAGTACGGTTTGCGGATCGATGTCGCCCTCGTAAGGACAGCCCAGCACACAGGAGACATAACCTCGCACAGCTACGCCATGTTCCCGTGCTGCAGCCATAACCGGCTCAAAACGTTTTAGACTGTCGGCAATGCTGCAGTTTATGTTCTTTTGTGAAAAGGATTCAGAGGCTGCGGCAAATACAGCCACCTCTCTAATGCCCGCCGACATGGCCGCTTCGAATCCTTGCAGGTTGGGCGTCAGCGCTGAATAGCTTACGCCCTCCCGCTGTCGAATGCCGGCAAACACTTCGGCGCTGCCGGCCATTTGCGGCACCCACTTGGGTGAGACAAAACTGCCTATTTCAATCGCTTTCAAGCCAGTTTCACTGAGTGCATCAATCAAGGCAACCTTGTCAGACACACTGATTGGCTGCTGCTCGTTTTGAAGACCGTCGCGCGGACCTACTTCGACCAGTTTGACCTGTTTGGGCAGATTCATTCTGTACCTCCGTCAAGCTCGACCAAGGCCAAGCCCTCTTCAACCAGATCACCGGCAGTACAGAAGACACCGCTAACAGTTCCCGAGTAGGGTGCTTGTATGCTGTGCTCCATTTTCATGGCTTCTAGAATGACCAGAGTGGCTCCTTCTTCCACTTGATCGCCTGGTTGCACCAGTACCTCGACGACAATACCGTTCATGGTCGCAGTCAGGCCACCTTGCTGTTGATTGTCAGCTTCTGCGCGAGCAATCGAGTCAACTTGCCTGATAGCCTGCAGCTGACCACCCCACTCCAGATATAATTGATCATCCTTGCGCAGTACGGGGATGCGCTTGCGAATGCCGTTTTCCGTAATCTGCAACTCGTTGCGATCCAGTGTTATGTTTTGTAGCTCACTCGAAGTAATGTTGAGTTGGCGTTCTTCGCCAGCACACTCTAGATTTAAAAAGTAGCGTTGTGGCCGCACACTGCGCCAACCGCTAGCAGTGGACCAGGGCGAGTTAGCATCGTCTTGACGTGTGGTGATGGGCTGGGTCAAGGCCCAAGCGCAACCTGCCAACTGCCAGAACGCATCTGGCAGGGGAGCCGGTGCAACGAATAAATCCTGCTCATGACGCTCGATAAAACCAGTATCCAGTTCAGCGGCGGCAAATGCTGGGTGGGCTAAAATACGACCCAGGAAAGCCAAGTTAGTTTGTACGCCATAGATGCGGGTTTCTTTCAACATGGATAGCAGCCGCTGGCGTGCTTCTTCACGGTTTTCTCCCCAAGCAATCAGCTTGCCAACCATAGGGTCGTAAAAGGGAGAAATGCTGTCGCCTTCCTCAATGCCGCTGTCCACTCGGCGACCAAAACCGGCAGCCGGTTCACGATAGACCTCTAAGGTTCCAGTGGCAGGCAGGAAATCATTATCCGGATCTTCTGCATACAAACGAACCTCCATCGCGTGGCCGTGCAACGGAATATCCTTCTGTTGCAGAGGCAGCGTCTCGCCGCGGGCAATGCGAATTTGCCAAGCGACCAGATCCTCACCGGTAATTAGCTCGGTAATAGGGTGTTCAACTTGTAAGCGGGTGTTCATTTCCATAAAGAAGAACTCGCCGCGTGCATCCAACAGGAACTCGACGGTACCAGCACCTACATAACCGATAGCACTAGCAGCCTTGACGGCAGCCTCACCCATGGCTTTGCGCAGCTCCGGGGTTATGCCAGGAGCGGGCGCTTCTTCGACGACCTTTTGGTGACGGCGCTGAATCGAGCAGTCTCGTTCGTGCAAATAGACACAGTTACCGTGCTGATCGGCAAAGACCTGGATTTCCACGTGTCTCGGCTGGAGAACAAATTTTTCTACCAGCATTTTCGGATCGCCAAACGAAGACTGGGCTTCACGCTGGGCAGAAGCTAAGGCTTCTTTAAGCTCACTTTCTTGTTCAACAACTTTCATGCCCTTGCCGCCGCCACCTGCAGTGGCTTTCAGCAGTACCGGATAACCGATTTTTTCAGAGGCAGCACGAAATGTTTCGTAATCCTGATCCTCACCGTGGTAACCGGGAACCAAGGGTACACCGGCTTCTTCCATCAGTATTTTGGCAGCAGACTTGCTACCCATAGCATCAATGGCACTGGCAGGCGGCCCAAGAAAGATCAGGCCAGCATCAGCAATGGCTCGGGCAAAGCTGCTATTTTCGGCCAAAAATCCGTAGCCTGGGTGGATGGCATCTGCTCCTGTGGCTTTTGCAGCTTCAATAATGTGATCAATTTTCAGATAGCTGTCGGCTGGCTTGGCGCCACCCAGATCGTAGCAGGTGTCGGCCATACGGACATGGCGTGCATTACGGTCGATTTCGCTATGTACCGCCACGGTTTTCAAACCCATAGCGTTAGCAGTGTGTATGATCCGACAGGCAATTTCGCCACGGTTGGCAATCAACAAGGTGTTAATGGAGTTAGTCATTTTTATTTCTCCTGCCAGGCTGGCTGACGCTTATTGAAAAAAGCACTCAAGCCTTCCTGTCCCTCGGCGCTGACGCGCAGGGTGGCAATACATTGTTCGGTTTTCTGGCGAGCATCATCATCAATACGTCCGCCTTCGATTTCGTTGAGCAGGGTTTTGGTGGCAGCCATGGCCTGCGGGCTGTTCTGTGTAAGATTGTCCAGCCAGTCTTGCAAAGCCTTGTCCAGCTCCGTTTCTGGGTAGCACTCATGTAATATGCCCAGCTCAACAGCACGTGCACCATTGAAACGCTCAGCGGTCAACGCATAGCGTCGAGCTTGGCGCTGACCCATGGCCTTGACTACAAATGGACTAATAACAGCAGGTGCCAAGCCAATACGCACTTCCGATAAACACAACGTTGCATCTTCAGCGCCAATAGCCATGTCACAGCAAGCAATCAGCCCCAGTGCACCGCCAAAAGCAGCACCCTGTACTACAGCCAGAGTGGGCTGCGGAAGGTGATAGAGGCGGTGCATCAGCTCACCTAATTGATGGGAGTCGGCTAAGTTGGCGTCATAATCCAGCTCGGCGGACTCTTTCATCCAGCCCAGATCGGCGCCCGCAGAAAAATGTTTACCGCGACTGCGTAAGACAAGCAGACGGATGCTGCTATCCTGCTTAATTTGTTCTAGTGCCTGCAGCAGCTCGTGGATGACTGCTGCGTTAAAGGCATTATTTTTTTCTGGGCGATTCAGCCACAGACTGGCAATACCGCGGGCATCAGTTTCCAGTTGTATTTCCTGAAAGTTCATGGCGACATCCTTACATACGGAACACGCCGAAGCGGGTGGCTTCGATAGGTGCGCTTAGTGTGGCTGACAGAGCTAGACCCAGTACGTCACGTGTTTGTGCTGGGTCGATGACACCATCGTCCCAAAGCCTTGCACTGGAATAGTACGGGTGTCCTTGGTGCTCATATTGCTCGAGAATCGGCTGTTTGATTGCCGCTTCTTCTTCTGCGCTGAGCGTATCGCCATTACGCTCCATTTGCTCACGCTTGACTTGGGCCATTACGCCGGCGGCCTGTTCGCCACCCATTACACCAATGCGAGCATTAGGCCACATCCACAAAAAACGTGGATCGTAGGCACGGCCACACATGCCGTAGTTGCCGGCGCCAAAGCTGCCGCCGATGATCACGGTAAACTTGGGTACGCTGGCACAGGCCACAGCTGTTACCAACTTGGCACCATGCTTGGCGATCCCCCCTTCTTCATACTTCTTACCAACCATAAAACCGGTGATATTTTGCAGGAAGACCAGCGGAATGCCGCGCTGGCAAGCCAGCTCGATGAAGTGGGCACCCTTTTGAGCTGCCTCGGCAAACAAAATACCGTTGTTGGCTAAGATGGCAACGGGATAGCCATGCAAGTGGGCAAAGCCGCACACCAGTGTGGTGCCAAACAATGCCTTGAACTCGTCAAACTCGCTGCCATCCACCATACGGGCAATGATTTCGCGTACATCAAAAGGCAGCTTGCTATCAACTGGAATAATGCCATACAGCTCTTCGGGGTCGTACAGGGGAGCTGTTACCGGACGAGTCTGCAGCTCGCCCTGTTTTTTCCAATTGAGGTTGAATACACAGCGACGGGCCAGTGCCAAAGCATGTGCGTCGCTCTGGGCATAATGATCAGCTACACCGGAGATGCGGCAATGGGTGTCAGCACCACCGAGCTCTTCGGCGGTGACCACTTCGCCGGTGGCTGCTTTTACCAACGGTGGACCAGCTAGGAAGATAGTTGCCTGGTTGCGTACCATGATGGTTTCATCGGCCATGGCTGGAACATAGGCCCCCCCTGCGGTGCAAGAACCCATTACCACGGCGATCTGTGGAATGCCCTGTGCACTCATGTTGGCTTGATTGAAGAAAATGCGGCCGAAGTGCTCACGGTCGGGGAAAACCTCGTCCTGGTTAGGTAGGTTGGCACCGCCGGAGTCAACTAAGTAAATGCAGGGTAAACGGTTTTCCTGAGCAATGGTTTGCGCACGGATGTGCTTCTTGACTGTCAGAGGGAAGTAGGTGCCGCCTTTCACCGTTGCATCATTGGCAATGATCATGCACTCAACGCCTTCAATGCGGCCGATACCGGCGACAACGCCTGCTCCCGCAATGTTGTCTGCATAAACCTCATAGGCAGCCAAGGGCGAAATTTCTAGAAAAGCTGAACCTGGATCAAGCAGGGCGTTGATGCGATCACGGACTAGCATCTTGCCCCGCGACTCGTGACGCTTTTGCGCAGCCTCGCCGCCACCCAAACTCTGAGCCTCGATGAGTGCACGTAGCTCTTGCACCAGCGTCAGCATGTGCTGATGATTACTGTAGTAATCAGGCGAACGTGTGTTAATTTTACTTTGCAGAATTGCCATAACAGGCCCTCTATTTATTGTTATCTGTATCAGTCAAGCCCCCAGTATGTAATGGGGACAAGCTTGTCTTTAGCGGGTCTCGCGGAATAGCTCACGGCCAATCAGCATGCGGCGGATTTCACTGGTACCTGCACCAATTTCATAGAGTTTGGCGTCACGGAGCAGGCGTCCTGTCGGGAACTCATTGATATAACCGTTACCACCCAGAATCTGAATGGCTTCAAGTGCCATCTGGGTTGCAGTTTCTGCAGTGTAGAGAATGACGCCAGCAGCATCTTTGCGGGTGGTTTCGCTACGATCACATGCTTGAGCAACGCTGTATAAGTAAGCACGGCTGGCAGCGAGGCGAGTATACATGTCAGCAATCTTGCCCTGTATAAACTGAAATTCACCAATACTTTGACCGAACTGTTTTCGCTCATGGATATAAGGGACAACTACATCCATGCAGGACTGCATGATGCCAACGGGTCCGCCCGCCAGAACGACACGCTCATAGTCTAAGCCGCTCATTAGCACTTTGACGCCACCATTGATTTCCCCCAAGACGTTTTCAACTGGCACTTCAACATCGTCGAAAAAAAGCTCGCAAGTGTTGGAGCCACGCATCCCCAGCTTGTCGAACTTGCTCCCGCGGCTGAAACCTTTCCAGTCATGTTCAACAATGAAGGCAGTAATACCATGAGGACCTTTCTCAGCGTCTGTTTTGGCGTAAATAACAAAGGTGTTGGCATCTGGGCCATTGGTGATCCATGTTTTGCTGCCGTTAAGCACAAAGTGATCGCCTTTGCGTTCAGCGCGTAAGCGCATGGATACAACGTCTGAGCCTGCGTTGGGCTCGCTCATGGCTAAGGCGCCCACGTGCTCGCCAGAAATCAACTTAGGCAGATATTTGATTTTTTGTTCATGGGTACCATTGCGATTAATTTGGTTAACACAAAGGTTGGAATGTGCACCGTAGGAAAGTCCCACAGAAGCAGAACCACGACTAATTTCCTCAATGGCAATAACATGCGCAAGGTAACCCATGTCTGCTCCGCCATACTCTTCAGGAACAGTAATTCCAAGAAGACCCATATCACCAAACTTCTGCCATAAGTCGGAGGGGAAAAGATTTTCCTGATCAATGGCTTCAGCGCGTGGTGCTACTTCATCTTGAACAAAGTTGCGCACCTGTTCGCGTAGCATGTCAGCGGTTTCGCCAAGACAAAAGTTGAGACTGGTATATGTCATCGTAATCACCTTTCATTGTTTTTAGGTATGACCAGAATACGACTGCAAGGTATTCGGTCTGTGTAGCGCGATTCTTGATCATTAGACAATTGTCTAATGCTTTTTTTTTACTGTCTGTTTACATACAGCGGACTGCCGATGTATGTTGAAGGTACGAATCACCTTTACGTAAACGTAAACCATCCCGAGTTTAGCTGTCAATCAAAATAAATCTAAACAGCTTAGACCAAGGGTGAACCTCAAATAACAAACATAAGATAGAGGAATTCAATATGAGTCTTCTGAGCTATACGCAGGGTGCCCAAGCTCCCTTATTACCCATGACAATAGGTGCTGCTTTTGACCGCACGGTTGCGAAGTATCCAGAGCGTGAAGCGGTTGTATCCAGAGAACAGAATATCCGCATGACCTGGAGTGAGCTGGGCGAACTGGTTAACAAGTCAGCCCGTGGTCTATTAGCACTGGGTGTCAAGCCTGGTGACAGGGTAGGCATCTGGTCGCCCAACTGCCTACAGTGGATGGTTGTGCAATACGCAACAGCCAAGATAGGCGCTATTTTGGTTAACATCAATCCGGCTTACCGGACCAGTGAACTGGAGTATGCTCTCAAGCAGTCAGGTTGTGCTTGGTTAGTCAGTGCGTCTGCATTCAAAACTTCCGACTACCACGCCATGCTCAACGACTTACTGCCAGAACTAGCGTCTTCTGAGCCAAGCAAGCTGGAAAGCCCGCTCTTGCCCATGCTGCGTGGCGTTATAAGCCTCAGTGATTTCCCATCCCCAGGCATGATGAGCTGGCAAAGTGTTTTGTCAGGCGCACATGTAGTGAGCAATGAGCAGCTTGAGGAAGTCAGCAAAGAGCTGCAGTTTGATGACCCAATTAACATCCAGTACACATCAGGTACAACCGGATTTCCCAAAGGCGCAACCCTAAGCCATTACAACATTCTCAATAACGGGTTTCTAGTGGGTGAAAGCCTTGGCTTAACCGAAGATGATCGTATGATTATTCCGGTGCCTCTGTATCACTGCTTTGGCATGGTTATGGGTAACTTGGGCGCATTGACCCATGGCAGCACGATTATTTACCCCAGCGCTGCCTTTGATCCAGTAACTACGCTACGCGCTGTAGCCGAGGAAAAAGGCACCGTATTATACGGTGTACCCACAATGTTTATTTCTATGCTGGATTGCGAGGAGCGGCCGGGGCTAGATATTTCCAGCTTGCGTACCGGCATCATGGCGGGGGCTATTTGTCCAGTTGAAGTCATGCGGCGAGTTATCGATCAAATGAACATGAAAGAAGTTCAAATTGCATACGGCATGACTGAAACCAGCCCCGTATCCACACAAACAGCCCCTGACGACAACCTTGATCGTCGCACCACAACTGTAGGGCGAACCCAACCCAATTTAGAAACTAAAATTATCGACGAAAACGGCAAAATTGTGCCGCGTGGTCAAGTTGGTGAACTTTGTACCCGTGGTTACAGTGTAATGCTGGGTTACTGGGACAACCCGGAGGCCACCAAGGAGGCTATTGATGATGCCAAGTGGATGCACAGCGGTGATCTAGCCGTCATGAACGACGATGGTTATATACAGATTGCTGGCCGCAACACAGACATGATTATTCGCGGTGGCGAAAATATTTATCCACGTGAAATTGAAGAGTTTCTCTATACCCATGAACGGGTTGCTGAGGTGCAGGTGATAGGCGTTCCTTGCAAGAAGTTTGGTGAGGAAATTGTAGCTTGGGTACAGACTCACCCTGGAGATAGAGTCACAGAGGATGAGCTACGTGAGTACTGTAAAGGGAAGATAGCACATTACAAAGTCCCGAAATTCTTCAAATTTGTTGATGAATTTCCTATGACTATTAGCGGCAAAATCCAGAAATTTAAGATGCGCGAGATTAGCATAGCTGAGCTAGATCTAGCTGAGTGCAGCTAGTCGTCAAAAACTTGATGAGAACCTACGATGTCTGATTGCAGGCACCAAGGTTCTCTCGGCCAGCGTCTATGGAAAAGACGCCGGATACTGTTTAACAGTTAGGAGAACTCATGAAAAAAATTAGTTTCTTCCCTGTTCCCGACAGCTTGGATGGTTTGCCTACTGATATTCGAAAGCGAATTCTGGCAGTGCAAGAGAAAGCTGGCTTCATCCCCAACGTATTTCTAATGCTGGCTCATAGACCCGCCGAATTTCGAGCTTTTTTTGCCTATCACGATGCATTAATGGAGCGTGAATCGCCAACCCTCTCTCTGGCCGAGCGCGAGATGATAGTGGTGGCGATGAGTGCCCAGCATGAGTGCTTATATTGTGTGGTTGCACACGGCGCCTTGTTACGTATTTATACTAAACAACCGCATCTATCTGACCAGATTGCAATTAACTTTCGAACAGCTCCGCTCACTGAAAAGCAACGAGTGATGCTGGAGTACACCTACTACCTAGCCATTGAACGCGGCGTGATGACTGAAGAGTGGCTGACTAAGCTACAGGCGCTAGGCTTCAGTATGGATGATATTTGGGATATGGGTGCGATTGCTGCTTTTTTCGGGCTGTCCAACCGCTTGGTGTCCATGGCAGGTACACCACCCAATGATGAGTTTTATTTGCTGGGAAGGATCCCCCGGGAAAAATAAAACAAGGAAGCCCAAGGCTCCTAGATTAATAGTCGTTAATAACAACAAGAGAGACTCACTATGCAAAACACACTGAATAAGGCGTTTTTAATCAGCGGCTTGGCTGCTGCGATGGCCATGCCAAGCTTCACCCAAGCCGCATTTATTGAAGATGCTGAAGGCAGCTTGAGTTTACGTAATTTTTATATGAACCGTGACTACCGTGATAGTGGTTTGCCTGGAGCGCCTGTTCACAAGGGAAAAACTCAATCTAAATCCGAAGATTGGGGGCAAGGCTTTATGTTGCGGCTGCAGTCTGGCTATACCGAAGGCACCGTTGGTGTTGGGGTGGATGCGTTAGGGTTGGTAGGGGTTAAGCTGGACTCTGGTGGTGGTACAGGAGGCACCGGCACTTTAGTGCGCAGCCGTCATACCGGTAAGTCAGCTGACAATCACGGTTTTGTTGGTTTTACTGGTAAGGCCAAAGTGTCTGAAACAGTATTGACGGTAGGCACTCACGAGCCTGTGCTACCCATTGCCTTTCGTAATGATACACGCATGTTGCCGCAAACCTTCCAAGGGGGGCAGCTGCAGTCCAAAGACATCGAAAACTTAACCTTAACCGCTGGGCAGTTTCAGAAAGTCCGCTTGCGTGACTCAACCAACTACGAAAACATGACCATGTTTTCTGATGGCTCAACACGTGGAGTAGCCAGTAATAAATTTAACTATGGGGGTGCCAGCTACAACTTTATGCCAGGTTTGACTGGAACCTATTTCTACGCAGAGCTGAAAGATAACTACAGTCAGCACCATGCTAACCTGCAATTCTTAACGGACTTAACCAGTGAGCTGAAATTTAAGACCGATTTACGTTATTTCAAAAGCTCGGATAAAGGCAAAACCAATGTGGATAACCGTTTAGCCAGCGGTATGTTTTCATTGGGTTACGCGGGGCATTGGTTAGGGCTGGGCTATCAAGATAGCAGTGGCAAAACCGGTACGCCCTTCCTAGGCGGAGGCACCGACCCATGGACTATGAATACCTTGACTTACCACCACTTTTTGCGGGCTAAAGAAGATTCTTGGCAAGTCCGCTATAACTATGACTTTGCCAATATCGGTGTTCCTGGTCTGAATTTGATGGCGCGTTATGTGCGTGGCGATAACTTTAAAATCAATGGACAGAACGCCAAAGAATGGGAGCGCGATATTGATCTTGGCTACACCATTCAATCAGGCCCATTCAAAGACCTTGGTTTGTTGGTGCGCAACGTGATGTACCGTGGTTCAAAGACCACGAACATCGATGAAAACCGCGTAATCGTTAACTACACATTTAAGTTCTAAAGCGCTGAGGCGTAAGCAGAGCGGTTGACTATAAAGTCGTACTTTAGTTTGCCGCCCTTGCTTTAAAATTACTTCTATTGTTATCGTTAACGTAAAGGTAAGGCTGCTATAAAGCTAATAACCAACAACAATAATCAGGGTTAGAGGGCTGCACATGTCATCAGATATTATTTTAGAAGCTCGAGGTTTGACTAAAGAGTTTCGTGGCTTTACAGCCGTCAATAATGTTGATTTAAAAGTTAATAAAGGCCAGATTCACGGCCTGATTGGGCCCAATGGGGCTGGCAAAACCACTTTCTTTAATCTATTGACGCATTTTTTACCACCGACCCGCGGAGAGATTATTTTCCAAGGTAAAGCCATTACCGGTACCAAAGCGAATCAGATTGCCAAGCTGGGCTTGGTGCGCTCATTTCAGATTTCTGCTGTATTTGGGCAGATGACAGTCTTAGAGAACGTGCGTGTGGCCTTGCAAAGTAAGCAAGGTAACTCCTTTCAATTCTGGAGGTCGGAGCGCACTTTAAACTCCTTAAATGATCGGGCCATGGAGCTACTGGATGCAGTCGGGCTCAGTAGTTTTGCTGACACTGTGACTGACGAACTCTCTTATGGTCGCAAGCGAGCGCTAGAGCTGGCTACCACCATGGCGTTAGACCCAGTAATGCTGTTACTGGATGAACCCACCCAAGGCATGGGTCAAGAAGATGTCGACATGGTGGTGGATTTGGTGCGCCGCGCTGCGGTGGGCAGAACCGTATTGATGGTTGAGCATAACTTGAGTGTGGTCAGTCGGTTATGTGACTCGATTACCGTGCTGGCGCGCGGTTCGGTTTTAGCTGAGGGTGACTATGCAACAGTGTCTGCTAATCCAGCGGTGCGGGAAGCCTATTTAGGTACTGCAGTGAGCGAAGAGGTGGCGGTATGAGTAAGTCCAATCGCGATCAACTCTTGGTTGAAGATCTGCATGCTTATTATGGTCAGTCGCATATTTTGCATGGGGTCGACATGGTCGTGCACCGTGGCGAGCTGGTCACTCTGCTGGGACGTAATGGTGCAGGGCGTAGTACCACGTTGCGCGCCATTATGAACATGGTGGGTCGGCGCAGTGGCTCCATTATGGTTAATGGTACTGAAACTATGAATATTCCTGCGCACCATATTCCTCGCTTAGGGGTTGGTTTTTGTCCTGAGGAGCGGGGCATCTTTGCCAGCCTTAATGTGGAAGAAAACCTTTTGCTGCCACCGACAGTACGCAGCGGCGGCATGAACCTTGATGAACTCTATGAAATGTTCCCTAACCTCTATGAGCGCCGTTTCAGCCAGGGCACGCGCCTATCGGGTGGTGAGCAACAAATGTTAGCCATGGCGCGAATTTTACGCACTGGAGCTAACTTATTGCTGCTCGATGAAATTACTGAAGGCTTAGCCCCAGTGATTGTGCAGAAACTAGGGGAGGTACTGATTAAGCTTAAAGAAAAAGGCTTAACTATTGTCCTTGTGGAGCAAAACTTCCGCTTTGCTGCGCCACTGGCTGATCGTCATTACTTAATGGAGCACGGGAAAGTGATTGACGAAATCAGCGCAGCTCAATTGCCATCAAAACAGGAGTATTTAAGTAAAAGTTTAGGCGTATAAATCTATTTTCGAACCGTAAAGCGTCGTAATAAACCACTTTGGTGTGACAACAACAATAAAACTCAAAAGGTGTTCTATGAATGGTTTAAGAAAAACAATAAGTCTGATCGTTGCAGCAGGTTTACTGTCCAGCACTGCACAGGCAGCAATCAGTGACAATGAAGTACGCATTGGTTATCTCGCTGATATGTCAGGCACTTATCGTGATCTATCTGGCCCCGGTGGTTTAGAAGCATTGAAAATGGCAGTTGAAGACTTCGGCGGCCAGGTCAACGGTAAGAAAATTGTTATTTATAATGCCGATGATCTAAATAAGCCCGATGTGGGTGCTAATACTGTACGTCAGTGGATTGATGAAAAAAATGTTGATGTGATTACCGGCATGGTTGCTACATCGGTGGTGATGGCGGTCAATAAAATCGTTGAGCAGGAAAATAAACTGGCACTGATCTCCGCCTCAGCATCCTCTTCATTAACCAACGAACATTGCTCCCCTAACCATATGCATTGGACCTATGACACCTACGCTTTATCCAATGGTACAGCGCATGCGGTACTGGAAGAGGGTGGTAAAGACTGGTTTATTTTAGCTGCTGACTATGCCTTTGGTCTCTCTTTAGAAGCAGATATCACTAAGGTCGTTGAGTCAGGAGGCGGTAAGGTGGTAGGTAGTGTACGTCACCCCTTCCCCAGTAATGACTTCTCATCCTATATTCTTCAGGCGCAAGGGTCTGGTGCTGAAGTAGTCGCTTTAGCGAATGCTGGCGCCGATATGGTGAATGCCCTACAAACCGCCAGTCAGTTTGGTTTAACCCAATCAGGACAAAAACTTGCAGGTATGGTGGTGTTCTTAAATGACGTGCATTCCATGGGTCTAGATGTCACTCAGGGTTTGATGTTAACCACCGGCTGGTACTGGGACATGAACGATGAGACCCGTGAATGGTCACAGCGTTATTACGACCGTGTCGGTCGCATGCCGAGTATGACCCATGCAGGTGTTTACTCCTCCACTTTGCACTACCTCAATGCTGTGCAAGAAACTGACTCGGATGACGCCCAAGTGGTTCGGGCGAAAATGATTGAAACTCCGATTAACGACATGTTTGCTAAAAACGGAAAACTGCGTGAAGACGGTCGCATGGTACATGATATGTACTTAGCGCAAGTGAAAACCCCTGCTGAATCTACGTCAGAGTGGGACTTATATAAGATCCTCCGCACTATCCCAGGCGATCAAGCTTATCGTTCATTGGCAGAAAGCCAGTGCAAGCTTATTAACAACTGATTGTTTAATGCCGTTATGAATCGCTGCAATTTTTTTGCAGCGATTTTTTGGAGTGGGTGACAACCATGACGATGCTATTTGGAATACCCCTCAGTGTCTTGCTGGGGCAGCTATTACTTGGACTGATTAACGGGGCATTTTATGCTTTGTTAAGTCTTGGTTTGGCAATTATTTTTGGCTTACTGCGTATCATTAATTTTGCCCATGGTGCGTTATACATGTTGGGTGCGTTTGCTGCAGTATTGGGCCTGAAGTACCTAGGTGTTAACTACTGGTTTGCCTTGTTTTTAGCACCACTCACTGTTGGCTTGTTCGGCATGGTTATTGAAAAGGGCTTACTGCGCAGAATTGCCGGTGAAGACCACTTGTATGGCTTGCTGCTGACCTTTGGTTTAGCCCTGATTATTGAAGGTGTATTTGTAAAATTATTTGGTGTGTCGGGTAGCTCTTATCCCATGCCGGATATGCTCAAAGGCGGCTTTAACTTAGGCTTTATGTTTTTACCTAAGTACCGTGCTTGGGTGATTGTTGCAGCACTGACTGTATGTTTAATCACTTGGTACATGATTGAGCGAACCCGGCTGGGATCGTACTTGCGGGCGGGTACGGAAAACCCAAAACTGATGCAAGCCTTCGGTATTAACGTACCTTTACTCATTACCTTAACCTACGGCTACGGCGCTGCATTAGCTGCTTTTGCTGGTGTTTTAGCCGCACCAATTTACCCCGTTGCACCTGGCATGGGTGCCAACCTGTTAATTGTTGTGTTTGCTGTGGTGGTCATCGGCGGTATGGGCTCAATTATGGGTGCTATTGTGACCGGTTTATTGATGGGATTGATTGAGGGTTTAACCAAGGTATTTTACCCGGAAGCGGCTAATACGGTGGTGTTTCTAGTCATGGTGCTGGTGTTGTTAGTGCGTCCAGCGGGCTTGTTTGGTAAGGAGACATAAGATGTCTGAAGTGATCAATAACCCAGTGCAACAGCAACGTATTCGTGTTGAGCGTGAACGCCGGATTGCTGCCAGTCGGCGCAACAAACTGTTTTTTGCAGCCTTTATTGCCTTCGCCTTAGTGGCACCTTTTGGCATTTACCCTGTGTTTTTAATGAAGCTGCTGTGCTTTGCTCTATTTGCATGTGCGTTTAATTTGCTTCTAGGCTACGCGGGCTTGCTGTCATTTGGCCATGCAGCATTCTTAGCCACAGGCGGTTATATCACTGGCTTTGTTTTAACTGAATACAGTGGTTTAAGCACCGAGCTGGGAATTCTTACCGGAACAGCAGCATCTGCGTTGTTAGGCTTGGGCTTTGGCTTATTGGCGATTCGCCGGCAAGGTATTTATTTTGCGATGATTACTTTGGCCTTGGCGCAGCTAGTGTTCTTTATGTATATGCAATCCAGTTTCACAGGCGGTGAGAACGGCTTACAAGGTGTACCGCGGGGACATTTATTGGGTTTTATCAATTTATCCGACAACCTCAATATGTATTACTTTGTTCTTGCGGTTTTCATTTTTGGCTTTCTGGTTATTCAGCGCACCATCCACTCACCCTACGGTCAAGTGCTTAAAGCTATTCGCGAGAATGAACCGCGGGCAGTTTCGTTAGGCTACAACGTCGATGCGCACAAGTTATTAGCTTTCGTTTTATCAGCAGCTTTAACTGGCTTAGCGGGTTCGACCAAAACAGTGGTGTTCCAATTAGCTTCATTAACTGATGCGCACTGGCACATGTCAGGTGAGGTGATACTGATGACCTTGCTGGGTGGTGTAGGTACCGTCCTGGGACCTTTTGTAGGGGCTACTATAGTGGTGACCTTACAAACCTATTTAAGTAGTGGTCCATTAGGGTCTTGGGTGCATGTCATTTTAGGAGTAATTTTTGTTCTTTGCGTACTGATGTTTCGCTCGGGGATTGTGGGTTGGGTAACAACCTTAATTCGTCGAAACTTCAAATAAAAGAGCGCTAAAGAAGCGGCTTTATACGTCGCTCCTCAGAGGCTGTGTAATATTTCACAGGCAACCAGTCCGACTACATGTGGACTTGCTAATATCAGGTTGCAGACCTAGCTGTATCAATAATCCATCGAAGGTAACGAGTAATCCATGAGAATTCTAGTAGCTATCAAACGTGTGGTAGACCATAACGTCAAAGTTCGTGTTAAAGCGGACAATACTGGCGTTGAACTTGCCAACGTAAAAATGTCTATGAACCCTTTCTGCGAAATTGGCGTTGAAGAAGCCGTTCGCCTAAAGGAAAAGGGAATTGCGACTGAAGTTGTTGCAGTTACCATTGGCCCAACTGCTGCACAGGAGCAACTGCGTACGGCATTAGCTTTAGGTGCTGACCGTGCAATTTTGGTCGAATGTAACGATGAGCTGAATTCACTGGCTGTTGCTAAGCTGCTCAAAGCAGTGGTTGATCAAGAGCAACCGCAACTGATTATGCTCGGTAAGCAAGCCATTGATAGCGACAATAACCAGACCGGTCAAATGCTTGGTGCATTAACGGGCTATGCGCAAGGCACCTTTGCTTCTAAAGTTGAAGTCGACGGTGAAAAAGTCAATGTGACCCGTGAAATCGATGGCGGT
>DASROA010000009.1:0-7876 GCA_035647115.1 Thiopseudomonas sp. | reverse complement strand
TAATAAAAACGGGCGACTGAGTTAATCAGATCGCCCGTTTTTATTGGGGGTTAATACTACACTGTAAGTGCGTTACGGCATTTCAGTGTGGTCTTGGCTATAGCCACCGCCGAGGGCTTTGTAGAGATTGATCTCGCTGGCCAGTTGTGCAAACTGGGTGCTGATTCGTTGTTGCTGGGCATCAAACAGTAAGCGCTGGGCATCTAAACGAGTCAACTGGCTATCAATCCCTTCATTAAAGCGGCGATCAGCCAAGGCGTAGTACTCTTCACTGGATTTCACCAATTCATCATGGGCGGCCAATTGTTGCTTATAGGTAATGCGCTCAATTAAACCATCCGCCACTTCTTGGAAGGCGGTTTGAATGGTTTTTTCATAACGCGCCACATGGATATCTTTCTGGATTTCACTGTAATCCAAATTGGCCCGTAAGCGCCCCGCATTGAAGATTGGCAAGTTAATGCTGGGCTGAAACAGCCAAGAACCGCTACCGCTATCAAATAAACCGGATAAATCAGGGCTTAAACTGCCTGCACTGGCGGTTAAACTGATACTGGGGAAAAAAGCAGCACGGGCTGCACCAATATTGGCATTGGCGGCCTTAAGTTGGTGCTCAGCTTGTAGAATATCAGGACGACGTTGCAATAAATCGGCGGGCAAGCCAACCGGCAGCTCAGCAAATTTAAAGCTGCTTAAAGGCACAGCGGTCAGCGTATCCACAGGTGCTTCACCGCCCAGCAATAAGTTTAGCGCATTACGGCTTTGAACACTTTGTCGTTCAAATTGCGCCAAACTGATTCTTGCACTATTGGTTGCAGTACGTGCTTGTTGCACCTCAAGTAAAGAGGCCACTCCAGCGGCATAGCTGCGCTCAACCAGTCTTAAGCTGTCCTCGTAGGTGGCTAAGGTGTTGCGCACCAGTTGCAAGGCTTCTTGGTCAGCTTGCAAAGTCAGCCATGCCGTGGCCACACTGGCTATCAAGCTAAGTTGGGTGCTGCGTTGCGCTTGCTCGCTGGCAAAATAGCTTTCTAAAGCCTGGTCACGCAGACTACCTAAGCGACCAAAAAAGTCCAGCTCCCAAGCCGTTACACCAAGGTTGGCTGAGTACTGACTGTTAATGGTTGAGTTATTCCCAGCTGGATTCATATTGCCAGGAATACGCTGACGGTTGGCACCGCCAGCGGCATCAACAGAAGGAAATTGCGCACTGCGTTCAATACGGTACTGGGCACGGAAAGCATCAACATTGAGTGCCGCAATACGCATATCACGGTTGTTTATCAGCGCAGTCTCGATCAGCTCCTGTAATACTGGGTCTTGAAAGAACTGACGCCAATCAGGCAGCGCCGCTGAACTTAACTGATCAAGATGATTCCATTGCTCGGCAACAGGGGCGCTCGGTTGTTGGTAATTAGGTACCAGTGAGCAACCTGTCATAGCAACTAATAAAGCAGTGGCTAGGGCAGTACGCTTCATTGCGTATCCTCCTGTTGTTTATCAGCAGTTGATTTAAATAAAGCGCTCACCAATACATAAAAGAACGGCACAAAAAATACCGCCAGAATCATTGCCGAGAGCATCCCGCCAATCACCCCAGTACCAATAGCATGCTTACTGCCGGAGCCAGCACCCGTGGCAATTGCCAAAGGAATTACTCCGAAAACAAAGGCCAGTGAGGTCATGATAATTGGACGGAAGCGAATACGACAGGCTTCTACTGCAGCCTCAGCGAATGTCATGCCTTGTTCATGCAAGGACTTGGCAAACTCCACAATCAAAATGGCGTTACGGGCTGACAAGCCAATGGTGGTCAGTAAGCCAATTTGGAAGTACACGTCGTTGGATAGACCGCGACCATAGGTTGCCAGTAATGCACCCAGAATACCCAATGGGACGACGAGCATGACTGAGAAGGGGATTGACCAGCTTTCATACATGGCAGCTAAGCACAAGAACACCACCAGTAGCGACAAGGCGTACAGTGCCGGGGCTTGACCGCCCGATAAGCGTTCCTCGTAGGATAAGCCCGTCCACGACATACCAACCCCTGCTGGTAATTGTTGAGCCAGTTCTTCCGCAGCTTGCATGGCATCACCGGAGCTGTAACCCGGGGTCGGACTACCGAGGATTTCCATAGCAGGTACCCCGTTATAGCGCGACAGCTTAGGTGAACCGTAAGTCCACTCACCGCGGGCAAAGCTACTAAATGGAATCATTTCGCCTTGGTTGTTGCGCACGTACCATTTTTGCAGATCTTCAGGGTTCATCCGTGCATCGGGTTCGGCCTGCATAAAGACTTTTTTGACCCGACCGCGGTCAATAAAGTCATTCACATAACTACTGCCCCAAGCTGTGGACAAGGTTTGGTTGATATCAGTGAGGGTTAAACCCATGGTGCGGGCTTTTTCATCATCAATAATCAACTGGTACTGTGGTTCATCACGCAAACCGTTGGCGCGTACTTGCATTAGGCGTGGATCTGCGTTGGCCATTTGCACAAACTGATCGCGAGCTGCACTGAGCACTTCATGGCCCACGCCGGCACGGTCTTGTAAGTACATATTAAAACCAGTGGCATTACCTAATTCCATAACCGCAGGTGGCGCAAAAGCGAACACCATGGCATCACGCAGTGAGAAGAAGTGCATCTGTGCCCGTTGCGCTAAAGAAAACACGCTTTGATGTGGCAGTTTGCGCTCTTCCCAATCTTTTAAGCCAATAAAGGCCATCCCTGAGTTTTGACCACGACCAGCAAAGTTAAAGCCGGTGATGGCAAACACTGAGCGTACCGTGTCGCTTTCTTCTTCTAGCAAGTAATCACGCATTTGGCTGACCACTTCATAGGTGCGTTCTGCAGTAGAGCCTGCAGGTGTTTGCACTTGAGCAAACAACACCCCTTGGTCTTCATCAGGCAAGAACGAGGTGGGGATTTTGGTAAACATCCAACCCATAATGGCGATAATGATCAGGTACATCAGCAAGAAGGGTGCTTTACGGCGGATCATGCCAGCTACGCCGCGCTCATAGCGGTTTACCCCACGCTGGAAAGTGCGGTTAAACCAGCCAAAGAAACCACGTTTTTCAAGGTTGCTACCTTGTGGAATGGGCTTGAGCATGGTGGCGCACAGCGCTGGGGTAAAAATCAAGGCCACCAGTACTGAAAGCACCATGGCGGCAATAATGGTCACCGAGAACTGTTTATAAATCTGTCCTGTGGAACCTTCAAAGAAGGCCATGGGGATAAATACTGCGGACAGTACTAAACCAATACCAATCAACGCATTTTGAATTTGTCCCATGGATTTACGGGTTGCTTCAACCGGGGATAAGCCTTCTTCCTCCATCACCCGTTCTACGTTTTCCACCACCACAATGGCGTCATCCACCAGCAATCCGATGGATAAGACCATGGCAAACATAGTCAAGGTGTTGATGCTGTAGCCAAAGGCTGCGAGCACGCCAAAGGTACCGAGGATTACTACAGGCACAGCTAAGGCAGGGATTAACGTCACCCGGATGTTCTGCAAAAACAAATACATCACCAAAAACACCAGCACAATGGCTTCCGCCAAGGTGACAACCACGCCTTTAATGGATGCGGAAATCACTGGAGTAGTGTCATAGGGGTAGACAATTTTCATCCCAGGCGGAAAGAAAGGTTCCAGCTCCGCTAAGGTTTCACGCACGGCGCGGGCGGTTTCTAGTGCGTTGGCACCAGTGGCCAGCTTAATACCCATACCTGTTGCTGGGCTGCCGTTGTATTCAGCATTAACACTGTAGTTTTCACCGCCCAGCTCAACCCGTGCTACATCTTTTAATCGCACTTGTGAGCCGTCTTGTTTGACCTTGAGTAAAATGTTTTCAAATTGCTCAGGGGTTTCAAAGCGGGTTTTACCAATAATGGTGGCGGTTAACTGCTGATTCGGTGAGGCGGGTAAGCCGCCCAGCTGACCGGCAGATACCTGTACGTTTTGCTCACGAATTGCATTGGCCACATCAACTGGAGTCATTGCAAAGTTAGTCAGTTTGGCTGGGTCGAGCCAAATCCGCATGGCATATTGAGCACCAAAGATCTGGAAGTCGCCCACCCCTAAGGTCCGTGAAATCGGGTCTTGGATGTTCGATACGGTGTAGTCGGCCAAATCATAACGGTCCATGCTGCCGTCTTCAGAAATAAGTCCGACCACCATTAAGAAGTTACTGGCGGACTTGGTGACGCGAATCCCTTGCTGTTGCACCTCTTGGGGTAACAGTGGGGTGGCCAGCTGCAGTTTATTTTGCACTTGTACTTGAGCGATATCAGGGTCAACATCTTGCTCAAAGGTAATACTGATGCTCATGCTGCCGTCAGAGTTACTGTCTGAGGAAATATAGCGTAGGCCATCAATACCGTTCATTTGCTGCTCAATCACCTGCACCACAGTGTCTTGCACGGTTTGTGCAGATGCACCTGGGTAGCGCACCTGAATATTCACCGAGGGTGGGGCAATACTGGGGTATTGATTGACCGGCAGTTTAAGAATTGACAGACCACCAACCAACATAATTACCAGGGCAAGAACCCAAGCAAAAATGGGGCGGTCGATAAAGAAATTCGACATAAAAATAATCCCTTATTGAGCTTGGCTTGTTTCGTTTACAGACGACTCAGTGTTATCGGCTGCAGTTTTAACGTTGCCCGCAGGGTAGGGGTCAACAGTTACTCCAGGTTGGACAAATTGAATCCCTTCAGTAATTAGACGATCACCATCTTGTAAGCCTTCGGTGACTAACCAATAACTGCCAGCAGTGCGTTGTGCTTTGAGTGTGCGAGCTTCAACTTTGTTATCGGCACCTACCACCATAGCGGTGGCTTGACCTTTAGGGTCGCGGGTGATGCCTTGTTGAGGTGCAAGGATGACTTGTTTTTGCACGCCATCAACTAAGTTGGCTTGGACAAACATGCCGGGTAATAGCAGCGAGTCAGGGTTAGGGAACACAGCACGTAGAGTGACTGAGCCAGTACTAGGATCTACTGACACCTCTGAGAACTCCAAGGTGCCCGTGTGCGGATACTGACTGCCATCTTGTAGCTTTAAGGTGACTTGTGCAGCGGTTTCGCCCGCTTTTTCCAGTTGCCCATCGGACAGTTCACGGCGTAAACGCAGCATCTCATTGGCGGACTGGGTGACATCCACATAAATCGGATCAAGTTGCTGAATAACTGCCAACTCTTGGGCTTGACCGTTACTCACTAAGGCGCCTTCGCTGGCGGTGGAGCGACCAATACGGCCTGAAATTGGAGCTAATACGCGGGTGTAACGTTGATCAATTTGAGCACGTTGTAATGCAGCCTCAGCAGCGAGGCGGTTGGCTTGTGCGTCATCGTATTGTTGGCGGCTCACGGCACGTTCTTCGACTAATACCTTGTAACGTTCGGCCAGTGTGCGGGCGGCTAATAAGTCGGCTTGTGCTGTTTTAAGATTAGCCTCGTAAATTGCCGGATCAATTTGGTACAGCTGTTGATTGGCTTCGACCTGGCTGCCTTCTTTAAATAGACGCTTTTGGATAATGCCGCTGACCTGTGGGCGTACCTCAGCAATACGGTAAGCAGCGGTCCTGCCCGGCAGCTCACTAGTGAGCGTATAGGACTGTGAAGTCAAAGTGACAGTGCCTACTTTAGGAGCAGGTTGTTGCTGTGAATTTGTTGGCTCGTCATTTTTATCGCAAGCGCTGATCAATAATGCGCTCGCTAAAGTAAAACAAACTGCAATGGCGCGTGATGAGGGGCGAGTCATAAAATTATTCCTAATTAGCATCTATCTATTAGCACAGCACAGTAAAATTGGCGCACGTAGACTTCAGTGCAAGAGTGGTTAATTATGCACTGCCTAGTACATTATTGCAGCGCATTTATTCTAAGCGCTCTAATATACATACATTCGTGTATGTTGGTAAGGGTTTGTTGATAGCGAGATGCATTCTTAGTGCTCTGAGGGCGTATGTGTGGTGGTTATAGAGAGTTATTTTAGCAGGGCTTTTGGTATGGATGAGGTGAGCAATGACACCGGCGATTAAGTTGTTAATTAAGCAGCGGATTAAGCATCAAGTGCATCGTTATGCTCATGATCCGCGCTCAGTTTCATACGGTCTTGAGGCAGCAGATAAACTGGCCTTGCCAGTTGAGCGGGTGTTTAAAACTTTAGTGGCTTGTACGGAACGTGGCGAGCTGTTGGTGGCAGTGTTGCCGGTGCATGGGCAGCTGAATTTAAAAGCCTTAGCAGCCAGTGCCGGCGTGAAAAAAGTAGAGTTGGCAGATCCTCAGCAAGCGCAACGTGTTACCGGTTATTTAGTCGGTGGTATCAGTGCTTTGGCGCAGAAGAAAAGGTTGCGTACCTTTATTGATCAGAGTGCACAGCAGTTGCCAACGCTGTTCATCAGTGCAGGGCAGCGCGGCCTGGAGGTTGAGTTAAGTGCAGCGGACTTAGTGAAGTTAACTGCAGGCCAGTATGCTGACTTGGCTCGTTTTGATCACTGATAGCTATTTTTTACTAATACTTCTTGTTGTAAATCAAGAAAGCCCCAATAGGGTTGGAACGGGCGGTGAAACATTTCCAGTTAAATAGTAAGGTCAATGCATATTGATGCGGTGTAAGCGAGACGCTTGGCGCTTGGCGTCTAGTGGATGATCAGCCGCTAAGTTTAGAATGGTCTGGAGTGAACATATGCTGTTGACGCACCCTGCTGTAAAAACAATATTGCAGCATCCGTTTTTTAAGAACCTGGGCCAGCAAGAGCAAGAGCAGCTTATTGCGCAAACGCATGATCAGCAGTTTACTGCCGGTGAGGTGTTGATTCGGCAAGGTGAGCCCGCTGAGCGCTTTTTCTTAGTGCTTAAAGGTCGAGTAAAACTGTACCGCATTTCTGCGGACGGCCAAGAGAAAGTGGTGGAAATCATTCAGCAAGGGCAAACTTTTGCCGAAGCAGTGATGTTTATGCAGCGTTCAGAGTATCCAGTGTGCGCAGAAACCTTAGAAAATGTGCAGTTAATCAGTTTTCCCAATCGTTTAGTCTTAAACTTTCTTCAGGAGAATCCACAAGCCTGTTTGCATCTGCTGGGGCATATGAGTATGCGTTTGCACCAGCGCTTAGGTGAGCTAGAGACTTTAACCTTGCAAAATGCCACCCAGCGTTTTGCTTTGTATTTAATTCAGCAACTTGAAGATCGCTCGGTTGAAACCGTAGATATTCGCTTGCCTTTAGCTAAACGTTTGATTGCTGCTCGCCTGTCAATGCAGCCAGAAACCTTATCGCGCATTATGGCGCGTTTGCACCAAGATGAATACATACACATGAATGGCCGCAATATTCATATACCAAGCATTAGCAAACTCTTGGAATCGTTTTCTTAACTCGTGTCGTGGGTTATTAGCTGCTGATAGACACATTAGTAGCAGCTAATAATTAAGCGTTTCTAAGCATTGCCAATTGGCCTGGCTACTGCCTGAAACCCCGGTTATCAGTTCGATCTCTTCTGCTAAGGCTTTCACATCAAAACCCACCCAGTCGCAATGGGGCAAGACCCGCGCAAAGGCTTTTAACCAATAGTTGGCGGTGATTTTGCCTGAAACATTAAGCATCAAACCGCCCAGCGAGTAACCTTGATTGGCGTTGGCACGTACCCGCCAGTCTTCACGGGATAAATATTCATTCATGGATGCAGCAACATCCACTAAGGTTTTGCGCTCGCGGCGTAGCGTGCAGTACTTATAAGCAAGTTGGTATTGAGGCTCGCCTTCTCACAGTCTTTGCTTTTTGGCGCATAGCGTTGCTGGGAAGGCGGTAATAAGCCACGCATACGGCTTAGCAGGCGCTGTAGCGACAGCGGCGTATGCCA
>DASROA010000008.1:0-68009 GCA_035647115.1 Thiopseudomonas sp. | reverse complement strand
TTGTGCAAAAGGCGTGCTAAATATAGGCATAAGAACCGCAGGTGTTTGTCAGATTAAAATTGGCGTATGTTTAAGTTTAACTTAATGAGTGAGGTGCAGTATGAACACGAAGCAAGAAAAGTTCACCCGGCAAACCATTACCCACTTGCATACGTGGACGCCTAATTTGTTTAGTTTCCGCTGTACCCGCGATGCGGGCTTTCGTTTTACGGCGGGGCAGTTTGCCCGTTTAGGTGTACGTAAGCCTAGTGGAATGATTGCCTGGCGTGCTTACTCGATGGTTTCCAGCCCCTTTGATGAATTTTTAGATTTTTTCTCCATTGTGGTACCTGGCGGTGAGTTTACCAGTGAGTTGAGCAAGCTAGCGGTGGGTGATGAAATTTTAATAGAAAGACAGCCCAATGGCTTTTTGACTCTAGATCGTTTTGTTGATGGCGATAACTTATGGATGTTAGCAACAGGTACAGGGGTGGCGCCGTACTTGTCGATGCTACAAGATTTTGATGTTTGGGAGCGTTTTCAGCGGATTGTTTTAGTCTACAGCGTGCGTGAAGAGGCGGAGCTGGCATACCGTGAGTTAATTGATGACATCTTAACCCGTGAGTATGTTGCTGAGCATGCACATAAGTTTACTTTTGTACCTGTGGTGACCCGTGAAAAAGTCGCGGGGGCTTTAGGCACGCGAATTACCACCTTGTTGGAAACAGGCGAGCTGGAAAAACATCTTGGCTTGCCGATGGAGGCGAAACACTCCCGTGTGTTGCTCTGCGGTAATCCTGAAATGGTGGAAGACTGTCGTCTGTTGCTACAGAAGCGCGATATGCAACTGTCCTTAAACCGTAAGCCCGGTGCGGTAGCAGTGGAAAATTACTGGTAATTCTGCTGCTTAAATAAAGCTTTTGCGAGGTACTCTGGCAACTAGAGTGTTTAGCTAGGGATAACAGATTTGCCAGACGCACCTCGCTCATGCAGTTATTCCTTCAAGGAGTCATCCCGACTCGAGTTTAGGCGTTGCGTCATCTTTAGCTTGGCTTGCCATAGTACAAACCAGGTGTTTTAAGCAGCTCGGTGGTTTGCTAGCCTGTGGTAAGGCGTTACACAATGTAAGTAGTTCCATGGGAGCGACAGCGACCTATTGCTGTATCGGCTAGCCTAGGCCATGCTACTCGCAAAGCGCAGCGTACTGGGGTGTAATTTATCTTATTGTTGCGTCTGTAGTAGGCTGGTCAATAAGTACACTTAAAAATATAAAGCAAATCGAATAATAACTGTCATAAGAGCAACTCTATCAATGGCTAATAATAAAAACCTCACTAAGCAAGTCGGCAGCCTCATCGTCGGGTTTTTATGGTGTTTGGCGTTACAGGCTACAGCAGACACTGCCGAACAGGCACTTGAACTGCCTAAAGATAAAGTCGTCCTCACAGTTGATGGGCTTATTGAGCAGACTAATATGAACGGGCAAGCCGTATTCGACTTGACGATGTTGCAAAGCTTGCCAGTCTCGACTATTAGCACCTCTACAGTGGTTACCGATGGGGTTAAACGCTTTGATGGCGTGCTGGTGCGGGACTTATTTGCACGGCTAGGTGTTGCAGAGCACGCCCAGTATGTCGAAGCCGTTGCGTTTAACGATTACCGCATTGATATTCCTTTAGTTGATTTTTATGAGTATGACGTATTGTTGGCCACGCATATGGATGGACAGCAATTAACCCTAGCTGATAAAGGTCCATTGTGGGTTGTATATCCACGTGACGAACATAGAAAGCTGCAAGATATACGTTTTGACTATCGTTGGGTTTGGCAACTCAAACAATTAAGTATCCGTTAAAGGCGCAGTGATTATGACGCGCACTAAAAAGCTTTTTATACGTTATATATTGCCCCTACTTACGATTATATTGCTTTTGGTGTTATTAAGTGTTGCGTTATTTAGGTTGTCTGTAATTCAGCGTGAAATGCACTATAACTCCAATGCCAATATGGTTTGGGTGACCTATTACACTCACCTTGAAAGCTTACGCTTGACCGATGCGGTACAAAGACAAGCGCTGGACCCTGAAACTGAAGTGGACTTGCTGTTTCGTTACCAGATGCTGTTAAGCCGTTTAAATTTACTGGGTGACGGTCCACAAGCTAGGTTTTTAGAAAAGGTTGCTCTGCTCGATGAGTTACAAGTACAAGTAATAGCCTTGCAGAAAATTGAAAGTAGGCTGACAGAACGCCCTTTAAGCACAGAAAATTTAGCGTATTTGCAGCGTACTTTAAATGAGTTTAGTGCCTTTATGTTGAAAGCCTCAGGGCGAGCCATGACAACGCAGTGGGAAGAGCTGGGTGCAGGTGTAGATATGAATCGTAATGCGGTTTTAATCATCCTGTTTATCATGGTGGGTATTTTACTGTGTAGCTTGTTTGTCTCTGTACAGCTACTGAATGCACTTAAGCGCAGCCGACAAAATGAGCACATTAAGCAGCGGCAGCTTGAGTTACAAAAAGAATTAGAACACGAGCGTAAAGTGAGCGAGCTGTACCGTAGTTTTGGGGCAATGGTCTCCCATCAGTTCCGCACGCCTTTAGCGATTGTTGATGCCAGTATGCAGCGCTTGATTCGTGCTGCTGAACGTATGACGCCACGCCAAGTGATTGATCGGGCTACTAAGGTAAAAAATGCCACTGATCGTCTTACCTATTTAATTGAAAGAATTTTAAAGGCAGACCGTTTGCTAGAACAAGTCGATATAAAGCTGCAAGCATGCTCTTTAATTGATTTAATCGCAGACACCATTAGTGAACATATGTTTTTGAGTGCTGAGCGACAGGTGAAGCTAACAGCAGAGAACAAGCAAAGCCTGCAAGTTATATGCGATCCAGTGCTGGTCGGTGAAATTATTAGTAATCTTTTATCCAATGCAGATAAGTACTCACCAGTGGATGCTGAAATAGCAGTGCATGTTTATCAGCGTGAACAGTATGTGTGTTGTGTTGTGCAGGACCAAGGTCGTGGTATCCCTAAAAAGGACGTAGCACATGTTTTTCAACGTTATTTTCGTGCCGATGCAGTGGCTGATATCACAGGCACAGGGATTGGTTTATATGTAGTCAATGAGCTTGTTCAGATGCAAAAAGGACACATTTCGGTAAGTTCGCAAGAGCATAAAGGTTCTAGATTTACTTTGTGTTTGCCTCGAGCTTTTAATGAGGAGCAGGTTGCACATTATGGGTAAGACACAGCTGCCTAAAGTTCCAGTTATCCTTTGTGTAGAGGATGAGATTGATCTACGGGAGGTTTTGGCAGAGGAAATACGTGATGCGGGTTATCAGGTGGTTGAAGCTGACGATGGTAAACACGCACTAAGTACTTTACAAACCATCCGGCCGGACTTGATCTTGTGTGATATTTTGATGCCGCGAATGGATGGCTATCAGTTCTTACGGTATATCCGTGAAGAGCATCCTGAGTTAGCCAGTGTACCTTTTGTTTTTTTAAGTGCTCAGGATCAGGTTGAGCATATTGTCAGCGGTAAGCATGCGGGGGCAGACGATTACTTAGTTAAGCCAGTCAATTTTGATCTTATGCTGGCCACTATTGATGCCCATTTGCGGCAAGTTAAGCGATTGCATAAACAGCTGCACAATCAAGCTGGGCAACACGCTGCAGGGACAGAACTCTCGACGGACCGCGGCTCCAGCAAAGTTCTTCAGCGCTTTTCAAAAACCTTAGACTTCATTAGCTCTGGAATTGTTTTGTTAGATGCTAATGCGCAAACAATATTTATGAATAGCACAGCTAAAACAATTATTGGTACAGCTCAATGCCCTGAGATAAAAGCAATGCTCAAGCGGCAGGGCGAACAGAAGGTATGGCAGCATAGAACCATTCGACAGGCTCTGGTGGCAGGCCAGCAGGGCGAGGATTACATTGATTTTTTAGCGCTTGCCTGCCTTGCTGGGCAGCGGGATGTGTTACTGACTGTGTGTGCTTTAAATACGACAGGGCAAGAGAACGATGCACCTGCAGTTGCACTCTTTCTGAGTCATGGCGGACACAATGAGTTGGTGCCATTTAAGGCCCTTGAAGCATTATTCCAACTGACGCCTATGGAAAGTCGTGTAGCTTGGGCGTTTGCCCAAGGTCAGCGGGCCGAAGAAATTGCTCAAGATTTTAATATTTCGATTACCACTGTAGCCTTCCATAAACGTAATATTTTTCAGAAGACACAAACAAATCGGCAGGCAGATTTAGTTGCTTTGTTATTAACCCTACCGACAGCCACACTATAGTTTGCTGCTACCTGTCTATTTGAACGGTTTGCCTAGGACGCAAAACCTCTATCCTGCCTAGCTAAGACTCCTATGCTTGTGTAAAACGCACGCTTTATACATGGGGTTAATTGATAAAAAAGGAGGTGGCTATGTGGGATTTTAGCTTAGGTAGATCTATCAACTTACTCGGTCGTACAATGCCTTTTATATTGCTGCGCTGTGCAGTGTATTTTGGGATTACGTTGGCCTACATGATAATGACCGGTGTCGGTGCTGGTGTAGGTTATGGTATTGGCGGTTTTGGTGATGAAGGTTTCCAAGCTTCGGCAACAATTTGGGGCGGTATTATTGGTTTTGGTGTTGTCGGTGGTGTGTTGTTTTTTGTCCGTGAGTACCTTTTATACACTGTTAAAGCCGGTCATATTGCCGTTTTAGTGCGCTTAATTGACGGCGAAGAACTACCACAAGGACGCTCGCAAATTACCTATGCTAGTCAGGTTGTTAAGGACAATTTTGCTCAAACCAATGTGTTATTTGCGATGGATTTGCTCATTAAAGGTGTAATCACAGCAATTACAGGTTTAGTGCAAGGCATTGGCAGTCTCTTACCCATACCTGGGTTGCAGCAGCTGATGGGCGTTGTGAAAGCTTTTTTACGCATAGCGGTTGGTTTGGTCGATGAAGTTATTCTTGCTTATGTCATTCGGACCAATAGCGATAACCCTTGGTTGGCATCACGCTCAGCATTGGTGTTGTATGGGCAAAATGCTCAAGTTATGTTGAAAAACGCAGCCTGGCTAACGGTGTTTACCTACGGCTTATCATTAGTGGTTTTCCTTTTTATGCTTGCGCCTGCCGCCGCTTTGGTTTATCTGATTCCAGGTGCTTGGTCTGCGGGAGGAATGGTATTTGCTCTGCTGTTTGCTTGGGCGGTAAAAGTCGCGGTCATTGAACCCTTTGCCATTGCTTGCTTATTGCAGGCTTACTTTAAAACCATTGAAGACCAAGCACCCAACCCAGAGTGGGAAGCGCGTTTAGATAAGGTTTCGAGTAAATTTGGTGAGCTTAAAGATAAAGCCCAGACTTGGGTGCAGCCGGCCAAAGCCAGTGCTCATCAAGAACCTGAAGTATCGGCATGATGTGTATGGCGTCTTAAAAGGGCAGTATTATGAAAATGCAGGTTTTTCTTACTCTTATAATTGGTTGGCTAACACCACTGGCACCACTGGTTGTGCAGGCCAATGAACTCTACCAGAGTGCTTTAGTAGAGATGGATCAAGCGGCGCAGCTATTTATAGCTGGAGATGACTACCTTGAGCAGTCTGTTGATGAGCTGACCGGTGACCGGTATTACTCAGAAAGAAACTTTCCAGAAACAGCATCAAACTTAACTTCAGTCTTCCTGCCGGATACGGCGCTTGATGCGTTAACACGCTCTATCTTGTTATTGGAAGCGCAAGAGGCTGAGCTGCCCCATGTGCGCTATCAGATCAACTACAGTAGCCATACTCATACTGAAATACCTGAGTTAAAGCATGAGTATATTGAAGTTACACGCTATAACTTAGGCCCCACACGCCGTGCTGATTTGCTGCAATATGTGGATCCAGAGCATGTGGCCAGTCCAGCTGAGTTTGGTGTTGGGCCGCATGTCAGCTGGCGCTTTGCAATGACACCCATCATGGGTATGCGTGCCAATGTACTCTATGCCGCACGTAAGGAAGTCAGCGATACGACAGCACAGCAGACTATGTGCTTTAGTCATTCATGTTTAAGTTTGGAGGCACCGGAGCTGCCGCAAGGTTCATCCCCTGAGTTAACACCAGTGGAGTTAGCGCCGGCTGCTTACCGTGCAGACAGCCCGTCTGGTGTAGCACGTCCAGCGCGGGTGATGGAAGCGTTGTGGGCCAAAATGGGAACCGATGATCCTATGCCTTATCACATTAATAAGCCGCAGTTTATTTTCGTGATTTCCATGGATGTGGTAGGACAAGACAGTTTGAGTTTAGGGACTGGTTTGCAAGCGCTGGTGTTCGATGACGCTATTGCTAAAGTGTGGCTACAACGTGTGCAAATGGCAGGGATGGCGCCAGAGTTGACCCAGGTATTTATTTCAAGGTGAAGCTATGAAACCAGCCCAATGCTTTGCCATTGCTGTATCTCTACTGGTGAAAAATATAGCTCGGGTGATAGGGCTTGCAGCACTAACGGTGTTTATTAGTGGTTGTGCAAGTATGAGTGAGCAAGAGTGCTTAACCGCTAACTGGCTGGATCAAGGCTTTCGAGATGGGCGCAATGGTCAACCATTAAGTCGAGTCGAAGACCACCGTCAAGCTTGCGCGAAAGTAGGAGTTAGGCCCGACCTGCAGCTGTATTTACAAGGGCGTGAAAGAGGCATTATGCATTACTGCACGCCGGAAAATGCCATTGAGCAAGGGCGTCTTGGTCGACCGTATCGTAACGCTTGCCCAGCTCATTTAGAACACAGATTTTTACTGGCTTATGAGCAGGGTAAAAAAATATATGATGCTGAACAGCGCATAGAGACACTCAATCGTGAGTCAAAACAATTGGAACAAAGATTAAAATCAGAAAAAGATAAAGACAGTCGACGTTATGTGCGCCAAGAGTTACGTGATGTTGATCGGCAATTACAACAGGCGCGTGAAGATCTGCGCTATTTGGAAAGGCGTTTACGCTATTAGCAGGTTAGAGCTACCGTACATTAAATTTAAAAGTTGAGTGCACAGCTTAAACACCGAGTAACAAGACAGTTTAAAGCAAAGAGTTTTAAAACTTTATTTAACAGCGGAGCGCATGATGCGTAAACTTTTAGGTTGGATAATAGTGGGTGGAGTAGCTTTACTAATGTCAGTGATTGCAGCGGCAGAGCCATTGACTGAAGCACAGGTAAAAAACTACATAGCCTCACTTGCTGAAACACAAGCTTTAGCTGAACAGTGGCCAACCCCGCAAACAGGTATTGACCGTCATCGACCTTTGGTTTCAGGTGTTGCGTTACTTTCTGAAGATTCACAGTTCTACCTAGAACTTAGCAGTATTACTCAGAAGCATCATTTCCGTAATGCAGAGCACTGAGCTGATGTGGGTGATCGTGTGATGAACGCTTATCTTATTGTTAAGGAAGGAGCAACGTTAGAGTCAATTGAGCGCAACTATAAGGAGGCAGCGGAGCGCATTAATACTAACCCTGATTATACCGAGCAGCATAAAAAAGGCGTGCTGGTGGGTATGGAGAAAGGTTTTTTACGTAATGTAAAAAAAATACAAGATGCTCAACCTGACTTGCCTGCCGTAGCTGGCTTGCTGGATGAAGTGACGTCACTTTTTGCTGAGTAAATTATTAACTGTTGAATTTTAATGAAGAACTATGCATTAGCTTTAACACACATATAAAGGTGAACACCATGAAGCGAAAAATAGTATTTTTATTGCTTACAAGTTGGTTGGTTACAGGCTGTAGTGAGTCTGACGCTGCTGGTCAGTCTAGGTTGGGTGAGCCTTATCGAGAGTATTACAAACAGGCTTGGGCAGTCAGTAGTCAAGGCAAGCCGCCTCTTGTCGAATGTGCTCAAGTGGTGGGTATGGCTGCAGGAATGTTTACCGCAAAAAAAGATAAAAATAATGAAGCACAACAAGCCTATGAGGCCTGTTACGTGGATGCTTTTGTTAATTACGCTAATGCGTATTTCGCCTTAGATGATAATGCCGTCATTGAAGATGGTGAGCCTAAAGGCTGCTTTAAGTTTTCGCGGGCGCTATGGATGCATAAATCATCTCTAGATGATTATGCGGAGCGCTTTCAATTAGACCTGCAAGTTTTGGATGCACGAATACGCGAAGGATTAGTCGAGGCTGCAACTTTATGTGTTGATAGGTGAGCAATTACTGAGCAAGGTACAGATAGGAAGCTGTTATATTTCTGTAGCTAAAGCGGACAAGCATAGGTAATGCGTTGTCCAGCACGGTAATTTATCCTGCACATAAAGAAATGCTAACAGAAGTGGAGCCGTTGGTTTTGCCTGAAACAGCATTGGAATCTGATGAGAGCGCCAGTATGGTGGTGAAACTAGCCAAATTGGATAGGATCCGCCGGCGAGAGTGACTGTGTGGATATCGTGCCCATAGGTTATAAACGCATTGGCGGTGAGTTGACCTGTTTCTATATAAAAACTTCTAAGGCTGGTGGGCTAAAAGCACCGTTTAAGCCTAGGAAGTATGCTGTATATTACATAGAATGGGTTTAGCTGTGATGCTGATTAAGCAGTCATTTACGGTGATTAGCCTATGTGTAAAAAATATCGTGCTGCCTAGGTGTAATTGCAGACACAGGCGGGCCAATTTATACGCGTTTGACAGTAGGTGAGGGCTGATACCGACAGGAATAAAAAAGGCTGTGGTTTTGGACACAGCCTTTAAACATATTACCCTTTGTTGCTTTAGTGTTTACTTTGCTGCTTCAGTAAATCGCGGATTTCACTGAGTAGAACTTCTTCGTTACTGGGTGGTGCGGGTTCAGTTGGGGCTTCTTCGACAGCTTCCTCTTCGCGCTTGAGACGATTAATACCTTTGATACCCATAAAAATCGCAAAAGCGATAATTATAAAATCAAATATGGTTTGAATAAACTGACCGTAAGCAATCACTACCGCAGGTATATCCCCTTGGGCAGCCTTGAGGGTGATCACTAGATCGGTGAAGTCAACGCCGCCAATCAACATGCCGAGCGCTGGAGTGATAATATCACCGACAAATGAGCTGACAATTTTGCCGAAAGCAGCGCCAATGATAATACCAACCGCCATATCAACAACATTGCCTTTGACTGCAAATGTTTTGAACTCTTTAAGAATACTCATACTTATTTTCCGTAAAAGATGCTGTTAGTGAGTATCGCGCCATGCTGGGACTGAATGTCGCGGGTAGGTGAGCAATTATAAGTTAATTTTTACAAAAACACTTTCTGTTGTGCATTATTTTTCATAACAGCAGCACAATGCGCACGGGCCGCTGTGCGCATGTCGGGGAATAGAAAAGCAGGGGTAACTTACTGAGTGCGTTCGACTGCGTACTCAGCCAGTTCAATTAAGGCGTCACGATAATCTGAAGCAGGTAACTTATCTAAACATGCTATGGCGCGTTGTGCGTATTCTTGCGCGAGTTTGGCGGTGTAGTCTAAAGCGCCTGAGTCTTCAACCGCAGCGCTGATCGCCGCAAGATCTTCAAGGCCGCCTTTTTGGATGGCTGTGCGCACCAAGATGGCCTGTTCTGGGGTGCCGTCACGCATGGTGACAATCAGTGGCAAGGTGGGTTTACCTTCGGCTAAATCGTCGCCGACGTTTTTGCCAAGGGTTTCTGCATCACCACGGTAGTCTAAGAGGTCATCAACCAGTTGAAAGGCAATGCCCAAGTTATCACCGTAGGTGCGCAGCGCTTCGGCATGTTCGGCTGAGGCGCCGGCTAACACAGCAGCACTGTGCGTAGAGGCCTCAAACAGCATGGCGGTTTTACCACGAATGACTTCCATATAAGTTTCTTCAGTGGTGCTGGCGTCACGTACTTTGGTGAGCTGCAGTACTTCGCCTTCAGCAATCACTCGAGTGGCTTGGGATATAATCTCCATCACCGGCAGGGAGGCGAGGCTGACCATCATTTCAAAGGAGCGGGCGTATAAAAAATCGCCCACCAATACGCTGGGCGCATTGCCCCATTTGGCATTGGCCGTGGAGCGGCCGCGGCGTAAATCAGACTTATCCACCACATCATCGTGCAGTAAGGTGGAAGTGTGCAAAAATTCAATAACGGCAGCCAATTGGCGCAACTCTTCATCGTGCTTGCCAAGCGCGTTGCCTGATAATAAAACCAATAACGGACGTAAACGCTTGCCGCCAGCGGAGATAATGTAATCACCGATTTTTTCTACCAAAGGAATCCGCGAGGTGAGTTGTTGCTTGATAAGTCTGTCGACTGCAGCAAAATCCTCAGCGACGATTTGGTAAAAAGATTGTGGTTGCATGACCCTGCCTACTTTAATATGGTTGTGCGCATGCTATGAGGCGCAGGCCATTCTGTCAAGGTAAGTGCATAGAAGGCTTGCGTCTCGTTAAAACTATGCGTACAATTTGCGCCCTTGAACTTTACTTGGGCAACTCCCTGCCTTACGCAATTGCAGTGTGTCTCAATCCAGCACACAGCAGCCATGCCAACCGATAACGACTCTTATAAAGCGTTGGGTGAGCAGGAAATAACGGAGAAATGCGATGTACGCAGTAATTGTAACTGGTGGTAAGCAATACAAAGTCGCCGAAGGCGATTTTCTAAAAATTGAAAAACTGGACGTGGGCGCCGGCGAAGCCGTGACATTTGACCGCGTTCTGTTAGTCGGCAATGGCGATGATGTAAAAATCGGTGCGCCCGTTGTTGAAGGTGCGAAAGTGACAGCTGAAGTGACTGCCCAAGGTCGTCACGACAAGGTGAACATTATTAAATTCCGTCGCCGCAAGCACAGCATGACGCGTCAGGGCCACCGTCAGTGGTTTACTGAAGTTAAAATCACCGGTATTCAGGCTTAATTGACTGAACCACTAACTGATGGAGTGTTGATCTCATGGCAACGAAAAAAGCTGGCGGTAGTACCCGCAACGGTCGCGACTCGGAAGCGAAACGCTTAGGCGTTAAGATGTACGGCGGCCAAACTGTACAAGCTGGAAATATTATCGTGCGTCAGCGCGGTACGAACTTCCACGCAGGTGCCGGTGTAGGCATGGGCAAAGACCATACCTTGTTTGCAAAAGAAGCAGGTGTGTTGAAGTTTGAAGTTAAAGGCGCTTTAGGACGTCGCTACGTTAGCGTAGTTTCTGCTTAAGTCGTTTTATACTGAAAAAGCCCTGTCAATTTGACGGGGCTTTTTTGTTTGTGCAGGCGGTACAGACGGATTGACCGTGCTTGTTGTATCCTGTGTATATACTTTTATAAGACATTTCTAAACAGCAACTGCTCGGTTAAGTAAAAAATTATGTGACATAGAAGCGGTTTACCGAATACTAAGGTAATGCTGGGTGATGTCGCGTATACAAACATATGTTAACGAGCGCTGGCTTTAGAGATTTAATAAGCCTATGGGCTCGCAAGAGGCACAAGAATGAAATTCGTCGATGAAGTATCGATTGTTGTAAAAGCTGGCGATGGCGGCAATGGCTGCATGAGTTTTCGCCGCGAAAAGTTTCTTGAGTTTGGTGGACCAGACGGTGGTGATGGTGGTGACGGTGGCTCTATCTATATGGAGGCTGATGCCAATCTCAATACATTACTGGACTACCGTTATACTCGACGCTTTGATGCACAACGTGGTGAAAATGGCCGTGGTAGCAACCAAACAGGAGCTGGCGGAGAAGACTTAATCTTAAAAGTGCCCGTGGGAACGACCATTATTGATGCCGATACCCAAGAAGTGATTGCTGATTTAACCGAAGAAGGGCAGCGTACTATCGTCGCTCAAGGTGGCTGGCATGGCTTGGGTAATACTCGCTTTAAATCCAGTACGAACCGTGCGCCACGGCAAACCAGCAATGGTAAGCCCGGTGAGCTGCGCAATCTTAAGTTAGAGCTTAAAGTATTAGCCGATGTGGGCTTGTTAGGCTTACCCAATGCCGGCAAAAGCAGTTTTATTCGCTCGGTGTCAGCAGCAAAACCAAGGGTTGCGGATTATCCATTTACCACACTGGTGCCCAATCTTGGGGTGGTTAGTGTTGGACGTTTTAATAGCTTTGTTATTGCGGATATTCCCGGCCTTATCGAAGGCGCAGCGCAAGGTGTTGGGTTGGGGGTGCGCTTTTTAAAGCATTTAACTCGTAACCGCTTATTGCTGCATATTGTTGATTTAGCACCCATTGATTACAGCGATCCGGCTGCCGGAGCGCAAATAATTGTGGATGAAATACAAGAGTTTAGTCCCGCTTTAGCTGAACGTGATCGTTGGTTGGTATTCAATAAAATTGATCAGTTATTGCCTGATGAGCGCGAGGAGCGTAAGCAAGCGGTGATTGATCAGTTGGGTTGGACCGGTCCAGTATTTATGATCTCGGCACTGGATGGTGAAGGCACCAAAGAGCTGACGCAAAGCATTATGCGCTACCTTGATGAGCGTGAGCAGCGTATCAGTGAAGATGCTGAGTATGCAGCGTATCTAGAAGATTTAGACCGGCGTATTGAAGAGGAAGGCCGCGCCCATTTACAAGCGTTGGATGATCAGCGTGCGCTACGTCGTGCAGGCGTTAAAGCTGCTGAGGCTGAGGATGACTTTGATGAAGACGATGATGAAGATGGTGCAGAAATCTTCTATGTGCACTGATTCGTGCTTGATAGCGATGCATAGCGTGCAAGTTTAGTGGATTGATGAGCAGTTAAAATTTCGACAGGATTGAGGTCATGCGCGACAAGGTAACAGGCGCTCAGCGCTGGGTAGTTAAAATTGGCAGTGCTTTGCTTACTGCAGATGGACGGGGATTAGATCGTAATGCTATGGCGATTTGGGTGCGACAAATGGTTGCCCTACGTCAGCAGGGCATTGATTTAGTATTGGTCTCATCGGGTGCAGTGGCGGCAGGCATGAGTCGTTTGGGCTGGTTAGAGCGGCCCGCGGCAATTCATGAGTTGCAAGCTGCTGCTGCAGTGGGGCAAATGAGTTTGGTAAAAGCTTGGGAAAGCAGTTTTGCTGAGCATAATGAGCGTACAGCACAAGTGCTATTGACCCATGATGACCTGTCGGACCGTAAACGCTACTTAAATGCACGCAGTACCTTGCGGACCTTATTGGAGCTGGGAGTCATTCCAGTCATCAATGAAAACGACACCGTAGCTACTGATGAAATTCGCTTTGGCGATAATGACACCTTGGCAGCACTGGTGGCTAACTTGGTGGAAGCCGATTTGTTGGTAATTCTTACCGACCAGGCCGCCATGTATGATGCGGATCCGCGCAGCAATCCAGATGCCAAGATCATTTATCAGGCGCGCGCCGATGACCCTAATTTAGATGCGGTGGCCGGTGGCGGTGCCGGTGCCTTGGGGCGCGGTGGTATGCAGACTAAATTACGCGCAGCACGCTTAGCAGCCCGTTCAGGTGCCTATACAGTGATTGTTGGCGGCAGTATTGAGCGGGTACTGGATCGTTTGCATGCAGGGGAGCAGCTGGGTACCTTGCTGACCACCGACCAGTGCCGTGAAGGTGCGCGTAAGCAATGGTTGGCAGGACACTTACAAACGCGCGGTACCATTACTTTAGATGCCGGTGCGGTACACGCCATTACAGATGATTGTAAAAGCTTATTGCCGGTAGGGGTTACCGCTGTGGAGGGTCATTTCTTGCGTGGTGAAATGGTGGTTTGCGTGGGCGCTGACGGCATTGAAGTGGCGCGCGGCTTAAGTAACTATAGCGCTGCTGAAGCCAATAAAATAAAAGGCTTATGCTCTGAGAACATTGTTGAAGTGTTGGGTTATATGGCTGAGGCAGAACTGATCCATCGGGATAATTTAGTCATCCTTTGACAGCGTATTGGTTTATAGCGCGAAAGTTTTAGCTGATTGAAATATGTGCGTTAAAAATTAAGTCAATCGTTTAATAATGAGCGCACCTGCGGTTTAGCTTCTGCAGGTGCGCTTTTTTATTAGTCGCCTATTTGCCACTGGTTGGTGACAGGGTAGCGACGGTCATTACCTAAGCTACGTTTACTGATCCGTGGTCCAAGAGCGGCTTGGCGGCGCTTGTATTCATTGCTATCCACTAAGCGTAAAATCCGCAGCACCACATCTTTAGCAAAGCCTTGCTTTATAATGGCTTGTGCAGATTGATCCTCTTCGATGTATAAGCGTAATACTTCATCTAAGACATTATAAGGCGGTAAAGTGTCCTCATCTTTTTGGTTTGCGGACAATTCAGCAGAGGGTGGGCGAGTGATGACACGTTCAGGAATAACTCGACCTAAACTGTTACGGTAACGGGCTAGGCGGTACACCAAACTCTTAGGAACGTCTTTCAGTAGCGCAAAGCCACCGGCCATATCACCATACAAAGTTGAGTAACCCACCGCTGTTTCACTTTTATTGCTGGTTGGCAGTACCAAGTAACCGTTTTTATTGGACAAGGCCATCAGTAAGTTACCGCGACAACGGGCTTGCAAATTTTGCTCAGTGGTATCGTTGGGGTTGCTGGGCATTCCAGCAAAAATCGGCTCGAGGGTCTGGGTAAAGGCTTCAACCAATGGCTCGATGGCAATGCTTTTATAATCCACACCCAGAGTGCGCGCTTGCTTGGCAGCATCATCTTGACTGATTTGTGCAGTGTAATGGTAGGGCATCATCACTGCTTGAACTTTATCAGCACCTAGTGCATCCACAGCAATGGCCAAGACTAAGGCTGAATCAATACCACCGGATAAGCCTAACAACACACCCTTAAAGCCATTGTATTGTGTGTAATCACGCAGACTCATCATCAGTGCTTGGTAAATACGTGCTTCATCGCTGAGTAACGGGGTGATTATGGAGCGCTCAATATAACAGTCAGAGCGGGTGAATTGCAGTTCAATGGGGCAGAGTTGTTCCGTGAACGCTGGTGCGCGCTGGCGCAGATTACCTTGGGCATCCACCGCGCAACTGCCGCCATCAAAGATCAAGTCGTCTTGTGCGCCTACTTGGCTGGTGTAAAGAATCGGCATCTCGGCTTGGCGAGCGTTGATGCTGAGCATTTGTTCACGTTCCGCTTGCTTATTGCGGTGGAAGGTGGATGCGTTGAGGCTGACAATCATGTCGGCTCGAGCGGTGCAGGCCTGCTCAATAAATTCGGGCTGCCAAACGTCTTTACCTAAGCCGATGGCGATTTTTATTTGGTTGATTTCAATGCACAGTGGCTGGTTACCGGGGGTAAAATAGCGCTGGGCAAAGGTGGTGGGGTCAGTGGGTAAAAACTGTTTGATGTATACCGCCTGAATTTTACCTTGGTGAAAGTGTGCGCAGCAGTTATAGCGCAGTTCGCCTTCCAGCCATGGGTAACCAACCAATACGTGTAAGTTATGCGGTAGAGCAGTGGCTAAGCGGTCGAGTGCACGCTCAACCCGAATCTGCATGCTGTCGCGCAGCAGTAAATCCTGTGCGTTATAGCCACACAAGGTTAATTCCGGAAAAATAATCAGATCGGCATGATGATCATGTGCTGCTTGCACGCTGGAATCCAATATGCGCTGCAGGTTGCCATCAATGTCACCGATGCGAATGTTCAGTTGTGCCTGCACAACGCGTAGTGTCCTTGCCATGCTTTACCCCCTCAGAAACAATTCAGGGCCATAGTTTAACAAAGCGCAGCCGCTGATGGGCTGTTACTGTAGATAAATACTTTGAAAAATCGGCATGTTTTATCTTCGCCGCGGGTGGACGAATATAGCTCGTGTATTAAAGCTTATACGCTAGTTTGATAAAGCTGTTGTCTGGTATAGATACAGTCATACACTGCCGGTTCAACAAGGGGTTGATCCGGGTGCGGCTGTGGTTAACCGTTATGTATTAATAATAAGAGAGATCGGATATGCAGTTAAAAGATAAAGTCATCATTATTACCGGTGGCGGCCAAGGTTTAGGTCGTGCGATGGCAGAGTATTTGGCTCAAAAAGGCGCACAGTTAGCGCTGGTGGATTTAGATCAAGAAAAGCTGGATGCTGTGGTGGAGGCTTGCCAAAATGCAGGTGTTCAGGCGCGCTCTTATATTTGCAACGTAGCTAATGAAGAGCAAGTGACACAGATGGTTGCGCAGGTGGCGAATGATTTCGGTGTAATTCACGGACTGGTGAATAATGCCGGTATTTTGCGCGATGGTTTAACGGTGCGGGTTAAAGACGGCGAGATGACGAAAATGAGTCTGGCCAATTGGCAATCCGTGATTGATGTGAACTTGACCGGTGTGTTTCTCTGTACCCGTGAAGTGGCTGCGAAGATGATTGAGCTGAATACTCAGGGTGTAATCGTTAATATTTCTTCGATTTCTCGCGCTGGAAATATGGGCCAAGCGAACTATTCAGCAGCTAAAGCAGGGGTTGCAGCTGATACTGTGGTGTGGGCAAAAGAGCTGGCGCGTTATGGTATTCGTGTTGCTGGGGTGGCGCCAGGCTTTATCGAAACTGCAATGACCAAAAGCATGAAGCCGGAAGCTTTGGCGAAAATGACCGCCTTTATTCCTTTGCAGCGCATGGGTAAGCCAGAAGAGATTGCGCACTCGGTGGCCTATATCTTTGAAAATGACTACTACACTGGCCGTATCCTCGAGCTGGATGGTGGCTTGCGGTTGTAAAAGATTTGAGTGTTTTTAGGGGCTTAATAGAATGTGCATGGCGTGCTTCAGGGTAGGTGTTTATCCGTCGCTGAGCCCGTCCGGGGCTCAACTCCGGCGCTACGCCATCCCTGGCTCCGCTTGTCACACCCACCCCGAAGCACTTGTTAACTATCTGTATTGCTAGCAACATTAATGCAGTAAGCGGTTGCAGACGTTGGGTGCTTCAACCCAATCACCAACCCACTCCAATCCCGATCATATAACGCCGATCATTGAGATCACCGTATTGGCTGGATACTTTTTCCAGTTCGGCTTTTAAAGTAAGCGCTGCCCAGCTGTTCACCTTATAACGAAGCCCAGCCTCGCCATCCAGAATGTAATCAATATCACCAATAAAGGGCGAGCCAAACTCCCCTTTGCTATACAACTCAAAAGATTTACCAGCAAGGTAACGGTTATAATTCCAAGACAGGGTGGTTGAGTTGAAAGACTGCTTCTCGCCAGAGTCAAATTCTAGTTTATTATGATTTAACAAGCCAGAGAGGGCAAAACTACCCAGTTCATCATCCCAAAACTGAAAACCTGGGCCAGTACCGTAAATATGCTGGCGGCGTAATTCTTCAAGGTGGTCATTGCTGTATTTAAATTTGTTTTTCCAGAACCAGCGCTCTGTAATAAACCGATCTAAAGCATAAGTGGCTTCAAAGCGCTCTGTCTTTTTAGCCTTATTCTTGGTCTCATAATCATACTCAGTGTCCAGAGAATGGCGCCATAAGCCATGACGCAATTCAGTGCTCATATCTAAGTCGTAATCATCAGAACTGCTGTCCTTTCTTTTATAGTCGGCTGAAAAACTGATCGTACCTTTCCAGCGTAAGTCCTCAATCACTGGGCGTGGCATCATCAGTTGATCAATTTCCGCCAAAGCTATGGCTTGTTCAGGGCCACCGTTGACTAAGCGCACATAACCCTCTTGAGCAGGACGCAGCGCCAAACTGGATTCGCTGCTGAACTTATCGCGTTTAACCAACAAAGGCTGTTCGCTCTTTAAAGTGGCAACTTTATGGATCTTGAGAGTAATGGTGCCGGCATAGTCTGTTTTTAACAGCAGCTTACCGCTGTCCAGTAAAACAATTTGCCCCGTTAAACGGTCACCATTTTTAAGCCAAACAGTATCAGCCTGCACAGTAAGCGAAAATAAACAGCTCAGCAGAGCTACAAACACAGCGAAAACGCGCATAATAAAAAGCTCAGAAGAAGAAATAACCAGAAATGTTGTACAGTGCGTAGTTTAACGCCATAAGAGAACAGACCCATAGCGAAAAAGAAGGTTTCGCCATGAGTGAAAAAAATAAGCAACAGATGCGGATCGTCTTGTACACCTTGTTGTCCAAGGTGCCATATGGTCGATTAATCACCTATGGTCAGCTGGCTAAAATGGCTGGTTATCCAGGTTTGGCGCGTTGGGTAGGGCGAGTGCTCAGTCAGCTACCAGAGGATACTAAGCTACCTTGGCATCGGGTGGTCGCTGCAGGTGGACGTTTAAGTCTGCCTGTTAACAGTCGAGCAGGCGATGAGCAGCGGCAACGTTTACGCGAGGAAGGAATCTTGATTGAGAAAAACCGTGTAAAATTATCGAATTATCAATGGCAGCCTGATACAACGGATAAATAGAGTACGCCTTTACACATGAAAATGATTAACAATGTCGAATAACAGCTGGCGTACCGCGCTACAGACATACTCAAACCCAGCGGTTTTGGCGTTATTATTATTAGGCTTCTCTGCAGGCCTGCCTTATATGCTGGTGTTTTCTACACTTTCCGTCTGGCTAAGGGAAGCAGGGGTGGCCCGTGAAACCATTGGTTATGCCAGCCTTATAGGCTTGGCGTATGCGTTTAAATGGGTCTGGTCACCGCTCCTTGATCAGTGGCGCTTACCTGTATTAGGACGCTTAGGTCGACGCCGGTCATGGTTGGTGCTTTCTCAGCTGTTGGTAGCCACAGGTTTGGCGGGGATGGCCTTGAGCAATCCACAGAGTCATCTAGCGGTACTCATTGCTTTAGCCGTATTAGTGGCTTTTGCTTCTGCCACCCAAGACATAGCAGTGGATGCCTACCGTTTAGAAATTCTGGATAACAGTCGTCAAGCTGCTTTGGCGGCCAGTTATATGGCTGGTTATCGAGTGGCTGCGTTATTGGCCACAGCTGGGGCGTTGTACTTTGCTGAGTGGTTTGGCTCAACCGGTATTCAGTATCAACACTCTGCATGGGCCAGTACTTACCTGTTGTTTGCTTTGCTGATGCTGCCGGGCTTACTTACCACGTTATGGATGAAAGAGCCCAAGCTGGCAGCGCAAGTGGTTGATGCAGTGACCCATTACAAACTTAAACATCAATTGATTTCGGTGGTGGTGCTGATGGTGTTGCTGGTATCGGTGCCGGCAATGATGACCCAGTTTTACCAGACCGACTTTCAGTCGTTGGTCTCGGGCAGAGCAGACTTAGGTGACTTGTTTTACAGTGATCGGGCCTTTTTGAGGGCTTTGCTGTATACCATTCTGACCTTATTTTGCCTGTCCTCCATAGGCCGTAAAGGATTAGCGCCGGTGTTGATGCCAGTCAGTGACTTTGTGGTGCGCTACCGCTGGCAAGCCCTGCTATTGCTGGGTTTAGTCGCCACTTACCGTATGTCAGATACGGTAATGGGGGTGATGGCCAATGTGTTTTATATCGACCAAGGCTTCAGTAAAGAGCAAATCGCTGGGGTCAGTAAAGTCTTTGGTTTAGTGATGACCTTGTTGGGCGCTGGTATTGGCGGCTTGCTGATTGTACGTTTTGGTATCATGCCCATTCTATTGATCGGCGGGATTACTTCGGCGGCCACTAACCTGATGTTCGTTTTATTAGCGGGCATGGGGGCTGATCTCAATATGCTAATCGTCACCATTTCTTGCGATAATTTTAGCGCTGGATTAGCTACGGCAGCTTTTGTTGCGTATTTATCGAGCCTGACTAACTTGCAGTTTTCGGCAACGCAATATGCCTTGCTCAGTTCCATTATGTTGCTGTTGCCCCGTTTAATAGGCGGTTATTCAGGGGTCATGGTGGATAAGTTTGGTTATGAGCAGTTCTTTCTAATAACTGCTTTATTGGGCGTGCCGACTATTATTTTGATTATTTGGCAATGGCGCACTGATCACCTTAAAGAAGCTAACGAGCAGCAGCCTGATGAGTCTGTGGAAAGTGCTTGAGGCATTTTGTTACATGATCTGAGCGGTGCACCCTTGAGATTGGATATGTTAGGGTGCATTTAGTATGTATATTTATTTATAAAGGTGCGCGTAATGCGTGGATTTTTCTTACTTTTTTTAATTTTTCCTCTGCTCGAACTTTTCGTGTTAATTCGTGTGGGTTCGAGTATTGGGGCATCGAGTACTTTATTGTTGGTTTTAGCCAGTGGTGTATTGGGTGTGCTGTGTATTCGTTTAGCTGGGCTGGCCACTGCGTTAAAAGTGCGTGAGCGTATGGCGCTTGGCGAAACCCCCAACAAAGATATGCTCAATGGCTTGTTGCTGGTAGTTGCCGGTGGTTTGTTATTCTTACCAGGCTTTATTAGCGATACCGTGGGCTTGTTGGGTTTGTTGCCAGTGACTCGCCATTGGTTGATTAATCGCATCAGTCGTCACATGACGCACACGGCACAAAAACAACAATATTATAGACAGAGCACGACTTATACTCGCTATGGTGAGCAGCAGGAAACTCGCCAAGAACACATCATTGAAGGTGAGTTTGAGCGTAAAGACCCTTAAAAGCCGCTGCTTTTCGTTTTAAATAAAATATTTCAATTTTAGCCCTTGAAATATTTCTAAGCGCCCACATGTTACTAAGCAACAAAGGATTCTGCGTTGGCAGATCAGTCTGCGTACTGCAAATTTGCAGCGCATTCCGGCTTGCCGGATTTTATTAACATGCCGATGAGTGACATCGGTAAGATGTATTTTAACCCGTTGGGAGAGATCGACAATGAAGCTTCGTCCTCTGCATGACCGTGTGGTAATTCGCCGCAGTGAAGAAGAAACAAAAACCGCTGGCGGCATTGTGCTACCAGGTTCAGCGGCTGAAAAGCCAAACCAAGGTGAAATCCTTGCTGTAGGTACAGGCCGTGTTTTAGACAATGGTGAAGTACGTGAGCTCGCTGTAAAAGTGGGTGACAAAGTAGTCTTTGGCCCTTACTCAGGTAGCAACGCCATTAAAGTGGATGGTGAAGAGCTGCTGGTAATGAGCGAAAGCGAGATTCTCGCGGTTGTTGAAGCTTAATTAACCTTTTGCATTTTATTTTTGCATTAAAGAAAAATTTGAGGAACACATTACATGGCTGCTAAAGAAGTTAAGTTCGGCGATTCAGGCCGTAAAAAAATGCTCGCAGGCGTCAACGTTTTAGCTGACGCAGTAAAAGCAACTTTAGGACCTAAAGGTCGTCACGTTGTTTTAGAAAGAAGCTTTGGCGCACCTTCAATCACCAAAGATGGTGTTTCAGTTGCTAAAGAGATTGAGCTGGAAGACCGCTTTGAAAACATGGGTGCACAGCTGGTTAAAGACGTTGCTTCAAAAGCCAACGACGAAGCCGGTGACGGTACCACCACTGCAACAGTGCTGGCGCAGTCCATCGTTAACGAGGGTCTAAAAGCTGTTGCTGCGGGTATGAACCCAATGGATCTGAAGCGCGGTATTGATAAAGCGACTACAGCCATTGTTGAGCAAATCAGACAGCTGGCTAAGCCATGCACAGATAACAAAGCCATTGCTCAGGTGGGTACCATCTCTGCCAATGCTGATGCTTCAGTGGGTGAAATCATTGCTAAAGCAATGGAAAAAGTTGGCAATGAAGGTGTGATTACCGTTGAAGAAGGTTCAGGTTTAGACAACGAGTTGACTGTTGTTGAAGGTATGCAGTTTGACCGTGGTTACCTGTCGCCATACTTCATCAACAAGCCCGACACCATGGTTGCCGAGCTGGAAAACCCGTACTTGCTACTGGTTGATAAAAAGATTTCTAACATCCGTGAGCTGTTGCCAGTTCTCGAAGAAGTCGCAAAAGCCAGCCGTCCATTGCTGATTATCGCTGAAGATGTTGAAGGCGAAGCCTTAGCAACACTGGTTGTCAACAACATGCGCGGTATTGTTAAAGTGGCTGCGGTTAAAGCACCTGGTTTCGGCGATCGTCGTAAAGCTATGCTGCAAGACATTGCAATCTTGACTGGCGGTACTGTGATCTCTGAAGAAGTTGGCTTGAACTTAGACACCACAACTTTAGAGCACTTAGGTGATGCTAAGCGTGTTGTCTTGAATAAAGACGAAACCACCATCATTGATGGCGCTGGTGAGCAAGCAGATATTGAAGCCCGTGTTGCACAGATTCGCAAGCAAATCGAAGACACCACTTCAGACTACGACAAAGAGAAGCTGCAAGAGCGCTTGGCTAAATTAGCCGGTGGTGTTGCGGTGATCAAAGTAGGTGCAGCCACTGAAGTTGAAATGAAAGAGAAAAAAGCACGCGTTGAAGATGCTCTGCATGCAACCCGTGCGGCAGTTGAAGAAGGTGTAGTTCCTGGTGGTGGTGTTGCGCTGGTGCGTGCACTGCAAGCCATTGCTGACCTAAAAGGCGACAACGAAGATCAAAACGTAGGTATTGCGCTACTGCGTCGTGCAGTTGAAGCACCGCTGCGTCAGATCGTTGCTAACGCTGGTGATGAGCCAAGCGTTGTGGTTGACAAAGTTAAGCAAGGTGAAGGCAACTACGGCTTTAACGCTGCAACCGGTGAGTACGGTGACATGATTGCGATGGGTATCTTGGACCCAGCCAAAGTGACCCGTTCAGCGCTACAAGCAGCAGCGTCAATTGCTGGCCTAATGGTCACCACAGAAGCCATGATCGCTGAGATTAAAGATGACAGCGGTTCTGCAATGCCTGATATGGGCGGCATGGGTGGAATGGGTGGCATGGGAGGAATGATGTGATGCGACGAGAGTCGCGCAGGTAGCTAGCCTGGCTGGGTTACACCACTCGAGTGACCCCTTATAAGGGGTCACTTTTCCAGCAGAAAATAGCAAATTAAAAAACCGATATTCGGGTTTAATTCATGCCCGAATATCGGTCTCCTAATCGGAGTCTAATATCTCAGGTATGGGTGAAAGCCTGTATCCCCGCGCAAGCGAATGAGTTATATGATAAGCGTATAGGGCTAGTTAAGCTAGTCACTGTCCGTTGCTCATGTAACCCTACGGTACACGTTGAAGCAGCTCTTTTAATAAGGGTTGTCATGTAACGCGAATACTCGTGTCTATTAATCGGCTATAGCACCTGCCGGTGTGAAGCTGTGTCTGATGATTGTTCTACGCCAATACAAAGTAAAAGTAACTTGCTCGGTATAGGTGATAGAACCTGTTGTGCAACCAACAGTAGCCTAGGGATAGTGCGTCGCTGGTAACGGCGAGGTTCGAAGCTTCCTAACAATGTACTCCCTGAAAAGGTCTAACTTTGCCGCGAGGTGATTTTAGGGATTCTGCTAATAGCATGCAGATGAGAGGCTAGGCTGTGTCATAGGGTTAACATATGTGAACTGCTGCAAGCACCGTCAGCCGCAATGAGCGCAAGCTATTGATGCGCTCTGACCAAAAGGTACAAGGCTGGTTATCCTTTTTACATCTGGGGATACGTTGTCATCAAGCCTTCGGTGTATAGGCAGAACCTAAGTGATACATGTCATCGACATGGAACTCGGTAATCCCGTATTTCTGCCCGATGGGCAGGCGAAGAGTAATCAACGCTGTTGGGAATGCGGGCTTGGGAGGTCGGAAAAAGCGAATGCCACTTTGTAATGAAGTGGATAGGGGGTTAAATGTTCCTCCACTGGAAACAGGGCCCACTTTCGACTGGTCTTTAATCGTGTGAAGGCGTGTAAAGCGCTTTACTTAAAAGTGACATTAATACAAGTGGTAACGAACTGGGTTCGCCTAGACCGTCGCCGCGCCCTTGCGGGAGCAGATATTTCCCGCAAGGGGTTAATGTATCTGTTTCTTCAAGGTGTATTGACTGCACTTGGAGAGCAGCAAGATGAGTACAGTACTAACTGTTCCTGCGTTCTCCCACCCGCCTCAAGGTTGGCATTCCATTGATTGGATCAAGGTCAACAGGCAGGTGAGAGGGCTACAGGTTCGGATCGCGAAGGCAACAAAGGAGCAGCGCTGGCGCAAGGTGAAAACTTTGCAAAGGTTGCTGACCCGCTCGTTTGCCGCCAAAGCATTGGCAGTCAGGCGAGTCACCGAAAATCGTGGCAGGCAAACGTCTGGCATTGACGGGGAGTTATGGAGTACACCTTTAGCAAAATGGAAGGCAATCGGTAGATTGCAGCGGACGGGCTACCGTCCAAAGCCACTAAGACGTGTGTATATACCTAAAGCTAATGGCTCACGCCGACCGCTGGGTATACCGACTATGCTGGATCGAGCCATGCAGGCGTTATACCTGCTAGCGCTTGAGCCCGTATCGGAAACACGTGCCGACCGTAACAGCTATGGTTTTCGACCACACCGTTCTACAGCGGACGCAATTGAGCAATGCTTCGTCAATCTCAGTCGCAAAAGTTCTGCACAGTGGACGATGGAAGGAGACATTAAAGGGTGTTTCGATAACATCAGTCACGACTGGTTACTGGCCAACATTCCGTTGGATAAACAAGTACTCAGAAAGTGGCTGAAAGCGGGCTATATGGAGTCCAATAGGTTATTTGCAACAGAGGCAGGTACACCGCAAGGCGGTATTATCTCACCTGTGTTAGCAAACATGGCCTTAGATGGGTTGGAAGATGTGTTGCAGAGCCATTTTGGCCGTAAAAACACAAAAGCCAGCTATAAAACTAAGGTTAATTATGTGCGATACGCGGATGATTTTATCATCACTGGTATCTCGAAAGAGTTATTAGAAGACAAGGTCAAACCCATTGTTGAAGCCTTTATGGCGGAGCGTGGGTTAGAGCTGTCACCAGAGAAAACGCTAATTACACATATAACTGAAGGGTTTGATTTTCTTGGGCAGAATTTACGTAAATACAACGGCAAAATGCTGATTAAGCCGAGCCGTAAAAGTTTACGAGCTCATTTACAGAAAATTAGATCAATAGTCAGATCAAACCGTACAGCCGAGCAAGGCAACTTGATTGTTCAGCTTAACCCTGTGATTCGGGGATGGGCGAACTATCATCGCCATGTGGTGGCTAAGGAGACATTTGGCTATGTGGACTACAGAGTCTGGAAACTGCTCTGGCGCTGGAGTTGCCGTAGGCACAAAAACCGCTATAAACGCTGGGTGAGAAGTAAGTATTTTCACACAGTAGGCGGAGAGCGCTGGGTATTCCAGAGTGTGGATGTGCATGGCAAGCCGAAGCGCCTGTTCAAAAGCAAAAGCATCCCGATAAAACGGCACACCAAGATCAAAGCTGAAGCGAATCCATACGATCGTAACTTTGAGTTGTACTTCGAACAGCGGCTAATTAAGAGCTGGAAGGAGAAACAGTTACACCGCGGTAAATTGCGGATGATCTGGATGCGTCAAAAGCATCGATGTCTGATCTGTAAGCAACTGTTCAAAGATCATAATGATTGGGATGTCCATCATGTGGTGCGCAGAACAGATGGTGGAGGAGACGAAATCGATAACTTGGTTATGTTGCACGTCAATTGTCATAGGCAGTTGCACTCACTGCAAGGTGATACGTAGCTGGTCTTCTGCAGCGCAGTTGACTTATAAAGGCTTGAGCCGTATGCGGGGAAACTCGCACGTACGGTTCTTAGGGGGCGGCGGTGTAGTAATGCACTGCTGCTACCCGACATGCGATTTTCGCATTAATATCAGCCAACTCGGCATCTAAAAAAAGCGGCGACCAAGTAGTTGGTTGCCGCTTTTTTTATTGCGCTTAACAATGTGATTATAAGTTATAAAGGGTAGTTAGCTAACTGGCGGGCAATTAGCATGCGTTGAATTTCACTGGTACCTTCATAAATTTGCGTGATACGTGCATCGCGGTAATGACGTTCAACGGCGTAATCCTCTAGATAACCGTAACCACCGTGCACCTGAATAGCCATTGAGCAGACTTTTTCAGCCATTTCTGAAGCGAAAAGCTTAGCTTGTGAGGCTTCCGATAAACAGGGTAGGCCAGCAGTACGTAAACGTGCCGCATAGAGAATCATATGGCGTGCCGCATTAATTTGCGTGTGCATATCGGCCAACATATTAGCTACACTTTGGTGTTCAGCAATCGGCTTGCCAAACTGTACGCGCTCACGTGAGTAGGTCAGTGCCGCTTCAAATGCGGCGCGAGCAATTCCTAAGGCTTGCGCGGCAATGCCTAAGCGTCCACCTTCTAGACCCGATAGTGCTAAGGCTAAACCTTTGCCGCGTGGTCCCAGCATGTTTTCTTTAGGAATTCTGCAGTTCACGAGGGTGACAGCGCAAGTATCTGAAGCACGTAAGCCCATTTTTTGTTCCATGCGCTCAACTTCAAAACCAGGTGTATCAGTGGGGACTAAAAATGCAGATAAGCCTTTTTTGCCCAGCTCAGGATCAGTTACTGCAAAGACAATAGCTAAACCAGCGCGTTTAGCATTACTGACAAACTGCTTGCTGCCATTAATTACCCAGTGTTCGCCGTCTTCAATGGCTTTAGTGCGTAGGTTATTGGCTTCCGAACCTGCTTGTGGTTCAGTTAGACAGAAACACGCTAATGTTTGCCCCGATGCGAGTTTAGGAACCCATTGTTGTTTTTGCTCTGGCGTACCCCAGTTAACGATTGGGGTACAGCCAACCGAGTTATGAATGCTCATCACCGCGCCAGTGGCTGCACAGCCCGCAGAAATTTCTTCGATGGCAAGGGCATAACAGCTGTAGTCAATATAGGAACCTCCCAGTTCTTCAGGAACAACCATGCCTAAAAAGCCCAGCTCACCCATTTGTTTAAGCATGTCCTCGTCAAGCCAGCCGGCTTTTTCCCACTTTTCTGCATTCGGTGCCAATTCCGTTTTAGAAAAGTCCCGTGCCATATCACGGATCATGCGTTGTTCTTCGGTCAGTTCAATATCATTCATTGTGAAATCCTTCTAATACACGCATTGGCTCATGCAGGTTGTGTTTGAAAACCAGCAAATAGGTCGTCGATTTGAGCTTGCTTTAGTTCTTCAAGGCTAGCTGGCTGCCATTGTGGGTTTTTATCTTTATCAATAATCAGGGCGCGCACCCCTTCCATAAAGTCGCCTTTGGCAAACCACTGTTTAGCCAAGTGATATTCCATGCGGAAACAATCAGCCAGTGACAGATCTTTACCTCGACGCAACATGTCTAAAGTAGTTGCCATGGCTAAGGGTGAGCGAGTTTTGAGCGTAGCGAGCAACTCTTCGCTCCACTGTTTAATGGTGCTATCGGTCTCGCCCTCTAAGGAGGCAATAATGTCTGCTACCGATGCGTGAGCAAAATGTTTATCGATGGCCGCGCGTACTGTGGTGAGTTTAGCGCCTGTAGCACGTTTACTAGCTAAGGTGTTTAATAAGCTACGAATGGACTCCTGCGAGGAGGATCCCCAGCGCATATTATCTAGACAGCGATCCAGTTCGAAAACCTGCTCAGCATGTAAGAACCAGTCGGCAAGACCGAGTTGCAGCGCATCGGCCGCGCCAACTGGATTACCACTGACGCCCATATAAGTGCCTGTTTCACCAGGCAAACGGGATAAGAAGTAGCTGCCACCCACATCAGGGAAGAAGCCGATGCTAACTTCCGGCATACCCAAGCGTGCTTTTTCGGTCACAATACGAAAGTCCGCGCCCTGAACCAGACCCATACCGCCGCCCAGAACTAAGCCATCGATCAGAGCAATCACAGGTTTAGGGTAGGCATAAATAAACTGATCCAATGCATATTCTTCACTAAAAAAGGTGTCGTTTAAGGTATTGCCGTCTTTGGCATTGTTATACAGTTCACGAATATCGCCGCCAGCACAAAAAGCTTTGTCGCCGTTGGCGCGTATTACCACGGCAACCACCTGTTCATCAGCAGCCCATTGCTCCAGTTGTTGCTGGATGCTGCGCACCATTTCAAGATTTATGGCATTAAATGCGCTAACCCGATTCAGTGTCAGGTGGCCGACACGATTGCGAACTTCAGTTAGTATCAGTGCATGCTTATCCTGCATCGCGCTCACTCCTTTAAATACAGTTTAATAATGGCTGAGAAGTCTAGATTGCCGTGGCCTTGCAAACTAAAGGCTTGGTAGAGCTGTTGTGCCGCGGCACCCAGCATGACCGGTTGTTTGGCCAAGCGTGCAGCTTCTGTGGCTAAGCCTAAGTCTTTCAGCATTAAGTCGCTACCAAAGCCGCCACTATAGTCACGGCTGGCAGGAGTGTTTTCTAAAACATCAGGGTAGGGGTTATTGATCTCGGAGCTCCAGCAGCGACCACTGGAGGTGTTAATAATGCCAGCGAGTACTTTGGCATCCATACCCAGGGAAACACCTAAGGTCATGGCTTCGGCGACACCAATCATGGAAATACCCAGCAGCATATTATTCGCCACTTTGGCAACCTGGCCGTTACCGCTGGCACCGCAGTGGGTAACGTTTTTACCCATGGCGTACAAAATTGGTTGTACCTGTTGTAAATCCTCTGCTGCGCCTCCGACCATAAAAGTCAGAGTAGCAGCTTGGGCACCCGCTGTACCACCGGAAACCGGCGCATCGAGCATGCAATGCCCAGCCTCTTTAGCAGCCTGGGCAACTTCACGGGCGCTGTGTGGGTCAATGGTGGAGCAGTCAATTAAGAAGGTAGCTTTAGTTAATTGCTTGATTAAACCAGCGCTGCCTAGGTAAACACTTTTCACATGGGCGGCGGCCGGTAACATGCTAATCAGTACATCAGGTACTGCAGCGACCAGTGTTTGGATTGAATCGCACGCCTGTGCGCCTTGTTCCTTAAGTTCATTAACGGCCTGGCTGGACAGGTCAAAAACACTGAGTTGATGGCCTGCTTTAAGCAGGTTGCTGGCCATGGGGCCGCCCATATTACCTAGGCCTAAGAATCCGATATGCATGGTTGCTCTCCGCTTATTATGCTTGTTGCGCAATTATAGTCTTGTTGTTATTTGCTTCTAAGGTTACCCACCTGAGGCTAGGCTCAGGTGGGTAAAATCGCTTACTTTAAACTGATGGTGGTATTGAGTGCCGCGACTTGTTCATCTTCCTCAAACCAGCGTGCGGTGACTGTTTTGGTTTGGGTATAGAATTGCACTACTTGTTTACCGTACGGGCCTAGGTCGCCCAATTTAGAAGCACGAGAGCCGGTGAAGGAGAACATCGGCAACGGTACTGGGATGGGGACGTTAATACCAACCTGGCCGACATCAATCTCTTCTTGGAAGCGACGCGCGGTGGCGCCTGAACGGGTAAAGATGGCAGTGCCGTTACCATTAGGGTTAGCGTTAATCAGTTCGATGGCCTGCGCTAGGCTGTCGGCCTGTATCACGCACAAAACCGGACCAAAAATTTCTTCTTGGTAGATGCGCATAGCAGTATTGACACCCGAGAAGAGGGTTGGGCCAACAAAGTTACCTTGCTCAAAGCCAACCACAGTTGGATTACGGCCATCAAGCTCAAGGGTTGCACCTTCACTCACTCCGCTGTCGATCAGCTCAGTAATCCGCGCTAAGGCTTGTTTGGAAATCACCGGGCCAACATCGGTGCCTGCTTGACAACCGGCATTTACTTTAAGAGTTTTGGCTTTTTCGACCAATTCAGGCAGCCAGCTTTGTGCTTCGCCAACCAAAATGATCACTGGCAGGGCCATGCAACGTTGTCCGGCGGCGCCAAAGGCAGCACCGGTAATCGCATTCAGGGTTTGTTCTTTATTGGCGTCAGGCATTACCACGCCATGATTTTTTGCCCCCATCATGCATTGCACACGTTTACCGGCCAGTGACGAGCGGTTGTATACGTGAGTACCTACGTGGGTCGAGCCAACAAAAGAGACTGCTTTAATATCCGGATGATCACAAATGCCATTTACTGCATCTGGGCCGCCATGGATTACGTTTAGCACGCCTGCAGGGATACCTGCTTCTAGCGCGAGCTCCACTAAACGCATGGTGACCATAGGGTCTTGCTCAGATGGTTTAAGGACAAAGGTATTACCAGTGACGATGGCCATGGGGAACATCCACAATGGAATCATCGCGGGAAAGTTAAAGGGTGTGATGCCGGCACACACACCCAGCGGCTGAAGCAAGGTGTAGGTATCAACACCATTAGCCACGTTATTGGCCAACTCACCCAGCTGTAAGTTACCAATCCCTGCAGCGTGCTCAACCACTTCTAAGCCACGAAAAACATCGCCTTCAGCGTCGGCCAGAGTCTTGCCTTGCTCAGCAGTTAGCAACGCCGCCAACTCCTGCATATTCTCTCGAATCAGCTGTTGGTATTTAAGAAAAATACGGGCACGGGTGCCGATTGGGGTTTTACGCCAGGTTTTAAAAGCTGTTTTAGCGCTGGCCACAGCGGCGTTGATTTCATCGGCAGTGGCAAAAGGCACTTTGGCCAACACTTCTTGAGTGGCTGGGTTAACCACATCGCGCCACTGGTCAGTTTTAGACTCAATAAACTGACCGTCAATAACAAGTTTAATGGTTGGGATTTGAACAGTTGTCATATCGCTAGGCCTCAGTATGAATTTATTTTTATGATTAGATTCGCTAAGCATGCTTTCATCCTAGCAGTGCATTTTTGCTTGCGACAACCCCAAAGATTGCAGATATGCTCTGCAATAATGCACATCATAATAAAATTATGCGGGAGACGTTATGGATTGGGAGCAGTTACGCTTTTTTCTAGAGCTGGCACGAGCCGGACGTTTAGTGATCGCAGCGCGGCGTATGGGCGTCGATCACACCACGGTATCGCGTAAAATTCAGGCCTTAGAAAAAGATTTGGGGCGTCCGTTATTTTTACGTGAGTATGAAGGCTACAAGTTGACTGAGACTGGGCGTGCGTTATTACCTCAGGTGGAAGCCATGGAAAGTGCTTTTATCGGTATTTCTGATTCACTACCTAATTTGGGGGAGCAGTTATCAGGGCATGTGCGTATAGGTGCCACTGAGGGTTACAGCACTTTGTTACTGGGCGAGCAGTTGGCCCAATTGGGGCAGCGTTTTCCCCACTTGAAAATTGATTTGCTGGCTCTACCACGTGCGGTGCAATTATCACGCAATGAAGCGGACATTGTGATCACTTTGGAGCGGCCTGAACGTGGGCCTTTTATCATTACTCGTCTTACCGACTATGCGTTGAACCTGTATGCCAGTGTTGACTATTTAGCTCAGCATCCTGAAATCACCAGCCGTGAACAATTGCGTGAGCATCGGTTTGTCAGCTATGTGGATGATTTATTATTCAGTAAAGAGTTGATATTTTTAGATGAGCTGGTTAAGTCCAGTACTGTCCATTTACGTAGTACCAGCGTGTTAGCTCAGCAACAGTCTGTCGCTGCCGGTGCTGGCTTAGCTATTTTACCGGCTTTTTCTGCTAACCAAGAGCCGCGCTTACGCCGCGTATTGGCCGAGGAGGTGAGTTTTACTCGAACCTTCTGGATGTTAATGCCCATTGAGTTAAAAGATATAGCTCGTATGCGTACAGTCTGGAATTTTTTACGTGAGCAGGCCGCTGCACAACAGGCTGTGCTTTTGCCGGCAGATAACCAGTAAACTGCTCATGTGTTAACGAATAATCACTATCCGTAAACATACAAGGAGGAATAGGGGTATGGGGATGCAGCGTACAGGGACCGTCTCAGCAGTTATGGTGCGTGAAGCACTGATAGCACCCTTGCAACAGGGCTGGAAACTGGATGATTTATTAAGTGGTACACCTTTTGGCCCGCAAATTATGCAGGCGGAGGCTGAGCGGGTGCCGGTCAAACACTATGCGCGTTTTTGGCGTCGAGTACGGCGCACTATTCAAGATGAATTTTTTCTGATGGATCAGCGCAGTATGCGTCCTGGCAGCTTTGCCTTTATGTGCAGTATAGCTGCGCAGCAACCGACTGTAGGTCAAGGCTTGCAAGTAGCTTTGCAGTTTTTAGCGTTGGTTTTTTCTGATAAGCGCGCCGTATTACGTACTAAGCAGAGTATGGCAGCGGTGGTGTTGCGTGAAGAGTCTGCGGAGCCTTCGCGTGCATTCACTTACTTTACTTTTTGGATGTATGTGCATGGCTTGACTTGTTGGCTCGCCAACCAGCGCATCCCTTTATTATCAGTGGATTTACGCTGTCCCGAACCAGACTTTACCGATGACTATCGGGTTATGTTTTCTGACAATTTACGCTTTGATTGTCAACAATCGAAGATTTTGTTTTCTGCAGATGTCTTAGGTGTGCCGATTCGTCGTAGTGAGCAAGATTTACAGCGTTTTTTACGGCAAGCGCCGAACAATATCATGGTGAAGTACCGTGATGAGCAGAGTTTAAGCAGTCAAATTTGGCGTACGTTGCTCAACAGTGACCCTAAACATTGGCCGGACGCGGTGGATTTGGCGGCAGATTTATTTATGTCAGTGTCAACTTTGCGGCGTCGCTTAAACGAGGAAGGTCAAAGTTATCAGCGACTTAAAGATGCGGTGCGCAGCTCCCTAGCAGTTAAATGGTTGGCCGATGAAGATTATACTTTTGTCGATATTGCCTGTGCTTTAGGCTTCGCTGACGTTAGCTCTTTTTATAAAGCATTTCGCAAATGGACCGGCACACAGCCCAGTCATTACCGCGCTATTCTCCTAGAAAAAAACAAGTAATTGGCAAAAACGTTCAAACAGCTTGATGGATTTTGCTATTGCTTCTAGAGCGGACTGGGGCTGACTATCAAGGCGTACACCCAGCAATGTCAACAATAATAAAAGTTGGAGCCTGTCATGAATCTAGTAAAAAAAGATTATTTCCAAGTCTCAAAAGATTTTGATTTTGACACTACTGTCAGCACTGCGCTGAGCGGCACTTTTGCTGCGATGAACGCCTGTTATGAGTGCTGTGATCGGCATGCCGAGGATGATGCGGTGGCTTTAATTCAAGAAAATGCCGATGGCAGTTCTAGCCGTCACAGCTATGCGGAATTGCGTGATCAGTCAGCACAGTTTGCCCATTATCTAACCCAGCAGGGCGTGCAAACTGGTGATATCGTTGCGGGGTTATTGCCACGCAGTCACGCGCTGCTGGTCACGATTTTAGGTACATGGCGCATTGGTGCTGTTTATCAGCCTTTATTTACAGCCTTTGGGCCGAAAGCCATTGAACATCGTCTACAGACTTCAGGGGCTAAACTGGTGGTTAGTGACGCGGCCAACCGCAGCAAGTTGCTTGATGTTGCGCAGTGCCCAGCGGTGCTGACCGTAAGCGATGCCCAAGGTATTGGTTTGGAAAGCGGAGATAATGACTTTTGGCGGTCTTTAAGTCATTTATCGTCGGATTTTGCTCCAGTTATGCGCACTGCTGATGACCCGTTTTTATTGATGTTTACTTCAGGTACAACAGGTTTAGCGAAGCCGTTAGAAGTGCCGCTGCGTGCGATTGTGGCCTTTCAGCGCTATATGGTTGATGCTGTTGGTTTACGTGCTGATGACTCATTTTGGAACGTGGCCGATCCCGGTTGGGCCTATGGATTGTATTTTGGTATTACCGGGCCGATGTCGCTGGGCTTCTCAGTACTGTCAGTGGATGGCTTATTTAATCTGGATCGCTGCTTAGAGATCGCAAAAAAATATAAGGTGAATAATCTTGCTGGCGCACCGACGGTCTTTCGCATGTTGATTGCCGCTGGTGAAAAAGTGGCTGAGCAATGGAAAGGCCAGTTGCGCGTCGTAAGCAGTGCTGGTGAGCCATTGAATCCAGAGGTGATTCGCTGGTTTAAAGAGCACCTGGATGTGGCAATCAATGATCACTACGGACAAACCGAAATGGGCATGGTGTTATGCAATCACCATAACTTAGCGCATCCGCTGCATATGGGCGCTGCAGGTTATGCGTCACCTGGACATCGTGTGGTGGTGCTTGATGAGCAGACACTTCAAGAATTGCCTGCCGGTGAGCCAGGTATTTTGTCGGTTGATGTTAAACGATCACCGATGTTCTGGTTTAACGGTTACAAGGACATGCAAACGACTTCGTTCAAAGAGGGTTATTACTTAACGGGCGATACTGCTGAGCTGAACACCGATGGCAGCATTAGTTTTGTGGGGCGTTCTGATGATGTGATCAGTACTTCAGGCTATCGCGTAGGCCCCTTTGATGTGGAAAGTGCATTGCTTGAGCACCCTTCGGTGGTGGAAGCTGCTGTGGTAGGCAAGCCGGATGCACAACGTAACGAAATCATTAAAGCATTTGTTATTTTACAAGATGGTTATCAAGGCTCAGATGAGCTGGCTGAAGAGTTGCGCCTGCATGTGCGTAATCGCTTAGCGGCGCATGCCTATCCTCGTGAAATTGAATTTCCCGAAGAACTGCCAAAAACGCCCAGCGGTAAGGTGCAGCGCTTTATTTTACGGCTCAATGAAATCAATGCATACAATGAGCAACAAGCTAAACAAACTAAACAAGCAGTCAGCTGACTAAAAGGATCAAAAATGCGTATAGCAGAACATACATTTGTAATTAGCGGTGGTGCCTCAGGGTTGGGCGCTGCCACTGCTCAGCATTTAGTCACGCAGGGCGCTTCTGTCGTATTACTGGATATCAATCAGCAGGCGGTAATGGCTCAAGCTGAGCAGTTGGGTGAGCAAGCGCTGGGTATTGCCTGCGATATCTGTGATGTTGAGCAAGTGCAGCAGGCGTTGGCGGCGGCGACTGAGCGCTTTGGCGCGCTGCATGGCTTAATCAATTGTGCTGGGGTAGTCGGTGCGCAGCGGATTTTAGGCCGTAAGGGACCACATGATCTAGATGATTTTACCCGCGTATTAAATATTAACGTGGTGGGCAGCTTTAATCTGCTGCGCTTAACTGCGCAAGTGATGACTGAAAATGAGCCTGATGAGCAAGGCGAGCGCGGGGTGATTATCAATACCGCATCAGTAGCAGCCTACGACGGTCAGTTAGGGCAAGCAGCATATGCCGCATCTAAAGGCGCGATTGTCAGTTTGACTTTGCCAGCTGCGCGAGAATTAGCCGGACACGGCATTCGGGTGATGACCATTGCCCCAGGCGTGTTTGAAACACCAATGATGGCGGGGATGACCGATGAAGTGCGGGCCAGTTTGTGTGCCGATGTACCATTTCCACCGCGTTTAGGTAAACCTGAGGAGTATGCCGCATTGGCCCAGCACATTATTGAAAACAGCATGCTCAATGGTGAAGTGATTCGCCTTGATGGTGCGTTACGTATGGGGATTAAATAATAATGAGCACGCAAGATCCAGTTGTTATTGTCAGCATAGCGCGCACCCCAATGGGTGGCTTTCAAGGCGTTTTCCAGAATGTTACTGCGCCTGAGTTGGGCGCCGCTGCAATTAAAGCTGCGGTGGCCCGAGCCCAGCTGGCGCCAGAGGCCGTGCAAGAGGTGATGTTTGGTTGTGTGTTACCTGCAGGTTTAGGTCAGGCGCCAGCACGCCAAGCGGCGCTGGGTGCAGGTCTCTCAGAACATACCGTATGCAGCACAGTGAATAAGATGTGCGGCTCAGGGATGCAAACGGTGATTATGGCCCATGATGCGTTATTGGCTGGCTCAGTGGATGTGGTGGTTGCCGGCGGTATGGAAAGTATGTCCAACGCGCCGTACTTACTGGATAAGGCCCGCGCCGGTTATCGCATGGGGCATGCTAAGGTGATTGACCATATGTTTATGGATGGTCTTGAAGATGCCTATGATAAAGGCCGTTTAATGGGCGCCTTTGCTGAGGACAGTGCACAGGCTTATGGCTTTACCCGTGAACAGCAGGACGACTTTGCTGAACAATCACTAAAACGCGCGCAAGCGGCGATCAATAATGGTAGTTTTGCTGAAGAGATTGCCGCTGTCGAAGTTGCCAACCGTAAAGGCAGTGTGACTGTCAGTGACGATGAGCAACCGCCGAAAGCTGATTTACACAAGATTCGTCAGTTGCGCCCAGCGTTTAGCAAAGAGGGTACGGTGACCGCAGCGAACTCCAGTTCGATTTCCGATGGCGCAGCAGCGCTGGTACTGATGCGCCAGAGTGAAGCACAAAAACGCGGTTTAACCCCGCTGGCAGTGATTCGAGGACACAGCGCTTATGCCGCAGCACCACATTTATTTACCACTGCTCCAGTGGGCGCGATCAATAAGCTGCTGGCGCGTACTGGCTGGGATTTAGCCCAAGTGGATTTCTTTGAAATCAATGAGGCCTTTGCGGTGGTGACTATGATTGCCATGCGTGAACTGAATTTACCCGCTGATAAAGTCAATGTGCACGGTGGTGCCTGTGCTTTAGGTCATCCGATTGGCGCCTCAGGAGCGCGTATTTTGGTGACTTTACTGTCTGCCTTAAAGCAAAAAAAGAAACGTTTTGGTGTCGCCGCTATTTGTATTGGTGGCGGTGAAGCAACCGCAATAGCTATTGAAATCCTGAATTAACCCCTAAATGTGAGAGGTTAACAGCCTTCACATATCGAATATTGAGGAATTTAAAGTATGTCGAATACAGTAGAAAAATATCAAAAAGCTCAGCACCTTCAATTGACCGATAAACTGGTGGTTGAAATGCGTGGGCATACCGCTGTACTGACACTGAATAATCCGCCTGCCAACACTTGGGATGCCGATATGTTGCAGGGTATTAGGCAGTTGGTGGAACACTTAAATGGCGATAAAGATATTTACGCCTTAGTGATTAGCGGAGCGGGGGAGAAGTTCTTCAGTGCTGGTGCTGATTTAAAACTGTTTGCCAGTGGTGATAAAGCCATGGCGCGGAAAATGGCGCGGCTGTTTGGTGAAGCATTTGAAGCATTGAGTAATTATCGTGGAGTGACTATTGCCGCGCTAAATGGCTATACCATGGGGGGTGGTTTGGAGTGCGCATTGGCCTGTGATATCCGGATTGCTGAAGAACAAGCGCTTATGGCTTTACCTGAAGCAACCGTGGGTTTATTGCCTTGTGCCGGTGGTACGCAAAAGCTGCCATGGTTGGTGGGTGAGGGTTGGGCTAAGCGGATGATCTTATGTGGTGAACGTGTCGATGCACGCACTGCGGAGCGTATTGGCTTGGTGGAAGAAGTGGTTGCTCAAGGGCAGGCTTTGCATAAAGCGTTGGAATTGGCGGATAAAGTTGCCCTACAAAGCCCGGTTTCCGTACGCATGATTAAACCTTTGATTCAAGGTGCGCGCACGCATGCTCCGGATCAATGGTTGCCCGCCGAACGTGAAGCTTTTGTTGATTTATTTGATGCACAAGACACCAAGGAGGGGGTCAGTGCGTTTTTAGAAAAGCGCAAAGCGCAGTGGAAAAACTGCTGATAGCTACAGTTGTTTAAGTTTAAATAGAAAGGAACCCCAAATAAGCCTATATACAAGCCTGTTTGGGGTTTTTTGTATAAGTTTTACGCCTTCTGCTGTGAGCAGTCGTTTAAAATAAGTGACATAGAATAGAGGCATACTTGGCAAAATAGCAGTGTTTACTTGTTGAGTACTGGATAAGCAGTAAATAGAGTGGTTTGAGGGCGAAAGTTTAGTTGACACATTATATGCATAAATAAGGTTTGTTGAGCTTAATCTGTATCAGCGCTGCTTAGGGGTAGTTACTTAAAGTACTCGTAATTGATCCTCTTGGCCCATAAATAATCCTTCATTAAGTTCAGTTATAGTGCGAATATAATCCCAAATCATACGAATTCGTTTAAGTTTTCTAAAATCTTGGTGACAGGAAATCCAGAAGCTGTTTGTCACCACTACTTCTTCGGGCAATACTGCGTGCAAGCGAGCATCTTGCGCCGCAATAAAGCAAGGTAAGATCGCTAAATGCTGGCCTTGTAAACAGGCAAAATACTGAGACAGAGCGCCTGTGGTACAAAAGGGCGTTTTAGCTTGGTGAATAAACTGATCTAAATAATGCAGCTGCTTACTAAAAGTTAAGTCTTCCACATAATTGATAAAAGCATGTTGGGGCAGATCATTAATGCAATGTATTGGTTGGTGTTGCTCGAGGTACTCGGTGGTTGCATATAAACGTAGGCGGTAATCGCACAGTTTGCTACTGACAAAAGGGCCGCGCGTAGGGCGCTCTAGGGTAATGGCGATATCTGCTTCGCGTTTAGATAAGTTGACAAAGTGTGGAACTGGCAATAACTCGATTGAAATGGCCGGGTACTGTTTTTGAAAATGCGTTAGCTGCGGTGCTAAAAAGACCCCGCCATAACCCTCCGTACAACCAATTCGAATTTTTCCCGAAAGTGCAGTGTCTGTGCCTGTCACCTCTTCATAGGCATTTTGCATAATGGTTTCTATACCTTTAATGCTTTGACGTAAGGTTTCTCCTTCACTGGTCAACTTAAAGCCTGTGTTGCGTGATTTTTCAAACAGTAAAGTACCCAATGCACTTTCTAAACTGGCGATGCGTCGCGAAACCGTGGTGTAGTCAACGCCTAAGCGTTTTGCAGCACTGCTAGCACGACCACAGCGTGCGACTTCAAGGAAGAACTTTAAATCATTCCAGTTTAGGGTGCGTAAAAGGTTGAGGTATTTTTGCATATCGACTCTGCTTTTTTGTTGGTATGTATTGTGATGCAATCTACATATACTGCAAGAGAGTCAAAAAACCAAGCAAGTTAACGCTGACCTAGCGTTTCAAGAAATTGCTAAAAGCCCCGTAGTTATTGACTCGATTGTACTTTCTAGTAAATAAGTACGCCTTACTAACAATAATAAAATTCGTGTAAAGCACGTTAAGGAAAAAGTCATGGCTAAAGATATTTATGCACATATTCGCAATAACTCCAAATTTAGGGAGCTGGTACAGAAAAGGCAGCGTTTTGCCATGATATTAAGCGTCATCGTGCTGTTGCTGTTTTATGGTTTTATTTTGCAGGTGGCTTTTTTTCCGGAGGTGATTGCTCGACCCATTGGCAGTAGTCAGTTGACCTATGGCGTGGCGGCTGGCTTTTTCCAATTTGTTTTCTTTGTGCTGCTGACAGGGTGGTATGTACAGCGTGCAAATACTGAATTTGATCGTTTAAACGAAGTACTGATTGATGAAGCGATTACGGGAGAAAAGCTATGAGCAAATTACAACGGTTTAATATCTGTGCCAAGTCGCTGGCGGGTTTATCGCTGTTTATGCTAAGTCCTTTTGCTATGGCAGCAGATCAACCACTCAATGTTGCGGCGATTGTGATGTTCTTTATCTTTGTGGTGCTTACCTTGCTGATTACTGTGTGGGCGGCACGGCGGACCCAATCAACATCGGATTTCTACACTGCAGGTGGTGATATTACTGGGTTTCAAAACGGTCTGGCAATATCAGGGGACTATATGTCAGCTGCAACGCTGCTGGGTTTTACTGCGATGATTTATATGTCCGGTGTTGATGCTTATATCTACATGGTGGCATTTTTTGCGGGCTGGCCCATTATTTTATTTATTATGGCAGAACGTTTACGCAATTTAGGAAAATTCACCTTCGTTGATATTACCTCTTACCGTTTAAACCAAAGGAAAATTCGCACAATGGCTGCAATCAGCTCGCTGGTTGTGGTGTGCTTTTATTTGGTGGCGCAAATGGTTGGTGCCGGCCAGCTTATTCGTTTGCTGTTTGGCTTAGAGTACACCTTGGCGTTATTTATTGTGGGTGGTTTGATGATCATTTATGTCACCTTTGGCGGTATGGTTGCGACCACTTGGGTGCAGATTATTAAAGCCTGTTTGCTGTTGTTTGGTGGTACATGCGTGATGCTTTTAGCTTTTTCTCAGTTTGGTTTTAGCTATGACAAGCTGATTAGCGAAGCGGCGGCAGTGCATGACCTAGGTGTGCGTTTAGTGCACCCTGGAAGCTTGCTTGCTGATCCTGTGACAGCGATTTCGATGGGCTTAGGATTGATGTTTGGAACCGCCGGCTTGCCGCATATTTTAATGCGGTTTTTTACGGTCTCGAATGCAAAAGAAGCCCGTAAGTCAGTGCTGTATGCTTCGATCTTTATTGCTTATTTTTTTAATGTGGTTGCCATTATGGGGGTTGCTGCAATTGTCATAGTGGGACAGAACAGCAGCTTTTTTGAAGGAGGCGACCTCGGTGCTGCCTTATTGGGCGGTAGCAATATGGTAGCAATGCACTTAGCGCAAGCGGTGGGTGGTAACTTATTGTTGGGCTTCCTTTCAGCGGTCGCTTTTGCCACAATTTTGGCAGTGGTAGCAGGTTTAGCTCTGGCGGGCGCCACTGCTATTGCGCACGATCTCTACGCTGAGGTATATCAAGGCGGTCAGGTGAGTGAAGCGCAAGAGTTGCGTGTTACTAAAATGGCCACCGTAGGCTTAGGCGTGGTGGCCATTTTGTTGGGCATGGCTTTCGAGCATATGAACGTGGCGTTTATGGCTGCTCTAGCCTTTGGTGTGGCCGCATCCGCCAACTTCCCTGTGTTGATACTGTCTATGTACTGGCGTAATTTAACCACGCGTGGCGCTTTGGCAGGCGGATATGGTGGTTTGATCAGTTCAGTAACCTTAGTGGTGTTGTCAGAGTCTGTCTGGGTTGATGTGTTTGGGTTTGCGCAGGCTGTTTTCCCTTATACACAGCCGGCACTGTTTTCTATGCCAGTGGCTTTTGGTTTGGCATATATTGTGTCAGTACGTGATCAAAGTGCTGCAGCACAGATTGAACGGGAAGCTTTTGCAGATCAATATGTGCGTGGGCAAACCGGTTATGGTATTTCTGAGGCGCAGGCTTAAGTATTTCCACTTGAGGTCATTTTAAAAAGGTGAGCGCTATCAACGCTCACCTTTTTTGTTTGCTCAGCGAAGCTGGCAAACCCGTCAGGTTGCAAAAAACCTGAACCACCCAGGCTGAGGGGAAGGTAATCTGAATGGCAAGGGTATTACACTGCTGCGAAGACCAAAGCTTCGGTCAGTGTTCACCTAGCCAACGGCAGGGTCTGAAGGAAGCCATAGGAAGTACAATGTATACAGCGACAGCGGGTCTGATTCGGCATGTTAGGTGGGCCAGCTTCAGAAAGCCACAACCACGGGTTATAGGCTGTGGCTGGTTTGGATGAGTTAGCCCTGCGAGAGCAACTGGCGCAGTTCGATAATCGCCGCATTGGCCCGTGACACATAGTTGGCCATGACCAGTGAGTGGTTGGCCAGCACCCCATAGCCATTACCATTGAGCACCATTGGGCTCCACAGTGGCTCTTGGGCGGCTTCCAGTTCGCGGATAATTTGTCGCACGCTGGTGGTGGCGTTTTTCTTAGCAATCACCTCGGCAAAATCGATTTCAATGGCTCGCAAAAAGTGGGACAGTGCCCAAGCTTGACCGCGCGCTTCGTAGAAAACGTTATCAATCTGCAGCCACGGAGTTTTAACTACTTCCTCTTGATGGGTGCTATCTGCTGGCGCATTGAGAGTGGCTAGATCTTCATCACTGTACAGGCGTGCTTTACCGACACTGGCAGACAGCCGTTGTGATAGTGAGCCCAGTCGTGTGGCCACGTCACCGAGCCAGTTATTGAGGTTATCTGCGCGACTGTAAAACTGTGTGTTAGTCGTGTCTGGATCACTTAGTCGTGCTAAATAAAGATCCAGTGACTTGATGGCTAAACGGTATTCGTCTTCAGTGGCAGGCAGCATCCAGCTGTTATTATCAAAGTTAAAGCGTGGTTCAGCTTTAGCCAGATCAGGGTCTTCGGTGGATTGTGATTGTGAGCGGGCAAAGTCTTTACGCAGTGCCCGTGACAAGTCGCGAACCTGCACTAAAGCGCCATATTCCCAAGAGGGCATATTGTCCAGCCAGATGCCAGGAGGGGTGACGTCATTGGTTAAGTAACCACCGGGCTTATCCAGTATGGTCGTGGCCACTTGCTTTAGAGTTTCTACCGTAGTGTAGCCCGTAACTATAGGGCGCTGAGCTTGCTCTGCGGCCTGTTGGGTGTGCTCTTGGACAGAGAAAAAGTCAGGTTCTTGGCTCCAGTACCAGCCGATAATGAGGGTAATTACTAAGTAAGCGGCAACGATAATAAGCAGGGTGCGACTTGACAGTATGCCACCTAAATAGCTTTTAGCGTCGTCCATTGTGTTGCTGGCTTGGGTGCGAGCTTCGCTTGAGCGTTTCTTCCAGTTGAGCATGCTTGAGGCCTTTTTAATACGTAGTGAGCAGTTTGTATCATTCTGCAGTGTTTATCGAGTGTACTATAAAGTTGGAAATGACTGCTATTTAACGCGTAGCGTCAGTTTCTTGAACTGCACGACGTAATTTTTTGAGCAAGCTTTCATTAGAGTAACCGTCGGCAGGCACACCTTGTGTCTGTTGAAAACTACGCACTGCTCGGCGAGTATTTACGCCAATAATGCCATCAGCTTGACCGCTATCAAAACCCAGTTGGTTAAGCAAATTTTGTAGCTCAACGCGCTCTGTGCGACTGAGCATACGCTCATGTTTAGGCCAAGTGGCTTGAGCATGGTAATTGCCTTGCAAGGCATCTGAGAGCAACCCTATTGCCAATGCATAGGCGGTGGAGTTGTTGTATTTTAAGATGCTGCGAAAGTTACTCAGCAGCAAATAAGCGGGGCCTTGATGGCCGCTGGGTAAAAATAAACGGGCCGGTTGTTCTGCTAAGTTGTCCAGATCAATGGTATCGCGACTGTTAACACCAAGCGCAAGCCATTGTTTGATGGTTTTGTTGTGCTGCCCGTCGGCCAGTGCATAATCAAAACCTTGAGCAGGCAGTTGCACAGCGAATCCCCAAGGCTGTTGATGCTGCCAACCTGATACGTGTAAGTAGTTGGCAGCAGAGGCCAATGCATCAGTACTGGAATGCCAAATATCACGGCGACCGTTGCCATCAAAATCAACTGCATATTGACGGTAGGTGCTGGGAATAAACTGAGTTTGTCCCATAGCACCCGCCCAAGAACCCTGCATATCGCTGATGCTGATATCGCCATCTTGCAATATTTGCAGTGCAGCAATTAATTGCCCGCGCCAAAACTCATTGCGCCGGCCTTCATAAGCCAAAGTGGCCAGTGAGCGTATGACGTTTTTATTGCCCGTGTGGCGTCCAAAGCTGCTTTCCATGCCCCACACGGCCACCAAAATAGTGGGGTCAACCTGGTAGCGGTCTTCAATGGCACTTAAGGTTCGTGCATGTTCGGCCAGTAATGCTTTACCGCGCGCCACTCGCCAAGGTGAAACAGCGCTGTCTAAGTACTCCCAGACCGGGCGGCTAAATTCAGGCTGGCTTTGGTCTGCTGCAATCACTTGTGGGTCAGGGGTGAGTCCAGCAAATGCTTGGTCAAAAAGTTGCGGGCTGATGCCTTGTTGAAGTGCATCGTTACGTAAAACTGCCCGCCAGCTGGAAAAACTCTGCCGTGACTGGCTAGTAGCCTGTTGCGCTGTAGTGTTGGCGGTTAAATGTTGTGAGTTATTAGGGTTCGCTGCGAACGTCGAACCACTGACAACTAATAAAAACAAAAAAGAAGAAAAGTGCTTCAACATAGGGCTTTCCAAAATAATCAAATTATGATTTTAGCACGCCAAAGACTTACTCAAGCAGCTGGCAGATCATGCAATAGTCGTAAAAATAAATTATAGAGAAGGGTTTTAAGCGGCCAGTAAAACAAAAACCTCTAGGTCGTTAAACCGAGAGGTTTTTTTGTTGCGGCAGTAACTGCCTTTGCCTTTCTTGGGTCGCTCTTGGCGGCTGCGAAACAGCGGTTGAGCAATAAGTGATTTGGCTTTGTTGGAGCGCTTAGTGGCGCGCTTGCTCATGGCATACTCCTATTAAATGGTTGGTATATGTGTTTATAAGCTAGCGTGACGTGCAGCTAACTGTTTTATAGCTGGTGTAAGACTCGCTGGCTTTTTGCCTGTATTTATCAGACCCACTGCACCTGAAAAAGTGCAGTGGCTGATAAAATATATTTTGCGTGATTAGGCAAGACGCTTATAGCGTACCCGCTTAGGTTGCGCGGCAGCATCACCGAGACGCTTTCTACGATCGGCTTCGTACTCGGTATAGTTGCCTTCGAAGAACACAATGCTGCCGTCATCCTCATAGGACAAGATGTGGGTGGCAATACGGTCTAAGAACCAACGGTCGTGGGAGATCACCATGGCCGAGCCAGGGAAGTCCAGTAGGGCTTCTTCCAGTGCACGCAAAGTTTCTACGTCGAGGTCGTTGGAGGGTTCGTCCAATAATAAAACGTTGGCACCTTGTTTGAGGGTTAGCGCCAAGTGCAGGCGACCACGCTCACCACCGGACAAATCCTTAACAAACTTTTGCTGGTCGGCACCTTTAAAGTTAAAGCGACCCACATAACCACGGGATGACACCTCATAATTGCCCACTTGGATGATGTCGGAACCGTCGGATACTTGTTCCCAAACGGTTTTTGAACCGTCTAAGTTGTCACGCTGTTGATCGACGCTGGCCAGTTTGACGCTGTCGCCGATAATAATTTCACCTGAGTCGGGCTGTTCAGTACCCATAATCATTCTAAACAAGGTGGATTTACCTGCGCCGTTACCACCGATCACACCAACAATTGCACCTTTAGGCACAACAAAGGAGAGGTCGTCAATTAATACACGGTCACCGTAGGCTTTGCTGACACCGTTAACTTCAATGACTTGATCCCCAAGACGCTCACCAGCGGGAATATAAATCTCATTGGTTTCGCTGCGCTTTTGAAAGTCTTGTGATTGCAGCTCTTCAAAACGTGCTAAACGGGCTTTGGATTTGGATTGACGACCACGGGGGCCTTGACGCACCCATTCCAGCTCTGCCTTCATGGCTCTGTTGTGCGAAGCCTCTTGTTTGGCTTCTTGGCTCAAGCGGGCGGCTTTAGCTTCTAACCATTGTGAGTAGTTGCCTTCGAAAGGAATGCCTTGGCCACGGTCCAGCTCTAGAATCCAGCCGGCAACGTTGTCGAGGAAGTAACGGTCGTGAGTAATGGCGACCACTGTGCCGGTAAAGTCGTGCAGAAAGCGTTCGAGCCAAGCAACTGAGTCAGCGTCCAAGTGGTTCGTGGGTTCGTCCAGTAACAGCATATCGGGTGCTGAGAGCAGCAAGCGACATAGCGCCACGCGGCGTTTTTCACCACCGGATAAGTGTTCGATTTTGGCATCCCAAGGGGGGAGACGCAGTGCATCACCAGCCACTTCCAGCTGACGCTCCATATTGTGCCCGTCGCTGGCTTGGAGAATAGCTTCCAGTTTTGCTTGCTCAGTGGCTAGAGCATCAAAGTCGGCATCAGGCTCGGCATAGGCGGCATAGACTTCATCGAGGCGAGCTTGTGCGGCTTTGACTTCACCTAACGCTTCCTCAACAGTTTCGCGCACGGTTTTGCTGGGGTCGAGCTGAGGTTCTTGTGGTAAGTAACCAATATTTAGACCAGGCATCGGGCGCGCTTCACCGATAAAGTCAGTGTCGACACCGGCCATAATGCGTAGCAATGTGGATTTACCTGAGCCATTGAGGCCCAGCACGCCAATTTTTGCGCCAGGGAAAAAGGACAGGGAAATATCTTTTAAAATTTCACGCTTGGGCGGCACAATTTTGCCGAGGCGGTTCATCGTAAAAACGTAAGAACCTGTCTGTCCATGTTTGTTATTTGACATCTTTTTTAATACCTATAAACCATAAGTGACGTGGCCTTGAAGAAATTTTGGCGCACGGTGAAAAAGTTGATTTTTGAATTGAGTTGAAAGGTGATTGGCCTGGTGTTCAGTTCTAAAGTACGGGCCTTAGATTGCATGGATTGTAACGTTTTATGGGCGATTAAGCAGCTATTAGCTGCCTGAAGTGGATAAAGTATGTGGCGTAGCGCCCGAATCAGCGTCAGGATGACGCTTTGAGGGAAGAGCAGCAGCAGTGAGCTACGCAGACCACAAGTTTGATAACAATAAGTACTATTACAGCAGCTTAATCGCACTTCAAGGCTGCGCAGACAAAACTAAGGCACCTCATGAGCAAGACTTCTTGTCTGATTGATAGGCTTTCATGTGCTATGCCCGTTAAGATGTTGTAGAATGCTTCTCTTATTTATTTTATTAGCCTTGTTGATTCCAGAGGACCGCTATGTTCAGCCGTAATTTGACTCTTGCCCGATTTGACGCCGAACTTTTTGATGCGATGGAGAAAGAAGCCCAGCGCCAAGAAGAGCATATTGAGCTGATTGCATCGGAAAACTACACCAGCCCAGCGGTAATGGAGGCACAAGGTTCTGTGCTGACCAATAAGTACGCTGAAGGCTATCCCGGAAAGCGCTACTACGGTGGTTGTGAGTACGTTGATATTGTTGAACAGCTCGCTATTGATCGCGCAAAAGAGTTGTTCGGTGCCGACTATGCAAACGTTCAGCCACATTCAGGTTCACAAGCCAACGCTGCTGTATATTTGGCTCTAATTGAAGGTGGTGACACCATTTTAGGCATGAGCTTGGCCCATGGTGGTCACTTGACCCACGGTGCCAGCGTCAGTTCATCAGGTAAACTCTACAACGCCGTACAATATGGCATTAATGATGAAGGCCTCATTGATTACGATGAAGTTGAGCGCTTAGCTTTAGAGCACAAGCCGAAAATGATCATCGCGGGTTTCTCAGCTTACTCACAAGTGTTGGACTTCCCACGCTTCCGTGAAATCGCCGACAAAGTGGGCGCTTACTTGTTTGTGGATATGGCTCATGTGGCTGGCTTGGTTGCAGCAGGTGAATACCCGAACCCAGTGCCTTACGCTGATGTCGTGACCACCACAACTCACAAAACCTTACGTGGTCCACGCGGTGGTTTGATTTTGGCCCGTGCCAATGAAGACATTGAGAAAAAACTCAACTCAGCTGTTTTCCCAGGTACCCAAGGTGGTCCACTGGAGCACGTGATTGCTGGTAAAGCAGTGTGCTTTAAAGAAGCCTTGTTGCCAGAGTTTAAAACCTATCAGCAGCAAGTTGTTAAAAACGCGCAAACCATGGCCAATGTATTTATTGAGCGTGGTTTTGATGTGGTGTCAGGCGGTACCTTTAACCACCTGTTCTTGGTCTCACTGATTAAGCAAGACATCACCGGTAAGGATGCCGACGCAGCCTTGGGTGAAGCTTTTATTACTGTGAACAAGAACTCAGTACCCAATGACCCACGTTCACCTTTTGTCACTTCAGGTTTGCGCATTGGTACTCCAGCAGTCACCACCCGCGGCTTTAAAGAAGCTGAGTGCCGTGATTTAGCCGGTTGGATTTGCGACATCCTGGATAACATGGGTGATCAGTCAGTGATTGATGCAGTACGCGCTAAAGTACAAGCAGTATGCGCCAAGTACCCAGTGTACGTTGACTAATTACAGCGTTACTGTTTAATAAAAAAACCCAGCTTGACTGGGTTTTTTTATGCTCGATAAACAGCACTCATCACGATATAAAATAACTGTTTTGCGGCATTACGGCTGCGTTTAGCTAAGAGGATTCGCTGTTTTGTCGGTAACCCCTTTACCAGCGGTGGGCGGATAAAGGGGCTTGCTTGGAATCATTAAGGCAGTTGCGGACTGTTATAAAAGCCTTGCAGAGCGCTAATCAAATAACCAAGGTCTTGACTGCCGGCCAGCTCACGAATCGAGTGCATGGCAAAGGTGGCAGCGCCAATATCAATGGTCTGCACGCCCAGTTGGCCAGCGGTGATTGGGCCAATGGTCGAGCCACAACCCATATCACTGCGGGTGACAAAACTTTGTACCGGGATCTTGGCCTGTTCACAGATCAATCTAAAGAAGCTGGAGGTTTCACTGTTAGTGGCATAGCGCTGGTTGGCATTAATCTTAATCACCGGGCCTTGGTTGAGGAGCGGACCGTGATTACCATCATGCTTATCGGCATAGTTAGGGTGGATACCGTGGGCATTGTCAGCGGATACCAGCAGTGAATTTTGTACGCAGCGGATGTATTTTTCATCGGAGCCCAGCACGCGGCGTAAAACCTGTTCTAAAAATGGACCATCCGCACCGCAAGATGAGTTTGAGCCCACCTCCTCGTGATCTGTACAAACCAAGACTTGGGTGTGTTGGTTATCACTTTTTAAGAGTGCTTGTAGTCCCGCATAACAGGAGAGCAAGTTGTCTAAGCGTGCTGCCGAAATAAAGTCTTGGTTTAAGCCGATTACTGCAGGAGGCTGAGTGTCATAAAACGACAACTCATAATCCAATACTTGAGCACCTTCGATCGCGTGCTCAGTGTGCAATTGCTGAGCCAGCAGCTCCCGAAAATCTTTTTTATCTTGTCCGTGCAATTGCGCAAGGATGGGCGGTAGTTCGGTTTGTTGATTGATCGCCCAGCCGCTATTGGCGTCACGGTTTAAATGAATGGCCAAGCTGGGAATCGTCGCAATGGGGTTTACAAAGTTAATTAAGCGACTGTGCTGTTGCCCATTGTGCTTATAAGTGACTCGACCGGCTAACGACAGGTCGCGGTCAAACCAAGGGCTGAGCAAAACACCGCCATAAACTTCTACGCCCAGCTGCCAGTAACCCTGTCGTGAGGTTTCTGGTTGTGGTTTAACTTTTAAACAAGGGCTGTCGGTGTGTGCACCCACTATGCGTATACCCTTGTCTACTGGGTCTTCTTTGCCCAGTTGAATAGCAATAATTGAAGAGTCATTACGGGTGATGTAGTAGCGGCCTTGGGGTTTCAGTTGCCAGGCTTCACGCTCATCTAAAGCTTGGTAGCCTGCCGCGTGCAGTGCTTGACTGATGCTTTGCGTGGCATGAAAAGGGCTGGGTGATTGTTGAATAAAGTCCAATAAACCCTGACAGCTCGTACTGTGCATGATAACTCCAAATAGCCAATGAATTTTAAAAGTTTAGCATTGTTGAGAAGTTGGGGCGAGCTGCGCTGCAGGGAACGGAAGTAAAGTCAGTGACACTGTAGACGGTTACTCGATGCTTTTATGTGTGTTTGGTTATTCTGTTAATGTGTCGATCGGCCAAAGCTTGATAGGGGCAGATTGCTGAGCTGATAACCAGAGTTGTCCGTGCTCAGCAAATTTCCAGTGTTGTATGTGCGCTAAAGCATTTAGCAAGCGTTGTTCCTGTTCCATGAGCGCTGGTGCGCAGAGCTTACGGGTGCTGGTGATGTTGTACAAGCGTAAGTGTTTGCCAGTGAGTTGATAGTCTGCTGCCCAATGGTTGCAGCCGGCTAAGCCTGCAGCACGCTGTGAGTCGAGTAGGGTGAAAGTCAGCATGCTGCGATCAATCAGTGGTCGTTCAGCAATCCATTCCACTTGGTAGGTTTGTGATTGGGGTAATTGAGTGCTGGGTAAGTTTGCGCAAGCGGCTAATAGTGCACTGCTGGATAAAAATAGAATAAATTTGTGCATGCTTGACTCTTAGCCATCGACTAGGCTTCTGCTCGCTGACAGGTACGACATAGATGACGCCCATCACGATTGAGCCAGCCGATTTCAGTTAAACGTTGTTCAGCGGCCGGTTGCAGTGCACTTTTGCCAAGGCTGGCGTCCACCGCAAATTCTAAATCCAATAAGCTGGCGCAACCGTCACACTGCACTTGCCAAGTGTGAATGGCGAGCTCTTTAAAGGCGGGGCCACGGGCGACAGCAGTCCATTGTCCAGGCGGGTTGATGATGTGGCGTACTTTTTCAACTTGTAAGCGCATGCTTAAGCTTTTGCTGCCTTTAAGGCTCACAATTAGGGTGTCACCTTCTTGAATAGAACCGCCTTGGCCCGTGACTTGATACTGGCCAGGAGCGAGTGCGCGGCATTCGGTTAAGGTGTGTTGCGGGTTGAGCAAAGTGTAACGAAAGTCGTGTTCGGCCACGTTGGCCTCCAATGAGTAGGTTATTGGGCTGTAGTCAGTGGTGTCTGACGATAGGCTGGTGCAATGCTTAGGTGGCAGCAGCGTAGCCTTATAGGTGGTCAGTCAATATCAAGTTTTTTTAAACGATAGCGCAGTGAACGAAAACTCAACCCTAAGCGCTCAGCGGCTGCGGTGCGGTTCCAGCGGGTTTCCTCAAGGGCTTGGGTAATCAGTTTGCGTTCGATTTGTTCTAAGTGCTGCTCAAGGTTGTTAATTTGTTCAAGGTCATAGTCGCTTGCCTGCGTTTGCTGCGCAGAGGTTGTTGGGCTGGACGCTTGATCGGTAGGTACAGCGGCTGCAACCTGTCCCAACTTTAAATCCTCTGGCTGAATAAAGTTACCTTCGGTGAGGGTGTAGGCGCGCTCTAAGATGTTTTCCAGCTCGCGCACATTGCCAGGAAAGTCATAGTTTTGCAGCTTGGCCAATGCATCTGGATGAAGTTGTATAGGCATGCCATCTGTGGTTAAGCGCTTTAGAATAGACTCGCTCAATTGTTGAATGTCTTCAGGGCGCTGGCGTAAAGGTGGCACGTACAGCTCGATGACATTCAAGCGGTAGTATAAATCTTGACGGAAGCGTCCTTTTGCCACTTCATCGGCAAGGTTTTTATGGGTCGCACTTAATATGCGTACATCCACTGAGTGTTCCTGTTGGCTGCCAATGGGGCGAATGGCTTTCTCTTGTAAGGCACGGAGTAATTTGACTTGCATGGATAAAGGCAGGTCAGCGACTTCATCTAAAAATAAAGTACCGCCACGGGCGGCTTGAAATAATCCTGGTTTATCTTCTGTGGCGCCACTAAAACTTCCCTTTTTATGCCCGAAAAACTCGCTCTCCATCAGTTCACTTGGAATAGCACCGCAGTTCACTGGAATAAAAGGTTGTTGCGCACGCAGACCTTGCAGGTGAATTTGGCGCGCGACCAACTCCTTGCCGCTACCTGATTCGCCACTGATATAAACTGGAGCTTGGCTGCGCGAGAGCTTAGAAATTTGTGCGCGTAGTTTGTGCATTGACTTGGACTGTCCCAGTAGTGGCCCTTCTGTCATTTGCGCAGGTGTTTGCGGCTCAGCTAAGCTTAAGGCGCTTTTCACCAGCTCGCGTAAGCGCACGAGGTCCACGGGTTTGGTTATAAAGTCAAAAGCACCGGCTTTTAAAGCCTGTGTGGCAGTGTCTACGCAACCATAGGCGGTAATCATTGCAATGGGGGTTTGGCTGTAATTTTTTTGCACAAACTCGATAATATCTAAACCGCTACCGTCGGGAAGGCGCATATCGGTTAAGCACAGGTCGAAAGGTTCACGGGCCAGCCACTGGTACGCCTCCTGCACATTGCAGGCACTGCGGGTATGCAAGTTCATACGGCCGAGAGTGATTTCTAACAGTTCTCGAATATCAGGTTCATCATCAATAATAAGAGCGGTTTTTTGCTTCATGGTGAGGCACTCATTTTATGCGGGTGCGCAAAAACTATTCTAAAACAGCCGCCTTGTTCGGATGGTACGTAGTCGAGGCGTGCTTGGTTACTTTCGCAGAGTTCACGGGAAATGTACAAACCTAGACCAGTGCCTTTATTTTCTGTTGTGTAAAACGGCTCGAAAAGTTTGCTTTGCTCTTCCATGGGCACGCCTGGCCCATCATCAATAACTTCTAAAATAGGCAGTTCAGTTTGCGGGTGGCGGTACAAGTGTAACCAGACTTGGCCTTGGGCATTCTTCTTGCGGCTGTGACGGAAGCCATTTTCAACTAAATTCATCAGCACTTGGTCAAGCTGATGGGGGTCCATGCGGGTTTGTAGGTTATGGCCTTTAATATTCAGATGCAGGGTGCGGTTGCTCGTATTGCTGCTCTTAAATTTACTGCTAAAACGGTGCAGCCAATACTTTAAATCAAGCAGCTGCGGAACAGCTTGTTGTTGTCTGGACAGTTGGAGAATATTTTCGATCACAGTGTTCATGCGCTTTGATTGATCTTGAATAATCTGTGTTAAGCGTTGATCAGCGGTATCGAGGTGGCTTGATTCTTGTAGCAGTTGCGCAGCATGACTGATGGCGCCAAGGGGGTTGCGTATTTCGTGAGCAATAGCAGCAGTCAGTCGCCCTAGCGAGACCAGCTTTAATTGCTGGGCTTGCTGGTTCATTTCTACGGTGTCTTCTAGGAACACTATGGTTTGTACGGAATGGTTATGTTGTAACTGAATAAAATTGGCTTGCAGCTCTGTATCGCTCCGTGCTGAGTAAATAGGAGAGCTGCGAAAAGAGGGGTTGTTCTCCCATTGTTTTAAGGCGTTAATTAAAGCTGGAAAGTGCGAGTCTAAAGCACACCCCAACAGCGTGTCATAACCGATTAATTTCAGTGCTGAGTCATTGGCTTGAATAATGCGTTGCTCGGCATCCAGCACTAGAATACCGGTACGCATCCGTTGCAGGACTAAAGCATTGAGTTCTTCTAAGTTGGCCACTTGACCGGCGCGCCGCTCAGCAAGACGCTCGCTGGCTTGAATACGGCGACTCAAGGCTTGGACAAATAATGCTGCGGCAAAACACAGTGCGCCGAGCATACCTGCTTGCATATATTGGTTGCTGGCCGCGGGAAACGAGAGGCTTAAATAAAAAGTGAGGTAAATAATCCCTGCCGCAGCCACTGCAGCAATGAATAAGCCAATCCGGCCGTGCAGTAGGATATTGGCCACAGCAACCGCGGCAATAATTAAATTGCCAATGCCGCTGGGCGTGCCACCGGCAGCGTAGAACAAGAGACTCAAGAGTGTCACATCAAATAATGCCAAGGCAAAAACGGGCAGCAGCTGTTCAGTACGGTACATGCTGGCTGTGGCAATAACATTGATGAGTAAATAGGTCCAGCTGGCGTAGTGAAACAGCTGGGTGTGCGCCATATTCAGTAAGTGACCGTCCAGATCACTAAAAATTAGCAGAACTAAAGAGAACCCGATCAGTAAGCGGTAGACATGATAGAGGCGCAAGATGCGCTGCCCTTGCATTCCTTTAACCGCCAGTAGGGGTTTAGTCACGGTCTTTAGGTCCCAGTTTGCGGTGTGCTGCACTGCAATACCAGTTGTGCTCTTGTTGGTAAGCGCGATCTTGGGGTAAATGCACGTGACAATGAACGCAGCGCACCATGGCTTGGCTTTTGCTGTGTTTGCTGTGTTTGCTGTTGTTCAGTGAGCGGTTATTAAAGCGGCGCCATAGCCATAAACCGCCGCCAATAATAATCGCCAGTAGGATTAAGCGGGGTAAGCCCATTGTTTTGCTCCTTGAGCGTGGATATCGAGTAATGGATGTACTCAGTGTACCTTTTTTTATTATGCAGATGCCGTCCTTGGCGTGTTGTTGAGAAGCGACTTAGGCCGGTTGCTTTGTTTGAAGCTGGGCGCCTAAAGCGCGCATATCGTAACCACTGGGGGCCTGATAAACACGCAGGTTAAATTCCGGCGCAATCGCTAGTAAATGATCAAAAATATCCGACTGAATACCTTCAAACTCTGCCCAATTTACTGTTTTGGTAAAGCAGTAAATTTCGATGGGTAAACCTTCTGGAGTTGGACTCAGTTGGCGGACCATTAAAGACATGCCGGTTTGATGGATGTCGGGGTGGTTGCGAATGTATTTTTCCATATAGGCGCGGAAGGTGCCGATATTGGTGAGTCGACGTGAGTCGATGCTGTCACCGGCACTGGAGTGGACATGCTGTTGATTCCACTGGTTGAGCTCATTGAGTTTATCGTCAAAGTAACCTTTCATTAAGTTGAAACGCTTTAAATGCTCAAGTTCTTCAGGGGTGAGAAAATGGATACTGTGCTGATCAATAAACAAACTGCGTTTGATTCGACGGCCACCACTTTCTTGCATGCCGCGCCAGTTTTTAAAGGAATCACTGATAAAGCGCTTAGTAGGAATGGTGGTGATGGTTTTATCAAAGTTCTGGATTCTTACCGTATGCAGGGCGATATCAATCACGTCACCATCGGCGTTAAATTGCGGCATTTCCACCCAATCACCAACCCGAATCATATCTCCTGATGAGATTTGTACGCTGGCCACCAGTGACAGCAGAGTGTCTTGGAAAATCAACATTAAGACCGCAGCCATGGCTCCCAACCCAGAGAGCAGAATCAGTGGTGAACGGTCAATTAAGGTGGCCACTATTAATATAGTGGCAATCGCATAGATGACGATCTTGATGATTTGTAAATAGCCTTTAATTGGCTTGAGGTACGCATTTTTACGGCGCAGGTAAAGTACGTTAACGATTTCTAGCGCTGCGCCTAATGCTAAAGCAAAGGTTAGAATAATAAAGCCGCCTGTGACATTTTTAATCACAGTAATTACTGCTTCAGGTAAGCCTGGAATAACACCAATGCTGGAGCTGATGATCAGTGCTGGGACAATATGTGACAGACGCTTAACAATCCCAAAGTCTTGTACTTTAGCGCGGGTTACGCGTTTCAGCAGTTTATAAAAACCGCGCACTAAGATGTGCTTCACCAGCCAGTTGGCAAGGCCGGCAATCAATACCAAGACGACTATAGCGGCCAGCGTTTCTAGCTGAGAATGCTCCTTAAATATAGTGGCAAGCCAATTCAGTATGCCTTCTTGCATGCCTTGCACTGCTTCTTGCGTTGTTAGTATTTCTTTTGGTGTGTCTTTTGACATGCTGACTCCTTACAAAACGAATATTTATATAACTGTCAGATAAGAGAGTTAGGTGGGTTCGTTGGATGTTGAACTGTTTTGATATGGGGTTATATCTGCGACGCGCAAGGTTAAATAACCGTCGGTTACGCGTGCATGTAAAATTTGCTCAGGTTGCACGTCTTTTATGCTGGAGATCACTTGTTGCTCGTCTGCACTGCTGAGAATGCTGTAACCACGCTCGAGGGTTGCTAAGGGACTGACCACTTGTAGGGTTTGTAGCAAGCCTTGCAGGTTTAGCTTGGCCTGTTTGAGGTTGTATTGAGAAGCGTGCGTTAGACGTTGCTGCAAAGTATTGAGTTGCACTTTATAGGCTGACAATGCTGTTTGTGGGTGCTGCACATTGAGGCGTGCTTGTAAATGGTTATAGCTTTGCTTGTTGTGCAGCAAGCGTGCCTGCATGGCTCTGAGCAGCCGCAAGTTTAGATCGTCGAGGCGTTGATTGTGCTGTTGCAGACGCTCGCGAGGGTGGCGTAAGCGTTGCCGTAAGTGCTGCAGCTGCATGCGTTTGCGATTCAGCGCTTCATTAATGCGGCGCTTAAGCTGCTCTTCTGTATTGCTGAGCTGGCGTAACAGCGCGCTACGGTCTGGGGCAAGTAGCTCTGCCGCTGCAGAAGGCGTGGGCGCGCGTACATCGGCAACAAAGTCGCTGATGGAGACATCAGTTTCATGGCCGATGGCGCTGATCAGCGGGGTTTGGCAATTGGCGATGGCGCGGGCCACTGCTTCCTCATTAAAACACCATAGATCTTCTAAAGAACCGCCGCCGCGTGCCAGAATGATGGCATCGTATTGTCCGCGCTCTGCTAAGGCCAGCGCTTGCACGATTTGCGCGGTTGCTTCACGGCCTTGCACCGCACTGGGCACTAAACTGAGTTGCACGTGGGGTGCGCGGCGAGCAAAAACGCTAACAATGTCATGTAAAACTGCACCAGACGGTGAAGTGATAATGGCAATCCGTTGTGGGTATTTGGGCAGACTACGTTTGCGTTCTTCAGCAAATAAGCCTTCGTCTTGTAAAGCCTTTTTTAAAGCTTCAAAAGCTAAGCGCAATGCACCGTCACCGGCGGCCTCGACACGCTCAAGAATCATTTGATAATCGCCGCGTCCTTCATAAATAGAAACACGGCCACGCACGCGGACCAGTAAGCCGTCTTTAAGGAACTCGCGCACGCGACTGGCTTGTTGCCTAAAAATAGCGCAGCGCACCTGAGCATTGCGGTCTTTTAAGGTGAAGTACACATGGCCAGAAGCGGGGCGCGCAATATTCGACAGCTCGCCTTCTACCCAAACCTGTGGAAAAACATCCTCAAGCAGTAAGCGGGCGCGTTGGTTTAGTTGGCTGACGGTGAGAACTTCACGGTCAAGACCTAAAGATTGAAAAGGGTCGGTAAGCATGCGCGCAATGGTAAAGGATAGGTCTGTTTTATGCGAGTTTTGCTTGTGTGGGATGGCTGTATTGTCAGTGGCTGTTTTAAGTCAAAGCTTGGCTGTTTGGCTTAAGTGTGGTATAAAACGCGCCGCTCCACTTGATAAGTTCGAGTGAGCTTTAAAATCCACACACATATCGACACGCGTCTCTGGGTGCCTTCGGGTTGAGATTCGGGATATGTGGAGGCCTAACCCGTATTAATTTTTAGGAATGATCATGACCGAACAAGTCACAATGCGCGACATGCTAAAAGCTGGTGTACACTTTGGACACCAAACTCGCTACTGGAACCCGAAAATGGGTAAGTACATTTTTGGTGCGCGCAACAAGATTCACATTATTAACTTAGAAAAAACCTTGCCGATGTACAATGAGGCAATGGAGTTTATTGAAAAGTTAGCGTCAGGTAAAAACAAAATTTTATTTGTTGGCACTAAGCGTTCCGCCAGCAAAATCGTTCAAGAGCAAGCAATACGTTGCAACATGCCATATGTCAACCATCGCTGGTTGGGTGGTATGTTGACTAACTACAAAACCATTCGTGACTCAATCAAACGCCTGCGCGATCTAGAAGCGCAAGCAGAAGATGGCACCTTTGAGCTGCTGACCAAAAAAGAAGGCTTAATGCGTACTCGCGATTTAGAAAAGCTTGAGCGCAGCATTGGCGGTATTAAAGATATGGGTGGTTTGCCTGACGCCATGTTTGTGGTTGACGTTGATCACGAGCGCATTGCCGTGAGCGAAGCCAATAAGCTGGGTATCCCAGTCATTGGTGTTGTTGATACCAACAGCAGCCCAGATGGCATTGATTACGTCATTCCTGGTAACGATGATGCGATTCGTGCTGTGCAGTTGTACCTCAATGGTGCAGCAGACAGTGTATTGCGCGCGCGTCAAGGCAGTGCAACAACTGCAGAAGAATTTGTTGAAGTGGTTGAGGGTTAAGCTCTCCAAGTCCACAAGTGACACGGAAAGGGGGCTTAGCCCCCTTTTTGCCTGATATAAGAGGCAGTTTACGACTGCTGTAATAACTGAATTTAAGAGGGTTTAGACTATGACTCAGATCACAGCTGCTATGGTTAAAGAGCTGCGTGAACGTACTGGCCAGGGCATGATGGATTGCAAAAAAGCACTGGAAAAAGCCGGCGGTGATATTGAACAAGCCATTGATGATATGCGTGCATCGGGTGCCATTAAAGCAGCAAGCAAGGCGGGTAACATTGCTGCGGAAGGTGCTATTGCGATTAAAGTGTCAGATGACAACACCAGCGCTGTAGTGCTTGAAGTGAACTCGCAGACGGACTTCCTAGCGCTGCAAGAAGACTTCAAAAACTTTGTAAGTAGCAGCTTGGACGTAGCTTTTGCAGACCAAGAAATGACTTTGGAAGGTTTGGTTGCTGCACGAGAGTCTGACCGTGAAGCGCTGGTTGCAAAAACCGGTGAGAACGTCAATATTCGTCGTTTAGAGCGCGTTGCAGGTGATGTGGTTGGTTACTACCTGCACGGTAACCGTATTGGCGCAGTTGTTGTGCTGGACGGCGGTGATGCTGAGCTGGCAAAAGACGTTGCTATGCACGTAGCGGCAAGCAACCCACAGTACTTGGATCCAACTCAAGTGCCTGAGGATGTGATTGCTAAAGAAAAAGAAATCTTTATGACGCTGAACGAAGATAAGATCAAAGGCAAGCCCGACAACATCGTTGAGAAAATGGTGGGCGGTCGTATCAGAAAGTTCTTGTCTGATTCCAGTCTAGTTGAGCAAGACTTCGTTAAAGATCCAGATGTTACCGTGGGCAAGCTGGTTGAGAAAGCTGGCGCCTCCATCGTATCTTTTGTTCGCTTTGAAGTGGGTGAAGGTATCGATCGTGGTGAAGAGATGGACTTTGCCGCTGAAGTTGCTGCACAAGTGTCTGCATCGAAAAAGTAAGTATTTGCTTGTATCAAAAAGGCTGCCCGCTATTGCGCGCAGCCTTTTTTTTAAAAAGACACTGTGCTTTGCAGAGCTGTCGAGTAATATAGACACAATAAATAGAATTGTTTGCCTTGATTGCGATCATATAGCATCGCAGCAGTATAAATAATACCCGCAGGAGAAAGTGAACATGGCCCAACAAGTCGGCGGACGCCAACCGCGCTACAAAAGAATTTTGCTGAAACTCAGTGGTGAAGCGCTGATGGGATCAGGTGATTTTGGCATAGATCCAAAAGTGTTGGACCGCATGGCATTGGAAGTTGGCCAGTTGATTGGAATTGGTGTGCAAGTGGGTTTAGTGATTGGCGGCGGTAACTTATTCCGTGGGGCAGCTTTGTCTGCAGCCGGAATGGATCGCGTTACCGGTGACCATATGGGTATGTTAGCCACGGTTATGAACTCGTTGGCCATGCGTGATGCTTTAGAGCGTTCTAACATCCCTGCTTTAGTGATGTCGGCGATTTCTATGGTGGGTGTTACTGACCATTATGACCGCCGCAAAGCCATGGGGCATTTAAATCAAGGTAAGGTTGTTATTTTTTCAGCGGGTACCGGTAATCCATTTTTTACTACAGATTCAGCCGGTTGCTTGCGTGGCATTGAAATCAACGCAGATGTGGTTCTTAAGGCAACTAAAGTTGATGGCGTATATACTGCTGATCCTCTTAAAGACCCCAATGCAGAGAAATTTGATTATTTAACTTACGATGAAGTTTTGGACCGTAAGTTGGAAGTGATGGATTTGACGGCGATCTTTTTGTGTCGTGACCATAATATGCCGTTACGTGTTTTTAATATGAATAAGCCAGGGGCGCTCCTCAATGTTGTGTTAGGGGGTGCAGAAGGCACTTTGATCGAGGAAACTAAGCAATGATCAATGAGATCAAAAAAGATGCACAAGAGCGTATGCAGAAATCAATTGAGTCCTTGCAGAGCGCTTTTGCGAAAATTCGCACCGGTCGTGCGCATCCAGGGATATTAGATTCAATTATGGTGTCGTACTACGGCGCTGATACACCTTTGCGTCAAGTGGCCAATATTACCGTAGAAGACTCACGTACTTTAGCTTTGACTGTCTTTGATAAAAGCATGATTCAAGCAGTTGAAAAAGCCATTATGGTGTCTGATCTGGGTTTGAATCCGGCCACATCTGGGGCAACTATTCGTGTACCAATGCCGGTATTGACTGAAGAAACCCGTAAGAACTACTCACGACAAGCCCGTCAAGAAGCTGAAGGAGCGCGGGTGTCAGTGCGTAATATTCGTCGTGATAGCTTGGCGCAGTTTAAAGACCTGCTGAAAGATAAAGAAATCAGTGAAGATGAAGATCGCCGCGCGGCAGATGAAATTCAAAAAGTCACTGACCAAGCCGTAGAAGAAATTGATCAACTGCTCGCAGTTAAAGAAGAAGAACTGATGGAGGTGTAGCCTCTGAGGTTGCTGTAATGAGCGATGCAATACAACAAGCACCAGGCAAGGTTCCGCGCCATGTTGCAATAATTATGGATGGCAATAATCGCTGGGCAAAAAAACGTTTTTTGCCCGGTGTGGCCGGCCATAAAGCGGGTGTTGATGCGGTTCGTGCAGTGGTTGAAGTGTGCGCGGAAGCTGGGGTTGAAGTCTTAACCTTATTCGCTTTCTCCAGTGAAAACTGGCGGCGTCCTGCTGCAGAAGTGGGTGCTTTGATGGAGTTGTTTCTAGCGGCTTTGCGTCGTGAAGTGAAAAAGCTTGATCAAAATTGCATCCGCTTGAAAATTATTGGTGATCGCTCGCGCTTTCATCCCGAACTGCAGGCGGCGATTGAAAAAGCAGAGCAGGAAACGGCTCACCACGATAAATTTTTATTGCAGGTGGCTGCTAATTACGGCGGTCAGTGGGATATTGTCCAGGCGGCGCAACAACTGGCTGCCGAGGTAGATAAAGGGACACTGCAAGTGGAGGAGATTGATGCTCAGCGCCTGCAAAACGCGCTTAGTACAGCCTCCCAGCCACCCCCAGATTTGTGCATACGCACCGGCGGTGAGCGGCGTATCAGCAATTTTTTATTGTGGCAGCTCGCCTACAGTGAATTGTATTTTACTAACTTATTTTGGCCAGACTTCAAGCATCAAGCGATGCGTGATGCATTAGCAGATTTTTCATCTCGACAACGGCGTTTTGGAAAAACCTGTGAGCAAGTGGTCGCAGAAGGACGTACATAATGCTTAAGCAACGCATTATAACCGCGCTTTGGTTAGTGCCTTTAGCATTAGTCGGCTTTTTCGCGTTACAGGGTGCTACGTATTATTTGTTTATTGCCACGGTGGTCGGTTTGGCAGCTTGGGAGTGGGCGCGCCTGGCTGGCTATGACACACCGGCGCAGCGAGTCGTTTATGGGGTTTTTGTTGCCTTAAACGTATTGCTATTGAGCGCGCAAAGCGGGTTGTTGATGCCTGTGCTGTATTTAGCAGGGGCTTGGTGGCTGGTTGCCATTGTTATGGTGGTGAGCTTTCCAGCCAGTACCGCATATTGGGGTGGTAACCTCGGTAAGCGACTGATGGGCTTGGTGATTTTACTGCCAGCTGGACTGGGATTATTGGCGCTTAAGCAGCAACCACAAGGCAACTGGCTGATTTTAAGCCTGATGCTGCTGGTTTGGTGTGCCGATATTGGTGCGTACTTTATTGGTCGAGCCTTTGGTAAGCGCAAGTTGGCTGCGCGGGTCAGTCCAGGTAAAAGCTGGGCGGGCTTAGTGGGCGGTTTAGTAACCAGTCTAGTGGTGGCATTGGGTTTGGCATACAGCTTTAAAGTGCCGAGCTCGCAATTACCCTGGGTGTTGCTTGGTGCTGCAGTCGTAGTGCTGTTTTCTGTGGTGGGTGATCTCACTGAAAGTATGTTTAAGCGTCAAGTGGGCATTAAAGACAGCAGCCAACTACTACCAGGGCATGGTGGTGTTTTAGATCGTATTGATAGTTTAACTGCAGCAGTACCTGTGTTTACTTTGTTAGTGCTGTTAAGTGGATGGAGTTTGCCTTGAGCATTACAGGACAGTCACTGCAGCAGGTTACAGTGCTGGGTGCCACAGGCTCGATTGGCAGTAGTACTTTAGATGTCATCGGTCAGCATCCTGATCGCTATCAGGTGTTTGCCGTCACTGCCCATACCCGTATCAAAGAATTAAAAAGCTTATGCTTGCAGCATCGGCCCCGTTTTGCAGTGGTGGCAGAGGCTGCTGACGCACAGCGCTTACAAGGTGATTTGCGGGCAGCTGGGGCGCCGACCGAAGTGTTGTATGGTCAGCATGGTCTGTGTGAAGTAGCAGCTCACCCTGAGGTGGACACAGTAATGGCGGCAATTGTTGGTGCAGCAGGTTTGCAATCAGCGATGGCCGCAGTCACCGCGGGTAAAAAAATACTGCTGGCCAATAAAGAAGCTTTGGTTATGTCCGGTGCATTGTTTATGGCTGCAGTGCGCGAACACGGTGCGCAACTTTTACCGGTGGACAGTGAGCATAATGCGATTTTTCAATGCTTGCCTTGCAATTATGCAGAGGGGCTTAATCCATTAGGTGTGCGCCGCATCATGCTGACCGCCTCAGGTGGACCTTTTCGCAATAGCAGTTATGCTGAGTTGGAACGGGTAACGCCCAGTCAGGCCTGTGCACACCCTAACTGGTCCATGGGACAAAAAATCTCCGTTGACTCGGCCACTATGATGAATAAAGGTTTAGAATTAATAGAGGCCTGTTGGTTGTTTGCTGCGCGCCCTGAACAAGTTGAAGTGGTGGTTCATCCGCAAAGCGTGATTCACTCATTAGTGGATTATGTCGACGGTTCAATGTTGGCGCAGTTGGGTAACCCTGATATGCGTACGCCCATTGCCCATGCCTTGGCCTGGCCTGAGCGCATTGCTTCTGGTGTGGAACCTTTGGATTTGTGCGCTTTAGCGCGGATGGATTTTGTAGCGCCAGACTTAGAGCGTTTTGCGTGTTTACGCTTAGCCATTGAAGCTGCGCAAGCAGGGGGCAGTGCGCCTATAGTGCTTAATGCGGCCAATGAAATAGCAGTGGCGGCTTTTTTACAGGAACAGATTCGCTTTACTCAGATCCCACAGCTCATTGAAGAGGTGCTGAGTATGCAACGAATTTGTGCAGTACACAGTTTAGAGCAAGTGTTTGAGATTGATCAGCACGCTCGCAGGCAAGCCAGTGCATGGTTAAATCGGCAACCCATTAGTGTAGGTGTAGGTTCATGAGCGGTTTATATATGTTGCTGGGTACTTTGGTGGCCTTAGGTGTTTTGGTGACCATCCATGAGTACGGGCATTTTTGGGTGGCACGGCGCTGCGGCGTTAAAGTGCTGCGCTTTTCGGTGGGCTTTGGCACACCGCTGGTGCGTTGGTATGACCGTCATGGTACTGAGTTTGTGATTGCCATGATTCCGCTGGGCGGCTATGTAAAAATGCTCGATGAGCGTGAGGCTGCGGTGCCTGCAGCAGAGCAAGATCAGTCTTTTAATCGTAAAACCGTTGGTCAGCGCATCGCAATTGTTGCCGCAGGACCAATAGCCAACTTTGCTTTAGCCTTTGTGTTGTTTTGGTGTCTGGCGCTGCTTGGTACTCAGCAGGTTAAACCGGTCATCGGTGAGCTTGTGGAAGGCAGTTTGGCAGAACAGGCCGGCTTACGCAGTGGCTTAGAAATTGTTGCGGTAGATGGTCAAGCAGTTGCCGGCTGGGGTGACGTGAATTTGCAGCTGATTCAGCGTGTGGGGGAAAGTGGCAACTTACACATTGAGGCGCAAAGTCCGGGTAATTCATTGGCCAGCCCTTACACTATTCCCTTAAACAGATGGTTACATGGCGCCGATGCACCCAATCCGATTGCTGAGCTGGGTATTCAGCCTTGGCGTCCGCAGACCCCGGCAGTGGTTGCGCAACTCGACCCTGAAGGGCCTGCACAGTACGCTGGCTTACAGCTTGACGATACAATTGTGGCCCTTGATGGCCAGATGGTCACTGACTGGCAAACGGTGGTGAATTATGTGCAGGCGCGTCCCGGTGAGTCTGTGCAACTGACGGTCGAGCGTGCTGGGCAATTTATTGAGCTGCCTGTGCTGCTCAGCGCACAAGGAAGCGCCACGCAAAAGCGTGGCTACCTAGGCATGGGGGTCAGCGGTGGTGAGTGGCCTGCGGAAATGCTGCGCGAGGTTCGCCATGGCCCAATAGAGGCTATTTGGACAGGTGCAGAGCGCACTTGGACCATGAGTGCGCTCACTTTAGCGTCCATGAAAAAAATGCTGTTTGGCGAGCTCTCAGTAAAAAACTTGAGTGGACCGATAACCATTGCTAAAGTGGCCGGCGCTTCGGCTGAAAGTGGGCTGAGAAGTTTCTTAAACTTTATGGCTTATTTAAGTATCAGCCTCGGTGTACTGAATTTGTTACCTATTCCTGTGCTTGATGGCGGACATCTGTTATTTTACCTAGTCGAACTGGTGCGTGGGCGTCCTTTATCCGAGCGAGTTCAAGGCTACGGAATGCAGATTGGTATCGCTTTAGTACTGTGCGTTATGTTATTTGCGGTATTTAATGATTTAGCGCGTTTGTAAAAAATACTGATCCGCTGCAAGGCAGCGGGTTTTATATATATCGATGAAATAGAAAGGTTTGCATGAAACGTCTGCTGCTACCTGCGGTAATATCCGCACTCATAATGTCTGAAGCTCACGCTGCACCCTTCACTGTCTCTGATATCCGTGTGAACGGTTTACAGCGCGTGTCTGCTGGCAGTGTCTTTGGTGCTTTACCGCTCAACGTGGGTGAGGCTGTCGATGAGCGTCGCTTAGCTGAAGCGACTCGCTCTCTGTTTAGAACGGGCTTTTTTGAAGATATCCAGCTTAGCCGTGATGGCGATGTGCTGATTATCACTGTGCTTGAGCGCCCTTCCATTTCCAGTTTGGAAATATCAGGCAACAAAGCCATCAGTACTGATGACTTGCTCAAAGGCTTACAGCAATCAGGTCTTGCTGAAGGTGAAATATTTCAGCAAGCAACCTTAGAAGGGGTGCGCGATGAGCTGCAGCGTCAGTATGTGGCGCAAGGCCGTTACTCAGCCAATATCGAAACCGAAGTGATTCCACAGCCGCGCAACCGTGTGGCGCTGAAAATTAATGTGACAGAAGGCTCAGTGGCGTCTATCAAACACATTAATATTGTGGGTAATAAAGTTTTTGATAATGAAGAGCTGACTGACTTATTTGAGTTGAGAACTCGAAACTGGCTGTCATTTTTCCGTAATGATGACAAGTATGCCCGTGAGAAGCTGTCTGGCGATTTAGAGCGCTTACGTTCCTATTACTTTGACCGCGGTTATATCAATATGGATATAACCTCGACTCAGGTCTCCATTACGCCTGATAAAAAAGACGTCTATATCACCGTTAATGTGGATGAGGGTGAGCAGTACACCATTCGTGATGTCAAACTCTCGGGTGATTTAAAAGTACCTGAAGAGGAAATCCGCGCATTGCTGCTGTCCCGTGAAGGCCAAGTGTTTTCTCGACAAGTGATGACGACGACTACGGAGTTGATCACTCGTCGCTTAGGTAATGAAGGCTATACCTTTGCTAACGTTAATGGCGTGCCGCAAACCCATGATGAAGACAATACGGTGTCTTTAACCTATGTGGTTGATCCAGGTAAACGTTCTTATGTGAACCGTATTAACTTCCGTGGCAACACTAAGACCGCTGACGAAGTGTTGCGTCGCGAAATGCGCCAAATGGAAGGGGGTTGGGCATCAACCTATTTAATTGATCAGTCGAAGACTCGTTTAGAGCGTTTAGGCTATTTTAAAGAAGTTAACGTTGAAACCCCGCAAGTACCAGGCACAGATGATCAAATTGATGTCAACTACAGCGTGGAAGAGCAACCGTCAGGCTCGATTACCGCCAGTGTGGGTTTTGCCCAGAATGCCGGTTTAATTCTAGGTGGTTCCATCAGCCAAAGTAACTTCTTAGGTACAGGTAATAAAGTCAGTTTAGGCTTAACCCGCAGTGAGTATCAAAGCAACTATAACTTTAGCTTTGTTGATCCGTATTGGACTGTGGATGGCGTGAGCTTAGGCTATAACGCTTTCTACCGCAGTACTGATTACGACAAATTGGATGTGGATGTCTCCAACTATGCGGTGGATAGTTATGGTGCTGGGATAAACGTAGGTTATCCGATCAGTGAAACCTCACGCTTAAGTTTTGGTTTAAGTGCCCAGCAGGATAAATTGAAAACAGGCAGTTATACCGTTGAAGAAATTGAGAAGTTTATTGAGAGGGAGGGTAAAACTTTCACCAACTACAAGGCTTCAGCAGGCTGGTCACAGTCCACTTTAAACCGCGGTATCATGGCTACCCGTGGCTACTCGCAAAGTTTAGTTTTGGAAACCACTGTGCCGGGTAGTGATTTATCCTTTTACCGCCTCGACTACAGCGGACAAATTTTTAAGCAGTTAACTAAAAACTACACTTTGCGCTTCCATACCGACCTCGGTTACTTAGACAAGTACAGCTCAACCTCAGAAGTGCCGTTTTATGAGCATTACTATGCCGGTGGTTTTAATTCGGTGCGAGGCTTTAAAGACAGTAGCTTAGGGCCACGTAGTACGCCAAACAAAAATGATTACGATAAAGATCACTATCCTTTCGGTGGTAATGTGCTGATTCAAGGTGGCGTGGAAATGCTGTTCCCAATGCCTTTTGTAAAAGATCAGCGCTCGTTGCGTACTGTATTATTCTGGGATGTAGGTAATGTGTTTGATACCACGTGCAGTTCAGAACAGAAAAAACGTAACGAGTCTGGTTGTAGCATCAAATATGATGATTTAGCCAGCTCTGTGGGTGTAGGCTTAACTTGGTTATCTGCATTAGGTCCATTGAGTTTCAGTTTAGGTGTGCCGGTAAAGAAACCGGACAATTCAGATACTCAAGTATTCCAGTTCTCACTGGGTCAAACATTCTGATCTAATATAATGAATCATAACATTAGCATTTTTAGGAGTGCATCGTGCGTAAGTTGACTCAACTAGTTTTACTGACCGCTGCTTTAATCAGTGGTCCTGTGTTTGCAGAAATGAAAATTGCTGTTTTGAATTATCAAATGGCATTATTGGAGTCTGATGCAGCAAAAAAATATGCTGTGGACGCGGAGAAAAAATTTGGCCCGCAGTTGTCTAAGCTGAGAAAGCTCGAATCAGATGCAGAGCGTATTCAAAATCGCTTAATTAAAGAAGGTGAGCGGATGCAGCAAGCGGAGCTTGAGCGTTTGGAGCTTGAATTTAAGCAGAAAGCCCGTGATTTCCAGATGCAATCCAATGATTTAAACGAAGCTAAAGCCTTGGCCGACCGTGAAATGCTCGAGCAACTGAAACCCAAGCTGGATAAGGCCGTGGAAGAGGTCTTAAAAAGCGGTAACTACGATATCGTTCTTGAACGTGGCGCTGTGGTAGACGTTAAGCCGCAGTTTGATATCACTCTGCGTGTTATAGAGCGTATGAATCAGTTGCGTTGATATGAAGCAGATACACTTTACTTTAGCTCAGCTCGCAGAGATTCTCGGTGCTGAGCTGCGTGGTGATGGCGCAAAAACGATTTATGGCTTAGCCACCCTACAAGATGCCACAGCAGAACAATTAAGTTTTCTGGCTAACCCACAATACCGTAAACAACTTGAGAGTACTCAAGCCGGCGCAGTGTTGTTAGCCAGTGATGATGCCGAGAGCTACTCAGGGGATTGCCTTATAGTGGCTGATCCTTACTTAACCTATGCCAAGTTGTCGCACTATTTTGATCGCACGCCACAATCCACTGCGGGTATTCATCCAAGCGCAGTGGTTGCTGACAGTGCTCAGGTGGCTGTTACGGCCAGTATTGGCCCTGGTGCAGTGATTGAAGCCCATGCGGTTATTGAAGATAACGTGAGCATTGGTGCGCAATGCTTTATTGGCGCGCGCAGTATTGTGGGCAAAGGCGGCCGTTTAATGCCTCGAGTGACCTTGTACCATGATGTCACCATTGGACAACGGGTGGTGATTCAGTCCGGCGCAGTGATTGGCGGTGAAGGCTTTGGCTTTGCTAATCACCAAGGCAGTTGGCATAAGATCGCGCAACTTGGTGGCGTGACCATTGGTGATGATGTGGAAATTGGTGCCAACACCACGATAGACCGTGGCGCGCTGTCCGACACCCTAATTGCCGATGGCGCTAAATTAGATAACCAAATCCAAATTGCTCATAATGTGCAAATTGGTGAAAATACCGCGATTGCCGCCTGTGTTGGGATCTCGGGCAGTGCAAAAATAGGCCGTAATTGTCTATTGGCCGGTGGGGTTGGCTTGGTCGGGCACATTGATATTTGTGATGATGTGTTTATCACTGGAATGACCATGGTCACGCACTCTATTACCAAGCCGGGAGCATACTCATCGGGTACAGCCATGCAGCCTGCTGCAGATTGGAAGAAGAATGCGGTGCGTTTTCGTCAGCTCGATGGACTGGCTAAGCGTGTTCGCGAACTTGAAAAACAAACGCAGAAGTAATTTATACTACACGAACATTATCCAACGCTTTATTGCCCTTGCTAGCTGATTAATTTCCATTGAGCGCATTAACTGCCGTTGAGTTTAAGGTGGGCTGCATCCTGCTGTGCAGAACCCACTTCTTTTATTAAGGCTTATAAATATGATGGACATCAACGAGATACGCAAACTTTTACCCCACCGATACCCTTTTCTGTTGGTGGACCGTGTTGCGTCGCTTGATTTAGAAGAGAAAACAATCAGTGCCTATAAAAATGTAAGCATCAATGAGCCTTTTTTTAATGGTCATTTTCCCCAGCATCCGATCATGCCAGGGGTTTTAATCATTGAAGCTATGGCGCAGGCAGCAGGGTTGTTGGGTTTTAAAATGATGGATGCTTCGCCTGATGACGGTACCCTATATTACTTTGTAGGTTCAGATAAGCTACGCTTCCGTCAGCCGGTAGTGCCTGGCGATCGCTTGGATTTGGAAGCTAGCTATATCAGTGCTAAGCGCGGTATCTGGAAGTTTAACTGCCAAGCTAAAGTAGGCGATGTCATAGTATGTTCAGCTGAGATTATTTGTGCGGAACGTAAATTATGAGTTTAATTGATCCACGTGCCATTATTGATCCGTCAGCAAAGCTTGCGGATGATGT
>DASROA010000007.1:0-11521 GCA_035647115.1 Thiopseudomonas sp. | reverse complement strand
CGGTATGATGACCCTTTCCGGTGCATGGCATAAGCTCCGTACTGATCCAATTCTGCGATTCTTAGTCGTTTCTCTCGCCTTCTACGGGATGTCCACCTTCGAAGGACCAATGATGGCGATTAAAACTGTTAACGCCTTGTCACACTACACCGACTGGACAGTGGGCCACGTACACGCAGGCGCATTGGGCTGGGTTGCGATGATCTCAATTGGCTCGCTTTACCACTTAATCCCACGCCTATTTGGCGGCAAAGAAATGCACAGCGTTGGCTTAATTAACGCGCACTTCTGGCTGGCTACAATAGGTACCGTGCTGTACATCGCATCAATGTGGGTTAACGGTATTATGCAAGGCCTCATGTGGCGTGCAGTCAACCAGGACGGCACCTTGTCTTACTCATTTGTTGAGGCGTTAGAGGCAGGTCATATTGGTTATATCGTGCGTACCATCGGTGGAGCATTTTTCTTATTTGGTATGCTGCTAATGGCATACAACACCTGGCGTACAGTTCGCGCGTCAGACTCTGAAAAAGCACATGCCGCTGCACGCTTTACTGTTGGAGAAGCACACTAATGAAGAACCACGAGAAACTTGAAAAGAACGTCGGTTTACTCGCACTTTTTATGGTGATAGCGGTCAGTATTGGCGGCCTTGTACAAATCGTTCCACTGTTTTTCCAAGACGTGGTGAACGAACCTGTTGAAGGTCTAAAGCCTTACACTGCTCTAGAGCTGGAAGGTCGTGACATTTATATTCGTGAGGGCTGCGTGGGCTGTCACTCACAAATGATCCGCCCCTTCCGCGCTGAAACCGAGCGCTATGGCCACTACTCAGTGGCCGGTGAAAGTGTTTACGAACACCCATTTCTGTGGGGCTCTAAGCGCACTGGCCCTGATTTAGCCCGCGTTGGTGGCCGTTACTCAGATGATTGGCATCGTGCCCACCTGTATAACCCACGTAACGTAGTACCCGAGTCAAAAATGCCCGCTTACCCATGGTTAGTGGAAAACACCTTAGACGGTAAAGACACCGTGGCTAAACTAAAAGCCATGCGCTGGCTGGGCGTGCCTTACACTGACGAAGACATCGAAGGTGCAGTGGCAGCGGTTAAAGGCAAGACTGAAATGGAGGCTTTAGTGGCCTACCTGCAGGTACTTGGTACAGCTATTAAGAATAAACGGTAACGCTAATGGATATTGGAACTCTTCGCGGCTTAGGTACTGCGCTCATTTTTGTGGCCTTTATAGGGCTTATATTTTGGGCGTATAACAGTAAGCGCAAATCAAGCTTTGATGAAGCTGCAAACTTACCCTTCGCTGACGAAGAGCCACCTTCTAGCGAACCCAATAAAGACACATCCAGGAGCAACAACCAATGACTTCTTTCTGGAGTTGGTACATCGTAATCCTTACCTCTGGCACTTTACTGGCCATGGCATGGCTGATTTTTGCCACCCGTAAAGGGCAGCGCAGTGACACTACTGAAGAAACAGTGGGTCATGTTTACGACGGCATTGAAGAGTATGACAACCCGCTACCCCGCTGGTGGTTTATGCTGTTTGTTGGCACTTTAGTTTTTGCCATCAGCTACCTCGTCCTCTATCCGGGCATGGGTAACTGGAAAGGCATCCTACCCGGCTACGACGGTGGCTGGACATCCGCTAAACAATGGGAGCGCGAAATGGATAGAGCCGACGCTAAGTACGGCCCTATCTTTGCTAAATACGCTACTATGCCCATTGAAGATGTCGCTAAAGATGAGCTTGCCTTAAAAATGGGTGGACGCCTATTTGCCTCTAACTGTGCAGTTTGTCACGGTTCAGATGCTAAAGGTGCACACGGCTTCCCTAACTTAACCGACGATGACTGGCTCTGGGGCGGCACCCCAGAAGCGATCAAAACGACAATCTTAAAAGGCCGTAAAGCTGCTATGCCCGGCTGGGAAGCTGCTTTAGGCAACGAAGGCGTCAAAAACGTCGCCGGTTATGTTCGCAATCTATCAGGCTTGAAGAACCCGGAAGGCCTAGACCTTGAGGCAGGTCAAAAGTCCTATGCTACTATGTGTGTAGCATGTCATGGACCAGAAGGAAAAGGTAACCAAATGCTTGGTGCGCCTAACTTGACCAATAAAGTATGGCTATACGGCTCAAGCTTTAATCAAGTTCAGCAAACCATTCGTCATGGCCGTAATGGCCACATGCCTGCTCAAGAAGATTTCTTAGGCAATGACAAAGTTCACCTTTTAGCTGCGTATGTATACAGCCTATCGAGCGACAGACAAGGGCATTGAGTGATGCGCATTTAATTGTCTCTCTTGTTCTTGGTATGTCAGCAGGCGTACCATGCACAGCAGTTTGAAGTGATTCTGGCCAGCATTTGCTGGCCAGATGTTTTATAAAACCGCAACGGTACTACCTGATGACTGACCAAATACCTGTAAAAAATGTTACTCCCAATAAAAACGCCCCAGATCTCTACGCAAAACGCGAGGCTATCTATACTCGCTCTTTTACAGGAACTTTCCGTAATATCCGTATAGTCTTTGGGCTGTTCTTATTTGCTCTGTTCTTGGGCACTGCATGGTTACAATGGGGTGATCGCCAAGCTGTTTGGTGGAACCTGCCCGAGCGTAAATTTTATGTGTTTGGCGCCACATTCTGGCCTCAAGACTTTATGTTGCTGTCTTGGCTGCTGATTATCTGTGCCTTTGGTTTATTCTTCATTACCGTTTTTGCTGGACGCGTTTGGTGCGGCTATGCCTGCCCGCAAAGCGTCTGGACATGGATCTTTATGTGGTGCGAGAAAGTCACTGAAGGTGACCGTAACGCACGCATGCGGCTCGACAAAGCACCAATGTCAGCCAACAAATTTTTGCGCAAAGCCGCGAAACACTTCCTCTGGGTTAGCATTGGCTTAATTACAGGCCTGACCTTTGTCGGCTACTTCACGCCAATTCGTGAGCTGCCTATGGATCTGCTCACCGGCCAAGCCCACGGTTGGGCATACTTTTGGGTTGGCTTTTTCACTCTGCTAACCTACTTAAACGCCGGTTGGTTACGCGAGCAAGTATGTATTTACATGTGCCCGTACTCCCGCTTCCAAAGCGTCATGTTCGACAAAGACACCCTGATCGTGTCCTATGATGAAGAGCGCGGTGAAAAACGAGGTGCGCGCAGAAAGGGCAGCGACTACAAAGCGCAAGGTTTAGGCGATTGTATTGACTGTAAGCTTTGTGTGCATGTCTGCCCAACCGGTATCGATATTCGTGACGGTTTACAAATTGCCTGTATCAGCTGCGCGGCTTGTATTGATGCCTGTGATGACGTGATGCTTAAAGTGGGCTACCCAAAAGGCTTAATCAGCTATACCACTGAGCACAACTTAGCAGGTCAAAAAACTAAAGTAATGCGCCCACGACTCATAGGCTACGCGACTGCTCTACTGATTATGAGTGCTCTATTTAGCTACACGGTCTTTAACCGTACTTTAGTTGAGCTTAACGTTTTAAAAGACCGCACCCCTTACCGCGAAAATCAAGAGGCGCGCATTGAAAACGTTTACACGCTAAAAATCATGAATAAAGATCAAAAAGACCACATATTTGTGATTGAGGCCAGCGGCTTAGACGGCTTAACCTTGCACGGCAAACATCAAGTTGCAGCTGCAGCTGGAGAGATTTTATCAGTACCGGTTTCCCTATCAGTTGACCCTGAAGATATTCCGACCAGCACCAACACAGTTGAATTCACAATTTACTCTGAGGATGACAGCAGTATCCGTCGAACATCTGAAAGCCGCTTCCTTGGGCCAACCCTTCGTTAATTTAAAGGTGCTGTATGCAGTCTGATGAAATCGTTTCACCTTGGTACAAAGAGTTTTGGGCATGGTTTATTATCGGCATACTGTGTTTTTCAGTTGTGCTCGGCCTCTCCTTGCTCACCATTGCTTACCGCAATGCTGATAGCCTAGTAGTAGATAATTACTATGACGCCGGCAAAGGAATTAACACTTCTTTAGAGCGCGAAAAGCTTGCCAAGCAGTTAAACTTGAGCGCAACCTTAAGTTTGAATAATGAACTGGGCCAAGCGCAACTGTTGTTGAGCGGTGAAAGTAGACCACAACATTTAGTGTTGAATTTAATTTCACCCACTCAGCCAGAACGTGATCGCCGCATTGTGTTGCAGCCTATTAGCGAAGACCTGTATAGCGGCTTACTGCCCGAAGAAATCCAAGGTCGTCGCTTTGTTGAAGTGCTGGGTTCTGAAGACAACCATGAGTGGCGTTTATTTGAAGAACACACTTTAGTGACAGATCAATCCATTACCCTAAGCCATTAAGCTTTGCCCTCGCCCCTGTTTGCACAGGGGCTAATGGGCACAGTCTAACGCAAACTTTCTGACTATTATGGCTACCCCTTTACCTTGTTTTCACTGTGGTTTACCTGTTCTCACGGGAAACTCGTACACAGCTGAAGTTCTCGACGAGCAGCAGGTTTTTTGTTGCCCTGGTTGCCAAGCTGTCGCCCAAACAATTATCGCTGGCGGCTTAGAAAGTTACTACCGACATCGCAGTGAGCACTCTGCCAACCCAGAAACACTACCTGGCGTGCTCCCCGATGAGCTCCTGCTACTGGATCGCGAAGACATCCAAAAACCCTTCGTCAGTACCTCCGACAATATCAGTGAAACTCGGTTACTTATCGAAGGTATCACTTGCGCAGCTTGTGGCTGGTTAATCGAAAAACATCTCAGCGCATTGACTGGGGTTATTGAGGCCACCCTCAACCTGACCAATCACCGCTTAACCATTCGCTGGGATGCTGATCAACTGGCACTCTCCGATCTACTGAAAACCATTCGTCATATCGGCTATGCCGCACACCCTTGGCAAGCCGACACCGTAACTGAGCAAATGCAAGCCGACAACCGCCGCGCATTGCGCAAGCTCGGTGTGGCTGGCCTATTATGGATGCAGGTGATGATGGCCTCCATGGCCACTTGGCCTGAGTTTAACCTTGACCTCTCCGAGGGCATGGACGGACTGCTGCGCTGGGTCAGCCTGATTTTAACCACACCCATTGTCTTTTATTGCAGCAGTGAGTTTTTTTACGGCGCAGTGCGCGACTTACGTACCCGCCACCTGACCATGGATGTGTCTGTATCATTGGCCATTGCCGGTGCATACTTAGCCGGCATCTGGTCAACGTTTACTGGACAAGGCGAACTGTATTTTGACGCTGCCGGTATGTTTGCCTTGTTTTTACTGTCGGGTCGATACCTTGAGCGAAGAGCTCGAGAACGCACTTCTGCAGCCACAACCCAACTGGTTAATTTATTACCTGCATCCTGTTTACGACTAAACTCATCAGGTCACAACGAGCGTATTTTGCTCAGTGAAGTCCAGCTTGGTGATCATTTACTGGTCCCTCCAGGCCATCTTATTCCTGCTGACGGACGTATTTTAACCGGCCGTTCCAGCATTGATGAATCATTGCTGACCGGTGAATATTTACCCCTCACTAAACAACCCGGTGATTCTGTTGTGGCAGGCACCTTAAATGTGGAAGGCCCATTAAGCATTGAAGTCTTAGCCTTAGGTGAACAGACACAACTCTCAGCTATTGTGCGCTTATTGGAGCGTGCCCAGTCGCTCAAACCGCGCTTTGCTGAACTCGCCGATACAGTGGCCCATTGGTTCTTAATCAGTGTGCTACTGATTGCTGCAGCTGTGGGTCTGTTTTGGTTACAACATGATTCATCACGGGCCTTCTGGGTGGTTTTATCCCTGCTAGTAGCCACTTGCCCTTGCGCCCTGTCCTTGGCCACACCCACAGCGTTAACCGCTGCGACCGGCTCATTACATAAGCTGGGGCTGCTAATTACTAAAGGCCATGTACTGGAAAGCTTTCAAAAAATTGATACGGTTATTTTTGACAAAACGGGCACCCTCACCGAAGGCAAGCTGACGTTGAAACGCACAGTGCCACTTACCCAGCTTAACGAGCAAGAGTGCCACGCACTGGCTGCCGCCTTAGAAAGCCACTCAGAACATCCCATTGCCCGCGCTTTCGGTCGCACTCAAGTTGCCGCACACAATGTCAGCAGCAGCCCTGGTTTAGGTTTGCAGGGCACGGTCAATGGCAAACAACTACGCATTGGTCGTCCAGACTTTGTCAGCGAATTGGGCAATTACCCCACCCCTGAGATGCCCGACAACCAAGGCCAATGGTTACTGTTAGGCGATAGCCAACAAGCCCTAGCCTGGTTTGCTTTAGATGACCAATTGCGCAGTGATGCGCCTGCCCTGCTCGATACCTGCCGTGCCCGCGGCTGGGATGTGCTGCTATTATCAGGCGATAGCTCACCAATGGTTCAGCACATTGCTAAAGAACTCAATATTGATGATGCCCGTGGCAGCTTAACCCCTGATGACAAACTGCAAGTATTAAAAGAATTACACCAACAAGGCCGTCATGTCTTGATGCTAGGTGACGGTGTCAACGATGTACCGGTACTGGCTGCTGCGGACATCAGTATTGCCATGGGCAGTGCCACTGATCTGGCAAAAACCACAGCAGATGCCATCCTAATGTCCAATCGGCTAAGCAGCTTAATCAGCGCACTGGCCATTGCAAAAAAGACCCGTCGGGTGATTATCGAGAACCTCAGCTGGGCAACCCTGTATAATGGTTTGGTGATCCCATTTGCCGCCATCGGCTGGGTCACTCCGGTTTGGGCAGCGTTTGGCATGTCAATTAGCTCATTAATCGTCGTACTCAATGCACTGCGCCTAACCCGCTTAAGTGAATCACCCAACATTTCTAGCGAGGCATAACATGGCTGCTTTATATGTAATGATTCCAATTGCAATGATTATTGTTGCCCTGGCAATCTGGCTGTTTTTCTGGGCAGTCGACAGTGGCCAGTACGAAGATTTAGACAGCCCAGCCCATAGCATTTTATTTGACGACGAAGATCCAATGCACATTGCCAGCGTACAAGATAAACCTGTATCACCTCACAGCATTGATAAGTCAAAACATGATTGATCTCATACCGCTCCTGGCCTCAGCTTTTATTCTTGGCTTACTGGGTGCCGGTCACTGCCTAGGCATGTGTGGCGGCTTGATGGGCGCGCTCACTTTAAGCATCCCCGAGCAACAACAACATAAACGCTTGCGAATAATCATCGCCTATAATTTAGGCCGCGTAAGCAGTTACGCCGTGGCCGGTTTTCTATTTGGTTTACTCGGCTGGGCAGTCGAGCAAACTCCAGCTGCAGCAGCCTTACGCGTTGTTGCTGCACTGCTCTTAATCAGCTTAGGACTCTACCTAGCCGGCTGGTGGCATGGACTTACCCGCTTAGAAAACTTAGGCCGCCATGTTTGGAAGTACATTCAGCCTGTAGCAGGTCGATTACTGCCAGTTCAAAGCACACCGCATGCCTTACTGCTGGGCGCGCTGTGGGGCTGGCTGCCTTGCGGGCTGGTCTACAGCACCTTGTTTTGGACAGCCAGCCAAGGTGATGCAACGACCAGCGCCTTACTGATGTTCACCTTTGGTCTAGGTACTTGGCCTGTGTTACTGGCCTCCGGCTTAGCTGCTGAGCGGGTCACTGCTTTTTTACGCAAGCAAAACATCCGTTACGCAGCCGGACTTTTAGTGATCTTATATGGTTTATGGACACTACCCGGACCCCACCAGCACTGGTTAATGGGACACTAATATCTTGATAATTATCATAAACTAATACGTTTGATATAGATCAAGCAGACTTTTCACTGTGCCCCCTATACTCACGCCCATGGTTATTGATCAGAGGATTGTTGAGATGAGCAACGGTTTAAATTGGAGCTCGGAACTATTTAATGCGTACCACCACCTTGCTCTACAATACAACTCATACCCTAGCAACGAACACTTTCAACACCCCATTAGCGCGTTTGAGCGTTATAGTGCCTTGCGCAATAGCCGTAAAACTAACCGCCCCTTAAGCTTAAACGTCACTATTCCTTTTTGCGCCAATGCTTGCTACCACTGCGCTAAAAAAAACATCATTACCAAGGATCGTAGCCGCAGTGCTGCATACCTAGCCAGTTTGCAACAAGAAATAAGTATTTTGGCGCAACATGTTGATCAGCAACGTCCCATTGAACAACTGCATCTAGGTGGCGGAACACCCACTTTTCTCAATTCCAGCGAGTTACGCGAATTGATGAACAGTCTAAAAAGAAATTTCAACCTCGTCAGCAATAAACTCACTCAATACAGTGTTGATATTGATCCGCGAGAAACTGATTGGCCCACTATGAGTGTATTACGTGACATCGGCTTTAACCGCGTCAATATTGAGCTGCAAGGTCTTGACCCCAATGTACAGCGCGCCATTAATCGCTTACAAAGCATTGAGCAAACACAAAACATCGTTGAAGCTGCACGCACCTTACAATTCCGCACGCTCAGCATCAGCCTACTGTATGGTTTGCCTAAACAAACGCCGCAATCTTTTTCTGAAGCCCTTACAGAAATAATTCGCCTAACGCCGGATCGCGTCAATCTGCAAGCTTTTAAACATCAACCCAAACAACACCCTATCCAACGACGCATCCATGCTGCAGATTTACCGGATTCTGCCAACGTCCAGCAAATGCTCAAAATAGCCCAAGAAAAACTCAGCAACGCAGGCTATCAATACATCGGCATGGGGCATTTTGCCTTTGCAGATGATGATTTTGCATCTGCACAAGAAGATGGTGTTTTGCAACATAACTTCCAAGGCTATAGTACCACTGCCAACTGCGACACCTTAGGCCTTGGCCTTTCCTCGAGCAGTCAAATTGGAGAACTGTATTACCGCAATACTCACGAGCTCGCAGCCTACCAAAAAGCCATTAATAACCAGCAATTGCCCCCCGTCTATGGCCTGCACTGCAACACTGACATGCAAATCAAGCGCAGTGTTATCCAGGCTCTGATCTGCCAGTTTAGCCTCGACATCAGCGCTATCGAGCAACGCTATAGCATTAACTTTAAAGATTACTTCTATCCTGTATGGCCGCAATTGGAGAAAATGCATAACGATGGACTGCTTGAACTCACTGACACAGCAATCAATATGACTCCACAAGGTCGTCTCTTAACTGCAGCAGTTTGCCAAGTTTTTACTCAAGAGCCGCGCACACAACCTGCCACACCACCCATTGTAATGTTCAGTACAGCCCGCTAAAAACTGACTCATTAGCCTGTAATCAATGGCTCTCGCCCAGATTCTTAGTGGCAGCTTCTTGCTGGCTAGGGTAGTCTTGTTGGGCAACTTTGAATTGTCTCTTGATCAGGAAACATGGTATGGCCGAAATCAATAGTGTGCAGTCTGCACACCAAGCTCACTGCAAAGACTGTAGTTTAGCCAGACTCTGCTTACCTCTCTCTCTCGATTTACAAGATCTTAACTCGCTTGACGATATCGTGAAGCGCAGCCGCCCCCTAAAGCGCGGTGAGTATCTATTCCATCAGGGTGAGGGGTTTACTTCGGTTTATGCGGTACGTTCAGGCAGCCTGAAAACCTTTAGTGTCACCAATTGTGGGCAAGAACAAATTACTGGCTTTCACTTGCCCAGTGAATTTGTTGGCTTATCCGGCATGGACACCGAGCTCTATCCAATTTCTGCGATCGCCTTAGAAACCACATCCATTTGCGAAATCCCTTTCGATAGATTGGATGAACTTAGCGCCACTTTACCGCAGCTACGCCGTCAATTGATGCGCATTATGAGCCGTGAAATTCGTGATGATCAGCAAATGATGATGCTGCTCTCGAAGAAGACCGCTGATGAGCGGATTGCCACTTTTCTAGTTAACTTATCCGCACGTTTTCGAGCCCGTGGCTACTCCCCACAGCAGTTTCGTTTAGCCATGTCACGTAATGAAATTGGCAATTATCTCGGTTTAGCAGTAGAAACCGTATCCAGAGTGTTTACTCGTTTTCAACAAAATGAATTACTCGTCGCAGAAGGTAAAGAAATCAACCTAATTAATATGACCGAGCTCTGCGCACTGGCGGGTGGTAATTTAGATAATCAATTTAATATATAGAGGGTCATGCTATGATTTTTGATGAGTTTACAATTAAATCTTTAATTCGGCCTATTCCTGATTTTCCGCAAAAAGGGGTTATTTTTCGCGATATCACCCCTCTATTTAAATCGCCTCGCGCGATGCGCATGGTGATCGATGGCTTAGTGCAACGCTATGTTGGCAGTGACTTTACCCATGTGGGTGCCATTGAATCCCGTGGTTTTTTATTAGGCTCGACCATTGCGTATGAGCTCAACAAGCCCTTAGTTCTATTTCGCAAGAAAGGCAAGCTCCCTGCTGATGTACTCAGCGAGCCCTATGACACTGATTACGAACAGTCAACCCTAGAAGTACATGCAGACAGCCTTAAAGAAGGCGATAAGGTCTTGCTGATTGACGATATTATCGCCAGTGGTGGCACCTTTGTAGCAGCAGCACGCTTGATTCGCCGCATGGGCGCTGAAATTTATGAAGTCGCGGCCATTATTGACTTACCGGAAATGCAAGGCTCACAACTCATGCAAGATATCGGTGTGCCCACCTTTACCCTGACTGCTTTCACCTTAAACGAACACTAATCGAATCAAATAACCTTGCCACCCGCTTAATTCTTTTTTAAGCGGGTGTTGCTTCCGTGCGTGCTATTTGCTCTCCTCCTCAATTGCTGCTTACTGCAACATTCTGCTGATATTCTTGCGCTACAACTCCAGCTGCGACAACACGTCACCGAACATTCCTTGCCATTTATCAAGCACTTAGTGACATAATACATAAGTCGTATATTATGGAAGGGTATTAAAAATGCATCAAAGCTTTTGTTATCTATGCATTTTTCAGGATGCAGTCGGCTTGCCTAGACTGCATCTTAAAAATGCAATACCAGTAACACTAACTCCTAGGGAGTATGCGCAATGATCTCAGAAACTCTTGTTGACCTGTCTCGCTTGCAGTTTGCGTTGACAGCCATGTATCACTTTATCTTTGTACCCCTGACACTGGGGCTAGCTGTTTTGTTGGCCATTATGGAGTCAATCTATGTCTTAACCGGCAAAGAAGTGTACAAAGACATGGTTAAGTTTTGGGGTAAGCTGTTTGGTATTAACTTCGCCATCGGTGTCGCCACAGGCCTTACCATGGAGTTCCAGTTCGGTACTAACTGGTCATACTACAGCCACTATGTGGGCGATATCTTCGGCGCGCCTTTAGCCATCGAAGGTTTAATGGCTTTCTTCTTAGAATCAACCTTTATCGGTTTATTCTTTTTTGGTTGGGATCGCCTCAGCAAACGCCAACACCTAGCTGTGACTTGGTTAGTGGCAATTGGTTCAAACTTATCCGCGCTTTGGATTCTAGTGGCCAATGGCTGGATGCAATTCCCAGTCGGCGCAGAGTTCAACTATGAAACCATGCGCATGGAAGTCACAGACTTCGGTGCCTTGATTTTCAAC
>DASROA010000006.1:0-5744 GCA_035647115.1 Thiopseudomonas sp. | reverse complement strand
TGCTTTGATTATTGAGCGTGCTTAATGTTGTTATATTTGGAAGCAATGGGGACGAAAAGGTTATCGGATGATTGAAGCTACGGAAAAAAAGTCACGACTCGGTAGCTCGGTTGAAGTTTTCTTGGCGTTTTTGAAGCTCGGCCTGACATCTTTCGGCGGCCCTATCGCGCATCTGGGTTACTTCCGGGCTGAACTCGTCGAGCGTCGTCGTTGGCTCAGTAATGATCAATTTGGCCAGCTGTTGGCAATCTGCCAGTTTTTGCCGGGCCCTGCCAGCAGTCAACTGGGTTTCAGTCTTGGTTTGCTGCGTGCTGGGTGGGTTGGTGGGCTTGCCGCCTTTGTGGCCTTTACTCTGCCGTCAGTGCTGTTACTGGTTGCCTTCGCGGCAACATTACCGCTGCTCTCTGGCCCAATTGGCCAGGCTGCGGTACACGGGTTAAAGCTCGTGGCCTGCGCGGTGGTCGCGGATGCCGTGCTTGGCATGTCTAAAAAGTTGTGCCCAGATGCATTGAGGCGAACGATTGCGGTTTTGTCGGCGGCGGCGTTACTTGTCGCTTCATCAGCTTCGGCCCAGCTGGTTGTTGTTGGGTTGGCCGCTGTTATGGGTGCCTATTTTCTTCGTGGCATATCCGCCCCCGACGCCACCAGCGGGTTTCAAATGTCCTATGGCCCACGAATCGGTAGCGTTCTGCTTCTCACTTTCGGCGTCTTGCTACTTGGTTTGCCACTCTTGGCAACGGGGAAGCCCGAATTTGCCTCAGTTGCAGAAGCGTTCTTTAGAGCAGGTGCCTTGGTATTTGGCGGCGGTCATGTTGTTTTGCCCTTGCTCGAGGATTCTGTCGTTGCTACTGGCTGGGTCTCATCCGAGCAGTTTCTTTCTGGCTACGGTGCATCTCAGGCAGTTCCTGGGCCAATGTTTGCTTTCTCAGCTTACCTCGGGGCAGTGTTATCGCCTGGGGAAAGCACATACCCTATGGCGGCTACGGCGTTGGTTTTCATGTTTCTCCCGGGGTTTCTTTTGGTTGCTGGCGTTCTCCCGTTCTGGGCTGCTGTTGCAAGCAATCCAATCGCGGGTCGAGCCATTGCGGGTGTCAATGCCGCTGTTGTTGGCTTATTGGGAGCTGCCCTTTACAGCCCGATCTTTACATCAGGTATAACCAGCCCTGCAGATCTGGCGGTTGCCGTGGTCGCGTTTGGTTTGCTTGCTGTGTGGCGGGTTTCTCCACTCATTGTGGTGCTATGGTGTGTCTTTACTAGCGTTTTGCGCTTATGGATTTAACTTCGAGGTCGTGCAGTTGAACGGCTAATAAGTGTAGGCAAGGGAGCGCTCCTATTGTCGCGCCCTTGTTGCAAGCGTTGGCTGAAAGAAAGTATTGAATATCGAGGATATATTATGAGTCATCATGAAGCACATAAATCACATCGTATAGGCTGGTTGCGCGCCGCAGTGCTTGGAGCAAACGATGGAATTGTTTCAACGGCAAGTCTCATTATTGGCGTGGCAGCTGCTAGCACTACACACGAAAGTATAGTTCTCGCAGGCATCGCCGGATTGGTTGCCGGAGCTATGTCTATGGCTGCGGGTGAGTATGTATCTGTTAGTTCGCAAACAGATACTGAAAAAGCAGATCTTGCTCTTGAGAAAGAGTCATTAGAACGAGATTTTGAACTTGAAAAAATCGAGCTTGCAAAAATATACGAAGCTAGAGGTGTTGACTCTGTAGTAGCTCTACAGGTAGCAGATCAATTGATGGCTCATGATGCTCTTGGTGCGCACGCTAGAGATGAAATAGGTATTTCAGAAACAGGAAATGCTAAACCTGTTCAAGCTGCACTCTCGTCAGCAGGTACATTTACAGTTGGAGCAGCACTACCTTTATTACTTACTTTGCTGACCCCGATAAATCTGCTTATTCCTATTGTTGCATTGTCCTCGTTGGTTTTTCTCGCCCTGCTTGGTGGTATAGCAGCGCGTGCGGGTGGCGCACCAGTTTCAGTTGGTGCTATTCGAGTTACTTTCTGGGGGGCTCTAGCCATGGCACTTACCGCTGGGGTGGGGAGTATATTTGGTGTGGTTGCATAGTTCAGCTAACCAACGACGCCACCCGACATATCAAAAAAACCTCAAACATTAATTTGTTTGGGGCTTTTTATTTCTGCCTCTTCTGTAGCCCAGACCACACGGCCTTACAGTGTGACTCTCTTTTCTTATCAACCCCTTTAATTACTGATATTTAGGGCGGTTTTCTGCTTTAAATCAGCTTGAAAATACAACTTTTTAAAACGCTAAAAAGCTTTGCTGACTCAATACACTATGAGCCTACCCCGTAGTTCAGCTCATAGAGCCATTCAAAAGGATTGACTCGTTTATATTTGCGCATAGATTGATCTAATAAGTCCGCTGCGCGTATAACATAGGGTGACATCGAACCAGTCGAAGCAGCAGATTATGTGAGTTTTTTCGTTCGGCTTTAAATACAAATTCTAGCAAAGGAATACATATGAAAAACAATAAGCATTTTAGATTTCATAGGCCGTTTTCCCATATGTTTTCAGTGTTTGGCGATGACTGGTTTTCTTTAAAAGCGGAAGCCTTCGCACGATTTTTTGGAACGCCTTTTTTTCTCGTATCGCAAACGCTGGTTGTGGTTGTATGGATTACTCTCAACGTGATGGGCATTGTCAAATTCGATCTATTTCCTTTTATTTTATTGAATTTGGCTTTCAGTCTGCAGGCTGCTTATGCGGCACCCTTAATTCTTTTAGCGCAAACCCGCCAAGCTGATCGAGATAAAGGACATGCAGAAGCCGATGCGCTGCACAGAGAAGCCATTGCCGCGGCCAGTGAAGAAAGGGCCTTATTGGCCAGCCAGCAGACTGCACAATTATTAGAGCTGATGGAGCAAAATACTCAACTCACTGAAGTCACTAAGGCGCTCAGTGAAAGAATTGAGTCGCTAACCAAAGAAATTCACAGCAAGTTTGTGAGTGGTGAAAAGTGAAGGCTGGAAACCTTTAGGGCTTTTGCTGCCCCTAAACTGCCCATAAATAGCGGGTTAGGCTGCTGCAAATTAATGATGAGACGCATTGTATGCGAACGAGACAAACCCTACGAGTTGTCGCAGTGTTTGAGGCGAGCAAAGGGCTTTTAGCTTTAGCTGCAGCGTCTGGCTTCTTTTTGCTGGTGCACAAGGATTTAGATGCGCATGTTCGTTTAGTTGAACATGCGCATCTCAATCCGGAAGCGCATTATCCGAACATATTCATTGACGCCGCAACTCATCTACAGCATTCGAATGTGCTGCTGATTGCGCAGTGTATCAGCGAGCCGTTAGGGTTGAGTTTGTATGTGATTGTGCATGTGCGCCCGCAGTGTTATTTAATAAACTGCTGGTAGCAGTTTGAATATACGCGTTGAGTTGTTGTAACAGCACGGCATCGTCTGCATGTCCTGCTACAGGCTCACTTTGTGGATTAGCACCCAGCTGGTAAGTCCAAACTCGAGCATCAAGATCTTTGGGCTTGATCACAATACGCTCACCTTTAATCAGCGCGACGGTCTGGTCGCTACCTGAGGGTTTGATAATGGCAAAACCCGGGTCATCTTGTGGCAAGGTCAGTAAATCGCGACCCCAGCACTGGTGCTGTACCTGATCACCTAAACGACCCATGATAGTCGGCACCATATCCACTTGTGAGCCAACGGTAGCGTTTTCTGTGCCCCATTTTTCTTGAATACCCGGCGCAATCAATAACATCGGCACGTGGAAACGGTACAGATCCATCTCGGTCATTTGCTCGGGCGCACCAAAGCCATGATCGCCCAGCACAACAAAGAGGGTGTCGTTGTACCAAGGCTGTTGTTTGGCTTTTTTAAAGAACTCACCCAATGCCCAGTCGGAATAGCGCATAGCGGTCAGGTGTAAATCTAAACTGCCGTGCCCGGTTATTGTTTCAGTGGGCAGTACGTCGGGTAGTGCGTACGGCGTATGGTTCGATAGGCTTTGCAGTAAGGCATAAAAGGGTTTGTCATTGGGCAGCTTATTCAGTTCGATAATACTGCGGTCAAACATATCTTGGTCAGACACGCCCCAAGTTGGATCCGACACTACAGGATTCACATAATCGTTACGGCCAATAAAGTTGGTCATACCTTGATTACTAAAAAAGCCCTGTTGATTGTCCCAAGCAAAGTCGCCGTTATACACATAGGCATCTTGGAAGTTGCGTGCACTTAAGAGCTGCGGCAAACCAGAAAACTGATTGCCGCCTTCAGGGCTTTGCATCAAGTATTCAAAGGCAGGCAGGTTAGGGAAGCAGGCCATGCTGGCGAACATACCTTGGTGGGTGTGGGTGCCATTGGCAAAGAAGCGAGTAAACAGCAAGCCTTCTTTAGCTAACTTATCGAACTCTGGGGTGATCTGATCTTGACTGCCGAGCGCACCGGTATAACGCCCAGCAAAACTTTCCATCAGAATCACTACGACATTACGCACATTCAGTTGCGTATCCGCCACTGGCGAATAAATGCGGCGAATGGCGGCGTTATCGGCATCAGTGAGCTTATCATGTGCCGTCAACAGCAAATTGCGCGTGATCTTCTGTGCTTCATCGGCCGGTAGCGTGGCCTTCCAAATATTGTCGCGGTGCGCAGAAAAGGTGGTTTTTGCCGCATTATATAAGCTCAAAACGGGGTTTAAACCCAAGTGATTGGCAAACATCGAATGCGTAGTATAAGCATCGCCCCAACGCAGTGGTGGGCCTTGGCGTAAGGTGCCGCGTGCAGCAACCACACAAATCACCAAGCAGATTGAGAAAGCAACGCCTTGGGTTAAATAGCTATAGCTTGAATCAGTCGAGTGGTAGGAACGGGTTGTTCGTTCAGCCCAAGAGAGCAAGAAAAACATCACCACAGTGCCAGCCAGCCAAGCGCTGAGTAAACTGATCACCGGAAAGCCATGCCACAGCATACTCAGCACCGTGGCTGGGTCTTCATTGAGGTATTGGAAAACTAAGCTATTGAGGCGCTGATGAAACTCGCGATAAAAATCCAGCTCGATAATGCCTAGTAAGATACTGATTGCAGCACTGAGAGTCAGCCAAGCCACCAGCAGACGGCGTTGATTCATTAACCAAGGTATTAAAATTCCCAGCAGTAATGGCACGCTGATATAGACAATTAAGCGCAGATCAAAGCGTATGCCATTGCTAAAGGCTTCAAGCAGATCTGCCGTGCTGCTGCTGCCGATCAGTTCATGATTGTAAGCTAAGAGTAATGCCCGCAACGCGGTCAGTAAAATCAGCCACAGTACAATGCTGGCGGCAGTGAAGAGTAAGTGTGATTTTAGACTAATACGTGTTTTCGGCACGTGGGAAGAACGAGCAAGCATAAGTAACGCCTATAAAGCATGGAAAGAAAAGAGTGATCTATCTGCGTAGTGAGCAGCTGTAAAAGTTAAGTAAGCTTAGTACGTAATTTTGGGTTTAGGTTGCAGTAGTGTTGTAAAAAAAGTTGCCAATGCTCTTCTGGCATAGCCCCGCGCTGACGGCCAAAGTGTTTGATATCATTCAAAGCTGCTCGATGGCTTAAGCAAAGGCAGCTTTAGTGTTTCAGGTATAAGCAGTTGCACAGCACTTTCGCTACCACGGCGCTGATTGGGCGCTTCGACCCATTCACCGGTAAGCGCCCACCAATCATTAAAATCCTTATCGTGAAATTGTCCTGCTGTGCTCATGGCATACCT
>DASROA010000005.1:0-24079 GCA_035647115.1 Thiopseudomonas sp. | reverse complement strand
AAACAGAAGATGTATTGAGCATGGGGATGATAAAACATCCGTAAGCGATCTGCTTGACCCTAGCCATTTGGCTGGGCATGCTTTGCAGCAACCATTTCAACAGTATTGAGTAGACACAATGAAACCAGAAACGATTGCGCTCCATGTTGGTTACAAATCAGATCCAACCACTAAAGCGGCCGCGGTGCCAATTTACCAAACCACTTCCTATACTTTTGATGACACCCAACATGGTGCCGATCTGTTTAACCTAACAGTGCCGGGTAACATCTATACCCGCATTACTAACCCAACCAACGATATTTTAGAGCAGCGCGTTGCAGCCTTAGAAGGTGGCGTAGCAGCGTTAGCCATGGCATCTGGTATGGCGGCCATCACTGCAGCGATCCAGACCATTGCTGAGGCAGGCGATAATATTGTCTCCGTCGCCAAGCTCTATGGCGGTACTTACAACCTGTTTGCGCACACCTTGCCGCGTCAAGGTTTAGAGGTGCGCTTTGCGCCCCACGATGACCTAGCTGCTTTAGAAGCGATGATCGATGACAAGACCAAAGCGGTATTTTGTGAAACGATCGGTAACCCCGCGGGTAATATCGTTGATCTGCAAGCATTAGCCGATATTGCGCACCGTCACGGCGTGCCATTGATTGTGGATAATACGGTTGCATCACCAGCTTTATGGCGACCCATTGAAAACGGTGCAGATATTGTCATTCAGTCGCTGACTAAATATATGGGCGGTCATGGCACCACCATTGCTGGCGCGATCATTGATTCCGGTAAGTTCCCTTGGGCTGAGCATAAAGAGCGTTTCCCACTGCTTAACACCCCTGATGTGTCCTATCACGGTGCGGTGTATACCGAAGCCTTCGGCCCAGCGGCTTTTATTGCCCGTTGCCGCGTGGTGCCACTGCGTAACATGGGGGCTGCGCTGTCACCCTTTAATGCATTTTTAATTATGCAGGGCATCGAAACATTGGCGTTACGTATGGAGCGCCATTGTGAAAATGCACAAAAAGTAGCTGAGTTTTTAGAAGCCCATGAGCAAGTTGAGTGGGTCAATTATGCAGGCTTACCCAGCCATCCTGATCACGCACTGGCGCAGAAGTACATGGGTGGTAAAGCATCAGGTATTTTAAGTTTCGGTATTAAAGGTGGCGAAAAGGCCGGTGCTAAATTTATTGATGCGCTGCAGATGTTTTATCGCTTAGTGAATATCGGTGATGCCAAGTCGTTGGCCTGTCATCCGGCCAGTACCACACACCGTCAGTTGAATGAAGACGAAATGGCTAAAGCTGGGGTCAGTGCCGACCTCGTGCGTTTATCCATTGGTATTGAGCACATTGATGATATTTTAGCGGACTTAACCCAAGCGCTTGACGCCGCCAAGTAATGAAATACACCCACCAATGAGTGTGCCATTGGTGGGTGCTTTTTAAATTGATAAAAGGAATGCACATTTATGCAACATATAATGGTTGCCCATGATTTAAGTGATAAAGCACAAATCGCGCTGCAGCGTGGAGTACAGTTGGCTCAACAGCACCAAGCGCGCCTGAGTGTCTTGCATGTGCTGGAAGATCATTTACCTAAAGCAGTGGTCGAAAAGCAAAGGTTAGTTGCCGATGCTTTATTGAACCAGCAGTTGCAAGACTGCAATGCCCAGGGCGCTCAAGTGCTGATTAAAATGGGTCGTCCAGCGCAAGCCATTGTCGCTGCACAAAAAGCCCACAGTGTGGATTTTTTGGTGATGGGCGATCACCACCAAGACTCACCGGAGTATTTTTCTGGCACAACTTTAGAGCGTGTATTGCAACGTAGTTTAGTGCCCGTGCTCTTGGCTGTGGAAACTGAGATTGGCAAGTACAGCCGTGCTTTAGTACCGCTGGATTTTTCTTTGTGTGCCTGTAATGCCTTGCACCAGGTGTATAAGTTGTTGCCGCAGGCTGCCAGCATTCATGCATTGCATGTGCTAGAAAAAGCAGAAGTACATGGTGATGACGATGCTGAGTTGGACTGGCAAACCTCACTGTTTGATCAGCTGGTAATGGACGAAAAAGCAAAACTGCCAGAAGCAGGACCACAAATTAGCCATGAGCTACGCCAAGGTGAGCTGCACAATTGTTTGGCCCGGGCGATTATTGAGTATCAGCCACAGATCTTAGCCTTAGGTAAGCATGGGCGTGGCATCCTAGCAGATGCGCTGCTGGGTAGTTTGGCGCAGTATTTTTTAGAAAACCCGCCGTGCGATGTGCTGGTGGTTAAATAATTTCAAGCACTGTCTGCTATCTGTTAGGCGTTAAAAGAAGTTGCTAAGCATTGTATTAAAGGCTTTGCGTAGCGCCTGCTCTGAAGCTTCTCCATATTGATTGCTGCTTACTGTATTGACCTTGCGCCAGACTAAGTCATGTGTTGCTGCATCGCTGAAAGACAGTTGTAGTTGTACAGAATAGCTAATCGAGCTGCGCGGATAAATTGGCATGTTCATGCCAAACCCAGAGTGTCGGTAGCGGTCATAGAAAGGGTGTCCGTAACCATAACCGTAATAAGCCGAGGGGTAGTAATCATAAACTACTCTGTGGCTGCTGTGCTGAGTGTTCAGCTGTACTTGCAGCTCACATTGCTCAAGAGACTCTGCGGGGCGCAAGCCATACTGTTCAAGTTGTTCAGCTAAAATAGCGTGAACGCTGTCAGGCTGTTGCTCAACGGTGATGACTTGCGGCGTGGTTGCCCAGCACCAATAGCGGTAATCATGTGGCATCTTGCTAGGCGTGCCGCTGGTGGTTAAATGCTCAGCGTAACCACTGGTCTGCGCGATAGGCGCACTTTCAGTTGGATAAGGATTGTTGGTTTGGCAACCCAGTAATAGAGCTGGCAAGGCCAGCGCATATAGATAGCGATACATAGCATACCTCCACAGAGGCTGAAGACAGTTGTATAGTCAAATTCAGTCTACTGCGATTGTGCGGGGCTGGCAAAGCCAGTGCAGATAACGGCCCAATCCTGCCAAAGCGGGGTGGCGGCGGTAATTGAGCTCAGTGTCAAGCAACTCTTGATCAGCAATGCGCTGCCGCGCTTTAGGTGACATATAATCGTGGAAAACTCGAATACCACTGCGTTGTTTGATCTGCCATAAGGGTTCCAACTGCTCAGTCAGTTCGCGGGGGTCAAGGGGCTGTTGTGGGGTTAGGCCGCCAGCATCTCCGGTGAAGCGTTGCTGAGCGAGCTTGCGCAGATTGCCTTTAATCAGGTTCTGCATAATAAGCGCATCTTTATTATAAAAAGCCAGTGATAGCCAGCCGTTTGGGCGCGTTAAAGTGTGCAGGGCGGCCAAGATGCCATCGCACTCAGCCAGCCACTCCAAGACAGCGTGGCACAGCATAAGATCATAGGGCTGTTGTTGCTGCTGTTGCTGTTGTTGAGCAAAACTTTGCCAGTCAGCCTGTATAAAAGTTGCCGTGCAGTTTGCCTCTATAAAACGCTGCTGCGCGGTTTCCAGCATGGCCTGGGCAGGCTCCACTAAGGTGACTTGGTGGCCTTGTTCGGCCAGCCATAACGCCATGTGGCCGAGACCTGCGCCTATATCCAGTACGCGTAAGGGGCGTTGCGGTAAAACCTCGAGGAGGTCAGCCTGCAAGACTGCTAAGCGTATTGCGCCCTTGTTGCTGCCATAAATTTTATCGGCGAAACGAACGGCTAGGTCATCAAAATGTTGGTCGTGCATGCTGCTGCTCTTACCAGTAAATGCCGCGCACTTTAGCAAGGAAAGCAGCGGACTGCATCCAGCATTGGTTAGCGGGTTGGCTGGTGATCACTAGCGAGGGTTATAAAAAGGCAGCAGTTTGGATTTTTTTCAGGCTGATCTTGCAGTGGACATTCAGGGCGCAGGCCATAATCATCGTCTGTGCAGGGTCGCACTCGACGTTTGTCACTTAAAGTGGTTTGTCGTAAATGAAAAGGCTGTGCAGGAGTGCGCTCCATTATCTTGCCCTGTTGATCAATGATCTCAACCGCCAGTTGATGGGTGCCTCGATCAATATTGTGCAATGGAAAAACAGGGCTGCGGCTGGGTTCTGCTGCAGGTTTCCCGTCAAGAATTATGCGAAATAAATGGTCTTGAGCTAAGGCCGGCTCGCTGCTGACTGTCACGATCATTTGTCGGTCGTTGGCGCGAACAGTGGCATCAGGCTCAGGGGTTAAAATACGTAACACTTGATAGGCTGGCGCTAAGTTAGCGGCCTGTTCTTGTGGCATTGGAGGTGCTTTGAGAACTTTTACCACAGGCACTGCAGGTAATTGATTGGTTGGGGCGATTTTGACGCGTTCGACGCTTTGCCCTTGCGGCGGTTTATCGGTAAATACCCGCTCACCGTGTTCATCAAGATAAGTGTAGATTCCTGCGAAACTCAGTGGAGAGCCGCAGAGCAGTAATAAGGTCAGTGTAATGCGGAATATCATGGTGTTGGACGATACCTGTGTACACGCTGCACGCTGATGGTTTGCTCCGGGATGCTTTGTAATACTTTGTCACCGGCGAGTACTTGTACCGCTATGCGGTGTTCGCCGCGGTCGATATTGATCACTTGTAGAGTGGTCGAGGCGCTGGGCGTGCCATAGGGCTGGCCGTCAATCAGCAATTGTAAGCGGTGTTGTGGAGCGAGGTTGGGAGTGATGACAACCTGCACACTAAAGTTACCGTTGTTGGCGCGAATCGCTTGATCTTCAGGTAGGCCAGTGAGTTGCAGTTGGTTATATGGATTGTTTGGTACGGCTGCGCTTGGCTTATCAGGCGAATTGCGATCTTTGTAGCGATCCGTAGCAGGTTCGTGCGGAACAGTATTCAGGCTTGGCAGTTGAATGCTGCGCGCATCCACATCCGTAGGGGGCTGATCAGTAAACACACGATTGCCTTTGTCATCGGTGTATTGATAAATCTGCGCCGACACAGGCAGCGCTGCCAGCATTAAGCATAGGGCTGTGAAACGTCGCATATCAGATTCCCTGAAACAGTTGTTTTAAGATTTACATGCGCAATAGCGTAAGGCAAGTAGTATATCGATAGCTTGTGTTAATGCGCACAAATCCAAAAGTAATCAGCCAACTTATAAAAGGACATTAGACTTATACCCTTTGCAGCTATACGGGGTGCATTATATCGCGTTAAAATTTGTTAGACTTACCCCCAGTTGCTGACCGCTAATGATTATGCCTTGCAAAAAATGAGACATAGGATTCGTTTTGCTTGCTGGTTGCATTCAAAAACAAATAGCGCTTCTCGTTACCACCAGTGATGCGCTGGTTATCTTGCCGATATAAGGTATGTGGCGAGCACTTCGTTCAAAAGTCTTGGAGACCATGATGTCAAAATCGCTCGAACTGATACAAACCCATAATGCAAAATGGATTGACTTACGTTTTACCGATATCGGTGGTCAACAACACCATGTCACTATGCCAGCCCGTGATGCAGATGAGGACTTTTTCGAGCAGGGTAAAATGTTTGATGGTTCGTCCATGCCAGGTTGGAAAGGTATTGAAGCGTCAGACATGATCTTATTGCCAGATGACAGCACGGCGGTCATGGATCCATTTACCCAAGAGCCCACTTTGATTTTGGTCTGTGATGTCATTGAGCCCACCACCATGCAAAGTTATGACCGTGATCCGCGGGCAATTGCTTCCCGTGCGGAAGAATACTTAAAGTCCACGGGGATTGGTGACACAGTATTTGTTGGTCCTGAGCCTGAGTTTTTTATTTTTGATCAGGTGCAATTTAAATCCGATATTTCCGGCTCGATGTTTAAAATCTATTCTGAGCAAGCGGCTTGGAACAGTGACGCTGATCTTGAAGGTGGCAATAAAGGTCACCGCGTGGGGGTTAAAGGCGGCTATATGCCAACTCCACCCAAGGATTTTGATCATGAGATCCGCACTGCCATGTGTAATGCCCTAGAAGAAATGGGCCAATTTGTTGAAGTGCACCACCATGAAGTGGCCACTGCAGGGCAAAATGAAATCGGCACCCAGTTTAATACCCTGGTGGCTAAAGCCGATGAGGTGCAGGCGTTAAAGTATGTGGTACATAATGTGGCGGATGCTTACGGGCGTACCGCAACTTTTATGCCCAAGCCGCTGTTTGGTGATAATGGCTCGGGTATGCATGTGCACATGTCCATTACCCTAGCTGGGCAGAACACCTTTTCGGGCGAGGGCTATGCTGGGTTATCAGATAATGCACTGTACTTTGTCGGCGGAATTATTAAACACGGTAAAGCGCTGAATGCATTAACCAATCCTTCCACCAACTCTTATAAGCGTCTGGTGCCTGGTTTCGAAGCGCCAGTCATGCTGGCCTATTCGGCACGCAACCGTTCTGCTTCAATTCGTATTCCCTATGTGAATAGCCCTAAAGGGCGACGTATCGAAGCCCGCTTTCCTGACCCGTCGGCGAATCCTTATTTAGCTTTTGCTGCGCTATTAATGGCAGGCTTAGACGGTATTCAAAACCGCATTCACCCCGGTGATGCTGCAGATAAAAACCTCTATGACCTTCCCCCTGAAGAGTCTAAACAGATTCCGCAGGTGTGTGGCAGTTTAAAAGAAGCCTTAGAGGCGTTGGATGCGGACCGTGAGTTCCTAGTGCGTGGCGGGGTCTTTACCCATGAGTTTCTAGACGCTTTTATCGCCCTAAAAGCAGAGGAAGAGTTGCGGGTGCGTACCTTTGTCCATCCTCTGGAGTATGAGCTGTATTACAGCTGCTAAACCATCAGCTTTATAATGAATAACCGTGGTGAACTACGTATTGCATCAGGGTTGTTCGTTATTTGAGCGTTTTTAATAAAAATATGCTATCATTTGCGCCCATTTTTGCGGTTGCTTTGGTAACCCATCTTATCTTAGCGACCTATTTGTACCATGAAATTAATTCTAAAATCTTTTCCTGAAATCACCATTAAAAGCCGTCCTGTGCGCCGTCAGTTTTTGCGTCAGTTGGCTAGAAATATACGTACTGTACTGCGTGATCTTGACCCTGAGGTCAAGGTGCGTGGCGAGTGGGATAATCTTGAGCTGGAAACTCAGCTTGATGATCCTGCACAGCTGCAAGAGTTGTATACGCGTTTAAGTTGTACGCCCGGTATCTCGCACTTTTTCCAAGTGCTTGAGTACCCCCTAGGTGATTTAGACGATATCGCTCAACGTTGTAAAGATCATTATGGTGATCTGGTTAAAGGGCGCACCTTCGCAGTGCGTTGTAAGCGGATCGGCAAGCACGACTTTACCTCAGTCGATGTTGAGCGCTATGTGGGCAGTCAGTTGAATTTTCCTTGCGGCGCTGCAGGGATTGATTTGCGCAACCCAGACGTTGAGGTGCGCTGTGAAGTGCGCCATAAAAGATTGTTAATTGAATACCAGCGCCATGAAGGTATTGGTGGTTACCCATTGGGTACTGTTGAGCAATCGCTGGTATTGATGTCCGGTGGTTTTGACTCCACGGTGGCCGCTTATCAAATGATGCGCCGCGGTGTGCTCACCCATTTTTGTTTTTTCAACCTCGGTGGTCACGCCCATGAACTGGGTGTTAAGCAAGTTGCCCACTACCTATGGGAAAAATACGGTCGTTCACATCGCGTACTGTTTGTCAGTGTGCCCTTTGAAGAAGTGCTCGGTGATATTTTAGAAAATGTGGATAACAGCCATATGGGTGTGGTGCTTAAGCGGATGATGTTTAAAGCCGCTGAGCAGGTGGCAGATCAATTAGAGATCGATAGCTTAGTGACAGGTGAAGCGATTTCTCAAGTCTCCAGTCAAACCATTACGAATTTAGCGGTGATTGACAAGGCCACAGATAAACTGGTGATACGTCCGCTGGCCACAGCCCATAAACAAGACATTATCAGCACTGCAGTTGAAATAGGTACTGCAGAGTTTGCAGAGAATATGCCGGAATACTGTGGAGTGATTTCGGTCAACCCGAAAACCCGCGCTAAACTGGGCCGCGTTGAGCGTGAAGAACAACGTTTAGATGCCAGCATCCTGCAGCGTGCAATTGAGCGCGCAAGTCGGGTGACTATGGATCAAGTACTCGATGAGTTGGGCAAAGATATTGATGTGGAAGAAGTGGCGGAAGCCCTTGCAGGGCAAATAGTGATTGATATTCGCCACCCTGATGAAGCAGAAGATCGGCCTTTACAGTTGCCGGGCATTGAACAATTAAGCGTGCCTTTTTACGCTATCAACAGCCGTTTTAACGATTTAGATCCCAGTCGTCAATACTTGTTGTATTGCGATCAGGGTATAATGAGCAAGCTGCATGCTCATCATTTATTGCATGAAGGTTATGCAAACGTGCGTGTTTATCGTCCTGACTCCAAGCCGCAGAGACACGCAAACAACCACCCATGATTAAACATCTATTATTGGTTCGTTTGTGGCGCTGTGTGCCCATGCCGCAGCAGTTGCGCCCGCCAGACCGTTAACAGCCTGTTGAATTTGCATCGAGCTGACGCATGTTGCGTGCAGCCTACATAATTTTATTTGAGATAAGCTAGTGATTGAGAATTTACGCAATATTGCCATCATCGCCCACGTTGACCACGGTAAAACCACCTTGGTTGATGCGCTGTTACGTGCCTCTGGAACCTTAGAGCGTCAAGAGTTGGGTTCTGACCGTGTGATGGACTCCAACGAGCAAGAAATTGAACGTGGTATTACTATTTTGGCGAAAAACACCGCCATTAAATGGAATGACTACAATATTAATATCGTTGATACCCCCGGTCACGCGGACTTCGGCGGTGAAGTTGAGCGTGTGATGAGCATGGTGGACTGTGTGTTGTTGGTGGTTGATTCCATTGACGGACCCATGCCGCAAACGCGTTTTGTAACCCAAAAAGCGTTTCAGTCAGGCTTGAGCCCAATAGTGGTGGTCAACAAAGTAGACCGTCCTGGCGCACGTCCTGACTGGGTAGTGGATCAGGTGTTTGATCTGTTTGACAATCTAGGCGCTACTGAAGAACAGTTGGATTTTCCAATTGTGTATACCAGTGCATTAAATGGTATTTCGGGCTTAGATCCGGAAGAAATGACCGAGAACATGGATGTCTTGTTCCAAGCCATTGTTGACTATGTTGAACCGCCCAAGGTTGATTTAGATGGCCCTTTCCAAATGCAAATTTCTGCATTGGATTACAACAACTACCTCGGTGTAATAGGTATTGGTCGTATCGTGCGCGGTCGCATCAAAAATAACAGCCCAGTGACCTCCATTGGTGTGGACGGTAAGCGCCGTAATGGCCGCATTCAAAAACTCATGGGCCACCATGGTTTGCAGCGGGTTGATATTGAACAAGCCCAAGCCGGTGATATTGTTTGCATCAGTGGATTTGAACCTTTATTTATTTCCGACACCCTGTGTGATCAAGACCACGTTGAAGCACTACCGCCATTAAGTGTCGATGAGCCCACCGTGAGCATGACTTTCCAAGTCAACGACTCTCCTTTTGCCGGTAAAGAAGGTAAGTACGTCACCAGCCGTAATCTAAAAGAACGCCTTGAAAAAGAGTTGCTGCATAACGTTGCCTTGCGTGTTGAGCAAGGTGACGATGTGGACAAGTTTGAAGTGTCCGGTCGTGGTGAACTGCACTTGTCAGTTCTGATCGAAACCATGCGTCGTGAAGGTTATGAACTGGCTATTTCCCGCCCAGAAGTGGTGATTAAAGAAATTGATGGTGTAAAGCAAGAGCCTTACGAAAACGTCATTATTGATATTGAAGAACAGCACCAAGGCTCAATTATGGAGCAGTTTGGCTTACGTAAAGGTGAGCTCAGCGATATGGTGCCAGACGGCAAAGGACGTATCCGTTTAGAGTACACAGTACCTGCCCGTGGTTTAATTGGTTTCCGTAACGAGTTTATGACCATGACCTCAGGTACCGGCATCTTGACCGGAATGTTTAGCCACTATGGGCCGATCAAAAGCGGTGAAGTCACTAGCCGCCAAAATGGCGTGTTAGTCTCCATGGCCACAGGCAAGGCACTGACATATTCTTTAGAAACACTGCAAGAGCGTGGTCAACTGTTCTTGAGTCCAGGTGAAGAGATTTATGAAGGACAAGTGGTGGGTATTAACAGCCGCGACAATGACTTGGCAGTTAACCCAACCCGCGCGAAGCGTCTCGACAACATGCGCGTATCCGGTAAAGAAGATACTACAGCGCTGGTGCCGCCCATTATTTTCAGCCTAGAGCAGGCGCTTGAGTTTATTGAAGATGACGAGCTGGTTGAGGTGACCCCTCAGTCCATTCGTATCCGCAAGAAGTTCTTGACCGAAACTGAGCGCAAGCGCCAAGCACGCAGTAAAGTTTAACGCGCTTTGCTGTGAAAAAATCACGACGGTTAAGTCGTAGCGCTAAATCAACCCCAAAAAGTTGAACTGACTTTTTGGGGTTTTTTATTGCTTGTCTAAGCTGCTAACAGCTTGCTAGGGGGAGGGAAGCGCGCTTAATCATCCCAACGCCCCGGTGAGTAAGAGAAAACAGGCAAGGACAAGTGCCAACGAATAGCTGAAAGACGCAACAGTAAGCCAAAGAAGAAAGTGGCCCAAGTGTTGGTGGCTTCAGGGACGCCCAGCCACATCAGAAATAAGTACACAAAGGCCACCACCATGGAGACACTGGCATACAATTCATGGCGTAATACTTGCGGGGTTCGATTACACATAATGTCGCGCAAAATTCCGCCGAAAATTCCAGTGGTCATGCCAGACATCACGACTACAGGGGTTTCATAACCTAGCTTTAAGGCGATATTACAGCCGATAATAGTGAAAGCGATTAACCCCATGGAGTCTAATACCAGGAAAAACTGGTTGAGCTTATGGATAAAGCGCGCCACCAAGATGGTCGCTAGGCCAGCGCCAATGGTTAAATAAATATACAGTGGGTGCTGCGTCCAAGTGACGGGGTAGTTGCCCAGTAGCATATCGCGCACAGTGCCACCGCCAAGCGCGGTAATAAAGGCAATCAGGCCGACCCCAAATAAGTCCATATTACGTCGCCCAGCGGCAAGTGCTCCGGACATGGCTTCAGCGGTAATAGCAATAACAAAAATATTAGTAAGCACGCAGGACTCCTGCTGACAGTAATGCCTCTCCCTCTGTCCTGTGTACCTGAGAGTTTATGCAGCGTTTGACTGCTTTGCCCCTTCGGTGGATTGCTGTTGCAATCGCTCTCCAGTTGGCGGTTCTAAGTTGAGTCGCAGTACATGAGCCTGAGCGTTTATGGGAGTTTGCGCCTTCGGCGGGGTGGACTGTAACGCACCCTCTCTCCTGCGAAGCTCTATAGTATACGGTTAATATACTGATAAAAAAGAGTCTTTTGGACTATCGTGAAAAAACACACTCAATGCATGATCTGAGCTAAAGCGCAGTGAAGTTTGGCGTAAGTGGCATGCTTGGCAGGCCGGTAATGGCTGCTTAACGGCCCTCACCGAGGTAACTAAGGGTATACTTGGATTCAAATCAGCTATTTACTGACTTCAAGGTCACTTTAGTTAAACTTGGGCGTTAAGCGAATGCAGAAGCATTTAAAATAATATTTATTTTTCTATCGTAAGCCCCTATTGCACTGATAAAGTAAGCTGGTTTGTAAAGATTGTACTTGTACTACTAGCTGAGGCGAATTATGTCCCAAACACTTGAAGCGTTTTTAAATCACATCAAGCAACGTGATCCTGATCAGCCCGAGTTCCATCAGGCCGTTGAAGAAGTGTTGCGTACACTCTGGCCTTTTCTAGAAGACAACCCTCACTACATGAAGGCGGGCATCATTGAGCGGATGGTTGAACCTGAGCGAGTGATCTTGTTCCGCGTGCCTTGGGTGGATGATGCCGGCAAAGTGCATGTTAACCGTGGCTACCGTATTCAGATGAACAGCGCCATTGGCCCTTATAAAGGGGGCATTCGCTTTCACCCCTCGGTCAACCTGGGGGTTTTAAAGTTTTTAGCCTTTGAGCAAGTCTTTAAGAACTCACTGACCTCACTGCCTATGGGTGGTGGTAAAGGGGGTTCGGACTTTAACCCTAAAGGCAAAACTGACAATGAAGTGATGCGCTTCTGCCAGTCCTTTATGACGGAATTATTCCGTCACATTGGCCACAACCTTGATGTTCCCGCAGGGGATATTGGTGTTGGGGCTCGTGAAATTGGTTATATGTTTGGTCAGTACAAGCGTTTAGCTAATGAGTTTACTTCAGTATTAACCGGTAAAGGCATGACCTATGGCGGTAGTTTGATTCGCCCTGAAGCAACGGGTTATGGCTGTGTGTATTTTGCAGAAGAAATGTTGAAAAGCGCTAAGCGTCGTTTTGAAGGCCAGCGCGTGGCGATTTCGGGTTCAGGTAACGTGGCGCAGTATGCAGCACAGAAAGTCATTGAGTTGGGCGGTAAAGTTATTTCCTTATCCGACTCAGGTGGTACCGTGTATTTCGATGAAGGCATGGACAGTGAGCACTGGAAATACTTGATGGATTTGAAAAACGTGCGCCGCGGCCGTATTCAGGAAATGGCGGAGCATTATGGTTTGGAGTTTTTGCCAGGGCAACGTCCGTGGGGGCTGAAATGCGATATCGCATTGCCGTGTGCCACACAAAATGAGTTGGATATCACAGATGCACTGGCTCTGATTAAAAATGGCTGTATTTGCGTAGCTGAAGGCGCCAATATGCCATCAACGATTGAGGCTGTTGACCTGTTTATTGAGAAAGGCATTTTATACGCACCGGGTAAAGCATCCAACGCTGGTGGTGTGGCGGTCAGTGGTTTAGAAATGAGTCAGAATGCCATGCGTTTGCTCTGGACCGACGGTGAGGTGGACGCCAAACTGCACGGTATTATGCAAAATATTCACGCGGCGTGTGTGCACTATGGTCGCGGTGAAGATGGTACTGTGAACTATCTGAAAGGCGCGAATATTGCTGGCTTCGTCAAAGTTGCGGACGCCATGCTTGCACAAGGTATTGTATAAAGCATCATTGCTATAAAAGAGTTTGTGCAGCTGTGTGTTATATAGAGCTGGACAAATTCTTTTATAAACTGTTTGCTTAAGTGAGTGATGCGTTACAGTGAGCATCAATGAATTTTAAGTTTTGTTTCAAATGCAATCTGCAGGGTCGTTGATGAGTGGAGGTGGTTATGGCTGAAAATGTTCTTCGGGCACGTTTAAAAGCCCTAGAAAAAGAGTACCAAGTACGCGCGCAAGCCATTGAGCGTGATCTGTCGCGCACCCATGCGCAAAGTTTTTCAGAGCAGGCGACCGAGCGGCAGAACGATATGGTTTTGCAAGGTTTACTGGTTGATGCACGGGAAGGTATCAAAGAAGTGCAGTTGGCACTGGAGCGCTTAGATGAAGGCACATACGGCGAGTGTGAGCAATGCGCAGAGCCGATTAACACTGCCCGTCTCGAAGCCATGCCAACGGCGCGACTGTGTATAAAGTGCGCAGATTAATCAACACATAGTTTGCTTGTTATTTAAGGTAGACTAGCCGCTCTTGAGTGCATTCAGTGTGCTGTGCGTCTGTCATAAGGCGTTTGCCACTGAAAATATGCGCTATTTGGCGATAGGTTCACAATACACAACGCCAGTCTGGTAAATCGGCTTTACTAATTGCAATCAGTAAAGCCAAAACTCCCCCATTTTACTTCGCGATATTGCTATCGGCTGCAAGGAATATTCATGCCTGAATCAACAGTAAATGCCCAGCGTTTATTACCTGAACAACTGACCCGTACTTTTAGTGAATATTTTGATTTTATCAGCACCGACGAGCTCGAGCCTTTAACTGGGGTGCTCGGACAAACCCGTGCTGTGCAGGCTTTACAGTTTGGCATTGCCATGCAACGTACCGGTTATAACGTCTTTGTTATGGGTGAGTCGGGGACAGGGCGTTTTTCATATGCTCAACGTTATTTGACAGAGCAGGCCAAACTCAGACCAGCACCCGCAGATTGGCTGTATGTTAATAACTTTACAGAGTTTCGCGAACCGCATGCCGTACAGCTGCCGCCCGGCGAGGGCAGTCAGTTTTGTGCAGACATCAATACATTGCTTGATAACTTACTGGCCACCTTTCCAGCAGTATTTGAGACGCCAGCTTGGCAACAAAAGAAAAGCGCCATTGATCGAGGTTTTAGCCAACGCTATGACCGTGCCTTAGATGTGGTCGAAAAGCTGGCTTTACAAAAGAACATTGCACTCTACCGTGACAGCAGCAATATTGCCTTTACCCCCATGTATGACGGTAAAGCACTGGATGAAGCGGAGTTTGCCCAGCGTCCAGAAAGTGAGCGTGAGCAGTTTCATGAAGATATTGCAGTTCTTGAAGAGCAACTCAATAAAGAACTTTCCAGCTTGCCGTTGTGGAAGCGTGAATCCAGTAATCAGTTGCGTAAGCTCAATGAAGAAACCATCGCGCAGGCGTTAGAGCCTTTACTAACTCCGCTGGCAAAAAAATATGCTGAACACCCCTGTGTGGTCGCTTACTTGCAGGCCATGCAAGACAACCTGTTAAAAACCGTTGTTGAGCAATTGGTGGATGAAGAACACAGTGATGCTGTGGCCCGTAAACTACTGGAAGAACAGTACAGCCCTAATCTGGTAGTTGGCCATAGGCCAGATGAGGGTGCGCCGGTAGTTTTTGAGTCACACCCCACTTATGACAATTTGTTTGGTCGTATTGAATACACCACAGAACAAGGTGTGCTTTATACCAACTACCGTCAGTTACGTTCCGGTGCCTTGCACCGTGCCAATGGTGGTTACTTAATTTTAGAAGCAGAAAAAATACTTTCTGAACCTTTTGTTTGGGATGCATTGAAGCGTGCCTTGCATTCGCAGCAGCTAAAAATGGAGTCTCCTTTATTGGAGTTAGGTCGGTTTGCAGCAGCGACATTAACACCGCAGATGATCCCTTTGCAGGTTAAAGTTGTCGTAGTGGGCTCGCGGGAGCTGTATTACGCGCTGCAAGAGCTGGATCCAGATTTCCAAGAAATGTTTCGCATGCTGGTGGATTTTGATGAAGATATCCCCCTGCGGGATAACACCCTAGATCAATTTGCGCAGTTACTCTGTACCCGAACCCGTGAAGAGGGCTTGGCGCCATTGACTGCGCCTGCAGTGCGCCAGTTAGCGCGTTACAGTGCGCGCTTGGCAGAGCATAAAGAACGCATTTCAGCCAGCCTGGCGGATCTGTTTCAGGTGGTCAGTGAGGCGGATTTCTTTAGAGACTTGGCTGGTGCTGAACTGATTGATGTGCAACATGTGGATAGTGCCATTGCTGCACGTCGGGAGCGCACCGACCGTGTCTCAACTCGGATAATGGATGAAATGTTATCGGGGGTGATCTTAATTGATACCGAAAAAGCAGCCATAGGTCGATGCAATGGTTTAACTGTATTGGCCACTGGCAATACTGCTTTCGGTGCTCCAGCGCGAATATCTGCTTCAGTTTATCCAGGCACCAGCGGTATTGTTGATATTGAACGTGAAGTGAGCTTGGGTCAGTCCATTCACTCCAAAGGGGTGATGATTCTGACCGGTTATCTGGGCAGTCGCTATGCGCAAGAATTCCCCCTTGCCATCTCTGCTAGCATTGCTTTGGAGCAGTCCTATGGTTATGTAGACGGTGACAGTGCATCGTTAGGTGAGGTCTGTGCGCTGATTTCAGCGCTTTCCTATACACCCTTAAAACAGTCTTTTGCCATTACGGGATCGATCAGTCAGTTTGGTGAGGTGCAATCAGTGGGTGGCGTGAATGAAAAAATTGAAGGTTTTTTCCGTCTCTGTAAAGCCCGCGGCTTAACTGGCGAGCATGGAGTGATCATTCCACAGTCCAATATTAATAACTTATTGCTCGATGAAACTGTGGTAGAAGCGGTACGCGAAGGTTTGTTTCACATTTATGCCGTAAGCCATGTAGATCAGGCGCTGGCATTATTAAGCGATGCCGAAGTGGGTTGTGCTGATGAGGACAATCAGTTTCCGGAAGGCACTGTAAATGCCAAGGTGGTGGGACGTTTACGCAGCATTGCGGAGATGGGCTTGAGCGCTGAAAACACGCCTTAGAATACATAAACTTAAAAGTTATTGATAGTTTTGCGCACAGGGTTATCCACAGGTGCGGCAGCTGGTGCAATCATTTTTAAATTACGGGTTAATTCGATTTTCCCATATAAATCAATAGCTTATAAGTGTGCCTGGGCGCGCTTAGGCTGCTTTATATACTGGGGATGCAGCTTTTGAAAAGTTATCCACAGGTTGTTTTGGGGCGTTTTGTCGCAATTATTTTGATATTAGTGTTCGCATTAATGGTTTGAAAAGCATAAAATTCGATTATTTGGCTATTAAATAAAATTATTAAAAATAATGGGGTGTGTAACAGATGACAGCAGCAGAGTTTCGTTCTGAGCATGATTTACTAGGCTCTTTACCTGTCCCTAAAGATGCGTATTACGGTATTCAGACGTTGCGGGCTATGCATAACTTCCACCTCTCAGGTGTTCCTTTATCCCATTACCCAAACTTTGTTGCTGCGCTGGCGATGGTTAAACATGCGGCTGCCGATGCCAACCATCAACTGGGCTATTTAACGGATGAGAAACATGTGGCAATTTCCGCAGCCTGCACACAATTAATTGAAGGCAAACACCATGATCAGTTTATCGTTGACATGATTCAAGGTGGTGCAGGTACTTCAACTAATATGAATGCCAATGAGGTTATTGCAAACCTTGCTTTAGAGCATATGGGCAAACAGAAGGGTGATTACCAGTATTTGCACCCCAATAATGATGTCAATATGGCGCAGTCCACCAATGATGCCTACCCAACAGCCATTCGTGTTGGGCTGCTATTAGGGCATGATGATTTACTGCAGAGCTTAGAAAGCTTAATTGAAGCCTTTGATGATAAAAGTGATGAGTTTTCCCACGTTTTAAAAATGGGCCGTACTCAGCTGCAAGATGCAGTGCCCATGACCTTAGGGCAAGAATTCAAAGCCTTTGCAGCCAATTTAAATGAAGACTTAAAACGCTTAAAAAGCCTTGCCAATGATTTATTCACCGAGGTGAATATTGGTGGTACAGCAATTGGTACAGGCATTAACGCAGACCCACGCTATCAAGGTATTGCTGTTGAGCGTTTAGCTGCGTTGTGTGGCTACCCAATTAAGGCGGCGCCGAACCTGATTGAAGCCACTTCAGATATGGGTTCTTTTGTACTGTTTTCCGGCATGCTCAAGCGCACAGCTGTGAAGCTATCGAAAATCTGTAATGACCTCCGTTTACTGTCCAGCGGCCCGCGCACTGGCATCAATGAGATCAATTTGCCGGCTCGCCAACCGGGCAGTTCAATTATGCCGGGCAAAGTCAATCCGGTGATTCCTGAGGCGGTTAGCCAAGTGGCTTATGAAGTGATTGGTAATGATTTATCTTTAACTTTGGCTGCAGAGGCAGGACAGTTGCAGCTCAATGTTATGGAGCCATTGATTGCTTGGAAAATGTTCGACTCCATTCGCTTATTGCGTCGTGCTATGGATATGCTGCGCGAACACTGTGTGCAAGGTATTACTGCTAATGAAGAGCGTTGCCGCTCACTGATGGAAAACTCCATTGGTTTAATCACGGCCCTTAACCCATACATTGGTTATGATAATGCAACGCGTATTGCTAAATTGGCGTTGGAAAGTGATCGTAGCGTTCTCGAGCTGGTACGCGAAGAGCAGCTCTTAGATGATGAGCTGCTGGCCGATATTTTGCGTCCAGAGAATATGATTGCGCCACGCTTAGTCCCTTTGAGAGGCTAGTGCGTGGCAGCAGTAGCCCTGTGGCTGTGGCTAACTGCTTTTACGCAAGACAATAAATACACTGAAAGCTAGCATGGTTAAGAAATTAATCATGCTGAATTCAGCGATATTTAGACCCAGTAAAGTCCAAGTAACCTCAGCGCAGTCTGCAGTGCCGTGTAGCATCTTGCTGATGACTTCCTGTAGTGGAAAGGCTTCCAGCATAAAATCTAAGGGTGGCAAGCAAGCGGGCAGTTGGTCTTTGGGTAAGCCTTGCAACCAAATTTGCCGGCCGGCTGTGGCAATGCCAAAGACTGCGACAAAAATGCCAAGTACTGCATAAATGCGTTGTCCAAGACGGGTTGGGTTATGTATAGCTGCCAATAGGCAGATCACTCCAAACAGGACGACAGCAAAGCGTTGTACATGACAGAGTGGGCACGGTTCGATACCCAAAACATGTTCAAGGTAGAGCGCTATTGCAATAAGGCCTGCGCAACCAAGGAAGGCGAATAAGAACAGTAGCCGAGTGGCAGGTAATTGCATTGCATCTCCTTGCTATCACACAGTGATCAGGTTGGTTTCGCTGCAGCGTATCAACTCTTGGCTAGTACGCTGCGCATTATGGAAAAGTTAAGTTACGCTTGATGTTCCTCTGCTGCCGGTGCAGGGAGCGCTGGAACAGACTGCTCAAGCAGCTGAAAACTTTCAGCAAATAATTGATTACTGCGCTGAGTTTCACCTAAGTGGCTAAGCAAACGTGCCAATTCAACACAGGTGTGTGCTTGGCGGTCTAGGCTTAAACTACTTTCAAAGTAATCGCGAGCTTTGCCCCAGAGTTGATTGCGGATGCTGAGACGGCCTAGGGCGCGCAGCAGAGTTGGGTTATCAGGTCGTTGCTTGAGCCAGCTTTCTGCTAACTGTAACTGGCGGGCTGCATCTTTTGCTTGGGCGCGACCATAGAGGTCAATGAGTTCATCATTTAACCCATTGCGTAAGGCGCGGCGTAATAAAGACTCAGCTTGTTCGTGAGCCTCTAAGCGCAACAGTTCAGTGGCATAAGCAGCAACCAGTTGTTGGTTGTTTTTTAACCTATCAGAAAGCCCTTGCCAAGCAGTGTCGAGGGATTTTAAAGCCTGCTCGACATCTTGTGTATCACTCTGCGAGGCTGCAGCTAAACGCCCAGACCAGGCTTGATACTCGATATTGTGCAGTTGCTTGGCGCTGATTTGATTGCATTTACGTAAGGCAGGTAATAAACCGATTAAACTCGACCAGTCTTGCCGTTGACGTAATAGTGCCTGCAGGCGCAATAGAACCTCAGTGTTTTGTGGGTGTAGCTCATGCATGGCTTGTAAAGTTTCTTGTGCGCCCAAGTCATCAGCACGTTGCTCTTGCAGTTCGGCGTGTACTAGGGCAATTGCAAGGTCAGCTGATGGTTGCTGGCTGAGCGCTTGTTCAAGCAGTTGGTCAGCTTCATCACTCTGGCCAAGCTTCTCAGCGGCACGCGCAGCGCCTAATAAATAAGGTAAAGGTTGGGCTTCCCCTTGAGCAGCGCGCTTTAAATGACGTAAAGCATTTTTCCAATCACCTTGGGCCAGCTCCAGTGTGCCCAGTTCAGCAGCATTACGTAAGCGCCGACGTTGGTTGCGACGTGACCAAGGGTTAATCAGTCCGGTGGATAGTAAAGCCACTTTGAAGAGTGTGCGGATGCCATAGAGCACCGCTAATAGCACAGCAAAGACTGCGAAGAATAACCAAAGACTGGATTCGTAACGAAATGATTTCCAAGAAATCAGCACGTAACCCGGGTCTTCAACAATGAACATGCCGAGCGCAGCAGAAAACACTACAACCAGCAGTAAGATTAGAAAGGTGCGTTTCATGATCAGTTAGACTCCTCTGCAGTGTTGTCCTGAGGGGTCGAGCGGCTGTTGATATAGGCTTGCAAGGTGATCAGTGCCGTATTTAAATCAGGCAGTTCTTGGTGCACTTTTTGCTCGAATAAGGCATTGATTTGCTCAGCAATAGCGATAACCTGCTGGTCTGTGCTATCAAAGTGGTTGTTGAGGATGTCCAGCGCTTGCTGTAAGGCTTGCTGGTAAACCTCAGTGGCACCATTGAGGGCAGCCCATTGTGCTTGCTCTAGAGCGAGGCCAATGGCTAAGCGAACTTGAGTTAAGCTTTCCCCAGCCAGTAATGGTTGAATTTGTTGGTCGGCATTAAAATCAATACGTACATAACGGGAGACTTCGTCCCACCATTGACCCCAGCGGCCGCTTTTATCTTGCGTGCTTTGCCCTTGGCTAAATTCAGGGGCGAGGGCAGTGAGCTGGCTGGTTAGCTTGTGTAAAGCACCCAGCTGAACAAATAAGCCTGTGCGATCTAAGCCTTTATCGGTTTTGAGGGCGACGATGCTGTGTGCCAATTGCTCACGGGCGGCAAAGGCAGCAGGGTCATCTTGTTCCATGAGAATCAAGTCAGCGGCTTCTAAGAGAAAGCGTGCGCTAGTGGTATCGTGTAAGGCCGTTAAGCGTAAGCTGGCCATGCGCAACAAGTGCTCAGCTTCAGCGAGACGCCAGTCTTGACGGCTGGCACCTAAAACAGTTTCTAGACGCTGCGCGAGCTGCTGTTGCTCAGCTTGCAAATCGGCAAGCAAGTCGCGGTCTTGCTGTAAACTGCTGGCTGTAGGCAGTTGCGCCAGTTGTTGTTTAAGCTGTTGTTCACGGGTAGCCAAGTCTGTAGCTTGCTCTTGCATACTCGCTGCTTGTTCACGCATATCGGCAAGCTGCTGTTGTTGCTGTAAGTTAAGGTCGGCTGCGGTTTGCATTTGCATGATGCTCCAGCCGCCGGCAGCTAAACCGCCTAAGCTTAGAATTAACGCTACAATTGCGATGCCTTTAGCGCCAGAGCTTGATGCCGAGGTAGCCTCGCTTGGCTTGCGCTCCGTGGGTTTGTCCTTTTTATCAGCGGCTGGCTGTGGCTGCTCTGCAGTGGATTGTTGTGCCGCTGTTTTTGCGGACTCCACTGCTTTAGCTTGATCTGCAGACTCTTTGGCGTGTTGCTTGGCCTTATCCTGATGTTTGGTTTTTGCTTGGTTGTTCCCAGGTTTTGCCGTCTTGTCTTGTTTAGCAGTGTCTGCTTCTGCAGCGACTTCCTTTTTCTCTTCGGGCTTGTCTGATGGTTGGGTCATAACTCAGTTCCTTATGCGGAGGGTGCGGAATGTGCCGCTAAGGCCTTCAAAACGGCCTGGTTATTTGCACCGCGGCAATCAATAACATGCTGTGCGCCTAGCTCTCGGGCAATATTAGCAACCCGCGGACTGGGTACAAATAGTGCTAAAGATGCTAGCTCTGGCCAGTGATCACCTGCCAGTTCAATTAAATGACGCAGGCCTTGCTCACTGCTTACCACTAAACCATTGAGATTGTCCTGCTGGATACGAGTGGACAGTGTAGCACTAGGATAATCCGGTAAGTGCCTGCGATAAAGGGGTAAAAAATCCACTTGAGCGCCGGCTTGTTTAAGCTGTTCGGAGAGGAAATTACGGCCAACATCAGCACGCATAATTAATACCCGTGGATTATTAACGCTCAGTACCTCTTTAAACTTAGGTAAAGCCAGTAATGCTTCGCTGTCGTCACCACTGCTGGGCCAGCTCACCGCAAGACCATAGTCCGCTAAAATCTTGCCGGTTCCAGCACCCACTGTAAACCAATGCTGCTGCGCTGGAGGTTGCGGCCAGTATTGATCAACACGCTCGATACCCAGCGTTGCCGCAGGCTTGCTGACCACCACCACCGCGCAGTATTGATCAAGGTTAAGCATTAACGTGCGCTGTTCGGGGGTTTCAGGGAGTGCTTGAATCTCTAATAGCGGCAGGCTGTTAGTGTAGATATTGTGCTCAGCCAACAGCTCAGCCAGTACTGCGTTGTCTGCTGTTGGTCGAGTGATTAATACACGCCACTGTTTCACTGGACGGGCGTCTCCTCAGCATAAAGTACTGCAAGAATTTCTCCAGCACCTTGCGCTAACAGATCTTCAGCAACTTGGATGCCTAAAGCTTCAGCGTCATCTTTATGGGCACGGCGTTCGGCATACAGCAAAGTTGAGGCGTCTGGCTGGCCGACAAAGCCGCGCAGCCAAAGCTGATTATCGTCTTCCAATACAGCATAGCAAGCAATGGGCACTTGGCAGCCGCCATTAAGGTGCTTGTTAAGTGCACGCTCTGCGGTGACACGCGCCGCGGTGGCAGGGTGGTGTAGCGGCTTGAGCAGTTGGTGAATGGCAGTGTCATCACTACGGCACTCAATACCCACCGCGCCTTGGCCACCGGAAGGCAAATGCTTACTGACGTCTAGACTGCTACGAATCCGCTCAGCAAAGCCTAAACGCAGTAAACCAGCGGCGGCAAGAATAATGGCATCGTATTCGCCAGCATCCAACTTAGCTAAACGGGTATTCACATTACCACGTAAAAAATTAACCACTAGATCAGGGCGCTGCGCCAAAATTTGCGCTTGGCGTCGCAGGCTTGAAGTGCCCACAATGCTGCCTTTTGGCAGTTCATCTAAACTGGCGTAGTGATTAGACACAAAAGCATCCCGTGGATCTTCACGCTCGCAGACACAAAATAGGCCCAGTCCTTCTGGGAACTCCATGGGTACATCTTTCATGGAGTGCACCGCGATGTCGGCTCTTTTATCCATCAGTGCACTTTGCAGCTCTTTTACAAAGAGTCCTTTGCCACCAATTTTCGCCAAAGGCGAATCCAGTAATTGATCGCCACGGCTGACCATGGGGACTAAGGTGACGGTTAACTGGGGGTGTGCAGCTTCAAGTTCGGCTTTAACAAACTCCGCTTGCCAAAGTGCGAGCGCGCTTTTCCGGGTGGCAATACGCAGTTCTGTTATGGGTTCTTCACGTAAAGACATAGTTTTAATCCAAGTTCTTGATGTGTATTAAACTGATGATAACAGGCACAGCGCCGCCTTGCCTCATGCAGGTGCACAGACTTGATCGATAACTAGAGACTGTCCTTGACATCCTCCCCACCCTTTAGATTACTAAAGGGTGGGAATTCCTACTACTAGACGGCCATGCCCGACCGCGAGAATGTTCTTTGCCGCATTAACATCGCGGTCATCGTGCGTGACACCACACGCACTGCACGTCCATCCCCTTATTCCAAGCCCTGCGATACCTTTCGGCCTGCTGTCGGGCAAAGCGCCACAACTGCTACAGGTTTGGGTGGTGTATGCCTCGTTAACTTCCTTAAAAACAATGCCTGCGTGAGCGCATTTATAGTCCAACATTGTTTTTAATTGCCCCCAGCCAGCATCCAACACTGACTTGGCCATCTTGGTTTTAACGAGCTTTAAACTACTGACATTGCCCACATAGATTTCACCGCAGCGATTGACCAGTGTGCGGCTGAACTTGTGCAATGCGTCTTTTCTACGGTTAGCGATTTTAGCGTGAATGGTTTTGACTTGGGTTTTATTCCTAGCCCGTTGTGCTATAGCTAATTTTTCCTCAAGCCCACGGTAGAAGCGACCAGTTTCTAACTTTGTACCGTCTGAACAGGTGGCGGTATCGGCCAAACCAAGGTCAATGCCGATACGGTCTTGGCCTTTGGATGGTTCAACCTCGACATCCACCACCACATTGAAGTACCAGCGGCCACGGGCATCTTCATTGAAACTGGCCGAGCGAAATTTGTATTGGCTCAAGCCGTAACTGTCCCACACTTTAAAGTAGTGGCCGTTGTGATAAACCTGCCCGTTTTTCCATTGAGCTGCACCTGTATTAACAGGTATCCAGCCCAATGAGCGCCTAACACCACCTGATCTACGCCAATTCAATCGAGCTTTTTTGAACTGCTTGCGGCGCGTGACATATTCAACGGCGACACGCTGCACTGTCTGGCTGTGCAGTCCCAAGTCCTTACCTGCACCGTTGGTATATTTCTGAATATCATACGCAGACAAAAACACGCCACGCTCTTTAATAGAGCGATGGCTTAGCTCGTTCACATAGTTCCAAGCGAAATTAACACTTTTAGCCATGCTGTTAAGCAGGGCGCAGTGCCTGTCTCGCATCCGAACTTTTACTGTTTTGGTCTGCTTATTCATACTGTATATAATACCAGTGCTACACATTAAACCCAAGGGGAAGCTGCGCTTCCCGCGCTATCCATCCCCGCACTAAAAGTACGGGGTCTTTCGCGCAAAACCGATAAA
>DASROA010000004.1:0-3705 GCA_035647115.1 Thiopseudomonas sp. | reverse complement strand
ATCGATCTGGTCGTAACCTTTCGAGTCACCTTCACCGCCCCAAGTTTCATGACAAACACGAGTCAGTGCAGCTGTCAGCGTGGTCTTACCATGGTCAACGTGACCAATAGTACCAACGTTCAGGTGCGGTTTATTGCGTTCGAATTTTTCCTTAGCCATTACTACCAACCTCTTGATTGAGCGCACTCAATTTTTCAAGCAGATACAAGAAAGGCAGATATAACTATATCTGCCTTTGCTCTTATATGGAGCTCATGAGCGGAGTTGAACCGCTGACCTCACCCTTACCAAGGGTGTGCTCTACCAACTGAGCTACATGAGCAAAACATAGCAAATGCAAATTGGAGCGGGTAGCGGGAATCGAACCCACATCATCAGCTTGGAAGGCTGAGGTTTTACCACTAAACTATACCCGCTTTGCACTTGCTGAAATTTGGTGGAGGGAGAAGGATTCGAACCTTCGAAGTCGTAGACGTCAGATTTACAGTCTGATCCCTTTGGCCACTTGGGTACCCCTCCGTAAGCGAGGCAGCATCATCCCCCATTCAGAGATGGCTGTCAAGCCTATTTAACACTTTTCTTTAATTTTCTTTAAAAAAGTATATTTATTGCACAATTAACTGTCTTTTTGACTATATGGGCGCAGTAAATGTTGGATTCCTTCAAAGTCAGCAGCGAGCTGCTCGAGCAGCTTCTCATCAACCAACCGCCGCCCATGTGCCTCAATCAAAACCCAATACAAGCGTTGCTCTCTCGCTATCTGGCGAATTACTGGCTCGTACCCTGCGGAACTTAGCCGTTGAACTACATTTTGCGCAGTGTCTTCATGGGTAAAGAAGCCCAAAGAGATCCCATTGGCCAGGTCCCCTTGGGTAATTAAATAACCTTCAATATTACGCGCCTGTAATTCTTTAAGCTGACGCATTGAAGCCTGGGTAGACGGCAGTGGCTGCAAATAAACCCAGTATTCAACACTCACCTGTTCATCTACGGCTTCAATCTCAGACTTTATATCCAAGCTTAATAAGCGTTGCTGCAATTTAAACGCAAGTTGCTCATCTGCAAAGCCACCCAACAATAACTCTCCAGCTCGTGCGGGGAACGTATCTTTGTTTTTCGCCTGCTGCTCATCCGTTGCAACAACCTCACTAAGCAACTGGACTTGCCCTGCAGTACTCGCAACCTTTTGCGCTTGAGCAGCACTGGGCTGGTCACTAGGAGATGCCCACTGCTGGCTCCATAAAAAATAGAAAGCATTAATAATCACTAAACCAATAAACAACCAACGCATCATCTGCCCCTATGCACAATACGGACACGCAATAGCTAAACCAGAGAACACCAAATCTTTGTCAACCAGCGCATCTGCTGCAACTTCTCCAACCAGTTCACTATCACCACCGCTCGCAACAATACATACTTCACGCCCCAGCTTTTGCTTAGCCAGCTGTATTTGATCTGCAATAAACCCAACCACCATAGACCTGACACCAGACGCTATGGCTTGCTGAGTTGTACGCCCTATATTGGCTTTTTTTTCTTGCCTAGCGAGTTCAGCCATATCTGCCGGTATATTGGTTGATCCAAGTAAGGTTTTGCTCATCAGCTTTATACCAGGTGCGATACATCCACCTAAGTGCACACCATTGGCTTTAATATAATCCACTGTAATAGCTGTCCCGCAATCAATGACTAAACATGCACCCTTAACTTTTGCATAAGCACCAAGCATTGCCAGCCAACGATCTACACCAAGCTTAGTTGGGTCTATATAGCCACTTTTTACCCCAGCAAGCTCAGCTTGTGAGCACGCCAATTTCAACTCAACACCGTACTTGCTGCTGATTAATGCTGCTAGCCGTTGATTTTCTTGCTGGTTGCGTACTGAGCATCCGCGCGCAAAGACTACATTTGAATAACTTGCTCGGCGCAATTCAGTGGAAAAACCCTCTAAGCTGGACTCCGTTCCTGACTTAACAACAAGCAGGCTTTTAGAATCCAGCACACGCCATTTAAGCCGAGTGTTGCCAAAATCAATCTCAAGAATCATCTTGCAACCTTAAACTCAACTCTCCACCCAAAAAGCTACGTTCCTGGCCATCCACTAAGAGACACACTTCACCTTTATCACCTACGCCATTAATAACGCCAGAAACTTTCTCATGACCTGCATGTAAAAATACACTGCGTCCTTGCCACGCGTGCAGCTCAAGCCATTCAGCACGCATACTAGAAAACCCATACTGTTTTTGTTTATGTAGATAGCTATCCAGCTCTTCAATCAGCAATCTTGCAAACAGTTCACGATCAATTATTGTATTGGTTTCTTTACTTAATGATGTCCACTCTTGATCAATGCTACTCAAGGCGTCAAGCATATTAAGATTGACGCCGACGCCTATTACTACATGACACTGCTCCACCGGATCTCCAACCAGCTCAAGCAAAATTCCTGCGACTTTACGCTGGTTGATTAACACATCATTAGGCCACTTTAGCTCTGCTGAAATATTCAGCATACGCCTAATAACTTTAGATACGGCCAAACCAATCACTAGACTTAGACCATCGATTTGACTGAGCCCTTTAGTAATGGGCCAAACATAAGAAAGGTATATATTTTGCCCATAGGGGCTCGACCAGTCCCGCCCGCGGCGCCCTTTGCCTTGACTCTGATGTTCTGCAAACACAGCCATTGGCGCATTATGTTTTGCTAGCAAGGCTTTCGCCTGCTCATTAGTCGAATCAATTGACTGATAAACGAAGACAGGTAAAGCTGGGAAAGCACTTTGTATGGCCTCTCGGTCTAGCAACTGTAACGGCTGATCCAAGCAATAACCTTTTCCTTGAACACTACGTACGGGCACACGTAGCTCTTCGTTTATACGCTGTATTCTTTTCCACACTGCAGCCCTACTTACACCTAAGCTAGAGCCTAACTCGCTGCCCGAATGAAACTCTCCATCCGAGAGTAGTTTTAATAAATCAAACATAAAACCCCAGCAAACACTTTAACGGTAACCTGTAAGCAAAAACACTAGCATTGCCTGACATATATTCTGTGTAAGCAAGTGTATAGCCTAGTGATCTTTCGAGCACAGTTTTAATCAATTTGATTCACGTTATAAGCAAGGCAACACTAGATTGCAGCACAACTGACTTATTCTATGAGAATGCTATCCCTGTGCAGTGGCAGTGACGAACGGAGCCAGGGATAGCGTAGCGCCGGAGTTGAGCCTTGGATGGGCTCAGCGACCGAACAACAGCCATTGCGCAGTACGCCCTGCGCCGGGGTTTCCTATATGACTGTAAAGGCGTTACTTAAAGTTTATGGCATGCCGTACTGCACTACCGCCGTTCTTCCCTCAAAGCGTCATCCTGACGCTATTCGGGCGCTCCGCCCTCCATGGCTACGCTTGCCACGGCAATAGTGCAGTACTCTTAAGCAAAGGTGTTGTTAGCACGGCCGCTGTACGGTTCGGAAAGAACTAACCGTACAGTGCAAAGCAGACACTTTTTGCTGGATTTCAGGTATAAAAAAACCCCAGACCATTGCTGATCTGGGGTTTTACTGTTCAAGCTTGACAATGACCTACTCTCACATGGGGAGACCCCACACTACCATCGGCGATGCATCGTTTCACTTCTGAGTTCGGGATGGGATCAGGTGGTTCCAATGCTCTATAGTCGTCAAGCAATTCTTTT
>DASROA010000003.1:0-46643 GCA_035647115.1 Thiopseudomonas sp. | reverse complement strand
ATGTTGTTTTTAGAGTCCGATGAGGAGTGTGAAGTCTCTTATAAGGATCGCGATGGTAAGTACCAAGGTCAGCGTGGAGTTACTCTGCCGAGAGCCTAGTGTGTTGTAACTGGTGTTTTTTGAAAACGGTGGGCTGTGTATGCGGTCTGCCGTTTTTTATGTCCGATATTTATGGCTGGTTGCTAGTTGGAATAATCGTTAGGTGTAAGCGCGCCTCACTGTTGCTGTTCTTCCCTTAACGAACCCAACCAAGGCTCGATGCAGGTGCTGCGCCATCCTTATCCTTGACTTCGCTCGTCACAGCAACAGTGAGGCACTTGTCAACTACCTGAGTTGCTTGCAAGTTAAGTAAAGCGAAACAGAAAGTAGAGGGTAAAGTAACACACGGTAGCTTATTAGCGACATGCTGCTGATAAGAATGCCGCGCTATTGCTTCAGAAGTACCTCGTGCGTATTGCGGCAAGCGTAGCCAGGGGTGGCGATGCGCCCGAATCGGAGCAGGATGCTCCGTTGAGGGAAAAGCAATATGTACGAGGTACGTCATACACAAAAGGTGCTAAGTGATCAAAGAATACGCTGAGCGGACAGTGTTTAAAGCGGAAAAAGTATCGGCACAAGCAGCACGCTGGTAAGCATGACGATTAAAGTGAAGGGCACACCAATGCGCACAAAATCACTAAAGCGGTATTGGCCGGGGCCGAGCACTAGGGTGTTAACAGGCGAGGAAATCGGTGTCATAAAGGCAGCCGACGCTGCTAGGGCAACAGTCATTGCGAAAGGTGCAGGGGAGGCTTGTAGAGCTTGTGCGCTGGCAATGGCCACAGGTGCCATTAACACCGCGGTAGCAGTGTTGGAAATAAACAAGCCAATCAGCGCAGTGGCTAAAAATAAAACAGCCAAAATCACCCGAGGACCGGCATCGCCAAACAAACTTAATAAACCGTTTACCGCTAAGTCAATGCCGCCGGTTTTTTGTAAGGCCATGGCAAAAGGCAGCATGCCAACAATCAATACAATACTTTGCCAGTGAATGGAGCGATACGCGCTGTCCATATCGATACAGCGAAAGGCGCCCATTAATAAACAACCAATTAATACAGCGGTCACGTTAGCAACCAAGCCAGTGACCATCAAGATCACCATCACCGCCAAGCTAAACAAAGCATGGGGGGCTTGGCTGAGGGCAGGTGCCACATCATCCACTTCAGCGGGCAAACTGAGTACTAGAAAGTCGCGGCTGTGGCCTTGCAATTCGCGGATATGCTTCCAGTTGCCTGCCACTAATAAAGTATCACCGGCTTTAAGCTTTTCATCCACCAATAAACCATCTAGCGCTTGTTGATTACGTCGCAAGCCAATCACATTGAGCTTACGCTTGCTACGAAAGCCCAGCTCTTGGATGGTTTTACCAGTGAGTTGTGAGTCAGGTGGTAGCATCACCTCAGCGACACCTAGGGTGCGGTGATGATCATTAAAGTAACTGCTCTGCATGGTGACCGGTTCCACACCCAGCTCGTAGTAAGAGTTAAGCAGATCAATGGCAGGGCTGACTAAGTCCACCAGCAAAATATCTCCAGCACGTAATTCCGTACTGCCCGTTGCGCCCAGTAAAACACGTCGGAAACGACGTTGTCGTTCGACCGCAATGACGTTGATGCCATATTCTTTGCGCAGCTGCAGTTCATTCAGCGTTTGCCCAGCCAAGCTGGACTTGGGGCGCACACGCAGACGCCGTTCGCGGCCCGCTAAACGATATTCCCGTACTAAATCTGCAATATTGTGGCGGGGTTCGCCGGCGGCTTTTTGACTGTCAGCACTGGCCAGCCAGTGACGGGTGACCAACATGTAAATAATGCCGAGGACCAAAATGCTTAAACCAATGGGTGCAAAGGCAAAAAAACTAAAGCCAGAATAGCCGGTACGTACCAACTCACTGTGCACAATCATATTGGGTGGGGTCGCGACCAAGGTCAGCATGCCACTGATTAAGCCTGCAAAACTCAATGGCATCATCAATCGGCTTGGGGAAATCTGCAGGCGTGCAGCGATACTGAGTACCACAGGAATGAAAATAGCCACCACTCCAGTGGAACTCATAATTGAGCCCAGCCCAGCCACGGTGAGCATCAGTAGTACGATGAGACGAGTTTCGCTGCTGCCGGCGCTGTGCATTAAGCGTTCGCCGAGTTGGTAGGCAATTCCAGTGCGCACTAAGCCTTCACCAATCACAAACAGCGCCGCAATTACCACTACACTGGGGTCACTAAAGCCGGCGAGGGTTTCTTGTACGCTAAGCACGCCGGTCAGTGGCAGTGCCACTATCATTAGCAGGGCTACGACATCCATGCGTGGTTTGTTGCGGACAAACAACACCACAGCAAGCAGTAAAAGGAAAAGGACCCAGGCCAACTGTGTATTCATATCAACTGAGCAATAAAGCGTCGTCAGCCAGTTTTTCACCACGCACTTGCTCAAACATTGCGAGCAGGTCAGGCACATCTAAGCCTTTGCGTTCATCGCCACTGACATCCAAGACCACTTGACCTTGATGCAGCATAATGGTGCGATCGCCAACGTCTAAGGCTTGTCGCATGCTGTGGGTCACCATCATGGTGGTCAGTTGTTTCTCGGCCACAATACGCTGGGTGAGGTCTAAAACGAAGTCGGCGGTACGCGGGTCCAGAGCTGCGGTGTGCTCATCCAGTAATAGAATTTGCGAAGGGCGCAGTGCTGCCATCAGCAAACTCACCGCTTGTCGCTGGCCGCCTGAAAGTAGGCCAATGCGGTCATTTAAACGGTTTTCTAAACCCAGGCCTAAAGTAGCTAGATGCTCACGGAAGCCATCGCGCAACGACGCTTTAACCGCACGGCTGAGGCCGCGACGTTGTCCGCGCTGCTCCGCTAACGACATGTTTTCTTCAATGGTTAAATCTTCGCAGGTGCCGGCCATGGGGTCTTGGAAAACCCGTGCCACTTGCTTTGCTCGTGCCCATACCGGCAGGTCAGTGACATCAATATCGTCGATTAAAATACTGCCACTATCAACGTTTAAATCACCGGAAACGGCATTCAAAAAGGTTGATTTTCCAGCACCGTTGGTCCCGATTACAGTGACAAATTGACCACTGGGTATCTGCAGTGATAAGCCAGATAACGCACGGGTTTCAATGGGTGTGCCAGGGTTAAAGGTGATGTGTAAGTCATGTGCTTTAAGCATCTTAAACCCTCTTGCGGCGTGATAAGCGCTGTTTGATTAATGGGATTACTAAAGCAAAAGTTACCAGTAATGCAGTGACTAAATTGAGGTCTTGGGCTTGCAAACCAATGAAGTCGCTGTTTAAGGCTAGCGCAATAAAGAAGCGGTAGATGATCGCACCAAGGATCACTGCCAAGGTGACAAAAAAGAGTTTGCGTGACGGGAGAATACTTTCACCGACAATCACTGCCGCTAAGCCAATGACAATGGTACCTATGCCCATGGAAATATCAGCACCGCCTTGGCTCTGGGCAAACAGCGCGCCGGCCAAGCCCACTAAACCATTGGAAATTGCCATACCCAAAATAATCATTGCGCCAGTATTAACACCTTGGGCGCGAGCCATGCGAGGATTGGAGCCTGTAGCGCGGATGGCCAGGCCTTGGCGAGTAGAGAAGTAAGCGTCCAACGCCAGCTTGGCCAATAGCACGATAATGATCAAGATCACCGGGCGGGCGATATAGTCTGCCAGCCAGCTGGGTTCTAAAATGCTGAAAATGGTGGGCTCCATAATCAGTGGGATATTGGGCTTACCCATAATGCGCAGATTGACGGAATACAGCGCAATCATCATCAAAATACTGGCCAGCAGATCCATGATTTTCAAGTGCACATTGAGTATTGCAGTAACCACACCAGCACCGGCACCAGCTATTGTTGCTAATGCAGTGGCAAGGAAGGGGTCCATACCGTTGGCAATACATAAAGCGCCTACTGCGCCACCCAAAGGGAAGCTGCCATCGACAGTTAAATCAGGAAAGCGTAATAAACGGAAGGAGATAAACACCCCGAGTGCCACTAAGCTGAAGATCAAGCCGATCTCAAGGGCACCAAACATTGAAAACAGGGACATGGGTAAGTTGACCGAAGGCTAAATAAAAATACCCCGAGCACCTTGTAGGGCTCGGGGTGGGATGGGTAATTAACGGATAACTTCAGCAGCGCTATCAATCAGCTCTTGTGACAAGGTGACCCCTTGTTTTTCAGCAGCGCTTAAATTAACAAACAACTGAACGTTCTCACTGGTTTGTGGCTTGATATCACCGGGGTTTTCACCCTCTAGGATACGCACTACGATACGACCGGTTTGCTCGCCCAGGTCAAGATAGTTAACGCCCAGCGCAGCAATTGCACCGCGTTTAACACTGTCGGTGTCTGAAGCAATCAGAGGTGTGCTGGTGTCGTTACCTACTTTTACCAAAGCCTCGTAGGCAGATACCACGTTATTATCGGTATTGGTGTAGATCACATCCACTTTGCCAACTAAGCTGCGGGCAGCTGTACCCACATCAACCGAGCGTGGTGCGGCGGCTTCCACCAAGGTTAAATCATACGCTGGCAAAATTTCTTTTAGCGCTGTAACCACGGCCACTGAGTTGGCTTCGCCTGGGTTAAAGACCATGCCAAGGCGCTTGGCATCGGGTACCACTTGTTTCACCAGCTCCATTTGCTTACTCAGCTCAAGCACGTCAGACACACCGGTGACGTTAGTGCCGCTGGCTTCCCAGCTGGGTGTCAGTTGCCCTTCGACTGGATCAGTTACCGCGGAAAAAATAATGGGGATGCGTTTAGTGCCAGCTACAGCTGCTTGCGCGGAGGGTGTCCCAATGGCAACGATGGCATCTGCTTGGTCGCCAATAAACTTACGGGCAATTTGTGCAGCAGTGCCCGTATTACCTTGGGCGCTTTGGTATTGCCACTTGAGGTTTTCACCTTCTGTGTAGCCTGCTTCATTGAGGGCATTGCGTACACCGTCGCGTACTGCGTCGAGAGCAGGGTGCTCGACAATAGCGGTGACCGCCACAGACTTCATAGGTTCTGCAATAACGCTAAATGATGCACTCATGGCTAAAGTAAGTGCACTGAGGGTGAGCAATGCTTTCTTGGGTAACCTAGTCATTTATTCATGCCTCTGATGAGGGGTTTTGCCTGTATATGGGCATAAACCCCTGTTTTTGTATTGGGTGTAAGGTGTCTATTCTAAGCTGGCAATACGTTGGTGTTGTTCAGTAAGACGCGCCAAGGCTTGCTCATAGTCAGCTTGCTTGATGCGTTCACCTTCAATCACCTTGGCTGGCGCATTGGCGACAAAGCCTTGATTAGACAGTTTACCGACCACACGTTTAATTTCACCGTTTAAACGGTTAATTTCTTTATCTAAGCGGGCCAGCTCTGCCTGGGTGTCAATCAATCCAGCCATGGGCACTAAGGCTTGCATTTCGCCGACCATGGCAGTGGCTGACATGGGCGCTTCTTCACCGGTTTTCAGTAAAGTAACAGTATCCAGCTTAGCCAGCTTATTCAGGGACACATGGTTCACTTCTAAGCGACGAATATCTTCTTCGGTGGTGTTGGCTAAATACAGCGGAATCGGCTTGCCGGGGCCAATATTCATTTCGGCGCGAATGGTGCGCAAGGCCAGCATCAGTTCTTTAAGCCACTCAATATCGCCTTCGGCTTGTTCATCAATGGCTTCATTGTCGCTGACGGGGAAAGGTTGCAACATAATGGTGTCGCCCGTTTTACCAGCCATAGGCGCAATGCGCTGCCAAATTTCTTCGGTGATAAAAGGCATAAAGGGGTGGGCTAAGCGCAGTGCAGCTTCCAGCACTCTAACTAAAGTGCGACGGGTGCCACGGGTGCGCTCAACTGGGGCTTCTTTATCCCAAAGCACAGGCTTAGATAGCTCTAAGTACCAGTCACAGTATTCATGCCAGATAAATTCATACAGCGCTTGCGCCGCCAAATCGAAGCGGAAATTATCCAATTGGCGGGTCACTTCAGCCTCGGTGCGTTGCAGCTGCGAAATAATCCAGCGGTCGGCAACGGTCAGTTCAACCTCTTCATTATCCAGTCCGCAATCCTGATCTTGACACTGCATCATCACATAACGCGCTGCGTTCCAGATCTTATTACAGAAGTTGCGATAACCATCCACACGACCCATATCGAACTTCACGTCGCGACCGGTTGAAGCCAAAGACAAGAAAGTAAAGCGCAAGGCATCAGTACCATAGCTGGCAATGCCGTCGGCAAACTCTTCACGGGTTTGCTTCTCAATGCTTTTCGCCATTTGCGGTTGCATCATGCCGCTGGTGCGTTTTTCCACCAAGGTTTCCAGATCGATACCATCAATAATGTCCAGTGGGTCGAGCACGTTACCTCGGGATTTGGACATTTTATGGCCTTGGTTATCCCGTACTAAGCCATGCACATAGACTGTTTTAAACGGAATTTGCGGTGTGCCATCTTCGTGTTTGAGTAGGTGCATGGTCAGCATGATCATGCGTGCAACCCAGAAGAAAATAATATCAAAACCGGTCACCAACACATCAGTGGGGTGGAAGGTTTTGAGAAAGTCGGTTTGATTTGGCCAACCGAGGGTGGAGAAGGTCCATAGACCGGAACTGAACCAGGTGTCCAAAACATCATTGTCTTGGCGCAGATTAATCTCGCCCAGATTGTGTTTTTCGCGCACTTCGGCTTCGTTACGACCCACGTAGACATTGCCGGCATCGTCATACCAGGCGGGGATACGGTGACCCCACCACAACTGACGGCTGATGCACCAGTCTTGAATGTCACGCATCCAGCTGAAGTACATATTTTCATACTGCTTAGGCACGAATTGAATGCGGCCATCTTCCACCGCAGCAATGGCTGGTTCTGCTAAAGGCTTAGTGGACACATACCATTGGTCGGTCAGCCAAGGCTCGATCACTGCACCGGAGCGGTCACCGCGGGGTGTCTTTAAAGCGTGGTCATCAATGCTCACCAGTAAACCAGCATCTTGCATGGCGGCAACAATTTTCTCACGGGCTGCGAAGCGGTCAAGGCCGGCGAACTCGGCAGGCAGGCTGCTATCCAGCTCACTGTTGACACTGCCATCGCTATTGAAAATTTGTGCGCTGGCTAAAATCGCTGCGTCTTGGTCGAGAATATTGATCAGTGGCAGCTTGTGGCGCTGACCCACTTCATAGTCATTAAAGTCGTGGGCTGGGGTGATTTTTACACAACCGGTACCAAATTCAGGGTCACAGTAGTCATCGCCCACAATAGGAATACGGCGGCCCACTAATGGCAGCTCCACATAGGAGCCAATTAACGCTTTATAACGCTCGTCTTCAGGGTGCACTGCGACGGCGCTGTCACCCAGCATGGTTTCTGGGCGAGTGGTGGCCACTACCAGATAGTCTTTGCCTTCCGCGGTTTTAGCGCTATCCGCTAAGGGGTAGCGCAGATTCCACAGGAAACCTTGTTCATCGTGGTTTTCCACTTCAAGGTCGGAAATAGCCGTATGGAATTTAGGATCCCAGTTTACCAAGCGCTTACCGCGGTAAATCAGGCCGTCTTCATGCAAGCGTACAAAGGCTTCCTGTACTGCAGCTGACATGCCTTCATCCATGGTGAAGCGTTCGCGGGACCAGTCCACCGAGCTGCCGAGACGGCGAATTTGCTGGGTGATGGTGCTGCCGGACTCTTCTTTCCATTCCCAAACTTTCTCGAGAAAGGCTTCACGGCCTAAATCATGACGGTCTTGGCCTTCAGCAGCCAGCTGGCGCTCCACCACCATTTGTGTGGCGATACCTGCGTGGTCAGTACCGGGTTGCCATAGGGTGTTGCGGCCTTGCATACGGCGATAACGAATCAGTGCATCCATGATGGCGTTATTAAAGCCATGGCCCATATGTAAACTGCCGGTCACATTCGGCGGCGGGATCATGATGGTGTACGGCTGGCCAGACCCTTGCGGGGCAAAGTATTGATTGGTTTCCCAATTCTGGTACCAAGAAGTTTCAATGGCGTGCGGCTGATAGGTCGTATCCATAATACAGTGGGACCCTTAAATTAAAATACGGCTAATCGGAAAACCGTAAAGTATACCGTCAAACGCGCTTTGACCATAGGCCATGACGGAAACTTTACTTATAACCCGACTTTTTAGCGGTATTGAGTCAGCGAAACAGTGCGGTTTTTAAGTTTTAGCAGGGCTTGAGTAGGGTCAGTTGGAGTGGCTTGATCACTTTCTTAAAAGTTCGACTTAGGTATGCCTTGTTGAGCGCGCCACTTTATGGCGAGTAATCGTGGGCAAGTGGTGCAGTATGCTGTGATTTATGGTAAAAAGTACCCTGCCAATGCATTCTATAATGCTGTTGGTGACGTTCTCAGGGCGGGGCGAGATTCCCCACCGGTGGTAATTGCCCAATGCGGCATAGCCCACGAGCGCTTATTTACGCTGGGTTTAAGGTGAATAAGGTCAGCAGACTTGGTGAGATTCCAAGGCCGACGGTTACAGTCCGGATGAAGAGAGAGCGGGATCCGTTAACGTGCAACTCTTGCACGACAGACTCCCATTCGATCAAAAAATAGCCTTGTTTGATGTTAAACAGGAGATCGACATAGACGAATTGTCTAAGATTCGTACTGTGCGGAGGTTTTATGTTCACAGGAATAATTGAAGCGGTCGGCCAAATTCGCAGCATGACCCCGACAGGGGGTGATGTGCGTGTGCAGGTGGCCACTGGGAAACTCGATTTAAGCGATGTAAAGCTGGGCGACAGCATTGCTGTCAATGGAGTGTGCTTAACCGTAGTTGAGCTGCCCGGTGATGGTTTTTGTGCCGATGTCAGTCGCGAAACTTTAGCGCGCAGTGCCTTCGTTAATCTTAAACCTGGCAGTCGGGTTAATTTAGAAAAAGCTTTATTGCTCACCACCCGTCTCGGTGGGCACTTGGTCAGTGGCCATGTGGATGGTGTCGGCGAAGTGCTGTCCCGAGAAGACAGCGCCCGCGCGGTGCAATTTTGGATACGCGCCCCCAAAGAACTGGCCCGCTATATCGCCATGAAAGGTTCGATTACCGTGGATGGCACCAGCCTCACCGTTAATGGCGTGAATGGCAGTGATTTTGAGCTGACTATTGTGCCGCACACCTTGCAAGAAACCATTATGGCGGACTATCAAGCAGGGCATTTGGTTAATTTAGAAATTGACCTTATTGCGCGCTACCTTGAGCGCTTATTGCTTGGTGAAAAAGCCGCTGAACCAAACAGTCAAGCCATTAGCGCAGAGTTCTTAGCCGAACATGGTTTTATGCGTTCTTAATTGAAGGGTTATCCCGTGTCACTGAATAGTATTGAAGAAATTGTTGCCGATATTCGCGACGGCAAAATGGTCATCTTGATGGATGATGAAGATCGTGAAAACGAAGGCGATATTATTATTGCTGCCGAGTGCGTGACCGCCGAACACATCAACTTTATGGCCAAGCATGCCCGTGGTCTGATTTGTATGCCCATGAGCGTGGAGCGCTGCGAGCGCTTAGAGCTGCCGTTAATGGCGCAGCACAACAGCTCAGGTTTTGGTACCAAGTTTACTGTGTCCATTGAGGCCGCAGAAGGTGTCACCACGGGTATTTCTGCAGCCGACCGCGCGCGTACTGTGCAGGCTGCAGCTGCTAAAGATGCCGTGGCCGCAGATATTGTCAGCCCTGGGCATATTTTTCCATTGATGGCGCAACCTGGCGGCGTGTTAGCCCGTGCCGGTCATACTGAAGCGGCGTGTGATTTAGCCCGTCTGGGCGGCCATGAACCCAGTGCGGTGATTTGCGAAATCATGAATGATGACGGCACCATGGCTCGTCGTCCAGAACTGGAAGTGTTTGCCCAAGAACACGGCCTTAAAATCGGCACCATTGCGGACTTAATTCATTATCGAATGATCCATGAGCGCACCATTGAGCGTGTATCCACACAAACTTTGGACAGTGAGCTGGGTCAATTTAATTTAGTCACCTACCGTGAGTCCAATTTGGGCGATGTCCACTTGGCATTGACTTTAGGTACTATTAGCCCAGACGAGCCAACCATGGTGCGCGTGCATAATATGGATCCATTACGGGATTTATTTATGGTTAAGCAAACCCGTCGTTGGAGTTTGCGTGCGGCCATGGCTGAAGTGGCTAAAGCGGGCAGTGGTGTGGTGTTGTTATTAGGTAACCAAATGACCGGTTCCAGTTTGCTGGCGCACTTAGAGCGTCAGCTGGGTAACAATGGCGAGCCGAAACCGGTGAAAACCCCCAGTACTTATAGCACTGTGGGCGCGGGTTCACAGATTCTGCGTGACCTTGGGGTGCGTAAAATGCGCTTGTTAAGTACCCCGATGCGCTTCAATGCCATATCCGGATTTGATTTAGAAGTAGTAGAATACCTGCAGCCACAGGAATAATTTTATACAGGGGCGAGAATTAATCTCGCTCTTTTGCTCTTTAATAGGATGGAAAGAACATGACCTTGAAAACAATCGAAGGTGATTTTACCGCGCCACAAGGCACATTTGCACTGGTGGTTGGGCGTTTTAACAGTTTTATAGTAGAGAGCTTAGTTGAAGGCGCAATTGATACTTTAGTGCGTCACGGAGTTAGCAAAGAGGCGATTACTGTGATCCGTGCACCCGGTGCATTTGAGTTGCCATTAGTGGCACAAAAAGTTGCTGAGCGTAAAGAATTTTCCGCGATTATTGCGCTGGGCGCAGTGATTCGTGGTGGTACGCCGCACTTTGAATATGTTGCTGGCGAGTGCACCAAAGGTTTAGCTCAAGTATCCATGGAGCACGGTGTACCGGTATCCTTCGGCGTATTAACTGTCGATACCATCGAGCAAGCCATTGAGCGTGCCGGCACTAAAGCAGGCAACAAAGGCGGTGAAGCCGCTTTATCAGCATTAGAAATGGTCAGTTTGCTGGCGCAACTGGAGGCCAAGTGAGTTTAAATAACGACGACTGTCGCGATAACCCGCCGCCACGGGCCAAAGGCCGCATTGCTAAGCGTCGCGTAGCCCGCACGCTGGCCATGCAAGCACTGTATCAGTGGCATGTGGCAGGGCAAGCGCTGAATGACATTGAGGCGCAGTTTCGCGTCGACAATGATTTCGAAGGCGTTGATGGTGTGTATTTCAATGAGATTTTGCGTGGCGTGCCCGGGCAGAAAACCGAAATTGATGCACTGATCGAGCCTTATCTTGACCGGCCACTGACTGAGCTGGATCCAGTTGAGTGGGCCATTTTACGCTTGTCGGTATGGGAGTTGAGTACGCGTATTGATGTGCCCTACCGGGTGGTGATCAATGAAGGTATTGAGCTGGCTAAAGTGTTTGGCTCAACCGACGGTCACAAGTACGTCAATGGTGTATTGGACAAGCTGGCGTTACGCTTACGCGGTGCTGAAGTCCGTGATGCTAAACTCGGCAAAAACTAATCTGTGCTGCACTCAGCGCAGCATAACGCGGTGAGTGCAGTCGGATGAACGAGTTTGAACTAATTAAAAAATACTTCACCGACTCTGTGTGTGCACAGGGCGGTGAACATGTCGCCTTGGGCATCGGCGATGATTGTGCACTGCTGCAGATTCCTGCCGATCAACAGTGCGCTGTGTCTACTGATACGCTCGTCAGTGGGGTTCATTTTCCAGACAATGCGCCTGCCTACTTATTGGCGCAACGTGCTTTAGCCGTGGCAGTCAGTGATTTGGCAGCCATGGGCGCTGAGCCCATTGGTTTTACCTTGGCCATTAGTTTGCCGCAGATTGATACACAGTGGCTGCAGGACTTTAGCGCAGGCTTGAGCCACATGGCCCAGCATTGCGCGATTAGTTTAGTGGGCGGCGATACCACCCGTGGCCCATTGGCGATCACGGTTACTGTTATGGGCGCTGTACCGCGTCAGCAAGTATTACTGCGCTCAGGCGCACAAGTCGGTGATGTACTTTGTGTCAGTGGCCCGCTGGGCGCCGCCGCTGCAGCAGTACCGCTGGTCCTGGGCGAACTTGATACTGTAGTGCTCACTGAGCAGCTTGTCGAGCAACTGCTGGATGCCTACTGGTTGCCGCAACCGCAATTGCAGCTTGGCCAGTACCTGCGCGGCAAAGCCCATGCGGCTCTGGATATTTCCGATGGCTTATTAGCCGATTGTGGGCATATGGCCAAAGCCTCACAGGTTGCCGTGCAAATTCAGCAAGAGCAGGTGCCAGTGGCAGCTGCTGCGCGGCAGTTGTTAGGTGATCAAGCCGCTTTACAGTGTGCGTTAACCGGTGGTGATGATTATCAGCTGGCTTTTAGCATAGCGCCGCAAAGAGTTGAACCTTTACAGCGGTTATTTCCAGCGGTGCGGGTGATTGGTCAAGTCTGTGCGGGGTCTGGCGTGCAACTGTTAAACAGTTCGGGGCAGGCGGTGGTCCATCAACGCAGTGGTTATCAGCATTTTGAATAAGGAAGGCGCGAGCTATGCAAGACCATAAAGTCTGGAGCAACGTTTGGCATTTTTTAGCGTTTGGTTTTGGCTCAGGTTTAGCCAAGCAAGCGCCGGGTACTTGGGGGACTTTGGCCGGTTTGGTTTTTGTCCCCATTTTGCATCTGTTGCCGCTGTGGCTGGCGATCACTGTGATTGTGCTAGCCAGTGTGTTTGGGGTCTGGCTGTGCGGGCGGGTGGCCGATGATCTCGGTGTGCATGACCATGGTGGTATCGTTTGGGACGAAATGGTCGGAATTTGGCTGACCTTAATTTTGCTGCCCAATAGCTGGCCGTGGTGGCTATTGGGGTTTATCGTGTTTCGTCTATTAGATATTGTCAAACCTTGGCCCATTTCGTTGCTGGATCGTCATGTGACTGGCGGTTTAGGCATTATGTTAGATGATATGTTGGCAGGGGTGATTGCTGCTGGGTTATTGTATGTTGCATGGTGGTCAGACGTATCGCTGCTAGTGAGCTAGGAGTTAGAATGCATAGACTTTGCTTGTGGATGATAGGGTTGTTTGTACTTGCGTGCAGCTCGCTGAGTTTGGCGCAACCCAATATCCGAGTGGTGGGTCTTTTTCCGAATGCAGCTGTATTGAGCATTGATGGTCAGCGCACTTTGCTTAAAAGGGGTGAAGTAGGCCCCCATGGCATTGAAGTGCTCAGTGCCGATAGCCGTTCCGCGGTGCTCAAGGTGGATGGTCAAAGCAGTACCTATACCTTGAGCCGTGATTATGGCAGTGGTGGCTTTGCAACCCCAGACAAGCAACGTTTAACCATTAGCAAAGGTACAGTGGGGCATTATTGGGTTACCGGCTCAGTGAACGGCAATAATGTGCCATTTTTGGTGGATACTGGAGCGACCACTATTGCCATGAATGCGGCGCAAGCGCAGCGTTTAGGAATAGACTTCAAGAGCCAAGGTGCACCAATCATGGTCAGTACTGCCAGCGGCACAGAGCGCGCCTGGCGCGTGCAGCTTAATAGTGTCAAAGTCGGAACTATTGAAGTGCTGGGCGTGGATGCAATGGTGCTTGACAGCGATTTTCCGCGCGATGTGTTACTTGGAATGAGTTTTCTAAGCCGCGTGAGCTGGCGAGAAGAGCAGGGGGCTTTAATCTTGGAGGCGAAGTATTAGTTGGTCTTGCCAGAAAAAGCCACATCTGCATATATTGTCAACACACAAGCCGCCTGTTGCTGAGCGCTGAGCTCAATAAGTCGATAGGCTCATATCAATGTTATTTAAACGAATAAGCGATCAACCTGTATGTATTGTCCTTTTTGTGGTGCCAATGATACCAAAGTGATTGACTCGCGCTTAGTCACCAATGGCGATCAAGTGCGTCGTCGTCGTGAGTGTTTACTGTGCGAGGAACGCTTCACAACTTTTGAAACCGCTGATTTAGTTCTGCCCCGCTTAATTAAGCAGGACGGCAGTCGGCAGCCTTTTGATGAAGAAAAACTCCGCGCCGGCATGTTACGTGCGCTGGAAAAACGGCCCGTCAGCTTGGAGCGTTTAGAAGAGGCAGTGGCCCGTATTAAACGTAAATTGCGCGCCACCGGTGAGCGTGAAGTGCAGTCATTGGTGGTGGGTGAATTGGTTATGAACGAGTTAAAAAAACTCGATGAAGTGGCTTATATTCGCTTTGCATCTGTCTACCGTCGCTTCCAAGACTTAAATGAGTTTCGTAAAGAAATTGATTTGATGTCGCAGGACTCTGCTAAAAATACAGAAGACACAGACACAGATTCAGAACAATGAATGATCAAGCATATATGGCGCAGGCTTTGCGCTTGGCCAAGCAAGGCTTATATAGTGCGCACCCTAACCCGCGGGTGGGTTGTGTGTTGGTTGCAGGGCAGCAAGTGGTGGGCGAGGGTTGGCATAAGCGTGCTGGCGAACCCCATGCCGAGGTGCACGCCTTGCAGCAAGCCGGTGCGCAAGCTCAAGGTGCGACCGCTTACGTCACATTAGAGCCTTGCAGTCATCATGGCTTGACCCCGCCGTGTGCACACGCCTTAGCGCAAGCAGGGGTGAGTCGAGTGGTCATCGCCATGCAGGATCCAAATCCACAAGTGGCTGGGCGCGGCATGGCCTACTTGCAAGCCCAAGGTATCCAGGTGGACCTGCTCAGTGGTGAATTAGCCGAAGCCGCTCGTACTCTAAACTGTGGCTTTGTAAAACGCATGGAGCAGGGCCTGCCTTTTGTGCGTTTAAAGCTGGCCATGAGTTTAGATGGGCGCACCGCCATGGCCAGCGGGGAAAGTCAGTGGATTACTGGGCCAGCGGCTCGCGCTGATGTCCAAGAGCTGCGTGCCCGTTCCAGCGCAATTCTCACCGGTGCAGATACCGTGATCACTGATAATGCACGCTTAACAGTGCGTGCTGAGCAACTGCCACTCAGTGGTGAATTGTGTGAGTTAGCTTTATCAAGGCCTCCACAGCGTATTGTTATTGACGGACGCTTGCGAGTGCCCACTGATGTGGCTTTTTTTGCCGCCGGCCCTGCGTGGCTGGCAACTCATCAATCGCCGCCAGCCAATACAAGTGCTATTGAGTACCTGCAGTTGCCGGAAGTGAACGGTCATATCGATTTGCAGGCGCTATTAGTGGAGCTGGCGCAGCGCGATATCAATGAGTTGATGGTTGAAGCCGGTCCACAACTGGCCGGAGCCTTTATGCAGGCTGGGTTAGTGGATGAGTTGTATATTTATATGGCAGCCACATTGCTGGGCTCCAGTGCGCAACCTTTGATGCACTTACCTATTGACTACATGGCTGATGCAGTCCGCTTGCAGATTGTTGAAATGCGTGCTCTGGCGGACGATTGGCGAATTATTGCGCGCCCTGTGCTGAGTAATGCTTAGATTGGGGTGTTAAAAGGTGCGCCGCTGAGCATTGCACTAAATTTCTCAAAAAGACGGTCTGCATCTTCCGTTGAGCAATCTTCACCATAGCGCTTGCGTAAACCAAACTCACTTAAGGTGATGTGCTCGTCGGCTTGGACATTGTGGCGTTCTAAACAAGCCTTGGCGCAATGCAGATGGCAGCCGTCAATAGCCAGAATAGGGCGTTTGGACTGGGCTTTTCTAACCAGTGACTTAACATCGCCACCCACTCCAGCAATGCATGACATTTCTGCAAGCCCTGCGCGGTCGATACGTACAGCTAAGGTATTCGCCAGTTGAGCAACATTTGAACAGCCGGAGCAAGAATAAATTAAAGGCGTTTGTGCGCGGGACATACTGAACCTCCAGTTAAAGACAATTCAGAGAGCAGCTTTGCATGGCACAAAAAAAAGCGCCTTGATGGCTATCAAGACGCATAAGTACAGTGTATTTAACACTGTTATCAAGAAGTGGTGCTTTATGTGTAATGACGCACAAATATTACAAAACTGACAGATACCCGGGAAGGTTGTGAGTCATTGTAATAAGTGCGCGTCAGGTTCAGTATTGTTGAAAAGCAGTAGAGATGATTTGATGCCGGTCAAGTAGGGGTGCGACAACTTGTCACGCTCGCGGAGTTTGTTTGATACTAAGTTATGCCATCAAACTCCGCTTGTAGGGCTGCGCGCACACAGTAGAGCACGCCTTCTTCGATGTTTGGAGTGAATTGCTCAGCAATGCTGGCCACGCTAGGTAGCTCACCGTCCCCCTCCAGAAAAGCATCCTGAATCGAGCCTAACAGTTCTTCTGGTAAGTCTATGGCTTGCTCTAAGCTTAATAAATTGTCTGCAATGGCCTGTGCCATCAGAGCATAGACATTCTTAAGGCTGCAGTGCATTTGCTGTGAGATCTGCTCTGGGGTCATGCCACTACGGGCTAAGGTGACCAGTTCGTGGCGTAGGTCTTGACTGGTTGGGGAGGGTTGGCTGGCAGCAGCATCGGCTTGATTGAGCACCTTTAAAAAGGCTTCGCCATAGCGCTCCAGTTTGCGTGCACCGACGCCACTGATTTTCGCCATATCAGCGAGGTCCTCTGGTGCTTCGCGGAGCATTTCTAAGAGGGTGGAGTCAGGGAAAATAACATAAGGCGGTACGCTGTGTTGTTCAGCGAGCTGCCGGCGCAGGGTGCGTAATGCCTCCCACATTTCGCGCTCATGGCTACGTACTAACTGACTGGCTTGGCTAGTGCTGCGGCTGGTGCGTGCTGGTGTAGCCAGTTCGCGACGTAAAAGTAAAGTGGTTTCTCCGCGCAACAGGGGCCGACAGCTTTCCGCCAAGCGCAGTCCACCAAAGCCTTCAACATCCACATCAATAAAGCCCCGCGCCACCAGTTGGCGAAATAATGAGCGCCATTGTTGGTCAGTGAGAGCTTTACCAATACCAAATACGCTGAGACGCTGATGGCCGAGGGCTTTGACTCGATCATTATCACGGCCTTGTAATACGTCAGTTAAATAACCGACCCCATAACGTTGACCGGTGCGGTGAATGGTCGATAGTGCTTGTCGAGCTGCAAGGGTTGCGTCCCAAGTTTCTATAGTGTCAGTGCAGTTATCACAGTGTCCGCACGGGCTGTCTAAAACCTCATCAAAGTAGCCCAGTAGTGCTTGGCGACGGCAGCGGGTTTCTTCGCACAAAGCCAGCATGGCATCCAGTTTATGTTGCTCAACACGTTTATGGCGCTCGTCACCTTCTGAGTTGCTGAGCATTTGTTTAAGCATCAGTACATCTTGTAAACCGTACACCATCCACGCATCTGCAGGTAAACCGTCACGGCCAGCGCGGCCGGTTTCTTGGTAATAGGCTTCCAAAGATTTGGGTAAGTCTAAGTGGGCAACAAAACGTACGTTGGATTTATCAATACCCATCCCAAAGGCGATAGTGGCCACCATAATCAAGCCTTCCTCGTTGAGAAAACGCTTTTGATGGAGAGCGCGTAAATTGCTCTCAAGACCGGCATGGTAGGGCAGTGCTGGGTAACCATTATTCGTTAGAAATTCAGCAGTGGACTCGACGCTTTTGCGCGATAAACAATACACTATGCCTGCATCGCCTTTGCGTTGCGCTAAAAAACCCAGCAGCTGTTTACGTGGGTTGTCTTTTGGGGTGATGCGGTAAAAAATATTGGGTCGATCAAAGCTGGAGAGAAAACGTTCTGCATCTTGCAGGCGCAGGCGGCTGATGATTTCTTCACGGGTGCGGGTGTCTGCAGTGGCGGTTAAGGCAATGCGCGGTACATTCGGAAACAGTTCAGCGAGCTGGCCCAGTTGCAGGTACTCGGGACGAAAATCATGTCCCCATTGAGATACACAGTGGGCTTCATCAATGGCAAATAAACTGATCGGTAAGCGCTGTAGAAAAGCCAGCATACGGGGTTGCACTAAGCGTTCTGGTGCTAAGTAAAGCAGTTTTATTTCATGGCGACGTAAACGGTCAGCAATCTCCCGTTGCTCATCAATGCTCAACGAGGAGTTTAATGCAGCAGCAGGAATACCCAACTCTTCAAGGCTGGCCACTTGGTCTTGCATTAAAGCAATCAGTGGTGAGACAACAACAGTTAAACCGTCCAGTAATAACGCAGGTAATTGGTAGCATAATGACTTACCACCACCGGTGGGCATCAGTACCAGCGCATCTTTGCCGTGACTGATGCGCTCAATAATTGCCGCTTGTTGACCGCGAAATGCATCGTAGCCAAAAACACTTTTTAGCGTCTGTAACGCTTGATTTTGCATGCCATTCTCCAAATCAAGCTGCGTATTATACGCGTAATTCCACGAATAACTTAACCTTTAGCGGTCAACTGCTCGAAGATATTCGCATGCCCTAGCTGTTATCACTCGGCTAGACTACAATACGTGTTCAATTCATTTGTTTATGGTAATTACTCATGTCCCTCGCTGAGCAACTGACCCGCCTGCAAGCTTTCCTCGATGCTGACGAACTGCATGACGAGGCGCTTGATTACATTGCCGCTCACGGCTATCTCACTGCACTGGTTATTTGTCCAGAGGCTGTGCCGGCTGAGGAGTGGATTGCTGAGCTGTTTGCTGAGCCCCCGCATTATCAAGATGCTGAACAAGAAGCTGATATTAAAGATGCTTTGCTACAGCTTAAAGCACGCATTGAGCGTCAGCTGGCCAGTGATGAAGATATGATGTTGCCCTGCGAATTAGATCTCGGTGACGATCCAGATGACTCCGATCTGCGCGGTTGGTGTGTTGGCTTTATGGAAGGTGTCTTCTTGCGCGAAGATGTCTGGTTTGAAGATGCTGAGGATGAAGTCAGTGAGTTGTTACTGCCGATTATGGTGGCCTCTGGCTTGTTTGACGAGCAGCCTGACTTTGCCGAAATCGCTAAAGACACCGATTTAGTGGACAGCATGGTTGCGCAAATCCCTGAAGTGCTCACCGCGCTGTTCTTGCTGTGCTTAGAGCCGGAAGAAGAGAAGCCAGCGCTTCTCAAACCAAGACGTTAACTAAGGCGCTGTGCAACAGCTGCAAGATAGACAGTTACGCAGTCGCACACTGCGCTATATATTGTTTTTTTGTGGCTGTTTGAGTGTTGCCTTAGGTGTTATTGGTATTTTCTTACCGGTACTGCCCACCACGCCTTTTCTCTTGTTAGCGGCTGCCTGCTTCGCACGCAGCTCTAAACGCTTTTATTTATGGTTGGTGCTGCACCCAAAGTTAGGGCCGTGGGTTCGTGACTACCTGGAAGGGGAAGGGTTGCCGCTAAAAGGGAAAGTTTGGGCGCTACTCTTAATGTGGATCAGTATTAGCGTATCCATGTGGGTTGTGCCTTTATTTTGGGTGCGCATCTTTCTGCTAGCCAGTGCTGTCGCCGTCACCGTGTATATTCTCAAGCAGAAAACCCGCCGTTTATAAACTACTGGCGCTGCTGTCACTGCGCTTAAGGCACTGGTATCCCGCAAGCATTGAGCATGTCACACAGGCGGATCAGCGGTAAGCCCACTAAACTGGTGGCATCACTGCCTTCGGTGCTTTTAAACAAGCTCACTCCTAAACCTTCCGACTTAAAACTGCCTGCGCAATCGAATGGCTGCTCTTTGGCAATATAACGCTGGATTTGCGCATCACTCAGTTGGCGGAAATGTACGGTAAAAGGCACGTAGTCCACTTGCTCGGTAACTTGCGCAGCAGCTGCCCTGGTGTCTAATACAGCAACAGCAGTTAAGAAGGTTACACTGCGACCGCTGGCCGCTGTTAATTGCTTAAATGCGCCCTGTTCGTGCAAGGGTTTGCCAATCACTTGATGGTCAAGTACGGCAACTTGATCGGAGCCGATAATAATATGCTCAGGGTGGCTATGGGCTAAAGCGCGGGCTTTACTGAGTGCTAAACGTTGCACTAAGGCGTGTGGTGTTTCATGGGGTAGCGGAGTTTCATCAAGCTCAGGGCTTTGCCAAGTAAAGGGTAGTTGTAAGCGTTCCAGTAGTGTTCTGCGATAGCTTGAACTGGAGGCCAGTAAGAGAGGTGGAGTGTCCATGGGCATGCTCGAATCTCATTAAAGTAAGAAAAGTTTTATGCAGGTTAAGCACAGGGCGCTGCCGTGTTGCGCAGGATCGGTTATACTGTGCCGATTAATGTAACAACCGCTATGCGACAGCTTATAATAAATTGCTGCCAAAGGTTATTGGCGCGCTGTTGCGGCATCCATGTTGAGGGCTTTGTATGTTCGACAATTTATCCGATCGTCTTTCGCAAACGTTACGTCACGTCACGGGACAAGCACGTTTAAGCGATGACAATATCAAAGACACCCTACGTGAAGTGCGCATGGCGTTACTTGAGGCGGATGTCGCCTTGCCGGTGGTCAAAGACTTTGTTGACTCAGTGCGTGAGCGTGCAGTAGGTACCGAAGTATCGCGCAGCCTGTCACCGGGGCAAGCCTTTATTAAGATTGTTCAGGCTGAGCTGGAAAGTTTAATGGGCGAGGCCAATGAGGACCTTAACCTGACCACAGCGCCACCTGCGGTGATTTTGCTTGCGGGCTTACAGGGTGCGGGTAAAACCACAACTGTTGCCAAATTAGCACGCTTTCTAAAAGAGCGTAAAAAGAAAAGCGTGATGGTGGTGTCTGCTGACGTTTACCGTCCTGCAGCGATTAAACAGCTGGAAACCCTGGCAAGTGAAGTGGATGTCACTTTCTTTCCCTCGGATATCAGTCAAAAGCCACAAGATATTGCTCAAGCAGCAGTGGCCGAAGCCAAGCTTAAATTTATTGATGTAGTGATTGTCGATACCGCCGGTCGTTTGGCCATTGATAACGAAATGATGGCGGAAATCAGTCAGCTGCATGCTGCGATTAACCCAGTTGAGACCTTGTTTGTGGTGGATGCCATGACCGGTCAAGACGCCGCCAACACTGCCAAAGCCTTTAATGATGCCTTGCCGTTAACCGGTGTGGTGCTCACTAAAGTGGATGGTGATGCTCGCGGTGGTGCAGCATTGTCAGTACGTGCAATTACTGGCAAGCCGATTAAGTTTTTAGGTATGGGTGAAAAAACCGATGCCTTAGATCCGTTCCATCCTGACCGCATTGCTTCACGTATTTTAGGAATGGGTGATGTTCTTAGCTTAATTGAACAAGCAGAACAGACCATTGATAAGAAAAAAGCTGAAAAGCTGACTAAAAAGCTGCAGAAAGGGAAAGGGTTTGATTTAGAAGATTTTCGCGATCAGCTGCAGCAAATGAATAAAATGGGTGGCATGGGTGGATTACTCGATAAAATGCCCAATATGCCCGGCATGAACTTGGCGCAAATGGGTAGCGCTCAGCAAAGTGCTGCGGAAAAGCAGTTTAAGCAGATGGAGTCGATTATTAATTCCATGACTCCGCAAGAGCGTCGTAACCCAGATATTATTAGCGGATCACGCCGTCGCCGTATTGCCAAAGGCTCAGGCACCCAGATTCAGGATGTTGGTCGGTTAATAAAGCAGCATAAACAAATGCAAAGAATGATGCGTAGATTCACTCGTAAAGGCGGCATGGGCAAGATGATGCGCGGCCTTGGCGGAATGATACCAGGTGGTGGTAAACTACCTCGGATGTAAAAAAGCTCAAGGGTGATAAAATAACCCTATGCAAAGTGGAAGATAATCTTTAGAATATGCGACCTTTCGGGTCTAGCATGTCTAAGACTCGTTTTGTTTGTAACACACATAAAGGAAAAAAGTTTAATGGTAACTATTCGTCTAGCTCGTGGTGGCTCTAAAAAGCGCCCGTTCTACCATCTGACTGTGGCTGATAGCCGCAAAGCGCGTAATGGTCGTTTCATTGAGCGCATCGGTTTCTTCAACCCAGTTGCCACTGGTGGTGAAGTTCGCTTGTCAGTTAACCAAGAGCGCGCTAACTACTGGATTAGCCAAGGTGCACAACCTTCAGAGCGCGTTGCTCAGCTGATCAAAAAAGCAGAAGCTGTTGAAGCGCCTGAAGCAGCAGCCACTGAAGCCACTGCATAAGTGACTATGAGTAAAACGTCTCCGAGCATGGATGATTTAGTCGTTATCGGCAAAATTGGTGCTGTGCATGGTGTGCGTGGTGAAGTAAAAGTGCATGCTTTTACCGAATCAATGGAAAATCTGTTTGATTATCCAGTCTGGCAATTGCGCCGTGGCAAGGAAATAAAGCAGGTTAAGTTGGCCAGTGGTCGTGTGCAAGGCAAGTCACTTGTAGCAAAAATTGAAGGCCTGGATGATCGTGAAATAGCACGAACATTAACCGGTTATGAGATTTGCGTGCAACGCAGTGAGTTACCTGAGTTAGCAGACGACGAGTTTTACTGGCATCAACTTGAAGGACTAAAGGTGATCAACCAAGACCAGCAGTTGTTTGGGATTGTTGACCATTTAATTGAGACTGGCGCAAACGATGTGTTGGTTGTTAAGCCTTGTGCTGGCAGCTTAGACGATCGTGAGCGATTGCTGCCCTATACGCAGCACTGTGTACAGTCGGTGGATTTATCAGCAAATGAAATACGCGTCGATTGGGATGCGGATTTTTAATGAGTTAATGCTTTGCGCGTTGAAGTTATTAGTCTCTTTCCAGAGATGTTTGCTGCGATTACCGAGTATGGCATTACCAGTCGTGCAGTAAAACAAGGGTTGTTGCAGCTTAACTGCTGGAATCCCCGTAGTTTTACTGAAGATCGTCATCAAACAGTGGATGACCGGCCGTTTGGCGGTGGTCCAGGTATGGTGATGAAAATTAAGCCTCTAGAGGATGCTTTAGCTGCGGCTAAACAATCCATTGGAGGGCCGGCTAAGGTGATTTACCTGTCGCCGCAAGGCCGTCAGCTTAAACAAGCGGCGGTTAGCGAACTGGCAAAAGAGGATGCTTTAATTCTAATTGCTGGACGCTATGAAGGCATTGACGAACGTTTTATTGAAACTTACGTTGATGAAGAATGGTCAATTGGCGACTATGTATTGTCCGGTGGTGAATTGCCGGCAATGGTGTTAATTGATGCTGTTACGCGGTTGCTGCCTGGGGCCTTAAACCATGCAGACTCCGCAATCGAAGATTCATTTACCGATGGTCTTCTCGACTGCCCGCATTACACGCGACCGGTTAGGTATGCAGGCAAAGATGTTCCGCAGGTGCTACTCAGTGGCAACCACGAACATATCCGGCGTTGGCGATTGCAACAAGCCTTAGGGCGTACTGCAGAGCGTCGCGCTGATCTTCTGGATAGCCGCTCGCTTTCTGGAGAAGAGAAAATGCTGTTGGACGAGTATTTTGCCCAACAGAACGATAGTTAATTAACGTATCGATGGTAAATCATAAGGATTTGCCTTCAGGAGCACAGCATGACTAACAAAATTATTCAGCAGCTTGAAGCTGAACAAATGAACAAAGAAATCCCAGCATTTGCCGCTGGTGATAGCGTCCTTGTTCAAGTAAAAGTAAGAGAAGGTGATCGCGAGCGTTTGCAGGCCTACGAAGGCGTTGTTATTGCTAAGCGTAACCGTGGTATTAACAGCGCATTTACTGTGCGTAAGATTTCTAGTGGCGTAGGCGTTGAGCGTACGTTCCAAACATACAGCCCACTGGTTGACAGTATTACTGTTAAGCGTCGTGGTGATGTTCGCAAGGCCAAGTTGTACTACTTGCGTGAGCGTTCCGGTAAGGCTGCACGTATTAAAGAAAAGCTGGCGCGTTAATCTCCCAGTGTTTTCCAAGCAAAGCAGCCTCAGGGCTGCTTTGTTGTTTCTGGCTGATTAAATATTAAACAGATCCCTATTTAGCTAAATAGCCCAGATCAGAAGTCATCTCAACACTGTGTCTATATTTTTGTGACACATTTCATTTGCGTGCCCTGCGCTAAGCTGCCAGTGGGAGCTTAGAGGGAAATCTTCCTAGGCTGAACACAGCTCGAATAACATGCAAATAATTGCTTGTTAAAAGCTGTTTGGCGGTTTTGGGAACAGTTTGCTGATAATCTAGCCTCATATCTTGTGAGTGTTCTTTGTTTGCGGCTATGGCCATTGTCAGTCACAGCTGCTCATTGATTAGAAAAGGTAGAAGTGAAATGCGTAAATCTATTATGAAGCCGGTAATAGCAACTGCTGTTAGCGCATTGCTGATTTTTGAGTTAACGGCGTGCGGAACAGTTATTTACCCTGAGCGGCGTGGCCAAACAGGTGGGAAAATTGACCCAGCGGTGGTCATTATGAACGGCATTGGTTTGCTGTTTTGGGTTATCCCTGGTTTAGTGGCTTTCGCTGTGGATTTTGCCACAGGCGCAATTTACTCACCGTCAGGGCGTTTCTCAGTCGCCCCAGAAGTGCTCAAGCCCGCTGTTAATGAAGCCGGTGAAATTGATGTGGTGATGTTGCAAGAAATTATTAAGCAGCACACCGGTCAAGACTTACCGTTAAACCATCCTAATATTCAGCAACAAGACAGCACGCCAGAGCTGCTCAGCCAGCTTAATATTGTACCCAGCGCTTAACCCAATAAAGTGCGGGAGAAGCTCACGCAGAACGCGTCGTGCGCGGCCATGCATGCAACACCCTAGGTGACTGAAATTATCGAAGGCATGGCCCGCTCGTACGATCGGTGCGGTAAGAGGAGGCCATGCCTCCGACTTTGCCAGTTTAACCCCATGCATGCCTTGCGAGTAATACAGTTGTCAGCGCAGCGCTAGGATATATAAGGGGCCTGTAAAGGCCTGTTGGCGCAGGCCTTTTTGCTGCTGAGTATTATGTAATAAATACGGCTTGGCTGGATGATCAGCAGGCAAATGCTCAGCGTACCGCTTGACGCTGGGGCTGAATTTCAGCTGTTTTGCTGGCTGACCTGAGTCATTGGCGGTACTCAATAAACTATCAAACTCAGGCAGCATAATGTGGCTGTAAGGCCCATGCACAGCAAAATTAAGACCGGCGCTGTCATAGTCGCCAAAATAAATAATCGGTTTGCCAGTGGCTGCGTAGGCGGTCAATAGGGCCTTGCAGCCTTTGCTTTCCTGTTGGTCGCCACGGTAAATCACTAATGCAGTCAATGCCTGCTCCGGCAATTGATAGCGCTGTGGATGCTGAGCGTAATATTCATAAAAGCTGTCACGGTTTTCCACCACAACAAGACTGTGGTAGATCTCAAGGTGTAGCGTTTCCCAATCAAGATCCATAACCCACTGGGCGGGTATCGTTTTAACCCACTCAGGAAAGTACGCGCCGCAGTTGGCTTGCGCCATAAGCACCCGCCGTTCGGTTGGGGTTAAGCCGGTGCTTTTGTGCTCCACGGGACTGTGATCACTTTGTGCAAAGCGGTCCTGCTGACGAATATCCACGCTAAGACTGTGTAAGCCCAGTTCAGCAAGGGTCTGCTCGATACGGGTCATTAAGGCGCGGTCGAAGGTGACGGTATGTGCAGTAAACCAAGGCTGAGTAGCCAGTTCATAATGCTCACACCACTGCCGCAACTGCCGCATACTGCGTTGCGTGGCAGCTCGTGTGGTTGTGGTATTGGTTTTTAACTCAATCTTGATGCGCTTTAAAACCTCGCGCACATTTTGTGATAAATCGCTTGTCATGCAACAACTCCTTGGCTGAGCAGCTGTAAATAGACATCATTAATCACCAGCACGTGGTTAAAGGGCCCGGCGGGTTGTTCCTCATAGTGCAGGCGAAAAGCTGCTTTTTCGTTACTGGGCAAGCCTTGGTATTCGGCAATCACTTGATAGAGCCAAATTTCTGGATCCCAATCCAGCTCAGATTCAGCAAGATAAGCTAAAGCGCTTTGTTGCTGCTGTTGGTCGAGAACATTTAAGTAAAAAGAAATCACATCTTCGTGCAGTGCCTGGCGCTTGGCGGTTACGCTTTCATCCTCTTGCCATACTACGGGCTGTGCAGCATTAGGTTGTTGCGCGCTAGGCGCGTGGCGTGCAGGCAGCTTAGCTAACAGCTGTTGTAAGCCATGCAGGTCTTGGTGGCGGTCGAGGGCAATGGCAACACTGGGCTGCAAAGGCGCCGCTTGATTGACTAAATCGCTGACCGTACTGCGCTGGGCGTAATCTGCTGGCTGAAAGTTGGGCTTATGCTCAAAAAACTGCAGCATGCCGCGCACCAATAGATTGCGTGCTTGCTGTTGGCGTAAGCGCGCCATAAGTTCAGTGAGGCGCTGCTGCACTTCGCGCAAACTGCTGAAGTGAATGCTCACTTGGCGTTGTAATTGACGCACCAATAAGTGGCGTAGGCGGCCATTGCTACCGGCAAAATTAATCAGTTCATTAAAGTTGATCAACTCTAAACCATCCAGCCAGCGTAAAACCTCGGCATGGGCTTTTTCGTTTTCGTGGATTTTTTCTTGTACAGTATTTACAAAGGCAAAGTCAGTATTTAAACGGTTCCATAAGCTATCGATACCGGTGGCAATGCGGCTGTTTAAATCGTCCACTTCTTGGCTGAGTTTGCTCTGTAAGAAAATACTGTTTTGATAATGGCCTTGTTGTTCAGCGGCATTAATTTTTCCCACCAGTGAGCGGATATTGATTAAAAAATCACCGACATCCGCATTGACTTTGCGACGTTGCTCGTCAGCAATCAGGTGCACAATCATTTCGCGCACCGGGTCGGTTAGTTTTAAGCCGGACTCTTCACTGGGACGCCAGAGAATATTGGCGTCGAGCAGCTGGTTGATCAGGCGGGCACTGTGTTGGGCTTCATCGAGCGGTGCGCCATAGTAACTTTGCATGAGCAGTTCACTGTGCCGTCCCAGCAGCCGCAGTCGCTCAATGCCTTGTTTGACTGTTTCACTGTGATAATCCAGCGCACTCATTCCAGTAAGCCCTCTTGGCTGGGTGGCAGCTGCTCATCGATGAAGATGTTTTCTTCTTCGCGAATAAAATTGGTGAGATCCAGTAAGTAATCTATTTTCCCAGTGACAATATAATGATGGCGATCGGCGTGGGGTTGGTGCACATAACCATGGTTGCGCAGGCGATCAAAGACCAATTTCAGCTGGCCGGTAACATCTTCACTTTGCGACTGGAAAAAACGGGTTTGCACCAGTGCATGCAATTGTTCGCGCAGACTGGGGTTGTTTTCGATACGTGCGGCCAAGTCGTGACGGTTAAGAATATCGTTGGCAGTCAGGACGTTTTCATGGCCTAAGGTTTCTTGGCTCAGCTGCAAGAGTTTGAGCATGGGAATCAAGCTGTCCAGAGTGTCTTTGAACTGCTGAGACAGCTGATCACGCAAGGGTTGGGTGAGTTCACGCCAGGCCAAAAACCAGACGCTGCCTTGTGAGTTGCAGGCTAAACGGCGATTGAGGGGGCGTAAATACTGGTCAATGGCCTCGCGTTGCTGCTCATCTTGCAAGTGGCGAAAACTGCTTTCGTCGGTTACTTCACAAATAAACGCACCGGCCAGTAATTTTTCCAAGAGGTGGCTGTGTTGCATCATCATTGTACGGCCTCCGCACGACGTTCTTGTAAGCGCTGGGTCAGTCGACTCACTTTTGGTTCAATACGTTTGAGCTGACTGTAAGCACCCTTGCGGCTGTCCCGTTCAATTAAGTAACGGTGTTTAAACAAAGTCAGCACATCAGATTCTGGGTTAGGGAAAGCACCGACAATAAAAATATTGTTGTTGTCACAGGCTTTAAATAGTTTTTCCACATTGTGATAGGCCAAGGTGCCAATTTCATCAATGGGCCAGTGAATAGTGACCTGTGCTTTGCCGCGTAATAAACGGGTAAAAGCCAGCAAGTACTTACAGAGAATTAAATAGGCCATACCGTGACTGGAGGACTCCAGCAGCTGGCGGTCATTGCGAATAATTAAATCGGTACCGCCTTCGTTGAGGTGCAACTCCAAGCGCAACAGGCTTTCAAAGGTGAACTGTTGGTCACTGCGCAGTAAATACGCCACATCGCTCAGTGCGTCTAAATAAGTATCGCTGGGTAAACGGTCAGCGTCTTGTTCCCATTGCGCATACAGTTTGGCAAAACGCTTTAAGGGTTCCCAGAAGCCCAATTCATCAATGGTGGATTGGATTTTCACTTCGGACTTACTGATGCCTTCCAGCGCAAACTCATCGCTGACTTCTTCACTTAAGCGGCGACTTTGTGCATTAATCCGACGGTTTAAATCGCTGAATACGGTAAAGAATGCTTGCAAGTCTGCACCATAGTTACGCCCAGTGGCTAATAAATTCAATTGCTGGTTTTCAAGGACTTGTAGCATTTCTTGGTAGGCCGCTAACAGTGCTTGTGGGCTGGGTTCAAGGCCTAAGCGTTGCTGTTGGCTGCGCCAAGTGTCGGTAAAGTCGGCGCTGGCGTCTTTAAACAGTTCACGCTCAAACAGCTGTAAGCTGTTGTTGAGGCGGCTGCCTAAGGTTTGCATATCGTGCAGGGCGCGACGGGTGCGCTCAATACGTTCTGCGCAGTTGCCGGTGTTATGTTCAGTGCTTGTGAGAAACTCAGAGGGTGCTGGGTACTGCTCCAGTTGTTGCAGTAAAGGGCGAATCTGCTCTAAGAGTTTGCGCTGCTCAGCTAAGCCTTGCTCATCTTTTTTGATGCTCAGCAAGGCACTTTTCTGTTGTTCTAAAAAAGCCTGCTGAAGGTTTTTTAGTTGCTCGCTAAGCAGTGTTTGCTGTTGCTTGAGCTGGTGTTCTTGGGCCAGCAACTGAGGCTTGCGCACCTGCCAATCCACCCGCAAGAAGCGTTGATACTCATCCAGTTCATCACGGCGTGCTTCGGTATCTTGGATTTGCTGGTTAATGGTTGTTAAGCGCTTGTCGATCGCTTGGAGCTTTTGCGGATCAATGCCACTGTCACGCAGCTCGTGCTCTAAGGCAGCTTGTAATTCCAGCACTTGCTGTTCGGTTTCATAGCGCTTGGCATCGATACTGGTGGTATGTTGCTGAATCTGCTCGCGGATTAACTGCAGAGCACTTTGCCAGTCTGCTTGATACTCTAAGAGCAAGTTACGAAAAGCCGCATGCTCATCGGTTAATCGGCTGTGTTGCTGAGCTTTCAGCTGTTCCAATTGCTCAGCCAGTTGCTGCTGTTTATTGAGCAGGTCGTGTTTACGCTGCTGTTCAAGTTGTTGATGCTGCTCAATTAAACGCTGGCGAGACTCTTGAGCAAATTGTAAGTCGTTACGGTAACGGTCACGGGTGTGCTGCGCTTGATGCAAAATATCCTGTTGTTGTTGACTGTGACTATTGTGATTTTTTTGCTCATCTTCCAGGGTGGTGAGCTGCTGTTCAGCCTCATGCAGCTCCGCCAGTGTGTGCTTAATAGCGTCTTCCAATGCTTGTGCATCTTGCGCATAGGCGGGCAACTCAATGGCGGCTAAATCCAGCTTGATATTAAACAGCTGCTGTTCGTGGTTGGATTGCGCTTGCGGATTAGCAAGCTCAGTAGAGGTGAGCAAGGGTGCAAGGTCTGTACGTTCCAGTAAATCTTCACGAATAACCTTGCCGACACTGTGCTGCCAGCTGGGGATGTGCCCATGTAAAAAATGCCGCAAGCTGCCGCTGCGCGGTGTTTGTTGCTGTTTGAGCTGTTGATAGCTGTGTTCAATTTGACGGATGTGCTTACGTTGTCGATTAACTTCGTCTAAATGGGCATTCTGGATATTTTTGGCGTTTTGATACTGCTCCCTTAAGTGTTCAACCAGCTCATTTTGCTCGTTCAATTGCAGCTGAATGTCTTCCAGACGGGCCTGTTCTGCGGCCGCTGCCAGTTGCTCCTCAGCATTGAGCAGGGATACTCCGAGCTGCGCTTTGACATCGGCTTGTTGTTGAAAGACTTGGTTTTGCTGGGTTTGAAACTGTGCTTGCAGCTCTTGGAGTTTTTGTTGCTGCGCTTTTTCCAATTGGTTTTTTTGTTGCTCTTGCTCTTGGCGTAAGGCATGTTCCTGATCACGTAGCAGCTGTTGCTGGCTGGTGTTTTTCGTGACAAAGGCGTCCAGCTGCTCAAGCAACTGAAGCTTACGGGATTCAAAGCGCTGTCTGGAATCACCTTCTTCTTCACGCAGTGTTTGTAAATGAATGGCCAGCCCATCACGCTGTTCACGCCAGTTCGGCAGCTGCTGCACGGCATGCTCTAGGCTGGGCATATCCTTTTCGCTGAACTCAGTATAACGCTGCTCGATACCGTCCAAGTCCATTGCAGTTTGTTTGAGGTCACTGGTGGTTTTGCTCAGTTCACTGTCCAGTTTAGAGCGCTGCTCGATATGACTTTCTTCATCCTGGGCTAGATCCCGTTTAGCCTGCTTAATAGCCGCTTCTTGGTCGGCACAGTGGCGTTGAAGTTGGCTGTTGTCGGCAATTAATAAAGGTTGCAGTTGCCAGAGACTTTGCTGGGTTCGGTCAAGGGTTTGTGCTTGCTTGTTGAGGTCGAGCATCTCGCTTTGCAAGCCTTGCAGGCGCCGGGACTGACGCACCTGTTGAACCCATTCACGCACTTGGGTGCTTTTAATGCGCGTGCTGGGCAGGGCCACCCCTTCATCCTCAAAAATAGCCGCCAGCATGGTTTTAAGGGTGTCCATTTTGCCTTCTTTGGCGTGCACCGCAGACACCAGTTTTTCCATATGGCGTAAGCGGTGTGGGTTTTCAGCGAGACTGTAACGCCAAGCAGTTTGCCGTAAGCGGTTGGATTCAGCGCGGGGTAAGCTGCCAGTGAGCACGCTAAAATCATTCTGAATAATGCTGCGGTATTCACTGATGGTGTCAATACGGCTCGAGTGCTCGATTTTGTTTTGTCGCAAATGGGTGGTAAATGCAGGGTAGCTGTGGGCTAGAACTTCACCTTGCGGGTTGGTCGTTAAATACAGCTCAGGACGATAGGGGCTGTTAATAAAACGGTAGCTGACACCTTCATCCTTACGGCGGGTCAAGACAACATGGCAGACATTACCGGCTTCCCTACGGTACTCATAAACCAAATAGGAATTGCTGTTGGGCAGGTAGTATTGATCGAATTTTTTACGGGTTTTGGGCACCACATTGTTTGGCCGCTCACCATAAAACACCGGAATCAGTCGCTGCAAAGTGGTTTTACCTGAGGCATTGGTTCCGCAGATATTGGTGTGGCCGTTGAGATCCAGCTCAACGATGCCCTCAAGGTGACCATGGATCATGATGATGCGGAGTAAATGTGACATAAGAGGTGTGTTGCGCTCCGTACTGTAGTGATGCTGAAAATTTAAGCTAAAAGATTAAGGTTACACGAGTTTGATTACGGCGGAAAATGATAATGGCGCTACTCAGACTGGGCTGAACTGGGCATGCTCAGCGGGTGAAACATCACAGCAACAGTGATGCCAGGCCGTGAGGTGCTATGCTTAACAGGGTAAGTGGAGGTGCGCAATACAGCGCCGTGTGGACACAATTGGTTGAAGGGGTTTTGTCAGTGAGTGAAGAGCAACCGGATTTATCAGCGTTAACGAAATTTCTAGATGCAGCTTGGCTACAACGGGGCTTATCAGAAAATACCCGCATGGCCTACCGCAGTGATTTGGAACAGTTTGCGCGATGGTTGTTACCGCGGGGACTGACTTTGCAGCAAGTGCGTCGTGAAACCTTATTAGAGTATTTAAGTTGGCGCTTAGAGTCCGGTTATAAAGCGCGTTCCAGTGCGCGCTTTTTATCCGGGGCGCGGGGGCTGTATCAGTATTTACTTGAAGAAGGCATGCTTGCTGAAAACCCCACCTTGCAAGTGGAAATGCCGCAGATCGGTCGTGCCTTGCCAGACACTTTATCGGAAGCTGATGTGGAAGCCTTGTTAGCCGCACCGGATGTGGAGCAGGTCTTAGGTTTACGGGATCGCTGCATGTTGGAAGTGTTATACGCCAGTGGGTTGCGGGTCACTGAGCTGGTCAGTTTAACTTTAGATCAACTGAGCTTGCGCCAAGGTGTGGTTCGAGTTATGGGGAAGGGTGCCAAAGAGCGTTTAGTGCCACTGGGCGAAACCGCTTTAGACTGGTTGATTCAGTATTTAAAGGAAGGCCGTGCTGAGTTGCTCACTGCTGGCGCCACGGATGTGTTGTTTCCCAGTCAACGCGGCCGCCAAATGACCCGACAGACTTTTTGGCACCGGATTAAGCAACATGCGCAAACCGCTGGCATCACTAAACCTTTATCACCGCACACCTTGCGCCATGCATTTGCCACGCATTTATTGAACCATGGTGCTGATTTGCGGGTGGTACAGATGCTTTTGGGGCACAGTGATTTATCCACAACACAGATTTATACCCATGTGGCTCGTGCTCGCTTGCAGGCCATTCACAGTGAGCATCACCCACGTGGGTAGCGCCTTGCTGGGTTTACTTGAGCTCACAGGGGAGATGTGTAGAGCCTTGGGGCTGATATAAAAAAGGCCTCATATGAGGCCTTTTTACTGTGTGACAGTTATTGTGTGGCTGAGCTGGCTTTGGAGATCTTTTCCAGTTCTTCATCACGTAGCGCACGGCGTAAAATCTTACCGACGTTAGTGGTGGGCAGCTCATCGCGAAATTCCACCTGACGGGCCACTTTATAAGGGGTTAAGTTTTTGCGCATATGCTCAATAACCTGCTTCTCAGTCAAGCTTTCACCTGGTTTGACTGCAATAAACACCTTAATGGCTTCACCGGCTTTCTCATCGGGGATACTAATGGCCGCTGATTGTAAAACGCCAGGCAGGCTAGCCAGCACATCTTCGATCTCATTGGGGTAGACGTTAAAACCTGAGACTAAAATCATATCTTTTTTGCGGTCTACAATGCGGATATAACCGTCTTCCTGAATGATCGCGATATCTCCAGTGCGTAGCCAGCCCTCATCATCCAGGACTTCTTTAGTGGCGTCTTCAAGCTGCCAGTAGCCTTTCATCACTTGAGGGCCTTTGACGCACAGCTCACCGGTTTCGCCAAGGGGGAGCTCATTGCCGTCATCATCAATGACTTTACAGAGCGTAGAGGAAACAGGAATACCAATGGTACCCAGTTGGATATTTTGAATGGGGTTGACCGTCGCGACAGGGCTGGTTTCAGTCATGCCAAAACCTTCACAAACAGGGGAGCCGGTGACTTCGGTCCAGCGCTTGGCGGTGGCAATTTGTAAAGCCATGCCGCCGGATACGGTCATTTTTAAGCCCGAGAAGTCCAGTTTGAGAAAATCCGCATTGTTGCACAGCGCAGCAAAGAGCGTGTTTAAGCCGACAAAGCCTGTGAACCTGTTTCTCTTCAGGTCTTTGACCATGCTGGGTAAATCACGGGGATTGGTGATCAGTAAGTTATTATTACCGGTCATCATCATCGCCATGCAGTGAAAAGTGAAGGCGTAAATATGATACAGCGGAAGTGGCGCGACAATGGTTTCGGTGCCGTGCTCGAGGTTAGACGCCATCATTGCTTTGGTTTGTAGCATGTTGGCCACTAAGTTGCGGTGGGTCAGCATAGCGCCTTTGGCAATCCCAGTGGTACCTCCAGTGTATTGTAGAACCGCCATTTCACCAGAGTCAGGGTTGGCATTGCGGGCAGCTTTTTTATTGCCTAGCTTTAAGACATCATTGAGCTTGTAGGCATTAGGAATATGGAAAGCGGGAACCATTTTCTTAATGTATTTAACGGCGCTATTAACCAGCAGGCGCTTGACCGGTGGTAAAAAATCTCCAACTTCAGTGACAATCACTGTTTTTATGCTTGTGTTAGGCAGCACTGCCTCAGCGAGGTGACCCATATTAGCTAAGCACACTAATGCTTTAGCGCCGGAGTCATTGAACTGGTGCTCCATTTCACGGGCGGTATACAGCGGGTTGGTGTTGACTACCACTAGACCAGCACGAATAGCCCCAAACACCACAACTGGGTACTGTAAGAGGTTGGGGAGCTGTACGGCAATACGGTCACCGGGTTCAAGCTCTGTATAGTGCTGTAACCATGCAGCAAAATCCCCAGAACGTTGATAAAGCTCGCCATAGGTGAGGGTTTGGCCCATGTTAGTGAATGCAGCGTTATTGGCGAAACGCTGGCAGGACTCTTTTAATACCGCTTGAATGTTTGGGTATAAATCGGGGTCGATTTCGGTGGGAGTACCTTCAGGGTATTTGTCCTTCCAGAAGTTCTCGTTCATGCAAGCCAACTCCTAAGCAATAGCTCGTTTAGTGCATTTCGAAGTGTTTAACAAAAACATATTAATAAAAAACTAACAGTTTCTTAAGGCGTTGATCGCTAAAGGAATTCAGCTTTAGATGATGATCACTGTGCATCTGCTCAATGCTATTAACAGCAGACTGCATTGCTTAAAAGCCACTGAATTATATGTTCTTGTCAATCATCTCATCAATGACATGTTTTTTTTAGTAATTATTGTTTGTTTTGCTTTTTTATTATTAACAGCAAGCGATTTGCAGGGTAGCAGTTTTATAAAAACGCAGCCAGTACAATATAAGTCCTTTCAGTCACATTTAGAATAAAAATTGCGGATTGGTCTTGTCCAGCCTTCTACTAAGGATTCCTCCCAAAGTCTAACAATAGGCACTACAATGACAGCAGGTTAAACCATGCAGAGGGAGGCCAACATGCGGCATGAAGCGTTCTGGTTAACTGCCAATGATGCCACTGAGCTCTACGTGAGCCACTGGTCCAGTGCTGAGCCACCAGTAGCTATTGTGATGATTGCCCATGGTATGGCCGAACACAGTCAGCGCTATGCGCGTTTCGCCGAGGCGTTGGCGGAGCAAGGTATATCAGTATTTGCTTTAGACTTGCGTGGTCATGGGCGCACTGCGGTTAAGGGTGTGTTGGGGCATTTTGCTGACGAACAGGGCTGGGATCGGGTGGTCAATGATCTGAGTTGCTTGAACCATCATATTCGTGCGCGTTACCCCACCACGCCGATATTTTTATTGGGTCATAGCATGGGCAGTTATGTGACTTTGGCTTATTTAATGCAGCACAGTTGCAGCATGCAGGGCGCAATTTTATCGGGCTCTAACTACTTCAAAAATACTCTACGTTACCGTGCGGCCATTGCTGTGGCGCGCTTTGAGCGTTGGCGTTTAGGCGCTCAAGGGCGTAGCCGCTTGTTGCATAAATTAATTTTCTATCCCTGTCAGCGTGCGGTCAAAGCACGGCGTACAGATTGGGACTGGCTAACGCGTGATGCAGCGCAGGTGGATGCCTATATTGCTGATCCTATGTGTGGTTTTATTTGCACAACACAATTGTGGCTTGATCTGCTGCAAGGCTTACAGCACATCACTCCGGTAAAAAATATGGTGCAAATTGACAACAGTTTACCGCTACTGATTATTGGTGGGGATGCTGACCCCATTAATCATGGGCATCGATTGATTGATCTGGCGGATGCGCTGCGTGAATCGGGGAATCGTGCGGTGGACATCAAGCTGTATCGCGGCGCCCGTCACGAAATATTGCAAGAAACCAATCATTTAGAGGTGACTACTGATATTATCCAGTGGCTCAACGCTGCGTTAACTAACCAGCGAGCAGTAATTACACCTATAGCTTGACACTTGGAGAGTGAGCCATGACGCAAAGCACCAGCATCCCTTACGCGAGTTTAGAAGAGGGGCAAACAGCACAATTTAGTAAACTAGTTACCGAACATGACATTATGCTGTTTGCCAGCTTGTCTGGTGATCATAACCCAGTCCATCTTGATGCAGAGTATGCTGCAGGCACTATGTTTAAAGAGCGTATTGCTCACGGTATGTTCAGTGGTGCGTTAATCAGTGCTGCGGTGGCCTGTGAGTTGCCAGGACCTGGAACGATTTATTTGGGCCAGCAAATAGAGTTTAAATTGCCGGTTAAAATAGGCGATGAGTTGACCGTGCAATTAGAAATTTTAGAGAAACTACCAAAATTTCGTGTGCGCATTGCCACTCGTGTGGTTAACCAGCGTGATGAGATCCTTGTGGATGGTGAAGCATTAATTATTGCACCGCGCAAAGCAGTGACTGTTGAGCTGGCTGAAGTGCCAAAGTTTGTTGCTCAATAATATGAAGCGTACTGTGCAAGCAATTTAAAGCGCCAGCCTGATTAACCAGCGCAGCAGGTGCGCAAATAACGGGTAAAGACAATCCAGAGGGGCATAGACTGCCACGTCGCTTCGCTCCTCGCAGAGACAATGCCGGGGCATTGCGAACCCCACATAATCATTGCGAACTTTACTCGGTCATTGCGAGCGCAGCGAAGCAATCCATAGGCACAGCAAGCGCCGCATAGACTGCCGCGTCGCTTTGCTCCTCGTAATGACGCAATTAATCAGCGCCTTGTTAGTTATTTTTGCTCGAGTAACACCTGCATTTTGCTCACTACGGCGGTTAAACCATTGCTACGTGAGGGTGATAGCTGACGGCTTAAGCCCAGTTGGGTAAACCATTGGATACAATCCACAGTCGCTATTTGCTCAGCAGTTAAACCCTCAATACGCACCAGTAGTAAAGCCAGCAGGCCACGCAGTAAGCGTGCTTCACTGGCGATACGGAAAGATGGCTGCTCAGGGTGCTGTTCAAGTACCAGCCACACCTTTGTTTCACAGCCATGTACAAGGTGCTCATCTGTGCGCAACTCTTCAGGCAGTTCATCTAGCTGTGCTGCCCATTGTAAGAGCAAACGTGCCCGTTGTTCCCATTGTTGACAGTCCTGAAATGCGGCTAGGGCCTGTTGTGCAGCAGGGTTTAAGTTGCTCATTTTGCTCATTGTAAAATCTCTAAAGCTTGGTCTAAGGCATTAAAAAAGCGCTGCAGATCATCACCGGTGTTATACATGGCCAGCGATACCCGCAATGCACCAGCCAGGTTGAGGTGTTGCATTAAGGGCATCGCGCAATGCTGCCCAGCACGCACCGCAACGCCTTGTTCACCGATTAGCATGGCAAGGTCTGCGTGGTGCACCTGTGCAGCGTTAAAGCTGACCAAGGCACAGTCAGGTGTACCAATAATCGTCATCTCGCGGGCTCGCAAACCCTCTAAAAGGCTGGCGTGTAAAGCTGCTTCATGTTGCGCAATGGCAGCTGTATCTAAGCTCTGCAGCCATTCTAAGGTGGCGGCAAAAGCAATGACATTAGCAATACTTGGGGTGCCGGGTTCAAAACCCAGGGGGGCGGGTAAAAACTCAGCCTGTTGATAATCGCAGTGACGCACCATTTCACCGCCAAACTGCCAGTGGCGCAACGCTTTAACTGCGCGTTGACGGGCAAATAACACCCCAACGCCATCCGGACCGTACACTTTATGGGCTGAGCAGACAAAAAAGTCACAGTCTAATTTTTGTAGATTGGGACGCTCATGCACCACAGACTGTGCGCCATCCACAAGAGTCCAAACACCGGCTTGCCGTGCTGCTGCGAGCAAGGGTTGCAGGTTTTGACGACGGCCCACCACATTGGACAGACTGCTGACTGCCACAATTCGACTGCGTGCCGACAGCTGGGCTATGGCGTAATCAATATCCAAAAGCCCTGTAGTGTCCATGGGTAAGATTTTTAAAATCAGCTGGTGGCGCAGCGCCAACTGTTGCCAGGGCAATAAGTTGGCATGGTGCTCATAGGCGCTAATGAGAATCTCATCGCCAGGCTGTAAGTGGTGTGCTAAGGCCTGACTGATGAGATTAATGCCTTCAGTGGTGCCTTTGGTGAATATCACCGCATCATCAGCGGCGGCTTGTAACCAATGCGCAATACTTGTGCGTGCGGCTTCAAAAGCGCGGGTGGCTTGCTCGCCGGGCTGATGCTGGGCACGGTGCACGTTGGCCACACCTTGTTGGTAATGCTGGTTTAGGGCATCAAGCATAACCTGTGGTTTTTGTGCAGTGGCAGCGCTATCGAGCCAGACTTGTTGTTGCTCAGCTAGGGCTAACACACCAGGAAAATAATCACGCCAAGGGGAGGGCAGCAGCATTGGGGTCTCGGTAGTGTAAGAAAAACGAACGATGTTGCTGTCTAACGAGCACTGACCGTTATGGGCAGTGCTCGGCAAACAGGTTTAAGTTGGCTGATTAATGATGCATTCCACAGCACCGGTATCTAAATTGCGATAGAAAGATAAGTCGTCTTGCAAAGCCAGCTCGCTGGCTAACACCGTTTTCAGCACTTGTTTATTATGATCCATAACAATCACTTGAGTGTCGGCACTGAGCCATAAACCTGCTTCGACCGTGTTGCGGTTGCCTAATGAAATGCCCACCCCTGCATGGCTATTAATCACACAGTTTTGGCCTAAGCTAACCAACGGCTGATTGGCGGTACTGGCCATTGAACAGCCGGCCTGCAGGGTGGATCTTTCACCAATTAAAACCCCAGAATCAATGCAGCCATCAATGGTGCTGGCGCCTTGGGTTCCAGCATTAAAATTAATCGAGCCTTCATGTAAAACCACAGTGCCTTCACCCACATAAGCGCCTAAGCGTACGCGAGCAGCATCGGCAATATGAATGCCTTTGGGCACCACATAGTCAGTGAGCTTCGGTAGCGTATCCACCGAAAAAACTTCCAGCATCCGCCCTTTAATACGCTCTTCTAACTGCAGTTCAGCAACTTCGTTGATATCAATGGCGCCACGATTGGTCCACGCCACATTAGGCAGCACCTTAAATAAATCTGTTAGATTAATCTCGCGGGGGGTACATAAACGGTGTGAGATTAACTGCAGCTTTAAATACGCTTCAGGCACAGACAGGGGCTGTGTGTCATGTTCTATGAGACAGGCCACCGTAGGCTTGTGGCTTTCCGCTAAACGTACTAACAGCGCACTTTGTTCCGGATCAAGGCGGCGCAATGCATTGGCTAAATCAGAAGCTACGGCGAAGTTGAAGTCAATAACTTGATTACCGCCGTGGTAGCCTAAAATATCTTTAATGCGCTCTAAAAACGCAGGACTCGGATGCAATAAAGGTTTAGGGAAAAAGACTTCCAACCATTCTTTCTTACGGTTCTGGGTGCCTACACCAAAGGCAATACTAAACATTGATTGCGACATGGGAGTTCCTTGTACGAAGTTGTTGCTTAAAAACGCTCAGAGTATGCAGCTTAGGAGTTGATGGCACTTTGATACAGCTCAGCTTTAAAGCCCACTAAGGTGCGCTCTCCTAAGTCTAGAACAGGGCGCTTGATCATTGAAGGTTGTGCGAGCATTAAAGTAATGGCTTTAGCTTGATCAAGATCTGCTTTGCTGGCGTCATCTAATCTACGAAAGGTGGTACCGGCACGGTTAAGGATGGTTTCCCAACCATGTTCGTTACACCATTGCTCGAGGCGAGCCTGATCAATTCCAGCTTTTTTATAGTCATGAAAAGCATAGCTTTTGCCGTGCTCATCAAGCCATTTACGGGCTTTTCTCATGGTGTCACAGGATCGAATGCCATATAAGGTGAAAGTGCTCATAAAATCTCCAAAAAACAGTGTTAAGAAAGTGCTGAACAAATCAAAATCGTCATTGCGAACGAAGTGAAGCAAGCTAATTGACTTTATATATCAATAGATTAGAGATTGCCGCGTCGCGTTGCTCCTCGCAATGATGCAATGAATCAGCGCCTCCTTAAATAATGGCTAAGCTGACTCGATAAACAATGGAACCGAACATGCACAGCATGCCAAACATCAACAACGCTATGCCCCAGGGGCGTGCGCGCCAATTGTAACCAAAGGCGAGACAGAACATGCCGATGGTGATTAAAGTGGTCATCACATTAAGTGGGTTGTCCATGTAAATCCTTATAAATTAGCACTTGATAAATGGGTGACTGTACCGCTGGCTCCGGTGGACAATTGGGCAATCATGCTTTCTTGTAAGGCATGGCACAAATCTGGATCGGATAGAGGTTGGCCGTCTTTATCGGTGATAAAAAACACGTCTTCAACCCGTTCGCCAAGGGTAATAATTTTGGCTTTAACTAAAGCCAATTCAAATTCTAGAAAAATCCCACCAATACGTGCCAATAAACCTGGCCGATCGGGGGCAACCACTTCCACTACGGTATAAGGCCGCTGTGCATCGTTGTGAATAGTGATTTGCGGCGTAAAAGAAAAGTGTTTGAGCTGACGGGGAACACGGCGCTGGATAATTTCAGGGTAGTCGGCCGGATTGCGCAGTGCTTCGCTTAAACCGGTGCGAATTGCTTGAATACGCTCAGGATCATCCCCAATGCGGTCACCTTCAGCATCCAATACAATATAGGTTTCAATGCTGAAGCCGCCTTTAGAGGTCATAATGCGCGCATCTACGGTGCTGAGATTGAGCTGGTCTAAGGTGGCTACTGTGGTGGCAAAAAAGTCATGGCGGTGAGCGCCGTACACAAAAATCTGCGTGCCGCCACCGTCGTATTCGCGTTGGGTGGTTTCGCGCACCAGCACTAAAGGCTCATTTTTGTCAGCATGTTTTAAAATGGCTGCGCTGTGCCAGACCACATCACCGGCGCTGTGCCGTAAAAAATAATCATCACCCAGTTGGCTCCAAATCTGCTCAACAGCCTGTGGGTCGGCACCTTCTTCTTTGAGCAAGCTTAATGCAGTGGCTTGGCGGGTATTGATTTGCTCTTCGCGCTCAAGTGGGTTTTCCAGACCGCGGCGAATGGCGCGGCGTGTATCACTGTAGAGCTGGCGCAATAACTGCGCGCGCCATGAATTCCAAAGTGTGGGGTTGGTCGCGTTAATATCAGCGACCGTCAGCACATACAGGTAATCCAAGCGCACTTGGTCACCGACCAACATGGCAAAGTCGTTAATCTCATCCGGGTCGGAGATGTCTTTACGCTGGGCGGTGACAGACATCACCAAGTGGTTACGCACCAGCCAAGCAATCAGTCGAGTGTCTAAAATGGGCAGTTTATGCAATTTGCCAAATTCTTCGGCGATTTCAGCACCAATTATGGAGTGGCTGCCACCGCGGCCTTTACCAATGTCATGAAACAAACCGGCTAAATAAAGCAATTCTGGTTTGGGGAGGCGGGCAATAATGGCACTAGCCAGTGAAAACTTTTCAGCAAAGTCAGGGTGACGCAGCTTACGCAGGTGTTTAATTAAATTCAGGGTGTGCGCATCAACCGTATAAATATGGAATAAGTCGTGCTGCATTTGCCCGACAATACGCCCAAACTCTGGTAAATAGCGGCCTAGAATCCCGTAGCGGTTCATGCGCCGCAGGTTCATATGCACACCTTGTTCGCAGCGAAACAGCTCTAGAAACAGATTGATATTGCGTTCATCGTGACGGAACTCATCATCAATTAAATGACGGTGGTCCCGTAGTGAGCGAATGGTTTGTGAATGCACGCCTCTGATTTCAGGGTGTTGGGCAAGCAAAACAAAAGCTTCGAGGATCGCTGACGGCGTATCACTAAACACGTAAGGATGGCAGGTTTCCAGATAACCACCACGAATCCTAAAGCGTTCATTGAGCGGTGTGGGTGGTTCAGTTTTGCCATCGCGCAAGATGGTTTCTTCAAAATACTGGTTAATCAGGTCGGACAGCTGCGAGATACCCATGACAGTGCGGTAATACTTCTGCATAAAGTGCTCGATGGCGACTTTATGGTCATCATCTTGATAGCCAAACATGTCAGCTATCTTGTGTTGGTAGTCCAGCAGTAAACGGTCTTCGTTACGTCCAGATAACATGTGTAATGCGTAACGGACTTTCCATAAAAAGGCGCGTGCATCGGCCAGTAAGCGGTATTCACCTGCAGTTAAAAAGCCAGGGGCTTCTAAGCTGCTGAGAGTGCGCATACCAAAACGCCGTCGCGCAATCCACATCACGGTTTGCAAATCACGCAAGCCACCCGGTGAGCCCTTTACGTTAGGCTCAAGGTTGTATTCGGTATCATTGTATTTATTGTGGCGGGCGCGTCGCTCCTCGCGCTTGCCTCGGAAAAACTGTTCGCTAGACCACATATATTGTGGGCCGATGCGTCGACGCATGCTGTTAAATAAATCGTGATCGCCCAGTATTAAGCGACTTTCTAACAGACTGGTAATAATGGATAAATCATTACGGGCTTCTTCCGCACACTGTTCTGCTGTGCGCACGCTGTGGCCCACTTCAAGGCCAATATCCCATAGGAAAGTTAAGAAGCTGGAAATGCCAGCGTGCAGGTGCTCATGCTGTTCATGCTCGAGCAAAATCAGTAAGTCAATATCTGAATGCGGGTGCAGTTCAGCGCGGCCATAGCCGCCCACTGCGACTAGGGCAATGCTGCAATCACCGGATATCCAGTCTTGAGCATACCAAGCTTGAATCAGTAGTTGATCAATAAACCAAGCGCGCCCATGGACAAGGCTATGGATATCTTCTTGGTCTAGAAAGCGCTGGTCGAGCACCATGCGCGCATGCTCAATGGCGCTGCGAAAGGTGGTTAAGCTGTTATCGTCTTTGCTGAGCTGCTGTTTAAATGCAGCGCTATCAAAGAGCTCGGGGTCTGTGATCGACAGCATTGAACACCTCGTTAATTACAACGGTCATTGAGCAAAGTAGCGGGCTTATGCGCTTAAAGCATTAAGCGCTTAATGGCTATTTAAGGCGCTTTGGCGGGAAAAGTTTCGTCGCTACGCAAGGTGAAAATTTCATAGCCATCAGCGGTTACCGCTAAAGTGTGCTCCCATTGCGCGCTTAACTTACGGTCGCGGGTGATTGCTGTCCAGCCGTCACCGAGCAGGCGAGTTTCTTTTTTACCAATATTAATCATTGGCTCAATGGTAAAAGTCATCCCTTCTTTTAACTCTAGACCGGTACCGGCTTTACCGTAGTGCAACACTTGCGGCTCTTCGTGGAATACGGTGCCAATCCCATGCCCGCAATATTCGCGCACCACAGAATAACCATGGCTTTCTGCATGTTGTTGAATCACTTCACCAATATCACCTAAGTGCGCGCCGGGACGCACCAGCTCAATGCCTTTATACAAGCACTCTTGGGTGACGCGGCATAAACGCACCGCCCATTCAGGGGCATTACCCACGAGAAACATTTTACTGGTGTCGCCGTAGTAACCGTCTTTAATCACAGTGATATCAATGTTGATGATATCGCCATCCTTGAGCGGCTTGTCATTGGGGATACCGTGGCACACCACATGGTTGACTGAAGTACAGATGGATTTTGGGAAGCCGTTGTAATTGAGCGGTGCTGGAATGGCTTGTTGCACATTAACAATATAGTCGTGGCAAATGGTGTTGAGTTCGTCAGTGGTGACACCCACTTGCACATGCTCCTCGATCATCTCCAGCGCTTCTGCAGCCAGGCGACCGGCGATGCGCATTTTTGCAATATCTTCAGGAGTTTTAATAGAAACGGTCATGCAATCCTCAAAGCGCAGATTGCGCAGGTATAAATAATAGAAAAGTCAATTCTAACAGAAATCATCAATTCTGTGCGCGGGCTCTAGGTTTACTCACTGGGTTAAACTCGATTACGCATTAAAGCGCGCAGGGCAAAACGGTTGGGGTGACACTCTTGTGCCAAGTCCACTGGTACCGGTAAAGGTTCTGCGCATAGCCAGGCAGCCAGTAGCTCAGCGGCCAAGGGGGTGCTGATTAAACCGCGAGTGCCGTGCCCGGTATTCACATATAAGCCCTTGTGCCATGGGCAGGGCTGTTGCAAAGGTAAGCGGGCATTTTTTCTAAGCTCGGCATAGGTGTCCATAAAAGCAGCCTGTTGCGCCACCGGACCCACCACAGGTAAATAATCATTGCTGGTGCTGCGCAAGGCGGCGTGTCCTTTGAGCTGGGTTAGATCAATGTTGTCAGTGTCGAATTGATGCTTAAAGGCCGGTGACAGCTCGTTTAATAAGTCGAGATTGCTGCGGTGTTCGGCCAGCGTGGGTGCCGATTTGATTTCAGTAAAGTTAAAACTGGCGCCAATGGTGTGCTGCTGGTGTCGGGCCGGTGATATATAACCTTTAGCTGAAACGACACACTGAATAGGCTGCTGGGGCTGTGCTGGTAATTGTGTGGTTTGTCCGCGAATCGGTTTCAGCTGCAGGTGCTCAGTTTGGCTGAATTGTGTCACCTGCGCGGCATTACAAAGCACCACCACAGGTGCGCTGGCAATAATAGAGTCTTCATCATGCACCTGCCATTCTTGGTCGTGTTGGGTGAGGGTGACCGCCTGCTGTGAGGTTTTTAGAGTAATCAAGGGGTGTTGTATCAGCAGCTGACACAAAGCAGGGGGATTCACCCAGCCCGCTTCAGGGAAAAACAGCCCACCTGTAGCCAACTCAATCCCCGCCAGCTGACTGGCTTGTTCAGCAGTCACTGGGCGCAGTAGAGTGTCTGGAAAATGCGCGGCCAGTTCGGCTTGGCGCTGCTGTTCCTTGTCATTAAACGCCAGTTGTAATACACCGCAGTTGCTCCAATCCTGACTGTCCAGTACGGGCTGGACTGTTTGTTCAGCGCTGTGCGCCGCCAATAAACGACGGGTGTAGCCAAAACCGGCCAAGACAAAGCGTGACAGGGCGGTGTTATGTGCAGATAACTTTAGGTACAGAACACCTTGGGCATTGCCAGAGGCTTCTTGGGCGATTTTGTCATGCTGCTCAATGAGCGTCACCCGCCAACCCCGTGCGGCAAGACTGGCCGCGCTGGTGCAGCCAGCTAAACCGGCGCCGATGATAATGGCGTGGCGCTGTTCGGGCGCCAGTGGCGTTGCTGTGGGGCGGGCAAACCAAGGGGCTGCGTTTTGTTTAGGGTCGGTTACCGCCTCGGCGGGCTGAAACTGGCCCGCCAGCATTTGCCGTTTATGGCCAAAACCCGGCGGACGCTGCATGGTAAAGCCTACTGCAGCCAAGCCGCGGCGCACAAAACCGGCACTGGTGAAAGTGGCAAGGGTGCTACCCGCGGTGGAGAGTCGAGCCAGTTGGGCAAATACCGCAGCATTCCACATCTCAGGGTTTTTTGACGGGGCAAAACCATCCAAAAACCACGCATCGATACAGGCGTCCAGTTGCTCCAGCATAGCCAGCACATCACCAATCAATAGGGTCAGGCTGATGCGGCCGTTGGCCAACTGAAAATGCTGAAAGCCTGGATGGATAGCGTGATACTGCTGTAGCAGTTGTTCGCACAACTCGGCCAGCTCCGGCCATAACTCAAGGGCCTTAGCTAAATCATCAGGCTGTAAAGGGTACTTCTCGACACTGATAAAGTGCAGCCGCGTGTGTGCTGGCGCGTGCTCTAAAAAACACTGCCATGCGGATAGAAAGTTCAAACCGGTGCCAAAGCCTGTTTCACCAATCACCAAGGTTTGTCCGTTGTGTAACGCAGCAAAACGTTCCGCCAATTGATTGTGTTTAAGAAACACATAGCGTGATTCGTCCAGCCCAGAGGCCTTAGAAAAATACACATCATCAAATTGACTGGACAAAGGTTGGCCTTGTGAGTCCCAGTTGAGTTGCGCGTGGTCGTTATCCTTCATGTGTGAGCCTTGCTTTAAGTCGGTGAATACATCGATGGGTGGTGCATCAAATAAATGTCGGCATGGTTTTTTGCAGCTGTTCATGTCAGTACAGTTATAAAGACTGATTTTTGATGTTTGAGTTGAGTCGTTATCATGAATGCTCCGCTAACCACCCAGCAAAATCATACAGTGACTTCTGATGAGGTATCGGAGGTCGCCCAGCTGCAAAGCCAGTTGCAGCAGTTTACTCGCTTGAGCGAACAGTTTGCAGGCTCTTTGCAATCCATGCAGAGCCGTTACGCGCAAGTGCAGGATGAATTGGCACAGGTGAGCGAGCAGCGTTTACATGAATTGGCTGAAAAAGAGCGTTTAGCCCAGCGCCTCCAACAGATTTTAGATGTGTTGCCCGGTGCTTTGAGGTTGCGGCAGTTTACTGGCATCCGTCTCTGCGAGGCCGTAGGCCGTGGCAGTCCATGGCTGCGACTGCCAGCTAGCAATTAATGCTTATGACGGTATGCAGTCTGCTCAGCTTATTCAATATTTGCTGCTTGGTTGGTCGCTACTGCGATACTACAGGCCCTGCCAATGGTTAATGAGTGCATCGGTGTAGCTATGACGAGCGGAGCCGTGGATGGCGTAGCGCCGGAGTTGAACCCAGGATGGGTTCATCGACGGAAGAATAGCTATACCGGTGCACGGTACGCCACGTATCTATATGACACTTTGGCAAAAAGTATCCTGCAAGGACACGTTCTGGCGTATTGAGCTAATATCACTTTACCTCTCAACAGAACATTTTACTCGACTTGAGCGCCCAGCATTTCGTGACTAAGCCTGCGGCAGTATTAGTAGGATAAACAGCAAGCAAACCCGCAAAGCTAACCAGCGCAATGGTGCATGCATGCCGCTATCCTCAGCACTGTGCGCTAAATAATTTGTTACACTGAGCGTTATTTTTAGTCGCCATTATGCTCGGCGCTCAATCTTGTCTATCATTTAGAATTTAGTCAGCGGAGTGCTGAGATGGAGCTTGTTGTCCGTATTTTTAATTCGATAGTGGTCACTGTTCAGGCTCACAAGGTGAGTGGTATTCATCTTGGGCGGCTCCGTGGGTTAAACAACTGTTGCAGTACTTCAGCTGAGGCTGCCTGATTTATGCGCCTAAAAAGCATCCGTTTAGCGGGTTTTAAATCCTTTGTTGACCCCACCACGGTCAGTTTTCCGACCAATATGACCGCTGTGGTCGGCCCTAACGGCTGTGGTAAATCAAATATCATTGATGC
>DASROA010000002.1:0-9978 GCA_035647115.1 Thiopseudomonas sp. | reverse complement strand
CTATGCGGCAGTGAACGTACTTTGCTTGCGCTGCTTGTACTGGAAATAGTTTCTGAGCTGCCTATGCGGCAGTGAACCTGCGTATACACGTTATTTGCCAAAAAGTATTTTTCTGAGCTGCCTATGCGGCAGTGAACCTATTCGCAAAACAGTAGTGGCAGCAAGACTTTTTCTGAGCTGCCTATGCGGCAGTGAACTTGAGGTGGTTATTCGGAGGGTTGAGGCATGATTTCTGAGCTGCCTATGCGGCAGTGAACATGGCCCGGTCAAGTGATATCAACACTGGCCGTTTCTGAGCTGCCTATGCGGCAGTGAACAAGCTTATCAGCGCCAACATATCCGAAATTTTTTTCTGAGCTGCCTATGCGGCAGTGAACGGAACCCGCCCGACGCAAACGCTGGTACTTTTTTTCTGAGCTGCCTATGCGGCAGTGAACGCAATAAGCCCCCATCATCCAGGAATACATCTTTTCTGAGCTGCCTATGCGGCAGTGAACATTATGATCTAGCCGGAATGCAGGCATTCGTCTTTCTGAGCTGCCTATGCGGCAGTGAACGTGTGAAGCACTGGACCGAGCGGATTCAAGCTTTTCTGAGCTGCCTATGCGGCAGTGAACCTGAACGCGTAGGAGTTCTACTCTACTATGGTTTTCTGAGCTGCCTATGCGGCAGTGAACGCTATCTGCGCCTAGTGGACACACAAGCGTCATTTCTGAGCTGCCTATGCGGCAGTGAACGCTGGCAAGATTGAAGTGGTTGTTCGGAGGGTTTTCTGAGCTGCCTATGCGGCAGTGAACGTAAAAGTAGAGGAATGGCATGCGCGCGGCATTTTCTGAGCTGCCTATGCGGCAGTGAACTCTGACTGAGCGTTACATGAACATCAAACAGTTTTCTGAGCTGCCTATGCGGCAGTGAACTCTAAATCGTTAAACCAATTGCGTACCTATATTTTCTGAGCTGCCTATGCGGCAGTGAACTTGTGGCCGATTAAACCAGTACAGCCTATGGATTTCTGAGCTGCCTATGCGGCAGTGAACTAGAGTTTATAACTCTTATAGCTGCATTTTTAAAGAGCTAGCAAGATTTTCTATTAAAAAACCCTTTTATAAGCAGTAGGCGTAAGTCATTGATTTACTTAGCCTACTGCTAGCCTGTAAAAAAAGGGTTAAAACCAAGGCACAGTTGCAGTTTGGCTTATTCCGTAACGGTTAAACTCCCCTGTTCTTGATTCTTGTTGCGGCTTACTTTGCTTTATAAACAAAGAAAATCTCTGTCCGCTGCTTTGACTATTAAGGGTTATAAAAGGTAAGCGTAGCTTTTCCGGCTGCGCTGTCTGATAAGCCTTGCGAGCTTCTTCTTCACTAATACCCTTGCGTTTAGCGCTGCGTCTAATCAAACGTTCGACGTTTGATTTGGCTTGCACGCGTCGTACTGCTACATGCTCAGTATTACTTGGTACGGGCTGCACATCACCATAAACCATATGGTCACGCATACCTGCCAACCAATCCGTGTTTTGTAAACCTGCCAGATCGCCTTGCTTACCGTGTAACCGCAAACAGCTCCCCAAGCCTAGTGGAACTAGACTGTACTCGGGAAAGCTGACTGCTACGTTAAGCTCACTATGCTCTGCCAATGCTCGGTGTAGCTTACTAAACAAAGCATTCAGCAGCACGCTAGGTGCGAAGTCAGGGTCGGATAACAGTTTAATATCTAGGTAGTAATCCATAGCGTTAACCCGCATCACCGAACACACCACCACGCACTAAAATCGCCATAACATAGTGTTGCTGCTCTATAGCTGGCACTTGGTCTTTTAGCAGCCAATTATCGAGCAGGTTGTAAAAGTCCATTTTCTGTCTTGGCTGACGATAGGCTTTACCCTGAGTTGTCACTGAACCATAAGGTTCAATAGCAATCGGGCCTAAATCTATAATGTCATCTTCAACCGGATACCAGGTATCAATGGTGCGAATTGCGTTGCCTACTTTTTGTGAGTGCAAGGCAGCAACACCTTTCACGCTATACAAAGTTTTACTTTTATCGCCACGGCCACGATCTAAAATGAGTTCTTGTGAAGGAAACACTTCTTGCCCTGCCCCCATTCTGGCAAACGCAGTTACTTCAAGTAACACATGCTCTTCACCTGATAATCCATCAGCGAACACTTGGCTCAATTGTTCTAAATCTTCAGTTGAATGCTCAAAGTTACGCAATGAAAAATCTAAACTATTGAATCTATAGGTTGCAGCTGCTTTGCCATCAACTAAACGAGCAATTCTGACTTCGACTTGCTCAGTACCGATGCGATTGCGCCACAAAAAACGACCACTTGCTAGGTTAGCTGCATAACGTCTCGCTAACTCTGTAAATCCATTCGCCTGTACATATTGCTTCACAGTTTCGACAAGCTTTTCTTGATAATCAGCATTATTGCAAGCGGACGGCGTGCCAGTACCTGGCAGTACGCGCACAGTAAAGCGCATTTGTAAGGTATCGTGGTCGCTATCTAAAGTCGCTATATCCACTGTCTGCAGGTTAGGGTTTTCTATCGCGGCATCAACTTTAGTCGGATCTTGCTCTCTAGCTTTTAAACGGTTAGAAATCGTACCGCGCACTGACTTTTCACGCACTTCAATGGGTGTCCAACTTGCGGCTGAATCACGTTCTGCCCAGTTCCCTGTAAATAACAAAGCATCAGACGGGTCAATTTTGCGTTCAAACGCTAGTACAGATGCTGTTTTCAAAGTGTTTTTAGTCATAACTTTCGCTCCTTGAAGCTTATTTTTGATTTGAATTGTGGTTAATACAACGGTAAATACCTGCCTCATGGTCGGCATGAGAGGACCACAAAAGCTCACTTAATGATGTCAAGCGGTGTGGGCTACACCACTGGCCAATGGAGTACATGCTTTCCACAAAACGAAACGGAACATTAGGATCTCGAGCGTTTTGTACTTCACCAGCCTCATACAATTCAGACAGTGCGCTGTAACCTACCGGGATAGGCACCAACCAGCCGCTGCCTTTTTCACGGTCTGATTTCCACTCGATGCTTTCTTTAATCTCACCATTGCTTTGTTCGGTTTGAGTTACCACACAGCGCCTATTTATTCGCGATAGATCAAGCCAGGCATCTAAAGCTGTGAGCCCTGGTTCTTCACTCTGGAGTTTTTCAGTGTGTGAAATTAAAACATCATCACGGCTAATCAACGCAAAACCTGGCAGTAAGCTGCGTTTAAGGCTTAACGTATGTGAAGTTTCGCTTTGGTCTTCCGGCAGCACAAGAAGCTGTGGTTTATGCCAAGTGTTGGGGTTATGAATAATCGACCCACCGGCAAAACGCATGGTGTTGGCTTTATTTTGGATTGCCCAAGCACGCTTCTGCAAAAGCTCATCGTCTGATTTATCCCCTGCAATATAAACTCCAAAAACCAAGCTTATCGTTGCATGAGCTCGTCCTTCTTCAATAATGCCGGGTGTTTTGCCATCTCTACCTAGTGGATTACGAGTTAAGTTAAACTTTTTAACGTAACTGCCATTAACCTGCGGTTCAAAGTCATGGATAACCATGCCCACTGTTAGTAAGTCTAACTCCCAATCAAAAGGAATTTTTCTCTGTAACGCCAGCATAAAACCCATGGCAGCAGTTATTGCAGGCGCACCCCAGGTCATGGGGCTGGAAATGGTATTTAAGTTTTGCACCTGTAAACGAGGCAAGATCAAATAAGCATTATGTTCTAGTTCCATTAGCCTTCACTCCCTGCTTGCTTGTTCTCAATTGACTTAAAATGATCGCTGATGAATCGCTGCCAGTAGCTGTCTTTGCGCATCTCACGTGCCCAGCGACGAAATTCAACATCTCCTAAATAGCTTATCTTGCTGCCTAATTGATGGTTTAACCAACGGGCAAAGTCATCTTCAACATCCTCATCCCAGCTACTGTTAAGCCAAGCTTCAGCAAAGGCTTCATCCTCTAGTGCGCGAGCTGGGTCTAGCCAGTAACGCTGAGCGCCGGGTAAATCACATAGTTCATCTGTACTCCAGCCTGGGGGTAACTCTTGAAAAGCAGAGGCAAAGATATACAACTCATCTAGTAAACCATTAACTAAACGGTCAATTTTATTTCGGGTCTGTATATTTGCAGGTGGGGTACTTGCTAAAAACTCTGTTAGCTCACCGACCCAAATTTTAGTATCACGGCGTTTTTCAAAGATCGAAAATACTGACGGCACTTTAAATGGTGGTCGGTTACCGCTAGTTTTCCAGCTGGGTGGTAAAGAAGGCAATAAGTAATTGACCCCTCGGCGCTTACTAGACAAGGAAGAAATACCTTGCGGGTTAGCCCCCCCAATAACTTGAATAGCTAAGTTTGGGTAACTATGGGCAACTCCATCATGCTGCTTTTTGTTACGCACCGCGTCACGAATTTCTTTTGACTCTGGGCTAAAGCGGTCAAAGTCGATTACCTCATAAACCTTATGTGCCAGAGTGCTGGAGTAAAGTGGTGCTAATAGAACATAGTCTTCGTTTGCATAAGGGTCTGCGCCCGTTAACCAAAACAACTGCTTGGCAAAAGAGTGTGAGGCTACTCCTTGCATTTTTGGCTGGGTTACATCTGCTAAAGCAGTCAACCAATCCTTAGCAACTTCAGAGTCATCATGCAATGCTGCTTGCATATCCTCATCTTTGGATAAGCACAAGTCTAAAAGCGTTTTCCCATCAAACTCTTGCTGCAACAAAGCATAAACATCTAAAGCTGCAGCATTACCTGTCACATCATCAGTAAAGCTCTCCCCTAACACTTGAGTTGCGACTAAGTCATGTTGAGGCAAGTCCTTGGGCCGACAATAAAGGCTCGTGGTTTGTCTAATATGCGCATGGGGGTAGGTTGCTTTAAGCGGATGCGTCACTACTTGGATTTGTGACGAACGTTCTATTGCACTGGCTAACCATACCTCTGGGATATGCTTCTCCTGTTCTGTTTGATACTTAGGGTCGTCAGGCTTTAACTTTTCTATTTTTGTATTTAAACGTTTTTCGATAAACCCATAAACCGCTTCGCGTATTGCTTTGGCTCTATTGGTTAGCTCTGGTGTTGACATCCTACCCTCCACTGTAAAGGCACATGCCTTATCAACAATAACTCCATCTTAGTCTCCAAAAATATAAATCAACCTATTAACATTTAGCTTTAACAATTTAATTTACTAGTTAGAGCAGCTGGGAAAACTTTGCTAAAATACGCGCTTGCTGAATAAGTAGCTCATAAATATTAGCGCTTCGTTTTTATAAGCACGTTCACTGCCCCATAGGCAGCTATTAAGGTTTTCATGTTGCTTCAAAAAAACCCAAAGCAGCATGAAAACCCCACTTCCGGTTGCTTTGTTGATTATCACGCAAACTCAAACCCCCATATTTTTTTGCACAGCGTTCAAGCTCCAGCTCTTCGTTTTCTGCTTGGTTAATCAGCAGCGTTGGGTAATCCTCAACAAACCAAGGGCTAATGCGTTCCCCCAACACCTCGCTGTCTGGCAATCTTTGCAGCATGGAGCCTTCAATGAGTATGTAATTGTTTTTATAAGCGCCTCTTTCCTTATCAATTCGATGTAACAAGAAATCATCTTCTTCGTCATTAGGTAGCAAAACGAGATCAACCCGCGGACCATCATCTTTTCGAAAAGGCTGCTCATTCTGTAAAACAGCAAGGTAAGTGGCATAAGGAGCTGTCCACCAACTGTGCGCACCAAGCGGAGGAGGCGTGCTTTTATTATCAAAACGACTTGCGCGACGGCGCGGAGAGCCAGTACGTACCTGCTGTGGCAACATTTTCTTCTGTAACTGGTAATGTTCAATATCCACTAAACTCTGTTTGGGCTTTAACTCAGCACTCTCTAAAATCCGCGGACGTGAATCAATAATCTGCCACTCATGCTGCTCAAGTATGTCAGCCAAATCCTTGCTATCCAGTTGCTCTTTATCTGTCTCAAAACCGGGTCTGAGAAACGCGGCTTTTTGTGGTGTTATAAAAGAGCGCACATTACGTCGCAGCACATGAACATTAGTTTCTAAGTAAGAATCAGGGCGGTGACGCCTAACACGCCCGACCAACTGAATAAGTGAACGCATCGATGACGGCTCTACTACTGCCCAGTCATAGTCGTGGTCCCGGCCGACTTCTGTGACGGGAGACCCCAAAACAATAAATAAGTGATTCTGTTGCTTAGAGTCTTTTAATAGTGTGTGAATGCGTGGCTGTGAAAACACCGCCTGCGGCTGACCACGATTAAGCGTTGTATCGAGCTCATGCTCGATTGCTGAACGCATCAGCAGCGGAAACTGCGAGTGATAAACAGCCAGATGAATTTGCGTATCAGCTGGAACTTCAGTTTTAAAAAGCAACCGTGCAATTTCAATTAACGGGGCAATATTGGCCATACGTATTAAGCCAAAACTCACCTGTTTTTTGGTCTTTTCATCAACTGTATGATTTGTCTGGTGTAGCTCTAACGCGCTATTCAGCATCTGATCTGCAAAAGCGTGGTGAACATCTTCTTTTTTACTGCTATTGCACTCAACAGCGACTAATTCAGTCACCCGCCTAACCTTTTGCTGCTTTACTTCTGTAGCGAGTGTGTCAGCACGTCTCTGAGCGAACTCATCATGAGCAGTTTTAAATATTTCGCTTGTCGAACAGTCTTGCGCTGTACTGCGGTGCTCATCAATCCAGGCACAACAAATATCTATTGGCGTATGTGGCTCGCCACGATTCGCTTGGTAGTGTTCACGCCCTGCTCGATACGCATCATATAAACCCTGCACTAAAGCCGGCGGTAGAGTGGCAGAAGACAGCATGACCCGTGAACCCAATAAACCCGCCCAGTGAACTAAACGGGCTAATGCGGGCAAGTCCTCTAAGCCATAGTCATCGATTTCATCGAGTACGAGGTCACTGGTCATTAAGCGCAGCATAGGTGCAATTTGTCGCCCACCGCGCTGACTTTCAGTGGCTGGTGTTAAATGATCTACCGTACACACCAACACAGGCGCAGCAACTAAGGATTTAATGTCTTGCTTGTGCAGCGTGCGTGCTAATAAAGGATGTGCATCGTAATCGCCTTCATAAAGCACCCCACCATCTTCATCAATGAGGTCTTGTATCGATTCCGAGCCGTGCTTTGCTGCTTCGTGCTGATAATATTCAAATAGATCGCGACTGGCCGAGCCGCCAACCCTAACTGCTAGCTGATCTTCATCGAGGTACATCTTTTGGTCACGGTAGGCTTGACCTGTTTGTAACGTTAGAGTTCTTAACCCTAAAGCCACAGAAAAGCGTGCACCTTGGCTAGGCTCTGCTAAGGCGTACATAATTCGGGCATTGGCTAAGGTCTTACCGCAACCGGTCGAGGCCATATTGACAATAAATGCGCCTTGCTTAGCGCTGCGTTCACGCAAAGCTGTGGCTAAATCACTGGCTTTATCTTGCCAGCGGAAACGAGCTAAAGTACTACGCTTACGTAAGCCTCTATGGTTTTTCAGGGTGGGCAAAGAACGCTCTAAATCTGGAAAGCTATGGCTGACATAACCTGCATTAATTGCAACACCGAGTAGGTGTTCTTCTAGTGTCTGGTTGTATTGGCCTGTCTTGCGATCAGTATTTGCATAAAGAACTGTAGTGGGTGTATGGGCAATCCGCCGTATTTGATCGGTCAAACTAGAATAGTGATGGTCTGCCAGCATTAAACTTAAACGCGATAAATGCATGACATAGATATTATCCAACCACTCTTGTGCACCCACAGAGTTTTGTAATTTTAGCAATCGGGTTGCTATACGAGCTGCTCTTTTTTGCCATATGGGGTTGCTGGTGGGTAAGCCTTTGCTAAAGGTCCAGTAAGGATTAATCAGCTTAGGGTTAGAGTCCAAACATACTTGATTCCATTCTGAATTAATCTGTTGAAAATAATGTTTAAACTGATCAGCCCTGACAGCTTGCTGGTCTTTGGGCTTGCTCGGTAAACGGTGGTGAGTCACTACCAACCAAGCCAATGCTGCGGCTAAAGGCGGCAAGGTACTGAATGGCTTATCAGTATCTACATCCAGGCCATCACGCTGCAAGCTTTCTAACCACTCATTGTCTTTGCCATCACCTAAATCAATAATGCGCTGCAACCAGCTTGTGTCATCATCTTCGCCAACAAATGCTTGAAACAACCGCAGTGAAATCCACTCATGGCGGTACAGATTTGCGCCTTCATGATGCGCTTTACCGGCTAAACGAGCTTGAAAGGCATCGCAGGCTTTACCTAGGTCATGTAACAAAGCGGCAAAAGCACTGAGCAAATAAATCGCCTCACCAGTGTGCCAATCGTTTTCATCGGCTAAGCGAAGAATGTCGCGCTCAGTGGTATTGGTGGGCACTGCCCCTTCCATATTAAAGCGGTGACTATTACCGACGACCCACAGCAACTCGCTGTGATCTAGACCACGTATCCAATGACAGGCTACAGCGGTATTTTTTCGCGCTGTTTTACGCAGCATCCGTCTTAAAGTTTTTAGCCCTTCATTGGTGATAGAGGTTTGCCAAGTGCGTTCACCACGCCTTTCGGCAAACTGATCTAAAATCCGACGTGTTTCTTTTAAAGCGGCTTTATTGCACTCAGACACCAATAAGATATTCATTTATTGCCACCTAAATGCGCAGCAATGTCTTGGATGGTTTTGATCATGTAATCGAGGGCTTCTGCACGAGTTAAATTATCTATGCAGCTTTGCCTAAAAGCTTGTTCTTCATCACCTCTTGCTGCAGATATAAAGGCTTGCGGCAAAACTAAAGCATCTTTAACTAAATCAGCCACATCAAAAACCAACCCTCCACGACGCGTTTTACCATGTAAAACAGCCAGCCCGTGGGGCAAACCTATAACCCAAGTCGCAGTTGCACCCATGCCATACGCCAAGTAGTTGCCATGATCTAAAAAACGGTTTGCTGGATCCACGCCAGTGCCGCGTTTCGCACGGGTAAATTTGCCATAGTCCAAAGTATTTGCAGCGATTTTAAAAAGTAATTTGGTGAGGCGGGCTTCTTCAGTGAGCAAAGACATGGTGTCTGGTCGAGTATCTATTGCAGCGCGGGAGCTTTCTAGTAAAGGCTTAAGCTGTTCTGGTTCAACAAGAAAACCAGCATCTTTTAAACGACGATTCGACAGCCAATGTTTTTCAATAAAATCAAGCCGTGCCTGCTGCATCAATTTTGCTGCTTCTAAGCGTAAATCATCGTCAAACCAAAACTTAACCCATTGCTGTAAGTACTCAGTGGGTCGATATTCGCTTTGCGGTGTTAACCAAGCAACTTCAACATCAACTTCATTTGCGCTAAATAAAGGTGTGCCGCCTCCGCCACAAAAACCAACCAACACACCTGCTTTAGCAAGCTCACGCATGGCGGCTTGGGTGATTGATGTACCGGTACCCAGCAATAATGTTGTCGTATTGGCTATGGGGATATTCCAATACAAAGAGCGACGAGCCTCGTCGGTTACGTACTCAACACGACCGCCATTAACCAGCACACGGCAATATTGTAGATAGTAAATATTGGCGCGCTTAGAGTGTAGGATGCTCTTTAAATCAGATGGTGCTAGATCTTTCACGACTATTATTCCTTAACCAAGTCATACTACCCTTCACTGACATGCACTGGGCAGTAAAGCCAGCCATTAGATCAAATACCTGGGCGGCCAAACTATATTAAAAAATATACTACTGCATATTTAATAGCTTTGCGAAAACAGTAATTTGGTAAAGCGTATAAAACAATAACTTATAATAAGACGTTAATATTGTAGCGCTACACCTCTATTATCGATAATTTAAATCACGTCTATTGTGTGTAATACACCGCCAACCAAACTGTTTCCGTGTCCGGTTGGGTCCAGGCCACTCTGTGCCGTGTATGTGCGGGGATATTAATATGAC
>DASROA010000001.1:0-2802 GCA_035647115.1 Thiopseudomonas sp. | reverse complement strand
CCACAGTGATGTGTTGTTTCGTTGTTTACGACTGCTCCGCCAACAAGGTGATGGCTGTAAAGCTCTGGCCAAAGCCATTGAGCTGCGCCAACCTTTTGATTATGGCGGCGGACACAGCCAAGCACTGGAAGACTTACAGGCCATTGCCTACCTTAGACAACAAAACAAGCCTGAATGGCGCGAGCTGTTACGCTCACTACGAACCTTGGCCAACAACCTCAGCACCTTAGATCACTTGCTGCGTGATGCTGCCAACCCTGATGCTGCACCGCTAACTAAAAACGACACTATACTTGATCGTGACCCCCAAACATTCAAAGAGGCGATCGAGCGTATCGGACAAAATCTCAACCTTGACTCATTACTATTTCGTCATGCCCTGCGCCTCAGCATTGTCGTTGCAGTGTGTTATGGCGTCATGCAATTGCTACACCCGGAGCAAGGGTATTGGATTTTACTGACCAGTGTATTTGTCTGCCGCCCCAACTATGGAGCCACACGCGCACGTTTAGTCGAACGCATCACAGGCACCCTAATGGGCTTAGCAGCCAGCTGGGTGCTCTTGGAACTGTTCCCTGAGTTATGGGTGCAGGCATTGATTGCCGTAGCTGCAGGAGTAGCTTTTTTCGCCACTCGAACAACCCATTACAAGCTGTCCACTGCTTTTATTACCCTGATGGTGCTGTTTTGCTTTAACCAAATCGGTGATGGATACAACTTATTCTTACCCCGCCTCACTGATACCTTAATCGGCAGTGCCATTGCGGGCTTGGCTGTTTTCTTGATCCTACCCGATTGGCAAGGCCGCCGCTTAAATGTAGCGCTAGGGGAAACCTTACGCAGTAACGGCCGCTATCTAAGACAAATCATGCTGGAGTACAGCCAAGGTAAAACAGACGATATGGCCTATCGGGTGGCCCGACGCGAAGCCCATAATGCCGATGCCAGACTATCCAGCACCTTAACCAATATGCTCAAAGAACCGGGGCACTTTCGTCGACAAACCGATATTGGATTTCGTTTTTTACTGTTATCACACACCTTACTGAGCTACATTTCTGCATTAGGCGCGCACCGCGAAAGTTTAGCCCACGCGCCAAGCTACCCAATGCTCAACCAAGAAGCACAGCTCATAGCCGGCAGCCTGGAAAAAATCGCTCAACAACTGAGCAAACTTGAACCCATCGATGTGCACAGCGATGCAGAACTACAACAGTCGTACCGGCTACGTGATTTACCTGAAGAAGAGGACGACACGCTAAGATTTTTGCAAACCCAATTACTCTTAATCAGTCAGCAGCTGGGCTCGATCCGTAATTTAGCCGCCGATGTGGTTAGAGAAAACCAATAGCGCCCTACTCACCGCTTAGCCGCCAAAAATCATGACCTTCACGCTGGCCACGGCGCAATGGGTTTTTCGTACAGTAACGCGCATACTCGGCATCTACAAAGCGGTATGGCAAATGCTCATCACGGCCTTTACTAATGCCTAAACGCATGGTCTGAATGATTTCCTGTGGACGCAAACCGCAGTCCTCCACATAAAAACGCTGGCGATCAAAACGTTGATTATCCCAATCAAGCACTTTTAAACCTAAGCTTTTGCATAATAACGTTTGCCCGCTGCACAGTTTCTCGAGGGGTCGCGGGCGACCCTGCCGGTCAGGGTTATTGGCTTGCAGAATGCTTAACGTGGACTCAGGGGATAACTCATCAAAATACGGGTAGCCTGACTTAATCAGCACCGCATTACCTGGACCTTTGGCGCTGAAGTTAACCGAGTCACCGCCACGCGCATAATACATATAGATGGTGCCTCCATCTTTAAACAGCGCTTGACGCTTTTCGGTATAACCTAAGGATGCATGACTGCCCTTGTCCGTTAACATATAAGCTTCTGTTTCGATAATCCGTGCGCTAAGCCACACCCCTTGAAAGCAATGGCGAATCACTTTGCCTAGCAAGTCAGGAGCCAGCTCTAACGCAGGTCGATTGAAAAAACTATCAGGAAGCATTGTCTCGGTTTTTAACAGTCATTACTCATTCAGCACTGAGCTACTCATCTCTCAGCATAAATGTACTGTATATCAACTTATTTAATGTAGAAGAAAGCTGATAAAACGCCACTAAAACACAAACCAGAAGCGATAGGGTAAAGCCATAACCATAGTACGCAGGGCCTAAGTACTGGCTTAGCACAGTCAACAAAGCATTTAGTGAAAAAAATAACAAACTCAGCTTCAAAACAACAATACGTTTATCTAAATAAAAGAATACGTTTAACAAAGCCATAAAGATGACTTGTATGCTCACCCCTACAACATCAATATAGAAAAGAGGCAAATGGTATCTTGAGATATTTAACCAATCTAGAATAGAAGGTGCAAACAACAGTAAAAGTACAATGGTAGCGCCCTGTATTTTACAAATTGAAAATAGCCCTTCACGTATTGTTTTGGTCATTTCATCTCGTGCATTGGTTATGTAAGTGAGTGAGCCTCCATCCCTAACACCCTTAAACAGCTTTTCATACCACTCAGAAAAGTCAGTTTCGATCTTAACCAAAAACACTGCCATTCCTGGAATAATAGCCAAGTAAGCTAAAAATATAGGCAAGTCATAGATTGGTGAGCTGCGTAACGGGCCGATCATCTCTTGGGAGGTCATTGGATTAAACCAAAAAATAAACTTGTCAATCCAGATACCTAAATTATATAAAATGCCAGTCGCAATTAAACTAAAATAGATCTCCTTACTGTTTAAAAATTCAAAAGAAATTAACTTTTTAGCAGGATATAAACG